>JBEKXB010000003.1:0-168278 GCA_049512455.1 Solirubrobacteraceae bacterium | reverse complement strand
TTCGCGCGGTCTGTCGGGTTCGCACCGGTCTTCCCGCCACCCAGGGGCGCCTTCGTCATCGCGCCGTCAGCGGCCAGCCACGCCCAGTCGATGCCGACGACCTTGTCGTACTCCAACAGCCCTTGGCGCCAGATCTCCGCGAACACGCCGGCCTGCTCCCACTCCTGGAAACGCCGGTGCGCCGAGCTGCTCGAGCACACCCCGACCTTATCAGGAGCGAGCAGCTACAGGCGGCTGAGCGTCGTTTGCGGGTACGTGGCGGGGAATCGGGCGCATGGGCTCCAGACTGCAGGCGTTTGAGGGTCGGATCGTGGCGGCTGAGGCTTCCACGCGGCTTCCACGGGAAGCGTGTCCACTCGGGGACCCTGCTAACCGAGCGCTCCCTCGTTTTGCAGCGCAATAAACCTCGCCACAAGGCGGTTCATCGACCCGGCGAGGACCTCATCAGAGGCATTTCGGCGAATGTCTGCGATCAGCAGGCGAAGAAGCGGCTGGAGATCCTTCTCGGCTGCTCCGGTCTGCGCTTCCTTTACAGGGCGGCTGTCCCACTTAGCATCGAGATCTCCTAGAACGCTCGCGACCACGTAGAGCGCGACGGGGTTTGCGTCGTGCGCTGCCAGCTCCATCGAGATTCTGAGCAGCGCTCCCACATTCTTCTGGTGGAGTCCGCGCTCCAAGGCTGTTGCGAGGTCGTCTATGGAGGTCATGCTGTTCGCGGTTCGAGGATGTTGCGGGCTAACGTCTTTGCCTTCCGGTACCCGTCGGAAGCGGAAGTGGCGGCGAGTACCACCGGCAGACCAGCTAGGAGGGCCTCGTTGATCCCGTCGAGGACGGCGACCGATAGGGCGCCATCTTCCTCCCACGCCTCAACCACTAGGCGAAACACGTGCTCGAGGACTACGTACCGAGCGTCGCCAGAAGCGGCGGCGCACCTCTCGCACTCTTCAGCTAGCTCAACAAGGCGCGCCGTTGAGGGCTTTTCGAGCCCTTGACTCGCAATCTCCGATAACAGTTGGTGCGGCGGCCGCTCGCTCATTACGAGCTGAGTATGGCAACGCGGCTTCAGTGACGCTTACGCAGCGACGCGCTGCTGACGAACAACCGCATCGATGTCATCGATCGTGCACAGAGACGTCAAGCGAAGCTTCGTGAGCTGCTCAAAACTCTTCACAACCTCCGCGTTCTCGCTACGGTCGACCCCGACGACTACGCCAACGACCTTGACGCCCTCGACGGCCTCAACAAGCTTGATCGTGTCCACCTTGGTGCCTCCGTCAGTAAAGACGTCGTCGATGACAAGCACGCGAGTGCCCGGTCTGTTGAGTCTGTCGCCGATAAAGCGACTCCGCTCCCCGTAGGACTTCTCGGCCTTGCGGTCAAACGCGTAGCGTTTGTTGAGCCCGTATTCTTGGGCGAGCGCCATCACTGTCGCGACTGCGATCGGGATCGCCTTGTACGCGGGACCAAACACGACGTCGTAAGCCTGCTCATCGAATTCCCTGACGATCTTCTCCGCGTAGCACCGACCAAGATCGCTCAGCCCCTCGCCGTCCGGGATCTGACCAAAGTCCACGAAGTACGGGGAGATGCGCCCGCTCTTCAGCTTGTAGTCGCCTCCAGTGAGGAGGGCGCCACACCTCCGAAGAACATCGACCAAGTCCCGCTTGCTCTTCTCCTCCTCAGGCGTCATCGGAAACTCCTTCCCTCGCGGCGTGGGGACCATGAGCTGCCACGACCGCCGGTATAACGGGCTCGCACGCCAAACTCCGCAGACAGCGCACTTAAGTGCCCACTTTCCGTGGTTTTCCGCTGGATGAGTGGGCTGTGGGAGTAGCGATTCATGTTGGGCGCGCAAGCTACGAGCCTGGTCGATGCGCCTGCTCGCTCTTCAGGCTTAGGAGCGACTCCCAGACGATCGTAGACTACAGACAAGGGGTGCGGTGAGATGTCTCCCGGGCGTAACTTGTAAACTGTCTAAGTTATAGGGTCGGTCTCGGATGGACGACATTTTTGCCGCACTCGGGCACCCCGCGCGGTTGTGGATCGTCATCTACGTCGCGTCGCACGGGCCAACCCGCCAGAAGGACCTCGCGACGGCGATCGCCGCATCGGGTCTTGTCCCGACGAGCGTCAACGACGGCGCGACGTCACATCTCGTGCGGCCGCTGATTGCCTCTGGCCTGTTGATCCGAGATCGACCCAGGGGACCGCTGCGGTTGCGATATGGCGACCAGACGGTGCGCATTTTGACGGCAGCGTCCGCCATCGCTGTCGCGATCGCTGCCGACTCAAGCGAGTCGGCAGGTCGCCAGCACGCCGATCTGCTCCGTGGTCTGACAAAACTCGTGGAGCAGCTCGGCGACGCAGAGGCAGGCGGAAAGGCTCCCGAGCGACCCCGCGGTGAGGACTCGTAGACGGAGGCGAAGCGACGAGGCGGGCATGCCCCACCGCCGGGCCGATGCGGCCAGCGGTACGCCGCGCAGTGACACGGCGGACGGCGTGCCGGCAAGCTCTCACGCGTGAATCGGCGCCACGCGGTCTGCGACTGCCACGCCACCGCGATCAAATGCGCGGGCCTGGCGCTTTTGCTTCGCAGTCTCGGTCCACGGTCCGCGCGTGTGGCGCCCGGCGTGCACGTTGCATCGCTGCAGCGGGTCCTCCCAAGTCGCCCACGCCCGACACGGTTCGCCATAGCGACGGTAGGCGATGCAGCGCCGCAACTCGCGAGCTTTCTCCGTGTACGCCATCGACGGCATGATCCGGGTGCCCGCGGACGCTGCGTCTAGAAACGGTGGACAGCGGGTCGAGCGACACCCTTTGGTTGCTTGCGGCGCTGCGTCCAAAACCCTACGCAATGTTCGCAAGCGCGCTCGGGTGACGGGCTAGAGTCCTCCTGCGGCAACCCTGGCGGTTCCGTCAACGCATTCCGCGGCCGCCGTCTGAGGCCCAAGACAATGCCAACCATTGAACGTCCGATTCTGGCCGTAGCTGGAGAAGACCTTCTTCATCAGGGCGCGGGCGGCTGCGCAGCTAACGTCGGTACTCGCCTTGAGCGGGATCGTCCCACGTATGAAGCGCGCGCGGAAGGACCGGCAACGGCGCAACGGATAAGGCCAGCCGTCGGAGACGGTGTCCGAGTTGTCTACGTACTGGATCGTTAACGCCTGCTCGGCGATCGCCTGGCCACCGACACTGACTTGGTATTCGAAAGGCGCGGCAGCAAAGTAGCCTCCGCCGACCCAGCCGAGTGAGATGCCCGGGTTCTCATCGGTCGAGGTCACTGGCAGCGTGAGGAAGCCGGGCTCGTCACGGATGCCGGCGAATGTCGCGATCTCCCATTGCCCGAACGAGTCGTTCTCCGCATTGGGCGTCAATGTGCCTTCACACGGATCGCTCAGCGTGTTGATGAGCTTGCCGAGTGGGGCGATGAGCGTGACGGTTGTCGGCTCTGGCGATCCATTCGGACACGCCAGCGCGTAGTCGATGTAGACATCGGCGTCGCCCACAATGTCTTGGCTCACGTAGACATCGGGGTTGGTTATGACTGGCGGCTGGTTCGCCCTGTCGAAGGCCCCTGAGGCGCCTTGCGCGCCGGCCGACGCAGGCACTGCGAAGAAGAGCGCCGTCAGAATCACGACTCGCCGAGCATGCAACACGGTTGGGCTGTAGAAGCTAACACGGTTGGGCTGCATCGTGGACCGCCGTGGTACAGCGCGATCCACTGCTTGTC
Organism: Solirubrobacteraceae bacterium; assembly: GCA_049512455.1. GTDB lineage: Bacteria > Actinomycetota > Thermoleophilia > Solirubrobacterales > Solirubrobacteraceae > Palsa-513. The sequence goes on along the minus strand of JBEKXB010000003.1, from coordinate 164,548 downwards.
GGGCTCGGACAGGCGATCCGAGAGCGACGCGACGAACTCGGGATGTCGCAGGAACGGCTCGGGCTTGAGAGTGGGGTCCACCGCAACTACATCGGTGGTGTCACGCGCGCCGAACGCCGGCCGACTGTCCTGACGCTCGCGCGGCTCGCGGAAGCTCTCGACGCGCGGCCGTCTGAGCTGCTCGCGCGCGCCGAGACGTTGAGCGACCGCTCGGCTAGCTAGTCTGCCAGCCGCGAACAGATCGTGCCCCGCTGTTGGAGCGGCACGTGCCTGATCCGGTCCGCAACCAGTGCGAAACGAGCTACGGTCACGCCGCTGGTAAGTTGCCCGTGGTGGGCGGCGAAGGCTTTAGCCCGGCGACCGCGTGAATGTGCCCGACGATGACAGCGGGCAATACGTCTTCGTGCGTCCTGGGGACCAGTCGGAGGGCGTCACGGTTGAGCACAGTGGAGTCGCGGGCGGCAGCTACGTCGCCGACGTCGTCTAGGTCCGCTACCCGGACGGGTCTTTGAAGGATCGGCGGAGTCGAGCGGGCCGAGCGCCCGCCGAGCATCACGACGCTCGCGCGACTGGCCGAGGCTCTCACCCCCGTGCGGCCGTCCGAGCTGCTGGCGCTTGGGGGGGCTCCCGACCGGCCACGCCAATAATCGGCGCCTGCGCTTCCATAGCGCTTCCATTGGGCGCGATTACCGACGCGTGTCGCACTACGCACAAGCGCTAAGCTAAGGCCTCCGTTTGCAGGCGCCGGCGCAGTGGGCGATCCAGGACTCGAACCTGGGACCTCTTCCTTATCAGAGAAGCGCTCTAACCGACTGAGCTAATCGCCCGCGACAGGCCGCGATTCTAGCGGGGGCGCGCGGACCGCACGCGCCCAGCGAGGTCGACGGCCTCTTGGGGAGTGGCGAAGCGCAGCTCGGCGCGGTAGCCGCCACCGCGGGCGACGACGACACGCACGTCAGCGCCGAGCGCCCCGGACAGGGTGTCGGCGATCGTGGCGCAGGCGTCGGTCTGATCGGGGTGTGTCGCGCGCGAGCTCGGCGCGGCGGCCGACCGTGGCTTGTCGGCAGCGGCGTCGCGTGCACGCTGCTCGAGCGTGCGCACCGACCACTGCTCCGCGGCGGCGCGGCGGGCAAGCGCCCTGCGCACGTCGTGGTCCCCCGCGAGGAGCAGGGCGCGACCATGGCCCTCGCTGAGGGTGCCCGCCTCGACCAGCGCCAGCGCCTCATCTGGCAGGTCGAGGAGTCGCAGCAGGTTCGACACGGCGACGCGGCTGCGGCCGACACGCAGGCCGACTTCCTCGCGCGTCAGGCCAAGCTCTTCGACGAGCGCCGCGCACGCGCGAGCCTCCTCCACCGGGTTGAGGTCTTCGCGAGCCATGTTCTCGATCAGCGCCAGCTCGAGCGACTCCGCGTCGTCGCGTGGGCGCACGAGTGCCGGGATCATCTCCAAGCCTGCGAGCCGCGCTGCGCGCCAGCGGCGCTCGCCGGCGATCAGCTCGTACGTCCCGCCCGGCTTGGGTCGGACCAGGATCGGCTGCAGCACCCCCCGCGCGCGCAGCGAGCCGGCGAGACCGGCCAGCCCGTCATCGTCGAAATTCCGGCGCGGCTGGTGTGGGTTTGGCGCGATCAACTCCACGGCGAGCTCGCGTAGATCGTCGCCCTCTGCGACCGACGACGGCGATACCGAGAGGATCGCCGAGAGGCCGCGGCCCATTCCGCGGTGGCGTCCGCCCGATGGCCCTAGAGGCGCCTCTGGCGCGCCGTCAGGCCTACTAACCACCCGCGGCCACCTCGCGGGCAAGCGCCACGTAGGCTTCCGATCCGGCGCAGAATGGATCGTGCAGCGTCACCGGGACGCCGAAGCTCGGAGCCTCGCTGAGGCGGATGTTGCGCGGTATGACGGTGTCGAAGACCAAGCCGGGAAAGTGCTCGCGCACATCTCGCTCCACGTCGCGACCGAGGCGGGTGCGGTTGTCGTGCATCGTGAGCAGCATCCCCGCGACCGTGAGACGCGGGTTGAACTCGCGCTGGATCAGGCTGATCGTGTCGAGCACCTGCGCGAGCCCTTCGAGCGCGTAGTACTCCGTCTGCACCGGGACGATCACCCGGTCGGCGGCGACGAGCGCATTGACCGTGAGCGGGCCGAGCGAAGGCGGACAGTCGATCAGGATGAACGCGAAACGCTCGCGCAGTGGGACGAGCGCATCGCGCAAGCGCCGCTCGGACCGCGCGATGGAGGGCAGCTCGACGGACGCTCCGACGAGATCGCCGCCGGCCGGCATCAGCCACAGGCGATCGACCGGCGTTTCGTGGACCGCGCGCGCGGCATCGCACTCCCCGCACAGGACGTCGTAGACGTTTGGCGAGAGGGTGCGAGGCTGGCCCAGTCCGACGGTCGCGTTCGCCTGCGGGTCGATGTCGACAATCAACGCGTCATAGCCCGCCGCTGCGACGGCAGCAGCGAGATTGACCGCGGTCGTCGTCTTGCCAACTCCGCCCTTCTGGTTGGCGATCGCGAACACCCTCACAGCGGACACGCTAGCGCGCTGAGGCGCGCTGGCGCGCTGAGGCCCGATCACCGGCCCCTGAGGATCCTCGGCGAGCGCCCGACCGGCGAGTCCCGGGAGCGGCTTGGGTCGGCGAGCGAACACGTCAGACGCCAGCCCTCTCACGCTCACCGTGGGCCGCCGAGCGGATGCTTGCGAGCCATGCCGGGGCGACGCGGAAAACGACCGGGGGTGTCGGCGATCTTGGTGTACATGAAAAGGCGATGGTCCGCGCTTCCAGCATATGGCGCAGTGCGGACCACAGCCGTGAGCTCCAGGCCAACCTCTGGCGCGGCCCGCTCGCCGGCGAGCCGTTCTGCGTCGGACACGTCGGCCTTCCAGGCGACGAGCTGCCCGCCCGTGGCGAGCAGCGGAGCGGCGTACTCGCAGAGCACTGCGAGCGGAGCCACGGCGCGCGCGGTGACCAGGTCATGCCGGTCGCTGCCCTCCCGCCAGGCCTCAGCGCGGCAGCGCACGACCACCGCGTTGTCGGCTCCCGCCAGCGCCTTCGCGCGCTCGAGGAAGGCGCACTTGCGCTGCACGCTTTCGAGCAGCGTGACCCTCGCTGCCGGCAAGGCGATCGCCAGGACGAGGCCCGGCAGACCCGCCCCGGACCCGATGTCGGCGATTCGCCGCGCGCGGCGCACCTCGGGGATGGCGAGCGCGCTGAGCGAGTCGGCGATGTGAACGTCGATCGAGCGGTCGGGCGCCGTGATGGCGGTTGGGGCAAGGGGATCCGCTGCCAGCAGCTCGACCAGGGCGAGGAGCTGCCGGGCCGCGTCCACCGGGAGGCTGTGTTCGAGCGCGAGCCCGCCGACGCGGTCCGCGACGCTCACGCCGCGCGGCGGAGGCGTGCGATTTGCTCGGCGTAGCGCTGGCGCATGTCGCCGAGCCGGCCCGCGGCGTAGTCGTCGAGCTCGCTCGACAGGTGCCGCTCCAGCAACGGAAGGACGTCTTCCACGAGCACGACACCTCGTGCCATCCACTGGTAATAGCTGCGTCCGCCGTGGCCGTAGGGACCGTAGAGCCGGCTGCGCGGGATCCGCGCGACGAGCCAGCGAAACAGCGTCTCGTGCCGGACGTGCATTCGGAGCGTCACCTGCGGCTGCTTCCCGTCGCCACCGAACGAGCCCTCGCCGATGAGGATTCCGACGATCACACCCTCCTCGAATGGGGTCAGGGACGTCATGCCGGCGAGTGTGGCACGGCGACCGGACGCTGTTTCACCGCCAAGAAAAACGTGAAACGGAGCGGCGTGCGCTCAGACCCCGGGCGGCGACACAACGAGCCGGCGGCGGGGCTCGTCGCCCTCGCTGTGAGTTGTGACGTCACCGCGCTCGCGCAAGTACTCGTGCACAAACCGCCGCTCCGCGGCCGGCATCAGCGCCAGGGCGACGGGCCGCTGCTCGCTGACCGCTACGTCCGCCGCACGGTCCGCGTCGGCCCGCAACTCGCCCTCACGGCGCTCGCGATAGCCCGCAGCGTCCACGAGCACTCGCAGCCCCTCCCCGCCACGCAGCACGACGCGCTGCGCCAGGTGCTGAATTGCGTCGATCACACCGCCGCCCTCGCCGACCAGGGCGTCCGCCCCCGCGCCGTTCACCGCTCCGCGCAGCACCCCGTCGTGCTCATCGACGACGACCTCCGCGTCGAGGCCGAAGGCATCGACCAACAGCTCCAGCAGCTCGCGCAATGCCTCGCTCGGGCTGATCTCGTCGTCGTCGTCCGTCATCTCACGCTCCGCCGCCGACGCCCCCGCTCAACGCCTGCGCCCGGAGCGCTTCTTGCGCTTGCGCGGCGGCTGGCGCGGCGGGCCGGTGCGGGCCGGTGCCGTCCTGACGCTGGCGCGCGCGGAACGCGCCGACCCCCGTCCGTTTCCGATCGCCTCCGCGGGCACTACGGGCGGTGCGGTGCCAACGCGGCGACGTGCGTACCACTGCAACGGGATCTGCGTGAGGTTGGTGGTGATCCAGTAGAGCAACAGGCCGGCCGGATAGCGGTAGATGATCACGACAAAGACCAGCGGCAGGATGAGCATCATCAACCGCTGGTTGCGCTCCATCGACTGGCTCGAGAAATACGACGTGGCGAGCATCGTCGCGATGTACAGCACGACCAGCACGATCAGCGCCGCTCCGGTCGCCTTCATCGTGATGTCGTGGATGAACAGGAAGCTTGCGGAGTCGTGCTTCAGCGAACTGCAGCCGATGTTCGCCAGCGCCTTGGTCGAGATCTTGCGCGCCAAGATCTCCGGGCCGCAGATCTTCTGCTTCAGGTCGGTCCGCAGCATGTAGAACAGCGAGATGAGAACCGGGAACTGGATCAGCAGCGGCAGGCAGGAGGCCAGCGGGTTGACACCCTGTTCCTTGTAGTACTTCATCATCTCTTCGCTCTGGCGCTGCTTGTCGTCCTTGTAGCGCGCCTTGATCCGGTTCAGCTCCGGCATGTGCAGCTGCATCTTCGCCATGCTGCGGAACTGCTTGATCATGATCGGCAACGTGACGATGCGGATCACGATCGTCAGCCCGATGATCGCCCAGCCCCAACTGCCACCGAAGACGTCATGGGCACCGATGAGGACCTGCTCGAAGACGGTGATCAGTGGCCCGAAGGCGCTTTCGATGATGTTCGCGAGGATCATTGGCAGCTCGTCACTCGTCAGCCTCGTGCCTGCGGAGCGTGGAACAGCCGCTGCGCGGAGACCGGGTCGAAGCCCCCGTCGCTGAAGGGATTACAGCGCAGCACCCGCCAGCACGCGAGCACGAGTCCGCGCAGTATGCCGAACTCGCGGATCGCTTGCACCGCGTAGCGCGAGCAGCTCGGCTCGTAGCGACACCGCGGGGCAAGCAACGGCGAGACCAGTCGCTGATAAGCGAGCAGCGGCACCACGGCGACCTCACGCGCGACGCGCCTCATGGGGCTCCGCCGCCGCCCTGCTGCCGCGCCTTGGAGAGCAGCTCGACCAGCGCGTCGCCAAAGCCCTCGAGACCTCGTGACTCCGCGAGCTCGTGCGCTGGTGCACGCGCGACAAGGACGATGTCCTGGCCTGACGGGACCGCGTCGGCGTGCTCTGCCCAGGCCTCGCGCAGCAACCGTTTGACGCGATTGCGCTCCACAGCGCCGCCGACCTTCCGCCCAACCGACAAGCCCACCCGCGACGCTTCGGCGCCGCCGCGCGGGAACGCGTACAGGACGAGGTAGCGGTTTGCGACCGACCGGCCCTGCCGGTAAACACGATCGAATTCGGCGCTCCGCGACAGTCGCCCCGTAGCCCGTTGCGTGGCCGTGCCGTGCCGGCGCTCGGCCACTAGACCGTGAGTCGCTTGCGGCCCTTGGCGCGACGGCGCTTGAGCGTCAATTTGCCAGCGCGCGTGCGCATGCGGGCACGGAACCCGTGGGTGCGGGCACGCTTACGCTTCTTCGGCTGATACGTGCGCTTCATGCGAGGACCACGGCGCCACAACGGCCGTGCGCCCGCGAGTATAGCGGCAGAGTCCCTTCGCCTCGCGCCGAGCGGTGCGGAACCATTTTCTCGCCAAATGCGTCCTGCCAGCGCGAGGCACCCCTTGCGCGTTGCTATATTCGCCTTCTCCGGGGATCAGCCGCTTCTTCCCCACCATCGTGACGACTTCACCCTTCACGGGAGGACTGCGCGCGTCGTGCCGGAAAACCTCGAGCAGTCCTGGCGTGACATCCAGACCGCACTGCGCGAGTCCCTCGGTGATCGCACCTACGGCCTCTGGCTGGCACCGCTGCGCTGCGTCTCGCTGGATCGCGACACGCTTGTGCTCGACGGACCTCCCGCTGTCGCAGCCTGGGCGGCAGACCGCCTCGGTCCGGCGTTGGCGATGGCCAGCGCCTCCGTCCTTGGACGAGACATCACCGTGCGCGTGGCGCTCGCGGGCGACGCGCCCACATCACTTGTGCCATCTCCCCGGGCCCGTGCCGAGACACCGCTCAATCCCAAGTACACGTTCGAGCAGTTCGTCATCGGCACATCCAACCGCCTCGCCCACGCAGCGGCTCTGTCGGTGGCCGAGATGCCCACGCAGGCCTACAACCCCCTCTTCATCTACGGACCCCCAGGCCTTGGCAAGACGCACCTGCTGCACGCCATCGGCAACTACATCAAGGCCTTCGGGGGCGGCCTCACAGTGCGCTACGCGACCGCTGAAGACTTCACCAACGCGTTTCTCGCGGCGCTCGCGGCACACGACACCGAGCCGTTCAAGGCACGCTTTCGCGGCGTCGACGTCCTGCTCATCGATGACGTCGAGTTCCTCGAGCGCAAGGCGCGCAGCGAAGAGGAGATGTTTCACACCTTCAACACGCTGTACGACGCCGGCAGTCAACTCGTTGTTAGCTGCGACCGCCTGCCGGGAGATCTCGCCGGGATCGAATACCGCCTTCGCGAGCGCTTTGCGTCCGGTCTCATCACCGACATCGAGCGCCCGGACCACGCCACTCGGCTCGCCATCCTGCGCAAGCGCGCTGCATACGACGGCATACGCATCAACGACGACGCCCTTGCCCTCCTTGCCGAGACCGTGACAACCAACATCCGGGCGCTCGAGGGCGCTCTGATCCGCGTCGTCGCCTTTGCCTCGCTTCAGGCGCGGCCGCTCGATGCTGCTCTTGCACACGAAGCGCTCGCCCGCCTCGGCGTAGCACCGACCGCAGGCGATGCAGTCACAATCGATGCAGTCCAACAGGCAGCGTGTGCGTACTTCGAAATCTCACTGGCTGCCTTACTCTCCCGCTCGCGTGCTGAAACGGCAACGTGGGCGCGACAGGTTGCAATGTATCTGTCCCGCGAGCTCACCAATCACTCGCTGCCACACATTGGCCGCGCGTTCGCCGGCCGCGACCATACGACCGTCTTGCACGCCTGCCGCCGCGTTGCAACAGAGATCGCCACAGCCCCCGCTGCCTTCGCAGACGTCGAGGCGCTAACTACACACCTCACCCATGCAGCGTGATCACAGCCTTATCAACATGCTCTTCACAGCTCGAACGCAGCATCGTCCCCATTCCGTGCGACCATTGACCCGCTACGCACAGGATCACAGCACCTACGTCTCTTAGTACCAACAGTCGATCGTAGATGGAATGAAAGTCGCTCTTCCAACACTAAGCCTTCTCACCGAGCTACAGACGGCAACGCGCGTGGCGTCAACGCGGAGCGCCGTACAAGCGCTTTCCGGAGTCCAACTCGAGGCCAGCGAGGGCTACCTCGAGGTTCGTGCGACTGACATGGAGATTGGCCTACGGCTACGCCTTTCGGCAGACGTCTCCGCACCAGGCATGGTCGTTCTCCCCGCACGCCTACTACTCGATATCGTGCGCATGCTGCCGGACGCGGACGTCACCATTGAAGTCCGCGCCGAGCAGCAAGACGTCGAGATCGTCTCAGGCTCTGCCGTCGTACACCTACGTACGCTGCGGAGCGAGGACTTTCCGCGCCTTCCCGACCATGGTGAGGGCCCCAGCCTCGAACTGGAAGTAGGGCCATTCGTCGAAACTGTTGCGCGAGTAGCACGCTCGGCTTCACGTGACGACACACGCCCGATCCTGACCGGCATCCTCGTGCTGGCATCCGACTCGTCGCTACGCATGGTCGCAACCGATTCGTACCGCCTCAGCGTGAAGACGACACCGCTGACCAGCGTGGTGAGCGCGCCGTTCGAGGCAAACGTCCCAGCGCGCGCATTGCAGGAGCTCGCGCGCATCGCGACACTGAGCGGAGCGAAGAAGATCGGCATCGCAAGGCGCGACAACCAGATCGTGTTCACGCTGGGCGATGACGCCGCAGACGATCCCACGGTTGTCCTGTCATCTCGCCTGATCGACGGCCAGTTTCCCAACTACCAGCAGCTCCTTCCTGACAGCGCAGAGCACGAGTTGCGCGTGGCGCGGGAAGAGCTCGCCGAGATCGTGCGCCGGGTCAGTCTGCTGGCGCAGAAGAATGCGCCGCTGCGCCTCGCGTTCAGCGAGGGAGAGCTGCGCGTCTCGGCGCAGACACCGGATATCGGCGAAGCCCACGAGACGTTGCCGATCCCGTTTGCTGGCCAGCCGTTCGAGATCGGGTTCAACCCGGAGTTCTTTCGTGATGGTCTCGAGAGCCTCGAATCCGACGAGGTGCTGATCAAGCTCACCAGCCCACTGCGCCCAGGCTTGATCGAGTCTGCCGACGGGAGCGGCTTCGTCTACTTGGTGATGCCGATTCGTCTGGGCACCTGAGACCCCGTGCGGGTCGAGCGCCTGCGCCTGCGCGACTTCCGCTGCTACCAACACGCCGAGGTGGCGTTTGGGGAGGGCCTGACGGTTGTGCATGGCGCCAACGGAAGCGGCAAGACGAGCCTCCTGGAGGCGCTCTACTTCGCGTGCACGGCGCGGTCGTTCAGGACAGCGAATGAGCGAGAGGTGGTGCGCTTCGGCGCGCCAGCCACACGCGTCGTGCTGCAGGGCTGCGACGCCGCCGGGCAGCACGAGCTTGCTGTCGGGTTCGCGCCGGGCGAGCCAAAGCGGCTTACGCTCGACGGCGCGCCCGTCGAGCGGTTGCTCGAGGCTGCGCATCGGCCACTCGTGAGCGTCTTCTCGCCCGACCGACTCGAGCTCGTCAAGGGTGGCCCGCGGCTACGGCGAGCACATCTCGACCAGCTCGTCGCGGCGCTGTGGCCAGCACGCGCGGCAACGCGGCGGAGCTACCGCGATGCGCTCGCGCAACGCAACGCGCTGCTGCAACGGGTCCGCAGCGGCCGCGCAGAGGCGCGGGCCCTGCAGCCGTGGGATCTGGAGCTCGCGACGCACGGCATTAAGCTGGCCGCCGACAGGGCTCGCGCGAGCGACGCCGTTGCCGGCCACTTCGCCGACCACGCCCAGGCGCTCGGTCTCGACGGCGTCGTGCAGCTGTCGTATCGCTCGCGCTGCCTGGCGGGCGACGTCGAGGGCCTCGCCGCGGAGATCGCCGCCGCCATTGCCACGGACCTGACGCGGGGATACACGACGCATGGACCACACCGCGACGACCTCTCGATGCGGCGCGACGGCCGCAATCTGCGAGCGTATGGCTCGCAGGGCGAGCAGCGGCTTGCCCTCCTCGCACTGCTCCTCGCCGAGCGAGACGCGCTTGACGCCACGCGCGAACGGCCGCCGCTGATGCTGCTCGACGACGTGATGAGCGAGCTTGATGGCTCCCGGCGCGTCCGCCTCGCGGAAACCCTCGGTCGCCGCGGCCAAGCGGTGGTTACTGCAACCGAGCTCGAACACGTCCCAAACTGGGATCGTGGTGGGGTGACGCATGTCGCTGTGGAGCCGCTCGTCGCCGCACTGGCACCGTGAGCCGGCGCGCGCTGCGGCCGGTAGCGGAGTCACTTGCGGCGTTCGGCGAGCGGATAGCCCCAGCGAGCACGCTCGCGGCGGTCCAGGCCTGCTGGGCAAACGTCGTCGGAGTCGCACTCGCAGCGCATGCAAGCCCGGTCGGCGAACGCTCAGGCGTGCTCGAAGTGGCGTGCGATGAGTCCGTCTGGGCGGCCGAGATCGAGCTCATGGGACCAACGCTTGTCGCCGCGCTGAACGCCGCGCTGGGGGACTCACGACTGCGCTCGCTGCGGGTTCGGGCGGATGGCGCGCGAAGCTCCTAAATGAGCCCCGCTTTGCGCGGATTTGCAGGCCTTTTGTGGCCCAAGACGGGTGCTCGGGGGGGTTCTCGTGTGCTATTGTTCTGTAAACGGATCACACGCGCCCCGGACCGGTGAGGTAGGACCGGCCACCGGGGCTTTGCCACGTCATTGGAGGGTGTTTGGCCAGCAGTAAGAAGCGCATCGGCGCCGACTACGACGCGAAGGACATCACCGTCCTCGAGGGGCTGGAGGCCGTCCGCAAGCGCCCCGGGATGTACATCGGCTCCACTGGTGAGCGGGGGCTGCACCATCTTGTGTACGAGGTGGTGGACAACTCTGTGGACGAGGCGCTTGCAGGCTTCTGCACCAGCGTCACGGTCACGATCGGCTCTGACAACATGGTCACGGTCGTCGATGACGGGCGCGGGATCCCCGTCGATCTGATGGAGAAGGAGGGCCGCCCGGCGCTCGAGGTCGTTCTGACGACGCTGCACTCAGGCGGCAAGTTCGGCGACGGCGGTGGCTACAAGGTGTCCGGTGGCCTGCACGGCGTCGGCCTCTCCGTCGTAAACGCGCTGTCCGAGCGGCTCGTCGTCGAGGTCCGTCGCGACGGCCACGCCTGGACCCAGGAGTGCGCGCGCGGCGCGCCGCAGGGTCCGATCGTGAAAGGGCGGCCGCTCGGCAAGAGCGAGCCGACCGGAACCACGGTGACCTTCCTAGCCGACCCAGAAATCTTTGAAGCCGTCGACTTCAACGTCCGCACGCTCGAGGAGCGGCTGCGCGAAACCGCATTCCTGACGCGCGGGCTGCTGATCTCCCTCACCGACGAGCGAGGCGCCGGCTACAAGGCCGAGTTTCGCTACGAGGGCGGCATCGAGGACTTCGTTGCGTACCTCAACCAGAACAAGGAGCCGGTCGGCAAGAAGATCGTCTTCTTCTCGGGCGAGAGCGACGAGGGAGCGGTCGAGGTCGCGATGCAGTGGAACTCGTCCTACCAGGAGTCCATCTTCTCGTTCGCCAACAACATCAACACCCACGAGGGTGGCAGCCACCTGTCCGGGTTTCGCTCGGCCTTGACGCGGACGATCAACAAGTACGCACGCGATCACGCGATGCTGCGTGAGAAGGACGACAACCTAACCGGCGAGGACGTGCGTGAGGGCCTTACCGCCGTTATCTCTGCGAAGTTGCGCGATCCCCAATTCGAGGGGCAGACGAAGACGAAGCTTGGAAACCCTGGCATGGCCGGCTTTGTCGAGTCGATCGTGAACGCCGGCCTGGCCGAGTTCCTCGAAGAGAATCCGACCGAGGCGCGGGCCGTGATCGGCAAGTCCGTTCAGGCCTCGCGGGCGCGTGAGGCTGCGCGTAACGCGCGTGATCTGACGCGGCGCAAGTCGGCGCTCGAGAACTCACACCTGCCCGGGAAGCTCGCCGATTGCTCGGTCAAGGATCCCTCGCTGGCCGAACTGTTCGTCGTCGAGGGTGACTCCGCCGGCGGCTCGGCAAAGCAGGGGCGCGACCGCAACACGCAGGCCGTGCTCCCGTTGCGCGGCAAGATCCTCAACGTCGAGAAGAGCCGCATCGACAAGGTTCTTCAGAACACCGAGATCCAGGCACTGATCACCGCCATCGGCACAGGGGTGCGCGACGAGTTCAACATCGAAAACGCCCGCTACCACAAGATCATCCTGATGTGTGACGCCGACGTGGACGGGGCGCACATCCGGACGCTGATCCTGACGCTGCTGTTCCGCGAGATGCAGGAGCTGATCGAGGCGGGCTACGTGTACATCGCCAAGCCGCCGCTGTACAAGCTGAAGCAGGGCAAACGCGAGCGCTACATCGAGAAGGAGTCCGACCTCGAGGAGATCCTCGTCTACGACAAGCTCGAGCGCTTCGAGGTGTCCGACCGTAACGGCGCCGACTTCAAGCTGACGGAGGCGCGCTGGCAGAAGCTGGTCCGCCAAGTCAGGCAGTACGAAGCGCTCGCCGCGTCGCTGCGCGCCGTCTACGGGTCAGACGTGATGCGGCTGCTCGCCGAGACCGGCATCCTCGAGCACGGCGCCGAGAGCAATGCCGCCGTCGTGTCGCTGCTCGCGAGGGCGAACGGCGCGCAGACCGCCCACAAGGCCGAAGTCGTCAGCAGCGAGGACGGCATTCTTGTCGTGCGTGTCACCGAACGGACCAGCGGCTTCGCGCGGACGCATCGTGTGCCGCAGACGTTGTTCGATTCGACTGACTACCTGCACCTCCTGAGCGCTCACCGCCGGCTCACGGAGCTGGCGGGCCAGCCGCCGTTCGAAGTGCGGTTCGGCGAGCGGACCGGGACGGCCGGCACGTTTGACGACCTTCGCGCGGAGGTGCTGAACATCTCCCAGAAGGGCGAGGACGTGTCGCGCTTCAAGGGACTCGGCGAGATGAACGCGGAGCAGCTCGCGACGACCACGATGGACCCGCAGTCCCGGACGCTCGCCCAGGTCGGAATCGAGGACGCTGTCGAGGCCGACCGGATCTTCTCGATGCTGATGGGCGACCAGGTCGAGCCGCGACGGGAGTTCATCGAGTCCAACGCCCGTCTCGTTGCGAATCTCGACGTGTAGGTGGGGTGATCAGCCACGGCGACTGAGATCCTGAACGGCGGCAACATCGAGCCGCGCGCGATCGAGGACGAGATGCGCACCGCGTTCCTCGACTACGCGATGTCGGTGATCGTGTCGCGCGCGCTGCCCGACGCGCGCGACGGGCTCAAGCCGGTTCACCGGCGCGTCCTCTACGCGATGCGCGAGCTCGGGCTCGGCCCGACGCGCAGCAAGGCGAAGTGCTCACGGATCGTCGGCGAGGTGATGGGCAAGTACCACCCGCATGGTGACTCGGCCATCTACGACACGCTCGTCCGGCTCGCGCAGGACTTCTCGATGCGTTACCCGCTGGTCGATGGCCAGGGGAACTTCGGCTCGGTGGATGACGATCCGGCAGCCGCGATGCGCTACACGGAGGCCAACCTCACGCGCCTCGCGATGGAGATGCTGCGCGACCTCGACATGGACACCGTCGACTTCGCGCCGAACTACGACGGCAGCGAACAGGAGCCGCTTGTTCTGCCGTCGCGCTTCCCGAACCTGCTGGTCAACGGCTCGTCGGGCATCGCCGTCGGGATGGCCACGAACATCCCGCCGCACAACCTGCGTGAGGTGATCGATGCCACGATCGCCTACATCGAGACGCCGTCGATCAGCGTCGACGAGCTGATGGCTCACATGCGTGGCCCGGACTTTCCGACCGCCGGAATCATCCTTGGCCGGTCCGGTATCCGCGAGGCTTACGAGACCGGCCGCGGCCGGGTCCGCGTCCAGGCCCGCGCCCACACTGAGCCGCTCAGCCACGGCAAGGAAGCGATCGTCGTGACCGAGCTTCCCTACATGGTCAAGAAGGGTGGCGACGGGGGGCTGATCCAGAAGATCGTTGCGCTGGTCAACGACAAGCGGATCCCCGAGATCTCCGACATCCGCGACGAGTCAGACAAGCGCGGCATGCGCCTCGTGATCGAGCTCAAGCGAGACGTCATTCCAAAGGTTGTGCTGAACAAGCTGTTCAAGCACACGCCGATGCAGAGCACGTTCGGCGTCAACATGGTCGCGCTGGTGGACGGCGTTCCGCGAACGCTCTCGCTGCGCGACGCGATCCACCACTACGTAGAGCATCAGCGCGAAGTCGTCGTGCGGCGTGCCAAGCACGAGCTCGCGCAGCGTGAAGCCCGCGCCCACATCCTCGAGGGCTTGCTGGTCGCGCTCGAAAACCTCGACGCCGTGATCGCGCTGATTCGCAGTGCGCAGGATCGCGAGAGCGCGCGTGAGCAGCTCGTCAAGCGCTTCAAGCTGTCGATTATCCAGGCCCAGGCGATTCTCGACCTGCGCCTCTCGCAGCTGACGGCACTCGAGTCAGGGCAGATCAAGCAGGAGCACGCTGACACGGTCGAGCGGATCGGCGAGCTGCGCGCGATCCTCGGCGATGAGTTGCGTGTGCTCGCGCTGATCAAGGAAGAGCTGAGCGAGATTCGCGAGCGATTCGGCGATGAGCGCCGGACGGAGATCTCCCACGCCGAAGGCGAGATCGATATCGAGGACCTGATCGCCGACCAGCAGATGGTCATCGCGATCACCCACACCGGCTACATCAAGTCGCTGCCGCTTGTCACGTATCGCCAGCAGCATCGTGGTGGCCGCGGGGTCAGCGGGATGGACATGAAGGACGGCGACTTCATCGAGCATCTCTTCATCTGCTCGACGCATGACTACCTGCTGTTCTTCACCAATCGCGGCAAGGTCTATCGCTCGAAGGTGTACGACCTCCCCGAGGCGTCCCGCACCGCGAAGGGGCGTGCGCTCGTCAACATCCTTCCGCTCCGCGAAGGTGAGCGGGTTCAGTCGGTCCTGTCCACGCGCGACTACGGCGAAGGGCGTTACCTCGTCTTCGCCACGCGGGCTGGCATCGTCAAGAAGACCGAGTTCGCCGCCTACAACACACCGATCAACGCCGACGGCATCATCGCGATCAAGATTCGCGACGACGACGAGCTGGTCGCAGTACGCCAGACGAGTGGCGAGGACGACATCCTGATGGTGTCCCGGTCAGGGAAGGCCGCGCGGATGCGCGAGTCCGATGTCCGCCCGATGGGCCGCGACACATCCGGCATGAAGGGCATGAACGTCCGACAGCCAGGCAACCGCGTGCTTGCGATGGACGTCGCGAGCGACGACCAGGAGCTGCTCGTGGTCACCGAGAACGGATACGGCAAGCGGACGGCACTGGGCGACTACCCGCGCAAGGGGCGCGCGACAATGGGCGTGAAGACGATCGCGCTCACCGAGAGCAAGGGCGCTCTCGCCGGCGCGCTGGTCGTGCGCGAGCACGAAGAGCTCGTGTTCATCAGTGCCGGCGGCATGGTCCAGCGAACGGGCGTTCGCGGGATCAATCGGTATGGGCGCGCGTCACAGGGCGTCCGTCTGATGAACCTCAAGGACGATGACACAGTTAGCGCGATCGCACTCGTCGCCGAGCCGGCCGCCGAGCCGGACGGCGACGAGCCGGAAACGCCGCCGCCAATTGAGGAGAGCTGAGTTTCCTCTGGCGAGCGTCACCACCGTCCGCTAGTCTGGTCGCACCAGAGAAAGGAGGTGGTCCTCAATTGGTTGACAGTTCTTGCGGGACTCTGGAGGTGGCCGGCCGCTAGGTCGGAGCAACTGGCTGGACCCGCTTAGCGGAATCCAACCCGGACCACCGTCGTGCAGGCTGCCGGACCTAGTCCCTCCGGCACGATCGGCTTTGCCACCGCGAGGCCGGGCGTTCGCTTGCATGACCTAGTCCGCCAGGAGGGCGCCCCACGGGGCGCCCTCTTTGCGCCAGCCGGCGCCTACGCGGCAGCCGGGAGATACGCTTGCCAGGCCGGCGGGATCGTGGGGCTCGACACGCGGATGAAGATCTCAGCCCGTGGCTGGCGGGGCGGTCTTGCGGGATGCATCCCCGACTGAACGGGCGTGCGATCCGCTTTGCGCCGGTTGCAGGGAGCGCACGAGGCCACGATGTTGTCCCAGCTCGACGGTCCGCCCTTCGATCGCGGGATCACGTGGTCGACGGTCAGGTTGCTGCGCGCGCCGCAGTACTGACAGGTCCAGTTGTCGCGTGCGAACACCGCCCGCCGCGTGATCTTGCGGTGGTGCGCGTCGCGTGGCAGGCGCACGTAGCTGGTCAGGCGGATCACAAACGGACGCGCCAGGGCGAGGTGCTCGGCGTGGAGCACCCACTGCGCCTCCTCCAGCACCTCAGCGCGCGCCTTCAGCAGCAGCACGATCGCGCGGCGCACGGTACACACGTTGATCGGCTCGTAGGTGGCGTTCAGCACGAGCACCCGGCCACCATCACGCCCGCGCCGCCGGTGCTCGTCGGGCGACGCGGACCTCGTTGGTGGTACTGGGACGGCCGTGCCCATGCTCCTCGCGCCGAGTGTACCGACCCGCGCCGCTAGCTCACCCGGTATGAACCGAGCACCCGCACATCCTCGCAGTGGCGGTGCAGGCCTTCGATCGCATCGTGAAGGCGCGGCTCCGCCATCGAGCCGGCGAGGTCGGCGAAGAACATGTAGTTGCCGAGCCCAATGCGACGGGGTCTCGACTCGACCCGTGTCAGGCTGATGTCGCGCTGGGAAAGCTCCGAGAGGCAGCTCACGAGCCAGCCGGCGGCTTCGTCGCCGCCTCCCCAGAAGACAATCGATGTCTTCGTGGTCTCGCCGCGCTCGACCAGCCGGCGGAGCTCGGTGGCCCGCTCGCTGCGCGCAAGCCAGACAAACCGCGTCACGTTGCCGTCGATGTCATCGACGTCCTCGAGCAGCACCTCGGCGCCATAGAGCTCCGCCGCAAGACGGTTTCCAAGCGCCGCGTGGGGCTGGCCGGGAGCGCCTGCAACCGTGCGCACGGCCTCGGCCGTCGAGCTTGCCGCCACGATCCGCGCGCCCGGCACGCGCGTGCGCAGGAAGCGCGCGCACTGGCCGCTCGGCTGTGGATGGGAGTAGATCGCTTCGATGTCCTCGAGCACGACCGGTCCGCCGACGATCAGGCAGTTGCGGATGCGCTGGACGGTCTCGCCGATGATCGTCACGTCGTCCGCATCCGCCGCGAGCGTGTCGAGCGTCACGTCGACCGAGCCCTCGAGCGCATTCTCGATCGGCACCAGGGAGACATCCACGCTGCCGTCCTGCACAGCTACGACCGTGTCGTACAGCGTGGCGAGCGCAACTGCCTGCGCGTCGTGCGGCGGCCGCGAGTTGAGCAGCGCCTGGTGGCTGAAGGTCCCTTCAGGGCCGAGGTAGCCGATCCTCATCGTGCCCCGGTGGCCGCTCAATCGTCCCGGAGAAGGGCCAGGCGCAGCGCCTCCTCCTCCTCGGGCGACAACGTCAGCTCGCTCTCTCCGTCGCGCACCTGCTTGACGTACAGCCGAGCCTGATCGCGGTGCAAGATCGATGACAGCACGATGCCCGACCGCGTGGCGTCGAGCAGCGCAATCGAGAGCGATTGGTGACCCGACATCTCGTTGTAAGCGTCGTAGCGGACGAGCGCGCGATGGGAGATGGATCGGTCGAGGCGGTGTTCCGCTTCGACGAGCCGCGCGTCGAGGCGCGCAGCGACCTCGTCGAGATAGTCGCGGAGCGCGACGACCTCGCGTGTCAGCGCGACGGCGTGCGCAACGAGGTCCACGGCCTCCCCTTCCCCGAGCACAGCGCGCTGCGCCACACGCAGGCGCCGTACCACCCAAGCCAGCGCCGCACAGGCAATCAGCGCAAGCGCGCCGGCGGCTGCGCCGCCGAGCGCGACGATGTCGCCCGTGGAGTTGAGTGCCGATGCCACGTGCTGAACCGTAGCGCCCCTACGGCCTGGCGAGCGCCGCGTTAGCTGAGTACGACGAGGAACGTCTGCGTGTTGTTCGTCAAGTCGGTCTCGCCGGGCACCTGCTCGACGGTGGCGATGACCTGCAAGGTCGTGCCCGTTGGAAGCTTGCCCGGCAAGGTGATGTCCGCCGTGTAGTTCATGCTCGGTTGGGTCGTCGCGGTGGTGGCCTCGGCGCTGACAGCGGCGAACGATGCGGAGCGCACCGTGACCTTGGTCACGACATCGTGCTCGGTGTTCGTGCCGTCGTTCTCGAAGGTCAGAGCGAAGATCGATCCAGGCGTGTAGGTCAGCGGGTTGACGGTGCCGCCACCCACCAGCTGCGTGCCGCCAACCGACACGCTGAGCAGCGCATGGCCGTTGGTCCCGCCGTTGCTCGTGCCGCCGAGCGAGGGTGGCGTGTAGCCGAGCAGCTCGCCGGCGACGTAGGTCGTGAGGGTCCACGACTCGCTCGGCAGGAACTGGCTCGGATCGACCTGCTGTCCGCTTGTCACGACTCCGCCGGGGCCGGTGCCCGCCACGCCGATGCCGCCGGCCGCGAGTTGCTGCGCGATCAGCGGCTGCACCCGTGTCGCGTAGATGATGTCCGAGGCGTTGATCATTTCCATGGCGCCGGCGATCCGCTGGAGTGCGGGCGCGGATCCGCCGGTGGTGAGGGCCGGGCCGACGTTGTTCGCGACCTGCAGCAGCGCCTGCCAGCGGAAGTCGAGCACCTCCAGTAGGTAGGTCTGTGCCCCGACCATCGGCCCCGGAACGCTCCAGCCGGCGGCCGTGCTGGCCTCCTGCTTGGCGATGACCGAATCCGTCAGCAGAGATTGTTCGAATGTCTCCAGGGCGTTGCCGCTCTCTCCGCTGGCGGTCTTGAGGCTGTTGAAGAACGGCACCTGGACCTGCGTGTACTGCTCGCTCAGCAGCGTGTTGACATTCGCGTTGTAGTTCTCGAGCGCCTGCCGGGCCTCGCTGGCAAGGTAGGCCTTGACGCCGAGGACGACGAGGATCACCGTGACAAGCACGATGCCCACCGCCCCCGCCCGCCGCGCCAGCACGGTGCGCTCGTCGGGCGGGGCTCCGCCGGCGCCTGGAGGTCTGCTAGGTCGGCGCCGCTGAGGCGGCGGCCCGATGGTTGTACTGGGCTCGTCACCCTCATCGAAGAACGACAACACCGCTCCTTGCGGAAGGTTTGGCACTTGGCACTATTACTGACGAGCGTTCGGCTCGCAGTCCCTGCAACTTACCGCTCAGCGGCGCCACGAGACAGGAAAACGTCGGTGCAGCGGGAAGGCGCGCGGGTGAACACACTTCCGAGCCCGGCGCGGGCAGCGCCGGCCGCTGGCCTCACGCAGACCCGCGAGGACCTCGTGGCCGGGCGTTTCCGCATGCTCGAGCCGCTCGGTGCCGGGGGCCACGGGACGGTCTGGATCGCGCGGGACGAGCGGCTGCGCCGCACTGTGGCGGTCAAGCGGGTTGCGCGCGCCTACGGGGCGGACAGCGCCGACCGCCGCAGGATTGGCCGCGAGGCGCTCGCCGCCGCGCGCCTGTCACACCCGTCGATCGTCGCGTTCTACGAGGCCTTGTCGGACGACCGCGCCTACTACCTTGTCAGCGAGCTCGTCGAGGGCGCCTCGCTTGCCGACCTGTACGCGCGATCCGCGCTGACGGACCGCGCCCTGATGCGAATCGGCGTGGCCCTCGCGGATGCGCTGCACCACGCCCACTCACGCGGCGTGGTGCACCGCGACGTCAAGCCGCAGAACGTCATCGTCGCGAGCGATCCGCGGGCGACGGGCGCCCCAGCCAAGCTGACGGACTTCGGCATCGCTCACATCACGGGTGAGCAGCCACTGACGCACTCAGGCGACGTGATCGGGACGCTCGCCTACATGGCTCCTGAGCAGGCCGACGGGGACGCCGCGACGGCGGCGAGCGATCTGTACTCGCTGGCGCTCACCCTGTACGAGGGATTCGCCGGCGCCAACCCGCTGCGCGCAGCCAATCCGGCGGCGACCGTCCGCCGCCTCGGCTCATCGATGCCGTCACTGGCCCGCGTGCGGCGTGACCTGCCGGTGCGCGTCTGCTCCGGCATCGACCGGGCGCTGCACCCCGACCCGATCCGGCGCGGCTCCGTGGCCGACCTGCGTTCAGACCTAGCCTCGGCGCTCAGCGGGGACCGCAATCGCCGGCGGGCGCTGGGCAGCGCGATGCGGGCACGCCCCAGCGCGCTCACTCCGCGCGGTCAGCGCCTGGTGGCCGGCGGGGCCGCCGCCGTGCTCTGCGTCGCCGCGCTCGCGACTGTTCTCGGGCCACACGGGCCGACCACCGAAGCAACTGTCGCGACCGCAGCGTTCGGCGCGGTCGCGCTAGCCCCGCGCCGCGGCTGGCTGGCGCTCGCGCTGGCCGGTGTTGCGTGGATCGCCATCGCCGGCCAGCCCGGCACGGCGACCGTCGTCGCGCTCGCCGTCGCGCCTGTGCCGTTACTGCTCGCCGGCGAGCCGTGGCTGTGGTCTATCCCCGCGTTCGCGCCGCTGCTCGGAGCGCTCGGCGTCGCCGCGGCGTTTCCTGGCGTCGCGGCCCGGGCCGCCGCCAGCTCGCCGTGGCGGCGCACCGTCCTGGGAGCGGTCGGCTACTGGTGGGTGGCGCTCACCGAGGAGCTCGTCGGGCGAAGGCTGCTGTTCGGTGTCGCTACCGGCACGCGAGCGCGGGCAAGCTGGCAGGGCTCGGTTCCCGGCGCGCTGGAGCATGCGCTCGCTCCGCTGTGCACACCTGACCGGATCGCGCCGGCGCTGCTGTGGGCGCTTGCGGCCCTCGTCTTGCCGTGGCTGGTCGGCGCCGCCTCCCGCGCGCTGAGAGTCACCGCGGCGATGGCATGGGCCGGGGGGCTGATCGTGGCGAGCGTAGCTCTTGCCCAGCACATCGGTGCGGTTCCCCCACCGCTTCCCGTCGCAGCGGGCGTGATCGCGGCGCTCCTCGCAACAACGTTTCAGGGCCGACGGCTACGGGCTCCGGGAGCCGCCACCGTCGCGTAGCATGGCGCTTGCCCCGCACACCGTGTGGGGCGCCGTGCCGCGCTCAAATGAGCCTTCTCCGCAACCTCGAGACGAAGATCGCCGACCTCGTGGAGGGGGCGTTCGGTCGCGCCTTTCGCAGCCAGATCCGCCCCGTCGAACTCGCTCGGCGGCTGGCGCGCGAGATGGACCAGCATCGTCAAAGCTCGCTGGCGAACACCTATGTCCCCAACGAGTACATCGTGTGGCTGTCACCGGAGGACCGTCGCCAGCTCACCCCGATCGAGGCCGGCCTCGTCGAAGAGCTCTCCGCCTACCTGCTCGAACACGCCCGGCAAGAGCGTCTGGCGCTCGTCTCGCACCCGCACATCGAGCTGCGGACGGACCCACATCTCGCGCTCGGCGAATGCGGCATCGAGGCAAACCTCGTGGCTGCGCATGGCGGACTCCCGCGCCATCGCGCGGCCCGCGCCTCCGACACGCCCGAGCTCGCCCCAGGGCGGCGCGGCACGGCCGCGCACGGCCGCGCATTCCTGACCGTCGGTGGTACACGGGCCGCGATCGGTCCGCACGGCGCCGTGATCGGCCGCAGCCCCGACGCCGATATCGTCCTGGCCTCGAGCGACGTATCACGGCGCCACGCTGAGATCGTCCCCGACGCGGCGGGGTGGGTTCTCGTGGACCTCGGCTCGACGAACGGGGTGCGGCTCAACGATCGGCCCGTCGGCGTGCCGACGCTGCTGAGCGACGGCGATGTGATCGAAATCGCGTCCGCCGAGCTGATTTTCGAGGTGGACTAATGTGCGACCGGGCGCACACGCCAGCCAACCGCGGGAGACGCGCTTGACCAATCTGCAGCCGGTCTCGGTCGCGCTGAAGTTCGGCTTCCTCGCGGTTCTCTACCTGTTCCTACTGTGGATCGCTCGCAGCGCGTCGCGTGACCTACGCACTGCGCGCGTCACGGCACCGGTGGACCAAGGCACGGGCATGTACTCCGCCGGCCAAGGGGGGGTCGTCGCGACACGTGCCCCGAGGCTCGTAGTCGAGCGCGCTCCCGGTCATGCTGCAGGAATGATCTACGACATCGGTGAAGGGGCCGTTCTCGGTCGCGGCGACGCCGCCGAGATCCGGCTCGACGATCCGTTCGCGTCCTCACGCCATGCACGCGTCGTGCTGCAGGGCGGAGTGGTCGTGCTCGAGGACCTCGGCTCGACCAACGGGACGTACCTCAACGAGGAGCTGCTGCGCGGTCTCGCGCCGCTGCACCACGGCGACCGCGTACGCATCGGCGACAGCGAGTTCACCTATGAGGATGACTGATGCTGCGCGTCGCTGAGCAGTTCTCGCACTCTGACACTGGCCTGCAGCGCCGGGCCAACGAAGACGCGTTCCTCGAGCGCGCGCCGCTGTTCGTGGTCGCCGACGGCATGGGCGGAGCCCAAGGTGGCGAGGTGGCCTCGCGGATCGCCGTCGAGCATTTCGCTCGCGGCTTCTCCGTTGACGGCGCGGAGGACCCGGCGCCGCGGCTAGCCGCCCGCGCGGTGGAGGCCAACGCCGAGATCTACAGCCGCGCGCGCGGCGACGCGAAGCTCGACGGGATGGGAACCACGCTCACCGTGGCCTACGTTGGGCCCCAGGAGATATCCCTGGCGCACGTCGGCGACAGCCGGGCCTACAGGCTGCACGACGGGACGCTGGAACGGTTGACGAGCGACCACTCGCTCGTCGAGGAACTCATCCGCCAAGGGCGGCTCACCGAGGAGGAAGCCGAGGAGCATCCGCAGCGGTCGATCATCACGCGGGCGCTCGGTCCCGAGCCCACGGTCGACATCGATCTGGTTACGCTCGACGGCGTCGACGGCGACATCTACCTGCTCTGCAGCGACGGGCTGACCTCGATGATCCCCGAAAGCCAGGTCGAGCAGATCCTCGCCGCGAGCACCACGCTCGCGGCCGCCGGGCGCGCGCTGATCTCCGCCGCCAACGCGGCCGGGGGCCGCGACAACATCACGGTGGTCCTGTTTCGCCTCGAAGAGGTGGCCGGCGATCGCCCGCGGACGCGTAAGCCGGTCCGCCGTCGCACGACGTCGAAGGCCGCTCGGCGGGACTCGTCCACCGAACCGCTCGTGCCCGCCGATGCGACGGTGCCAGACGAGATGCCAGGCGCCCCGATCGCGCCCGAAACGCTGCGCGATGGCTACTACACCCGGCCACCGCGGGCTCCGCGCTCGCGCCGGATCGCCCCGCGCATGCCCGTCGTCGGCTCGACGCGTGCCGGCATCACCCGCCGCCGTCGCTTCGCGCTGCTGCGCTCCGGCGTCGTGACGCTGGCCATTGTCGGCGTGCTGGTGGCCGCCGCCGTCCTCGCCGGGCAGGCGGTCTACTTCGTCGGCACCGACGCATACGGCCAGGTGACGATCTACAACGGTCTGCCCTACACCTTGCCGGGCGGGCTGCGCTTGTACACGCAGTACTTCGTCTCGGGTGTCACGGCAGCCGAACTGAGTCCTCTGGAGCGGTCGCGCCTGTTCAACGATCAGCTCCGTTCGCAGAACGGCGCGTCGACGCTCGTGCGCCAGCTCGAGCTGGGCGAGGTCCAAGGCCAATGAACCGCCCGATCGCCCGCCTGTTCGGATTCGTGGTGCTGATGTTCGCGCTGCTCGTCGCCTTCACGTCGCGTTGGACCGTGTTTGACGCCAAGGCGCTCCAGAATAATCGCGAGAACCACCGCGCGTTGGAGGAGTCGCTCGACATCAAGCGCGGCTCGATCTACGCGGAGGGCGGGACGCTGCTGGCTACCTCGATCGCAGAACCCGGCGGCGCCTACAAGCGCGAGTACCCGCAAGGGTCGCTGTACGCTGCGGCGATCGGCTACGCCTTCCCGCTGAACAACCAATCGGCCGGCCTCGAGCGCTACCGCAACAGCCTCCTCACCGGGACGCCGATTCAGCAGGAGTCACTGCTCGACCAGCTATCGGGCACCCAACCGTCCGGCGACAACGTCTACACGACGCTCGATCCGACCGCCCAGGAGGTGGCCGAAAACGCGCTGGTCGGGACGGGCCTCAACGGCGCCGTCGTAGCGATGGTTCCGAGCACCGGCGACATCAGAGTGCTGGCCACCAACCCGACGTACAACCCCAACCTGATCCAGCATCCGGCCGAGCTGGCGCGCTCCGAGGCCGGACTGGATGGCCCGCAGGTCGATCGCGTGATCGCAGCACAGGACTTCCCCGGCTCGATCGAGAAGGTTGTCACAGCGATCGCAGCGATCGACACCGGCCAGTTCACGCCGGACTCGATGATCGACGGCAACTCGCCACAGAGCTTCTACGGCATTCCGCTGCACAACGACAGCAACGCGAGCTACGGTGAGGTGACCCTCACCTACGCGCTGACGAACTCGATCAACACGGTCTTCGCAAACGTGGCGTACAAGCTGGGCGGCGCCGTGCTGGCCGATTACATGACCCGCCTCGGCTACTTCCGCGACCCCCCGATCGACCTTCCCAGCATCGAGAGCCAGCCGAGCGGAGTGCGCAACGCGGCCGGCGAGCTGGTCCCGTCGAGCGACTGGGACGCGCCGCTCGTCGGGATCGGCGAGGGACAGCTCGAGGTGACTCCCCTGCAGATGGTGATGGTCGCTTCCGCGGTCGCCGACCAGGGACGCCTGATGACGCCTCACCTCACCAACTACGTGACCAATAGCGACGGGGTCGTCATCGAGCGTGTCGCGCCGACCCTCTTCAGCACGGTCATGAAGCCCTCCACGGCCGAGCAGGTTGGGATCATGATGCAGGACGTGGTCAGCGACGGCACCGCCTACCGAGCGCTCTACGGCTTCCAGTACAAGGTCGCCGGCAAGACCGGCACCGCTGAGCTGACCAACAGCGCGAACTCTCTCAACGACGCCTGGTTCATCGCCTACGCGCCCGCCACCGACCCCAAGATCGCCGTCGCCGTCGACATCGAGCACACCTCCGAATACGGCGGCGCGATTGCGGCACCGATCGCGCGGCAGGTAATCCAGTCGATTCTCGGGAGCAGCGGCTGATGCTCCAGATCGTCCCCGGCACGATCATCGACGAGCGCTATCAGGTCGTCTCGCGCCTCGGCTCCGGCGGGATGGCTGACGTCTACTGCGCCGAGGATCTGCAGCTCGGCCGGCGCGTCGCGGTCAAGCTGCTGCATGAGCGCTTCGCCCAGGACGAGGAGTTCGTCGAGCGCTTCCGCCGTGAGGCGTCCAGCGCCGCATCGCTGTCGCACGCCAACATCGTCAGCGTCTTCGATCGCGGCGAATGGGGCGGGACGTACTACATCGCGATGGAGCTCCTGGAGGGGCGCTCGCTCGACGCGATCGTCCGTGAGGAGGCGCCGCTGACGCCGGAGCGCGCGATCGACATCACCGAGCAGGTGCTGCGCGCCGCCCGCTTCGCCCACCGCCGTGGCGTTGTGCACCGAGACCTCAAGCCGCACAACGTGATCATCGACGACGAGAACCGCGTCAAGGTCACCGATTTCGGGATCGCGCGCGCTGGGGCCTCCGAGATCACGCAGACCGGTTCGATCATGGGCACGGCGCGCTACCTCTCGCCCGAGCAGGCGCAAGGCGAGAACGTCGGGCCGCCCAGCGACGTCTACGCGATCGGGATCCTGCTCTACGAGCTGCTGACCGGCACCGTCCCGTTCGAGGGGGAGTCGGTTGTCGCGATCGCGCTCCGCCATCTCTCCGAGCCGCCGCGTCCACCGAGCACGCTGGTCTCGTCGATCTCGCCGAATCTCGACGCGATCGTCCTGCGCGCACTCGCCAAGGATCCCGCCGACCGCTTCGCCGACGCCGACGATTTTCTCAACGCGCTGGGCGCCGAGCGCGAGCGCCTGCGCACCGAGGACGGCAGTCGCACGGCCGCGTTCACGCCCGTAGTGATGCCAACCGTGCAGGCGCCGGTGCTGCGACCGACCCCGTCCGACGGGACCCAGACGCTGCTCCCAGCGACCGTGCACCATCCCGACCCCGACTATTGGGACTCGAGTGCGACGAGCGTGATCAGCAGCGGTCCCGGTGGCGCGCCGCCGCCCCGTCGGTCCGGCGGTGGCCCGGTGTGGCCGTGGGCGCTGTTCGGGGTGTTTGTCGCGATAGCCGCGATCATCGCCCTCGTCTTCCTGCTGATCGGCCGCAACGAGACCGTCCCCAGCGTCACCGGCGAGCACGAGGACGTCGCGCAGCTGACGCTCAAGAGTGATGGCTTCAAGGTCGCGACGACCCCGCAGACGTCATCGACGGCGACCGCCGGGACTGTGATCGGCCAGAACCCCGCACCCGGCTCGGAGATCGCGGGCGGCAGCACCGTCGAGCTGCTCGTGTCGGCCGGCAAGGCCTACGGCGTGGTTCCCGACGTCAGGAACCAGCCGCTGGCCGTCGCGGAGGCCACGCTCGCGCGTGCCCACTTCCGTCACACGACGACGCAGCAGAGCTCGAACAGCGTGAAGAAGGGTTACGTGATCTCGACCACCCCCGCTGCCACCAGCACCGCCCCGGAGGGCAAGGTCATCTCGCTCGCGGTCTCGAGCGGCCCGCAGGACGTGCCGCTGCTCAGCGTCGTCGGGTCCAAGTACTCGGACGCCGAGCTGGTGCTCGAAAGCAACGGCTTCGTCGTGAAGCGGGTCCCCGTCCCCTCGAGCACCTATGCCGCCGGGACCGTCATCCAAGAGAGTCCGTCGACCAAGAAGGCGCCGTATGGCTCGACCGTCACGCTCGACGTCGCGACGGCCCCGACGAAGGTGGCCGTCCCCCCGCTCAACGGTGACACGCCGGCGCGCGCCTCGGCCGCACTGATAGCGGCAGGGCTCGTCGAAGGCAGCTTGACATCGCAGACGGTGACCGACCAGTCGCAGAACGGGGTCGTCGTGGCTCAGACACCGGCGGCCGGCACGCTCGTCGCACCGGGCACGACGGTCACGGTCGCAATCGGCGACTACACAGGCCCGACGGGCAACAGCGGCACGAGCCCGACCGGTCCGTCGGGCGCAACCGGCACCAGCTGATGCGCGTTGCCGTGCTCGGCGGTGGGCGCTCCGGCGAGCACGCCGTCTCGCTCGCATCGGCTGCCGCGGTCCGCGAGGGCCTGGAGGCCGCGGGCCACAGCGCACTGGCCGTCGAGATCACTCGCGAGGGCCGCTGGCGCCACGAGGACGTCGAGCTGACGCTGACCCCGGCCGGCGGCCTGCTCGACTGCGACGTCGCATTTCCGGCGCTCCACGGCCCCTACGGCGAGGACGGTGTCGTTCAGGGGGTGCTGGAGTGTCTCGACATCCCCTACGTCGGATCGGACATCGCGAGCTCGGCATTGTGCATCGACAAGGTGCGCTCGAAGCAGGCGTTGGGCGGCGCGGGAATACCGCAGGTCGACTACCGGGCCGTCGAGCACCGGACCTTCGCACAGGCCCCGGAGCGCGTCGCCGACGAGCTTGTGCCGCTCGGTCTGCCGGTGTTCGTCAAGCCCGCCCGGATGGGCTCATCGGTCGGCATCGCCAAGGTCACCGACGCCGGTGACGCGCTGGTCGCGGCGCTGGCGGCGGCATTCGAGCACGACGAGCGGGCGATCGTCGAGGCAAGCGCACGCGGACTCGAGGTCGAGTGCTCGCTGCTGGGCAACCGCGAGCTGCGCACCTCCCCGCCCGGCGAGATCGTCCTGCACAGCGACTTCTACGACTACGCCGCCAAGTACGAGCCGAACGGCATGGAGCTGGTCGTGCCGGCGCGGATCTCGCCCGCCGCCCGCGCCGCCGTGCAGCGTCTCGCGGTCGAGGCGTTCGAGCTCTGTGGCTGCGCGGGCCTGGCCCGCGCCGATTTCTTCGTCGACGGCGAGCAGGTGTTGCTGAACGAGCTCAACACGATGCCCGGCTTCACGGCGACAAGCGTGTACGCCAAGCTGTGGCAAGCTGACGGCCTCGCCTACGCGTCGCTGGTCGACGAGCTGTGCCGTCTGGGCATCGAGCGTCACGCCCGCACGCGCAGCTACGTTCCCTGATCGGCGCGGCGCGCCAGCAGCCCGACCTCGCCGACCGCCGCGCTGACCCAGGCGCCGGGAGCTCCAGGCTCGAGTCGGGTGATCCACACGAGGTAGTAGCGGAACGGCGTGCGCTGATCGCGGAGGCGAATGCTCACCGTCCTGGGGACATCGCGCGCCCGGCCAAGCAGTCGCCAGCCGAGCGCCGAGAGGACCTGATGGGAGCCGGGGTGGTAGGCGACGATGCGGTCCGCGCCGAGGACATCGAGATCGAATCCGGGCGTCGACGTCACGAGGGTGAGCGCCGCCGCCCGAGTGGGGCGGGCGAGCGTGACGTAGATCCCGACGCCCGGCTTGCGCAGCGCTCCGTCCGCGTACTCGCTGGTCATCCACGTGGTGCCCGGCTTGCCGTCGATCGCGCGCGCTGCGAGGTTGGCGTTGTCGGGCCCGCTGCCAAACGGGTTGTACGACGTCGCGGTCGCGCCCGCCAGGCTGACCGCCGCCAGGTGGGTCGCGAGGCGATTGGCATGAACTCCGGTCAGGGCGAGGATCGCGACCGCGGCGACGACGAGTGCCACAGCCCCCGCTGACAGCGCGGTCGATCCGGGGTGGCGCACGCGTAGCGGTAGCCCGCGGGCCGCGGAGCGCGGCAGCGTCCGCAGCACCGCGCTCGCCTCGCCACCCGCGGTCCCGCTGCGGGCCGTCTCGATTGCAAGCGCCGCTTCCAGGTCCGCGAGCATCGCGCGAGCGTCGCCGTAACGGCGGTCGAGCGGCTTCGCAGTGGCTCGCTCGATCGTGGCGGCGACGATCGCCGACAGCTCGGGGCGGCGACGCTGCACGTCAGGGATCTGATCGCGGACGTGCATCGTCGCGACCGCGAGGCGGTTGGAGGCGACGAACGGCAGCGTCCCGGTGAGCGCCTCGTAGAGCACGACGCCAAGCGAGTAGAGGTCGGACTGACCGGTCACCTTGCGCCCGAGCGCCTGCTCAGGCGAGACGTAGTCGGTGGTGCCGAGCACCTGTCTACCCTGGGTGAGGCCGACATCGGAGCCGCGGCGCGCAATGCCGAAGTCGGTGAGCTTGGCGCCACCGTCCGGGTCCAGCAGGATGTTCTGCGCCTTCACGTCACGGTGGACGATGCCGCCTTCGTGCGCCGCCGCGAGCGCGCGCGCGATCTCGATCGTGTAGGCCAGTGCCTCCCCAGCGCCCAGCGGACCGGCGCGGGCGATGCGCTGCTTGAGCGTCTCGCCGGCGATGTACTCGAGCACGATGAAGTGTGTTCCCTCGTCCTCGCCTGTGTCGATAACGGTGACTATGTGGGGGTGTCCGAGCTGGGCGAGGGCACGCGCTTCACGGCGAAAGCGCTCCAGCCTGTGCGTCTCGTCGTCGACGCCGACCGTGAGGACCTTGACCGCGACGCTGCGTTCGAGCACGGTGTCGAAAGCTCGCCACACGGTGGCGGCCGCTCCCGCCCCGAGCTTGCGTTCGAGTCGGTAGCGACCTGCGATTGTGACGCCGACGGCGGGGTGCATCGCCTGGGGTGAGCCGTCAGAGCGTGACGCGCAGGCCCGGCAGCGTCACGGTGCCGCCGCGATCGGTGACGCGCCCGATCACGCGCGTGCCTGGATGGTGGTCGGCGAGGAGTTCGACCGCCTTCGCGGCTTCACCCTGCGCCACCACGACGACGAACCCGCAGCCCATGTTGAACACCTGGTAGGCCTGCTTGGGCTCGATGCCCCCCTGCTCACACAGGTAGGCGCAGATCGGGGGCACCGCGAGTGGTTCGTCGATCTCGAAGCCAACGGACGCGTTGAGCCGTTTCAGATTCAGCACGCCGTCCCCTGTGATGTGCGCGAGCCCATGAGGTGTGATGGGGCTGCTCAGCAGCTCCATCACCCCTTTCACATAGATCGTGGTTGGCTCCAGCAGGGCGTCCGCCACGGTAGCCCCTAAGAGCGCGGGCGG
Source organism: Solirubrobacteraceae bacterium (assembly GCA_049512455.1). Taxonomy (GTDB): domain Bacteria; phylum Actinomycetota; class Thermoleophilia; order Solirubrobacterales; family Solirubrobacteraceae; genus Palsa-513. The sequence goes on along the minus strand of JBEKXB010000003.1, from coordinate 134,968 downwards.
GCGGTCGTCCAGCTGCTCGAACTTGCCAGCGATCTGACGCGCCAGCGTGTAGCCGTTGGAGTGCAGCCCGCTCGACGGCATGCCGATCAATGCGTCTCCCGGGAGGCATTGATCCCCGGTGATCATTCGATCCAGTGCGACGGTGCCGACGCCGGCGCCTGACAGCTCGATGCCATGGGGTGAGGGGTGGCCGCGAATCAGCTCGGGGAGGATCGCCAGCTCGCCGCCGGGGATCTCGATGCCGGCGAGCTCGGCGCCGCGCCGCAGCCCGATCGCGATCTGCTCGAGCGCCGCGGGGTCGGCACGCTCGACGGCGATGTAGTCCAGCATCGCAATCGGCTCGGCGCCAACACAGACGATGTCGTTGACATTCATCGCGACGCAGTCGATCCCGACGGTGTGCAGGCGACCGGTCTGCTCGGCCACGATCAGCTTCGAGCCGACGCCGTCGGTCGACATCGCGAGGCCGAGCCCGGGGGCTATCTCGAGCACACTTGCGTAGTGCCCGCTGCCGAGCACCGACCGCGAGGGGCGGCCAATGTCGATCTTGCGCAGGACATCGACGAGCGCGCGAACACCACGGTCCGCCTCGCTCGTGTCAACGCCGGCAGCGGCGTAGGCGTCGATCATCTGCGTGCATTGTGCCGCAGGCGGCGCAGTACGGCGGTGCCCAGCACGGCGCGGTACGCCGCGTAGGGCCCGAGGGCCGTTCGCCGCACGAGCGACCGGCTCGCGACGGTCGCTGCAAACGACGCCAGCGCCCCGGCTGCCAGCGCCTGCCGCTCCGCCTTCCCGGCGTGGCGGACCTCGCGGCCCTTCAGCAGCAGTGCCCCGATCGTGACCGGTAGGCCGACCTCGACGGCCAGCTCTGCGGCTGCGGCCGGCGCAAAGCCGCGCGCCCGCGCCACCGTCCGGACGGCGCCGCTACGCGAAACGCCCGGCAGCAGGGCCACCGCTTGCGCGAGACCGAACGCCAGGCCGTCGCGCGCGGTCGCATCCGAGCGCGTGCGGTCGCGGGCTCCGATGCGATCCGCGAGCGCCATCGACGCAGCACCGCCAACGAGGCCGAGGGCCACGTTCGCGGGGGTGCTGAAGCGGCGTTCGATTGGGCGCTCGAGCGCGAGCCCGGCGAGCGCCGCGGGCGCCGTGGCTAGCGCGAGCATCGCCAGCCGCCGCGCGCCGAAGCCGGCGATGGCGATCTCGCCCCCCGTCACGACCGCGAGCCCGAGCAGCGCTCCGGCGTGCAGCGCGACCTCGAAGCGCTTGCGGGCTGCCGGGTCGAGCTGGTCGTAGCTCCAGCCGCGCAGCCACGGTATCAGCAGCGTGTGCCCGGAGGAGGAGATCGGCAGCAGCTCCGCCGGCCCGTGCAGGAGGCCGAGGGCGATGGCCTGGCCCGTCGGGAGGCTAGGTTGGCGCACCGGTGCGCCGGTAGCGACGGAACAGCAGGTAGGCGATCGCCGCGCAGATCAGCACGAGCGCGGCGATGTCGACGTAGTGCAGCTGGCTCTGCACCGAGTGGTAGCTCGAGCCAAGCTCGCGACCGAGCACGCCCCAGGCGACGATCCACGGGATCCCGCCGAGGGCGCTCAGCGCGATGAACTTCGGATAGCGCATCCGTGCCGCACCGGCCGGGAACGACGTGTAGGCGCGGACGAGCGGCAGGAGCCGCGAGACGACGACGGCACGCGACCCGTAGCGGTCGAACCAGCGCTCAGCGCGCTCGAGGCGCTCGGGCGTTATGTGCACCTTGGCCCCGTGGCGCGCAAGCAGCTCCGTCCGGCCGAAGTAGCCGATGGAATACGCGATCGAGGCGCCCACCAGGTCACCGAGGACGCCGACGACGAGCACAGCCGCGAACACGAGATGACCGCGGTAGGCGTCGAAGCCGGCGAACAGCATCACCGCCTCCGAGGAGACCGGTATCCCACTCGAGCCGGCGACGAGCAGCACGAATATCCCGGGTAGGCCGAGGTCCGTGACGATGTGCGTCACCAGGTTCACAAGTGCGTTGGTGACGGACGCGAATTCGTACACGGGTGGCGAAGGGTAGCGTTGCGCGCGCCAATGCGAGTCTGGGTCGACCTAACGAACAGCCCCCATCCGCTCGTGATGCGCCCGATCGTGGGGCATCTACGACGGGCGGGCCACGAGGTTTCCGTGACCGCGCGCGACTTTGCCCAGACCGTCGAGCTGTGCGAGCGGCTCGGTCTGGACGCCACCGTTATCGGGCACCATCGCGGCGGAGGGCTCCTCGCCAAGGGCCGCGGTCTCGCCTCGCGGTCGGCCGCACTGGCCCGTTGGGCGCGTGGGCATCGGTTCGATCTCGCACTTGGACACGGCTCAAATGACGTATCCGTGGCAGCGAAGCTGCTGCGGATACCTTCGGCGACGATGTTCGACTACGAGTGGGCGGCCGTTCAGCACAACGTCAACTGCCGCCTCGCCCGCGCCGTTGTCGTGCCCGACGCGATCCCCGCCGGGCGCCTGGATCGCTACGGCGCCCGCGGCAAGGTACGCAGCTATCCGGGGCTCAAGGAGGAGTACTACCTGGCCGACTTCGAGCCCAGCGAGGCTGTGCTCGACGAGCTGGGGCTCGAGCTGAGCGAGCCGATCATCGTCGTTCGCACGCCGCCCGACGTGTCGCTCTACCACCGCTTCGAAAACGACCTCTTCGCCGCTGTGCTCGAACATGTTCGTGGCGCACAGGCAGTCGTCCTGCCGCGCACCGGCGCGCAGCGCGTCGAGCTGGCGGCCACCGGCGGGTTCGTGCTGCCCGCCCGCGCGATCGACGCCCAGTCATTGATCGCCTACGCCGATCTCGTGATCAGCGCGGGGGGGACGATGAACCGCGAGGCGGTCGCGCTGGGAACGCCGGTCTGGAGCACGTTCGAGGGCCGTCTCGGCGGCGTCGACGAGCAGCTGATCGCCGACGGTCGGCTGCGTAAGCTCACCTCGGCCGACCAGATCGAAATCACCAAGCGCGCCGCCGGGCCACCGCCGCGCATCCGCCGGGATCCGCAGCTGCTGGTGGAGTTGTTGCTAACCGCGATCACGCGGCCCCGCGGCACGTAGCACGCCTGAGCAGAGTCGTGTTGAGGGCGTAACGCCCTCAACACATCACTCCGCTCTACAATCGCTGCGATGCGCCGACGGCTTCGCTCGGCGGCCTTTCCGCTTCACCGCCACTCGTTGCCTCAGCTCGCGGTCGATGCGGCACTGGTCGCGCTCGCGTACTTCCTCGCGTTCTGGCTGCGCCTCGACGGGCTCAGCTCGCACCGGGAGATTGACAAGTACAACACGCTGTTTGTCCGAACGCTGCCGTGGCTGGTGCTCGGCACCGCGATCCTGCTGGCGCTCGGCCGCGTCTACCAGCGCCGCTGGCGCTACGCGACGCAGCGCGACATCGAGAACCTGCTGCGTGTCCTGATCCTCGACACGATCCTGCTCGTCACGGCGGTCGCGGTCTTCCGGCCGTACGGCACCGTCGGCGTGCCGCGCACCAGCGTGGTCCTCTACTTCCTGCTCGCGCTGTCGTTCCTCGGCGGCATTCGCCTCGCCGCGCGGAGCCTCCACGACCGCCGCCTGCGCGGCTTCCGCTCGCGCAAGGGCGCGCGTGACGTCCTCATCGTCGGCGCCGGCGACGGTGGCCGGCTCGTCTTGCGTGAGCTGCTGCGCAACGCGGAGCTGCGCCTGAACCCGGTTGGCTTCGTCGACGACGATCCGCTCAAGTTGCGGCTGCGCCTCGACGGCGTGCGCGTCCGCGGTACGACGGCTGACCTGCCGCGAGTTCTCGACGAGGCGGAGCCCGACGAGGTGATCATCGCGATCCCCTCGGCACCCGGTGAGCTGCGGATGCGCGTCGTCACGGCGTGCCGCGGGCGCGGCATCCCGGTGCGCACCCTGCCGACGGTGTTCGAGCTGCTGCGCGGATCGGTCGATGTCGCACGGCAGGTCCGCGACGTCCGCGTAGAGGACGTGCTCGGCCGCGAGCCGGTCCACATGGAGCTCGAGCGAGTCGGCGCCTACCTGCGTGGTCAGGTCGTGCTGGTGACCGGCGCGGGCGGCTCGATCGGCTCGGAGCTGTGCCGGCAGATCTCCCGCGTCGGCCCGCGACGGCTGGTCCTGCTCGACCATGCCGAGGACAACATCTTCGCGATCCAGCGCGAGCTGCTCGAGGATCGTCACGTCCACCCCGACGTGCTCGTCGCCGTGCTCGCCGACTGCAAGGAGGAGGAGCGGACGCGCGAGGTGTTCGCCGAGCACCGGCCGAAGATCGTCTTCCATGCCGCCGCCTACAAGCACGTGGCCCTGATGGAGCAGAACCCGGTCGAGGCGATCCGCAACAACTCGATCGGCACGCGCGTGGTGGCGACGGTCGCGGGCCAGCTCGGCGTCGACGCGTTCGTCCTGATCTCGACCGACAAGGCGGTCTCGCCGGCGACGGTGATGGGCGCGTCGAAGGCGCTCGCCGAATGCGCGGTGGAGGCGGCTCAGCGCCGTTTTCCGGCGACGCGGTTCATGGCGGTCCGCTTCGGCAACGTGCTCGGCTCGTCGGGCAGCGTCGTGCCGATCTTCCGCCGGCAGATCGCCGCCGGCGGTCCGGTGACCGTCACCGACGCGAACATGACGCGGTACTTCATGACGATTCCCGAGGCCGTGCAGCTCGTGATCCGCTCCGGCTCGCTCGGCAAGGGCGGCGAGACATTCGTTCTCGACATGGGCGAGCCGGTATCGATCATGGCCCTCGCCAGGCAGATGATCGAGCTCTCGGGGCTCGAGCCCGAGCGCGACATCGCGATCGATCTGATCGGCGCGCGGCCGGGGGAGAAGCTCCACGAGGATCTGTTCAACCCGTTCGAGCGGCCGCAGCTGACGGCGGCGGACAAGATCCTGATCGCCCAGCGCGACCCGATGGAAATAGAGCGCGTCGAGGCAGCTTTCGACGAGATCTCGTTGCTCGTCCTGGAGAGCGATGCCACGGGACTCGCCGAGAAGGTTGCGCAGCTGACCGCCATGCGGGTGCAGCCCGTGGCCGCCGAGCCGTAGACTGGCGGCGCCGATGATCTACTCGCCAGTAGTCGCGCTCTCGCTCTCCGGTGGCCTTGACAAGCTCGGTGCCTACGCTGCGTTCCTGGCGCTGCTCGGCCTGGCGCTTCTCGCGCTGCTGTACTTCGCTCAGGCGCGCGAGCTGAAACGCCTGCGCGAGTGGGCTGCCCACGAGGTCGAGCGCCCGCGGCCGCCGGTCGCGGCGCCCCAGCCCTTCGCGCCAGCCCCGCCGCCGACCGCCGTCGTCGCGCCGCGGCCAACCGCCGGACCGGTCGTCGCGGCGAGCGTTGCGGGCGTGCGCCGTGTGCCGACGCCGATCCCGAGCGCGGGCACCGCGGCTCGCATCCCGCCCAGCACGCCCGCGGCAGCGGCCGCCCGCCCGCCGTCGCCGCCCGCCGCCGCAGCGCCCGACGCGACAACCGTCAGCGGCGCGGCGGTCCCTCCGCCCGCGCCGCCGATCGCCAGCCCCGAGGCGGGGACCACCGTTCAGACTCCGGCGGCGCCAGCAGCGGCGGCGCCAGCAGCGGCTGAGCCGCCTGTTCCCGGCCCGGCAGAGGAGGCGCCGGCGGCCGAGTCGAAGATTCCAGCGGTCCCGCTGAGCTCCGCAGCCGCACCCGAGCGCGCGGCCGGGGCTGAGATCGGCGAGCCTGCGACCGGCGTCCAGCCAGAGGCGGCCGTGCCGGATCCGCCGGTGCCGTCAACGCCCTCGGATGAGCCGCGCCTGCCGCCAGCCCCCCACAAGGACTCGCCCGTCATCCCGCTCCCGCAACCCGTGGTTCCGGCGGTGGCAGCGGCGCCGGCGGTGCCACCGCGCCGTCGCCGGCCAGACGCAGCGGGCACGCCATCGCCCGCGCCGCCGCGTCACCGCTCGCGCAGGCTGCGCGGGATGGGTGGCGGCCTGACGGGCCCGGCGGCAGGGCGCCGCCGCCTGCTCGTGCTCGGGGCGAGCGTGGTGGCCGTCATCGTGATAGCGCTCATCGCCTTCGCGCCCGGCGGCGGAGGACGCTCCAATGCCACCGCCAAGCCACCGAGCACGGGCACGAGCACTCCGACCAAGACGCCGGTCGCGAATGCTCCCCCGGCGCCGGCGACCGTGTCCGTCGCGGTTCTGAACGGGACCAAACAAGCCGGTCTGGCCGCGACCGTCGCGGCCAAGCTGAAGGCTGACCAATTCGCCACCGGCACGGTCGCTGATGCCCCAAATCAGAACTTGGCCACGACCACCGTCGACTACACCCCAGGGCACCAGAGCGCAGCGCTCGAGGTCGCGCAGGAGCTCGCTCTGGGTGTGTCGAGCGCATTTCCCGTGAGCACCGCCGATCTGAGCGCAGCGTCCGCCGGGAGCTCCACGCCACCCGACGTCGTCGTCGTACTCGGTGCCGACTACCACGCGTGACGCCGCCGGTCGCTCGGCCGCGGTGCCACTCGCCAGAGCCGCCTTCGCGCTGCTCGCCCTCGCGGCCGTCGCGGCGCTGTTCATCACCCAAGAGCTGAAGCACCAGCCGGCGCTCGTCCTGCCACCCCCCGATGCACACCCGGCGAACGGGGTCGCAATCGGTCGCCCCTTCGCGACCGGTGACGACGGCGTGGCGCGTGTGGCGATCTTCTCCTTCCGGCTTTCCCGTCGGGACGCCGTGACGGTCTCAATCCGCTCCGAGCCCAGCGGTGCGTTCGTCGCCTACGCTCGAGCGTGGGTTGGCGGACGCTTCCCGACACCCGTGACGGTGCTCGCTCGAAACGTCGAGATGCACCGCTACACCCGCCTGGACTTCATCTGGAACGGCCGCGGCGCAAACGGGTCGCTGGCACCAGCCGGCAACTACGAGGTGCAGGTACAGCTCGAGCAGCAGGATCGAACGACGCTCATACCACGCTTCACGGTCAAGCTGGAGTACCCGCACCGATGACGTTCCTCGGACCGCTCGCAGCGGTCACGCTCACCCACGTCCTCGAGAAGGCCGGCGTGATCGTCGACGCCCTGCTCGTGGCAGCCGTCCTCTCGCTGCCCGCCCAGCGTCTTGGCGCGCGCGCCCGCAGCCTCGCCATGGCCGCCGCGCTGCTGCTGACGCCGGTCCTGCTCGCGGCCGCGCTGTGGAACAGCGGCAAGGTCGCGACGCTGCACCACCACCCGCTCGAGGGTGTCGCGGCCGTTGTGGGGGCCGTGCTCATAGTCGCGGCGCTCGCCCACCTGTTCCACAAGCGCCCGATGCTGTTTCCGCTGCTCGCGATCGCCGCTCTGCCCTTCCGCATCCCGCTCGGCAAGATCTCCAACGGCCTGCTGATCCCGTTGTACGTCGTCATGGCAGCCGCCCTCGTGGACCACATGGTGCGCACCTGGAGACAAGGCGCGGAGGAGCCAGGCGAGGACGGCCGCGAAAGCGGCCGCCCGCAGCTGCTGGAGTACACCCTCTCGGCCTACGTGCTGCTCTACGCGATCCAGGCCACCTACACGACCGACTTCACGAAGGCGCTGGAGCAGGTCGGGTTCTTCTACGTCCCGTTCGCTTTGCTCTTCTCGCTGCTGCGCACGGTTCGCTGGGACCGCGAGCTGGTGCGGCGCTGCCTGTGGGTGATCGCCTCGCTCGCCGTGTTGTTCGTCCTTGTCGGCTTCGGCGAGTTCCTGCGGCACCACCTGCTGCTGAACCCGACGCTGGACTCCGACGCGTACTTCGTACGGATCAACTCGCTGTTCTACGACCCGAACATCTTCGGCCGGTTCCTTGCGCTGACGATGATCGTGCTGGCCGCGGCGATGCTGTTCGATTCTCGCCGCCGCCACGTGCTGGCCGCCGCTGGCGCGCTCGCGGTGATGTGGGTTGGATTGCTGCTGAGCGGCTCGCAGTCGAGCATCGCGGCGCTGCTCGTCGGGCTGGCCGTGGTCGGCGCCGGCTACTGGGGAGGGCGGGTAGCCGCTGGCGTGGCCGTCCTCGCTGCCGCTGTCGTGCTGGTCGTGGCGCTATTGGGGGGAGCGTCGTTGCATGTCGATCTCTCGAACAGCAGCTCGGCCAACGCCGAGACAAGCGGCCGGTACTCGCTGGTGACGGAGGGCGTCGATCGATTCGCCGACCGGCCGCTGTACGGCTACGGGTCGGGGTCGTTCGCCAGGGAGTACTGCCTGCATGCGCCCTGCGGGCCGACGACCACGCGTGACTCGCACACGACGCCGGTGACCGTGGCGGCCGAGCAGGGCGTCATCGGGCTGGCGGTGTACCTGGCGTTGCTCGCGGCGTGCTTGGGACGGCTGTTCGGTGGCGCGCTGCTCGGCGGCGTCGAGCGTCCTGGCGGTCTCGCTCGCCTCGCGGTGGCGGCCGCGTTCGCCGGGCTCGTCGTGCACACGCTGCTGTACGCGGACTTCCTCGAGGACCCGATCAGTTGGGTGCTGCTGGCGGTCGGCACGGCACTCGCGTGGGCCGCGGCGGAGCGCGGCGGAGCGACGAGCGCGACCTGACGTGCTCGCCTACTTCAAGCGTCTCGTAACCGCCGGCGCGGCCTACCAGGCCGGCGACATCCTCTCCAAGGGCGCCGCCGTCGTGACGCTGCCGCTGTATACGCGCTACGTCACGACGACGCAGTACGGCTATGCCGAGGGCGTGCTGACCGCGGTGATCCTGCTGTCGATCGTGTTGCGGCTCGGGGTCGGAGAGGCGTTCATCCGCTTCTACTACGACGACACCGATCAGTACCGGCGCGACCGGATCGCCGTCGGCGCCGTCGGCCTGGTCCTCGTGATGACGACGGCGGGAGCGATCGTTGGGCTCCTGTTCGCAGGCCCGCTCGCCAGAGCGCTGCCGCTCGGCGGCAGCGCTCCCCTGCTGGAGATCGCGATGCTCGGCCTGTGGGCGTTCACGAACCTCGAGATCGCCTACGCGCTGCTGCGCGCCGACGAGCGCAAGCGAACCTACATGCGGGCGTCGGTCGCCGACGTGTCGCTGACGATCCCGCTGATGGTCTACCTCGTCGTGTTCGGTCACGACCAGGCGCAGGGGTTGCTCGCCGGCAATTACATCGCCTCGACGCTCGTGCTGCTGGGGTTGTGGTGGAACGAGCGCCACCGCCTGATCGCGGGACTGCGCCGGCGCCCGGGCGCGCCGCCGATCGCGATGCGCAAGATGCTCGACTTCGGCCTGCCGACGGTGCCCGCCGACGCGAGCGTCTACGCGCTGCAGGTCGCCGACCGCTGGTACCTGCTGGACACCATGCGCCCGGCCGCCGGCATCTATGCCGTGGCGGCGAAGCTCGCCACCGTCGTCTTCGTCGCGGTGCGCGGCTTCCAGTACGCCTGGCCGCCGCTCGCCTACTCGGTCGATGACGACGAGGTGGCCGCCCGGCTGTACGCGATGGTGACCACCTACTACGTGCTCGCCACCGGGGTCGTCGTCGCCGGCGTCACGCTGTTCGCGCGCTGGGGCGTGCGCATCCTCTACCCGACCTACTACACGGCCTACGAGGCGATCCCCTGGCTCGCGCTCGGCTGGGCGCTGTACGGCCTGTACCTGATCTTCATCGTGATCTCGGGGCGCGCGCGCAAGACGCGGCGCAACCTCCCGGCTGCGCTTGCCGGGCTCGTCGTGAACATCGCCTGCCTGGTCACGCTGGTGCCGCCGTTGGGGATCGCCGGTGCCGGCATCGCGCTCGTGCTCGCCTACGCCGCGATGAACCTCGTGATCTACCTGCTGACGCGGCGCCTGTTCAGCGTCGGCTTCGAATGGGGCCGGCTCGCCAAGCTGGTCGGCGTCTTCGCCGCCATCGCGGTAGCCGGAGACCTGCTCCTGCCGACCCACGGCCTGGAAGGCTTCCTCGAGCGCGGCGTCGCGTGGTGTCTGATCTTCCCGCTGCTGTGGGCGGTCGGCTTCTTCCGCTCCGCCGAGCTTCAGCGCATCGCGGCGTTTGCCGGGACAGTCAGGAGTCGCGCTCGCCGCCGGGCGTAACTCGTGCGGCGTTGCGCGCCTCCGCGGCTTCGCGCAGCCCCTCGCCGCGTTCCGGCCATAGCGCCGCGGCGGCGTCGCGACGGTAGCGCCGCGGGTCGTGGCCGGGCAGCGCGAGTGCTGCGAGCGCGCGGACGGAGTAGGTCCAGGCAGTGAGCCAGCGCACCAGCGCCGCGGCAAGCGGGCCATGGTGCTTGCGCATGTAGCGGTCGCGCCCGCGCGCGGCCTCGACGATCCGCCGCTCCGGAACGACATCGGTGGACAGCTGCTCGTGGTGGATCGCCACCGCGTCCGGCACGTACAGCGTGTGCCAGCCGGCGTCGGCGAGGCGCTTCTGGAAATCGACCTCGTCGGAGTAGACGAAGAAGTCGCGATCCATCCAGCCGACCGCCTCCGCCGCCTCCCGCCGCACCAGCAGCGCCGACGACTGGCCCCAGTCGACCCGACGCACGCGAGTTCCCCGGCTCTGCACGACCAGCCGGCGATGCAGGAACAGCGCCTGCGCAAACGCCGTCGCCACCCCCGGGAACCGCCAAGCCGATGCCTGCACGGCGCCCCCCGGTCGCTGCAGCACCCCCACCGCGCACCCCGCCCGCTCATCAGCCTCCAACGCGGCGTGCAGAGCCGCAGCACACCCCCCCAACAGCTCCGAGTCCTCGTTCAGCAGCAGGCAGTAGCGCCCCCGCGACCGCTCCATCAGCTCACTGTCATTCAAGGCCTTCCCCCGCCGCTCCTGGAGAGCGATCAGCTCAATCCCGCCTCCCAGGCCCCGCACCACATCAGCCGAGCCGTCGTCGGACCCGTTGTCCAGCACCAGCAGCTCGGTACCAAACGGCAGCGTCGCACGCTCAACCTGAGCCGCGGAAATGCTCCGAAGGAGCATTTGCCGCCCGTCGGTTGCGCAGATGCAGAACGAGATCTCGACGGTCATATGCGTATTGTCGGGCCTGTGAAGGTCCACGTAGTCGATCCGCCTGCGTACACGCCGCCCTATGACCACGCGCTGTGCGCGGCGCTCGCGCGTCACGGCCTCGATGTCGATCTGTTCACGAGCGCATTCGCCTATGCCGAGCTGCCGCCGCCGGACGGCTATGCGCGTCATGAGCTGTTCTACCGCCATGCGCGGGGGACGGGGGGGTCCCGCGTCCGGCGCGCAGCGAAAGCTGCGGAGCACGTCCCGGACATGCTCCGCTACCGTGCCGCCGCGCACGAGGCCGACATCGTCCACTTCCAGTGGCTCACGCTGCCCGGGCTCGACGGGCAGCTGCTCCCCCGCGGCCGCCCGCTGGTCCTGACCGCGCACGACGCGCTGCTGCGCGAAGGCGCGCGCCGGCGCGCCACCCTGAAGCGCCTCTACTCACGCTTCGACGCCGTCATCGCCCACTCGCGGGCGGGCGCCGAAAGGCTCGTCACCGAGCTCGGGCTCAGCCCCGAGCGCGTCCACACGATCCCGCACGGCGCGTTCACGCACCTCGCGAATCAGCAAGACGCCCCTCTGCCGCCCGAGCTCGACGACGGCGCCCGCAGGGGCGCCGTCGTCGTCCTCTACTTCGGCCTGCTGCGCCCGCACAAGGGCCTGGACGTTCTGCTGCGCGCCTGGCAGGGCGTCGAGCACGCCGAGCTGTGGATCGTCGGGCGGCCGCGCTTCGAGGTCGCCCAGCTGCGCGCCGCCGCGCCGCCGAACGTCCGCTGGGTGCCGCGCTTCGTCAGCGACGCCGAGCTTGCGGCGTGCTTCGCCCGCGCCGAGCTGGTCGTGCTGCCCTACCGTGAGATCGAGCAGTCGGGCGTGGCGGCGACTGCGCTCGCGTTCGGCTCGGCACTCGTCCTGAGCGACATCGGAGGCTTCAGCGAGCTAGGCGAAGCCGGTGCGGCAAGGCTCGTGCCACCCGGCGACGCACAGGCCCTCCGAGCGGCGATCGTCGAGCTGCTGGCCGATCCAAAGGCTCGCGAGCAGCTGTCAGCCGCGGCGCGGGCGCTCGCCGCCGGAGCCGCCTCCTGGGAGAGCGTCGCGGCGAAGACCGCGGCGCTCTACGCGACGCTGCTCAGCTGACCTGGGCGATCAGGGCCTGCAGCTGCGCGAGTGACGGAACCGCCGACAGGCTGGGGCTGTTGCCCCTGTCGTACTGGACCGTGCCCTTGGGCCCCGACACGAAGACCGCCGGGGTGCCGCTGACGCCGGCCGCGTTCGCTGCGCTGGTGTCGGCGTGAACCGCAGCGATCAGCGTCGGGTTGGTCATGTTGGTCTGCCACTGCAGCAGGTTGATGCCGGGCACCAGCGAGGCGCGGTTCTGCAAGTAGGCGCTGGTGACGTACGGCAGCTCCTCGCTGTCGGTGCCGTTGATCGTTTCCGGCTGGAGGTCATAGGTGAGCAGGACGTAATACCACTCCTTGCCCTGCAGGCCGGCGGAGCGGGCGGCCACCTGCGTGTCGATGTACTGGCTGCTGTTCGCGTAGTTGCTCGCCGTCGCCAGTCCCCGGTAGACGAGCTTCACCTTGCCGGTGCGGACGTCCGCGGTGATCAGCTGCTTCTCCGAGGTGAGCGCGAAGTCGTCGCAGGTCGAGCAGACGAGGTCGCCGAACTCGGTGACCGTCACCGGGGCGTTGGCCTTGCCGAGCGTGTTGCCGGACTCGGGTATGCCGTCGAGCTGCTTGTGAACATCGGCGACCGCTGCTGCCGGCGTCATAGGCATCACCGCGCCGGGCACGGGGTTCGGGACCGTCTTCTTGTTGGCCTTGAAGGTGCCGGTGGTACCGCCGCCGCCGGAGCTGAGCGCGATTACGACTGCGGCCGCGGCCACCACCGCCAGCAGCACGCCGCCGGCCGCCATCAGCTGGGTGCGCTGGCGGCGGGACGCGTGAATCTGCGCTGCGGCCTGCTCGCGCGCGGCGCGCGCGGCGGCCTTCTGCTCGGCTCGACTTGCCACAGCGTGAAGTGTAGTTGCAGAGCTTCAGGCGAGGTAAGCCGGGTGTAGGGGAGAATCGGCAGCGTGAGCGCGATCGCGGTGATCTTCTGGGCGAGCGTCGGTGTGCTCGTCTACACCCAGCTCGGCTACCCGCTGGCGCTGGTGGTGCTCGCGCGCCTGGCGCCGATGCGAGGCAAGCAGGCGCAGCTTCGTGAAGCGCCAAAGGTCTCTCTGATGGTGGCCGCCCACAACGAGGCCTCGGTGATCGGCGCGAAGGTCGCGAACGCGCGCGCGCTGAGCTGGCCGGCCGAGCTGCTGGAGGTGATCGTCTGCGCCGACGGCTGCGGCGACGACACCGTGGCGCGGGCGCGCGAGGCCGGCGCGGACATCGTGCTCGAGCTCGAGCGCTGCGGCAAGATCCCCGCGCTCGACGCCGGCGTCGCCGCCTCCAGCGGCGAGCTGCTGGTGTTCTCCGACGCCAACGTCGCGCTCGAGCCGGCCGCCCTGACGGCGCTCGCCGGCGCCTTCGACGATCCGCGCGTCGGCTACGCCTGCGGCCAGGTGTGCTTCGTGCAGGCCGCTGAGGGGGCCCGGGCGGACAACCAGGAGGGGCTCTACTGGCGCTACGAGATGGCGACCCGCACGCTCGAGTCGCGTGTCCATTCGGTGACCGCCGGCAACGGCGGGATCCAGGCGACGCGGCGGAGCTCCTACGTCGTGATCGACCCGCGCATGGATCACGACATCTGCCTCCCGTTCACGCTGGTCAAGCGCGGCTGGCGCGCGGTCTACGTGCCGGGCGCGCGCGGCGTCGAGAAGATGGTCCCGTCGATCGGCGGAGAGTTTGCGCGCAAGCGGCGCTTCATGAGCCATGTCTGGACGACCGTGCTGCGCGGCGGCATGCTCTCGCCGCGCGGCTATGGCCTGCGCTACGGCCTGATGATCTTCAGCCATCGCGTGCTGCGCTACAGCGCGACGGCGTTGCACGTGGTGGCGCTCGTCACCAACGTCCTGCTGCTCGGTCGGGGTTGGGTTTATGCGGTCTGTCTTGCAGCACAGCTGACGCTTCTCGGAGCAGCCGCCCTGGGCGGCGTCGTGCGCTCGCGGCTCCTGCTGGTGCCGCGCTACTACGTGGCGATGAACGCGGCGGCGACGCTCGGGCTGTGGGACTACCTGCGCCATGGCACGCCGCTGTGGTGGGAGCCGCCGGAGGGCACGCGGTGATCCGCCGCGGCGTCGATGTGATGGTGGCGGCCGCGGCGCTCGTGGTCAGCGCGCCGCTGCTGGCGCTCGCCGCGATCGCGATCAAGACGGGCTCGCGCGGGCCGGTGATCTACCGCCAGCGACGCGTCGGCCGCGACGGGGCCGAGTTCGACTTGCTCAAGCTGCGCACGATGGTCGTCGGGGCCGAGCACATCGGCGCGGGGCTGTGGGTCGACGCCGGCGACGCGCGGATCACGCGGGTCGGCGCGCTGCTGCGGCGGACCTCGCTCGACGAGCTGCCGAACCTGTGGAACGTGCTGCGCGGCGAGATGTCGCTGATCGGCCCGCGCCCGACGGTGCCCGAGCAGGTCGCCGTCTACAGCGAGCGGCAGCGCGGGCGGCTCGCGGTGCGCCCGGGAATGACCGGCTGGGCGCAGGTCAACGGGCGTGCGGCGCTGCCGTGGGGGGAGCGGATCGAGCTCGACCTGTACTACATCGAGCACCGCTCGCTGGCGCTGGACCTGCGGATCGTCGGGCGCACCGTGCGGATGCTGCTCGCCGGCCACGGCCTCTACCGCGGTGAGACCGGCGGCTGGGACCTCCCGCCGGTGCCGGGCTACGAGGACGCCGCCGCGGCGCCGCCGGACGAGGAGAAGCCACGGACGTAGCGCACGGCGGCGCCGATCAGCAGCACCACCATGATGCTGGCGCTCGTCACGCACCACTCGCAGATCTCCTTCAGGGTGAAGATCTCGCGGTAGGTGAGATAGCCGCTGAAGATGACGCCGAACAGGGCGATCGCCAGCGCTGCGAGGCGGAGGTAATCGCGGTTCGGGGCGAGCAGCGCAGCGAGGATCGCGACGTAGCCGATCAGGCCGAGCACCGCGACCGGGATCCCGAGGACGTGCGAGTAGATCGAGGTCTGGACCTGCTCGCACGAGTTGACCTTGGTCGTGCAGAGCACGATCAGGTGGTCGTAGTGCACGATCGTCAGGTAGGTCGTGATCGCGACGCCGATCGCGGCGAGCACGATCATCGGGATGCGCAGCGTGCGATCGCTCATGGCGCAGAGATTAGTTGCCGCCCGCCCCGGGTCGTAGGCTCGCGTCGTATGCGGCTGCTGCGCAGCGACGAGTTGGACGGAGCGATCGCGCTGGAGGACGACCTCGTGATCGAGGCCGACGCGTCCGACGCGCTCGAGCTGCTGCCCCGCGGAGCGTTCGACCTGATCTACATCGACCCGCCGTTCAACACCGGCATCACGCAAAGGGCGCGCCGGATCACGGTCGAGCACGACGAGGCCGGCGATCGCCAAGGCTTCGGCGGCCGCCGCTATCGATCGACTGCCGTAAGCGAGCTGGCATTCGCCGACAGCTTCGAGAACTACCTCGCGTTTCTCACGCCCAAGCTCCAGCTGTGCCGTGAGCTCCTTGGAGCGCACGGCTCCTTGTATGTCCACCTCGACTACCGCGAGGCGCACTACGTCAAGGTCGCGCTGGACGAGCTGTTCGGGCGCGACTGCTTCCTCAACGAGATCATCTGGGCCTACGACTACGGCGCCAAGACGACCAGGCGCTGGCCCGCCAAGCACGACACGATCCTCGTCTACGTGCGCGACCCGTTGCGCTACCTGTTCGACGCCGAGGCGGTGGAGCGCGAGCCCTACATGGCGCCGGGGCTGGTCGGGCCCGAGAAGGCGGCGCGCGGCAAGCGGCCGACCGACACCTGGTGGCACACAATCGTGCCAACGAACGGCGCGGAGCGGACCGGCTATCCGACGCAGAAGCCCGAGGGGGTGCTGCGGCGGATCGTCGCGGCGTCGTCGCGTCCAGGCGGCTGGTGCCTGGACTTCTTCGCCGGCTCGGGGACGCTCGGCGCGGTCTGCAAGGAGCTCGGGCGCCGCTACGTGCTGATCGACTCAAACCCCGAGGCTACGGCCATCATGCTCGCGCGTTTGGCGCAAGAGGCCGCGGCGCACGCGCCACCGGGCAGCACAGCGCTTTGATCGCAGGCGAGGACAGCCGCCAAAGGCGGCTCCCGCAGCCCCCTCGCGTGCTTGCCGACCAGCGCGCGATCCTGTCGCTGCGCGGCGTGCGGCCACTGATCGGCGCTTCGATCGTCGGGCGGCTGCCGCTCGGGATGACGGCGCTCGGCGTGATCCTGCTGCTGCGCGCCGCGGGGCGCTCCTACGCGCTCGCCGGCCTCGTCGACGGCGCCTTCGCGCTCGGCGTCGCCGTCGGCCAGCCGTTGCTCGGGCGGCTGGTCGACCGCCTCGGGCTGCGGCCCGTGCTGGCGCCGCTGGCGCTCGCCTGTCCGGCCTCGCTCGTCGCCCTGTCGCTCGCCGGTGCGGGCGGTGCCGCGGCCTACGTTCTCGCCCCGCTCGCCCTGGCGACCGGCATGCTCGTGCCGCCGATCGGCGCCGCGATGCGCGGGCTGTGGCCGCGGCTCGTGTCCGCCCCGGAGCAGCACGCCACCGCCTACTCGCTGGAGGCGATCCTGCAGGAGGTCACGTTCGTCGTCGGTCCGCCGCTCGTCGCGGCGCTTGCCGCAGCCACGACCCCGCGCGTGGCGTTGTTTGGCGTCGCGGCGCTCGCCGGCGGCGGAGCGGCCACGTTCAGCCTGCTCGCCCATCGCGGGACGGCGCGGGCGCGGCCACGGCGCGCTCGCGCGCTCGACTCGGCCGGCGCGCGTCTCGTCCTGACGCTCAGCCTCCTGCTCGGTGGCTCGTTCGGCGCCGTGGAGGTCGCGATGCCGGCGTTCGCCGAGCTGCACGGCGCGCGCGCCGCTGCCGGCATCCTGCTCTCGACGCTCGCGCTCGGCTCGCTGGCGGGCGGCATCGTCTTCGGCACGCGCACGACCACGCGCAGCGCCGTCCGCCGCATGAAGTGGGGCCTGCTGCTCTGCGGCGTCGCCATCGTGCCGCTCTTCGCCGCGCCCTCGCTGGCGGCGATGGCGGCGCTGATGGGCCTCTCCGGCATGCCGATCGCACCGACCTTCGCGGCGCAGTACCTGCTGCTCGACGCGTTCGCGGTGCCCGGCGCGGCGACCGAGACGTTCGCCTGGAACTCGACCTGCACCTTTGCCGGGGGCGCGATCGGCAACGCCGTCGGCGGCGCCTTGATCGCGGCCTCCTCCTACCGCGCGAGCCTCGCGCTCGGGCTCGCGTTCGCCCTGCTCAGCGGCGCCCTGGCGTTCACGCTCGCGCGGCGCGGCAGCTTCGCGTCCGCTTTCGACTAAGCGAGGACGCCGGCGTCAGCCGGCGCCCGCAGCCCCCTTCAATACTTCGAAGCGCTTCTCCCAGTCGAGCTGGCGGCGCTTGGCGTCACCGATGAACGGGGAGAAGGCGATCGCCCACAGCACCAGCCAGTTGACGAGCTTCGCCGGCTGGCGCAGCGGCCGCACAAAGTCGACGAACAGCACGACACGCGTCCCCGCGGTGTGGTTCCAGGCCTCGTGGTCGTAGGTGTCGTCGAAGATCATCGACTTGCCTTCGGCCCAGTGACGCGTCTCGGTGTCGACGCGGATCGCGCACTCCTCCGCCGGTTCGGGGATCAGCAGCCCGAGGTGGTAGCGCATCACGCCCTTGTAGGGGCCGCGGTGGGCCGGCAGATGCTTGCCGGGGGCGAGGATCGAGAAGAACGCGGTCTTCATTCCGGGGATCTGCTTGCACAACCGCGCGGTCTGCGGGCAGGCGGCGCAGTTGGCCTCCGACTTGAAGCCGTAGCCGTAGAGGAAGTAGGTCTTCCAGCGGTCGTCGGTCGTCATCGTCGCCTGGTCGACGGAGATGTCCTGGAAGTTCGGCAGGTGCTCCTGGTCTTGCAGCACGCTGTCGAGCTCGGCGCGGATCTTCTGCCACTCGGCCTCGATCGTTTGCGCCCAGGGGAACTGCTGCACCTCGAAGAACGGCTGATCGCCGACCAGCGATGAGCGACCGAGCCAGCGTTCGAGCGGTCCGAGCGTGTGCTCGCCGATCGCGACGGTCCAGTTGACGGTCTTCTCTCGCAGGCTGGCCATGGCGCTGCGCGCAATCCTACTGGGCGCGCGCCGGTGTCCTACGGCGGCCGGTCGCGATCAGTGGTGGCCGTTGCCGGGAACGTGGACCACCGTCACGCTGACCGTGGTCGGGACGCCACCGGCGTTCACGGCGACGGCGGTGATCGTGTGGC
Organism: Solirubrobacteraceae bacterium; assembly: GCA_049512455.1. Classification (GTDB taxonomy): domain Bacteria; phylum Actinomycetota; class Thermoleophilia; order Solirubrobacterales; family Solirubrobacteraceae; genus Palsa-513. Next base: position 116,725 of record JBEKXB010000003.1, on the reverse strand, counting down.
TGCCGAGTGAGAGGTTGCGGGCGCCCATCCAGTCGATCCTGCCGCTGAGCGTGTTGCCGTGGACGTGTGCGTCGACGCGGTTGAAATGGAGGATCGTCGTACCGTCGTGCTGCAGTGTGATCGACGGCGGCGGGCCCGCGGAGCCGGTCGCCTTAACGATCAGCGGCAGCGGGCCGCTGTAGTGCTCGCCGGGACGCGGGCTGATCAGAACGAGCCGCGGCCCGTTGAAGTTCCCGCACGGCCCGGTGAGCTGGTCGCCGTTATGGGTCTCCGCTTCGAAGGCTGAAAACGACGGCTTCGGCGTGAGGTTCGTCGTGAGCAGGCCGAAGTGGTCGGTGGGGTCGCTCGAGGTGCCCAGGTCGACCATGCTGAACCACATGCCGGCCACGACGTAGGAGTACTGCGGCTGCGCCAGGCAGTGGTAGGCCTGCTTGAGGAACTTCACCTGCTTCTTGGGGGTGACGCCCGCCAGCTTTTGGCCGGCCCACATCCCGCTGGTGCATTCGCCGGTGTCCGTCGCCCAGCCGAGCTCGGTCATGTACAGCGGCTTTGCCCCGTCGCCGTTGGAGGCCATCACGGAGTGCATTGTCGCGAAGCCGAGGAAGTACACCGGGTTCAGCGTCTGTGTGCCGGGGTAGTACTCAAAGTGGTAGGGGGAGGTCGTTCCGCAGGCCCGGTCGGTGTGGACGGCGACTGCGTCGAAGCTGCCGCCGGCGCCGTCGCTGTAGAGCTCCGCGAGGAAGTCCGGGTTGTTGGCACCCATGATCACGACGGCGTTGGGGTTGGCCGCCTTGATCGCCGGGTATGCGGCCTGGAGCAGGCTCGCGAACTGCGCGGGCGTGCCCGACCACCAGGGGCTGGAGTCCTCCTCGTTCCAGATCTCGTAGGCGTTGACGCTGTGGCCGAAGGCGTTGGTGATGTAGTTGAGGAAGCCGGCGAAGTCCTGGTCGTTGAGCGGCGGTGTGGCGGTGCTGGTCGAGCCCCCGCTTGCCCACGACGGCGTCCCCACGACATCCAGATCGACCTGCGTGCCGGCGGGCAGCCCGGCGAGGAACGACTGGTAGCCGGAGATCAATGCCGTGTCGTAGCTGCCTCGCGCCGTCTCCATGGTGTTCCAGTCGAGGAACAGGCGGACCCACGCGGGATGCAGCTTGGCGATCTGCGGCAACAGGGCCGGGTTGGGCGACACATTGAGCCCGACCTCGGTCGCGCTCGCCGGGGTGGCGCTCAGCGCCAGTGCGAGCACGACTGTGCCGAGCACGGCGGCGAAGGCGGTTGCGCGCTGCAGCGCACGCGGGAGCTGGCGAGGGCTCATGGAGTACTCATCGGTCGCGTGTGGACGATGGTTTATCGGTCTCGGCGTTCATACGGTGGAGTTCGGCGTGCTTCGCCGCCTCGATCAGCTCTAACACGGCTTGCTCGTCGCCGGAGCGCAGCAGCTCGATCGGATCGGGCTCGCCGTTGACGACCGACTCGAAGAAGCGCTTGCGCTCCTGGTAGGTGGGGAGGGTCGCCTTGGCCCAGCCGCGCGCACCGTTGAGCAGCAGCGCGAGTCGCGCGTAGTGCTCGCCGAGCTGCTCGGCGATCTCGTGCTTCATCCGCTTGGCCAGCGCCGGCGAAGCGCCGGCGGTCGATATCGCGATCGCGATCGGTCCGCTGCGCACGATCGCGGGCAGGATGAAATTGCACAGCGGCGGGACGTCGACGACGTTGACGAGAATCGCGCGCTGCTCGGCGCACTCCGAGACGGCAATGTTGACCTCGGGCTCATCGGTCGCGGCGATCACGAGGAAGGCGCCGTCGAGGTCAGCGGGCTCGAACGCGCGCGCGCGCCAGTCGATCGATCCTTCCGTGGTCAGCGCCTGGAGCTCGGAGTGCGCCTGTGGGCTGACGAGCGTCACCGCGGCGTCGCAGGTCAGCAGCCCCTCGACCTTCTCGAGGCCAACCTCACCGCCGCCGACGACGACGCAGCGCTTGCCACTCAGGCGCAGGCAGGCCATGTAGAACGGCACCGCGAGCATGTCGCGCACGCACGACTCGTCGCAGACGGCGAGCCGCAGCTGGCACACGCACTGCTTGCCGAGGTAAGCCTGGGCGGGCATCGCGACAGCGTAGCCGTCGCCGACTGCCGCGCAACTCCCTTGCGCGGCGTACGTTTGTCAGACTGTGCGCCCCGTGCGACTCCCCTCGCTCCCCGCTGTCTCCGTCGCGCTGCTCGCCGCGGCGGCGCTGGGCGCGCTCGCCGCTCCGGCCGCGCAGGCCGGTCAGATCGTCTGGACGCGCGCTGGCGGTGTGGGGATCTGGGCGATGAACGACGACGGCACCTACCAGCGCGCGCTCGTTGCGACGACCTTCCCCACGCTCGCCAGCCTGACGGGCGGCTGGCCCACCGCCGTTGGGGAGCCGGATGTGTTCCAGGCCGGCGGTACGACGGTCGCCTTTACCGACATGTTCGTAGGCGGCATTTGCGGCATCCCTTGCGGTGGGCCCTACTCCGGGGACTACGTCTACACGCTCAGCAACGGCACGGTCACCGCGGAGTCTCCGGCGCCGGCCGCGGACGCGTCAGTGTTCGAGAACCAGCCGCGCATGGCCGGCAACGACTCGGTCGCCTTCGGCTTGTACGGCTTCGCCAGCTCCGGCTCCCCGTCTGGGCCGGTTACCTCCCTGGGAACCCCTGCGACGGCGGGCATCTACACCCAGCCGGTTCCCCTCACCACGGCTGCCACGGTCGGCACGCCGTGGGCCGACACGCTGAGCGAGACGCTGGAGACGGATGTCGATGTGGCGCCGGACCCAATCAATCCGTCGGTGTTCGCGTGGGTCGAGGACCAGGACCGGTCTTGCACGCTGTTCGCCGTCGCGGGGAGCCCGATGTGCCAGTACGCGGTCGTTGTCGGAACGACATCGACCGTGCCCGCGCCGGTTTCCATCTACGACGACGAATCGCCGGGTGGCACTGGGCCAACCTCGCTCGCGTGGTCGAGCAACGGCGCGGACCTGTTGATCGTCGATGACCGGCCGCCGAACGACGGCATCTACGAGTTCCCGGCGACGACGGCCGTCGCCCCCGCTTCCAAGACGGTCACCGAGGTGATCGCCGAGCCGCCGGGCTGGACCTTCGGGCAGGCGCGCTTCGCCGGCTCGCGGATCGTCTTCGACGCCGCCGGTGAAGGATCCGCGATGCCGGGTACTAGCGACATCTACTCGATCTCCGCCAAGTGTGACGCCGGCACGTGCGCGTTCCCGGCGAACGCCAGCAACCTCACCCACGACCCAAGCGCCGACAACATCGATCCCGCCTGGACCTCGGCGGCGCCGCCGCTGGTGGCGGCCGGCGATCCGCTCACCGCGAGCACGCCACCCGCGATCGACGCCGCGTCGCTCGTCAAGAAGACCGTGACGCCCGCGACCGGTGTCAGCATCGAGGTGACTCTGAACGAAGCCGGGACGCTCAGAGCAGCCTTCAGCCACAACAGCAGCTCGCTCGGTGCCGTCAGCGTCAAGGCGCCTGCCGGAGCGTTCGTCTTCCACGTCAAGCGGCTGCACGGACGGTCACTCGCGCCCGCCCACGACACGGCAACGTTGAGCGTCGTCGGCGGCTCGGGCAGCGCCGCCGAGCTGCATCTGCCGTTCACCGTTGTGCGCGCACGGCGGCGCAGCGGCTAGCGGGCCTTGCCGCGGGCGGCGCGGATATCCGCCAGCGCCGCGGCGAGCTTGGCCTCCGCCTCGTCGGGCGCGTAGAAGCGGGCATCCTCGAGGCCCGGCGGCATCAGCTCCTGCGGGCTCACGTGCCCTGGGCGGGAGTGCGGGTAGTCGTAGCCGTCGCTGCCTTCCGAGGTCAGATAGGACGGGGGCCGCAGCGCTCCGCGCTCGCGGATCTCGGCGCGGGCGCGACTCAGCGCGGCCCCGGCGGCGTTCGACTTGGGCGCCAGCGAGAGATAGATGGCGGCCTGGGCGAGGGCGAACGTGCATTCTGGAAGCCCGACCCGCTCGACCACCTCGGCGCTCGCAACGGCAAGCGTGAGCGCCGCGGGGTCGGCGTTGCCGATGTCCTCGGAGGCGAAGATCATCATTCGCCGTGCGATGAAGCGTGGGTCCTCACCGCCTTCGAGCATCGTCGCGAGGTAGTACAGCGATGCATCGACATCGCTCCCGCGGGTCGCCTTGATCCAGGCCGAGATGACGTCGTAGTGCTGGTCGCCGGCAGCGTCGTAGCGCACGAGCCCGCTGGCGAGCGCCGCTGCCGCCGCGGGGACGTCGATCTGTGGGCCGCCACGGCTCGCGAGCTCGAGCGCGCTGAGCGCGACGCGTGCGTCACCGCCGCTGCGCCGCGCGATCAGCTCGGCCGCCGCCGGATCGAGCGCGACGTCGCCCAGCTCGCCGCGCGTGCAAGCGCGCTCCAGCAACTCCCGAATGTCAGCCTCGGTGAGTGGCTCGAGCGCATAGGTGTGAACGCGCGAGAGCAGCGCCGAGCTCACCTCATGGCGCGGGTTCTCGGTCGTCGCGCCGATCAGCACCACGAGCCCCTCTTCGACGGCGCGCAGCAGGGCATCCTGCTGGGGTCGGTTGAAGCGGTGGATCTCATCGAGGAAGAACACCGTGCCTTCGGCGCGGTGCCGCGCGCGCTCGATCACCGCCTTCACCTCGGCGCGGCCGGCTTCGACGGCGCTGTGCTCCTCGAACGCCGAGCCGCTAGTGCTCGCGACGATCCGGGCGAGCGTCGTCTTGCCCGATCCTGGCGGGCCGTAGAGGATCATCGAGTGCGGCCTGCCCGCTTCGATCGCTGCTCGCAGCGGCGAGCCGGGGGCGAGCAGCGCGTGCTGGCCGACGATCTCCTCGAGCGTGCGTGGGCGCATCCTCGCGGCGAGCGGCACCTTCTCGCCGGGATCGCGCGGAGGATCGCCGAACAGGCGCTCCACTACCGCCCGCCGGTCGCTCGTCCGAGGATCACGACGTCGGCGGCGATTCCGTCCAGCCGCGTGACGCCGGGCAGCAGCCCCCAGCGCTCGAAGCCGTGGTGCGTGAACAGCGCGTTGCTCGCCGCGTTGTGAGCGAACACCACGGCAACGAGTCGCGCGATGCCGAGCCCCGGCGCCTGTTCGATCGCGTGCCCCAGCAGCGCCGTCGCGTGTCCCGCCCGCCGCTGCGCGTCATCGACGTAGACGCTGACCTCGGCTGTGATCGAGTAGGCGGCGCGGTCCTTGTAGTCGTCGAGGCTGAGCCAGGCGAGCACCTCCCCGTCGCGCTCGCGCACCCAGCACGGTCGCCGTGACGGGTCGTGACGTGCGAGCCACGACCGCCGCTGAGCGATGGTCACCGGCTCGAGATCGGCTGTCGAGGTACGCGCAGGGATCGTCGCGTTGTAGATCGCGACGATCGCTGGAAGATCAGCCGACGTGGCGTGGCGTATCAGTGGCAAGTCCCAACTACCCCTCGCGACTGTAGCGAGCGCCGCCGACGCTTGTGCGGGCACGCCCGGACCGTTCTAGGATGGCCTGGTGAGCGACGTCCTGCAAGCCGGCGCGACCGAGCTGCTCCAGCAGCTGATCCGCTTCAACACCGTCAATCCGCCCGGCAACGAGCGCGCGCCGCAAGAGCATCTCGCCGGGCTGCTCTCGGCGGCCGGCTTCGCCTGCGAGCTGCTCGGCGCGACCGCCGAGCGCCCCAACCTCGTCGCGCGCCTGGACGGCGGCACGCCGGGTCCGGTGTTGTGCCTGCTGTCGCACATCGACACGGTCCTCGCGCATCCCAGCGAGTGGTCCCACGACCCGTGGTCCGGAGACCTCGCCGACGGCTGCGTCTGGGGTCGCGGCGCGCTCGACATGAAGGGGCAGACCGCGGCCGAGGTTGCCGCCGCCTGCGCGCTTGCCGGCGCCGGGTGGCGTCCCGGCCACGGCACGCTGCTCGTCGTCGTCGTTGCCGATGAGGAGACCGGCGGCAGCCAGGGCGCCGAGTGGCTCACCGAGACCCACCCCGACAAGGTGCGCTGCGACTATCTCGTCAACGAGGGCGGCGGTGGCATTCTCGAATACGGCGGTCGCCGGCTGTACTGCCTCGGCTGCGGCGAGAAGGGCATCTACCGCTTTGCGCTGCACACCGACGGGGTGGCAGCGCACGCCTCGATGCCGCGGCTCGGGGACAACGCGCTGCTCAAGCTCGCGCCGCTGCTGGAGCGGCTCGGTGCGCGCCAGCCGTCCTACGATCTGACGCCGGAGCCGCGGGCGTTCCTCGAGGCGGTTGGCGCTCTGGCGCCAACCGCGCCGGGCAGCTCGCAGGACGTGGCCGACGCACTCGAACGTATCCGTGCGATCGACCCACGACTGGTGCCGCTCGTCGAGCCGATGCTCGGGGTCTCGCTGGCGCCGACGAAGGCCTTCGCCTCGGAGAAGATCAACGTGATCCCGTCCGCGGCGCGTGTGCAGGTTGACTGTCGCGTCCCCCCGGGGGTCGGCGAAGCCGTCGTGCTCGAGCGCATCGAGGAGGTGGTGGGGCGCGACGGATACCGCCTCGAGTGGACGGAGCGAGTGCCCGGCAACTGCTCGCCCGGCGATTCGCCGCTCACGCAGTTCATCCGCAGCTGGGTCTCCGAGCGCGACCCGGCGGCCGTCGTCGTACCGACGATCCTGTCCGGGTTCACCGACTCGCGGTCGTTTCGGGGCGCGTTCGCCGAGTGCGTCGCCTACGGCTTCTTTCCCTGTCTCGTGACCACGCGCCTGGAAAGCGATCCGCTGGTGCATGGCGCCGACGAGCGCATCGACGTCCGCGACCTCGCCTTCGCGGCGAGCTTCTTTCGCGATCTCACGGTGTCGCTGCTGGCCTAGCTGGCCGAGCTGCGCCGCTCACCGCATTAGACTTCGCGGGACGATGTTCGAACGGATCGACCACGTCGGGATCGCGGTGAGCGAGATCGAGCCGGCGCTGGCGCTCTACACCGAGCAGTTCGGCGCGACGCTTGTTCACCGCGAGGTTCTCGACGCTGACGGTGTCGATGCGGCGATGCTCCGCGACGGCGACGCTCGGCTCGAGCTGCTCGCGCCGCTCGGGCCCGATACGCCGCTCGGGCGCTTCCTGGCGCGCCGCGGACCGGGCGTGCATCACGTCGCCTACGAGGTCGACGATCTCGATGCCGCGCTCGCGACGCTGCGCGAGCGCGCGGTGGCGCTGGTTGACGAGCAGCCGCGCGCCGGCATCTCGGGCTCGCGCGTCGCCTTCCTGCACCCCAGCAGCTGCGCCGGCGTACTCACCGAGATCGTGCAGAGCGCAAGCTGATGGCTGCTCCGCGCTACCAGAAGGTCACGATCGGCTTCGCCGGCGGGCAGGTTCTGCCGGCTCGCGTCGTGGCTGCCCAGTTCGACGCGTTGGCGGGCGCGCTGGAAGCTGGCAAGGGCTGGCACGAGCTCGCCTGCGAGGATGGCACCGTCCACCTCGATCTATCGCAGGTGGCGTATGTGCGCGTCGACTCCGACGAGCCGCGCGTGGGCTTCGGCGCCTGACCCGGTCGCGGCGGTGCGCGGGCTCGATGTCGAGCTGCTGCGCTGTGCGCGGACGGTCGGCCACACCGCGGCTCGCGAGCAGGCGGTCGCACGGTTCTCGGCACTCGGGACGCACGCCGCGATCTGGCTTGCGCTCGGCGGTGCCGCGTCGCTGTTGGCAGCCCCTGAGCAGCGGCGAGCCTGGCGGCGCGCGACGGCCACGGTCGCCGGTGCCTACGTGGCGAACACCGCGTTGAAGTTCGCGATCGGCCGGCGCCGGCCGGCGCTCGCCGACCTGCCGGCGCTCGTGCGCACGCCGACCAAGCTCAGCTTCCCGAGCGCGCACGCGACGACGTCGTTCGCCGCAGCTCGTGCGTACTCGGCGGCGGGGGCCCCGGCGCCACCGCTCTACGCGCTCGCCGGCGCGCTCGCGGCCTCGCGCCTTTACCTCGGTGTCCACTATCCGTCCGACGTGCTTGCCGGGGTGCTGCTCGGAAGCGCGATCGGCGCGGCGGCGCCTTGATGAAGATCGGCATAGTCGGCTTGCCGAACGCCGGCAAGTCCTCGTTGTTCAACGCGCTCACGCGCGCCGGCGCCGACGCCGCGAACTACCCCTTCACGACGATCGAGCCGAACGTCGCGATCGTGCCGGTGCGCGACGAGCGCCTTGACGCGCTCGCCGAGTTGTTGGGCGCCAGCGAGATCGTCTACGACACGATCTCCTTCCACGACATCGCGGGCCTCGTCGCCGGTGCTCACCGCGGCGAAGGTCTCGGCAACCGCTTCCTCGCGAACATCCGTGAGACCGACGCGATCCTGCACGTCGTGCGCTGCCACAACGATGCGAGCGTCGTGCATCCGGAGGGCCGCGTCGATCCGATCGCCGACATCGAGACGATCGAGACGGAGCTCGCGCTGGCCGATCTCGAGCAGGCAGAGCGACGGCTCGAGCGCGTCGTCCGCATCGCGCGTGGCGGCGATCGCGGGGCGATCGCCGAGCAGGCGTGGCTCGAGCGGCTGATCGAGGCGCTCCAGTCCGGGCGTCCGGCGCGCACTGTGCCGCCGCCCGCGGAGGCGCGCGAGGCGCTCCGCCTGCTCGGCCCGATCACCGCCAAGCCGACGCTGTTCGTCGCCAACGTCAACGAGGGCTCCGACGTGCTGCCCGCCGCCGTCGCGGCGCACGCGGCCGAGCAGGAGGCTGGGGCGGTGGCCGTCTCGGCGCGGATCGAGGCCGAGCTCGCCGAGCTCGACGCTGATGACGCCGCGTCGATGCGGGCCGAGCTGGGGGTCGGGGAGGCAGGCCTCGCGCGCGTCGTGCGCGGCGCGTTCGAGCTGCTCGAGCTGAACGCCTTCTTCACCGTCGGCGAGGCGAAGCCCGCGCAGTCCTGGCATCTGCGCCGTGGCCTGACCGCATGGCACGCCGCCGGCGAGATCCACTCCGACATCCAGCACGGGTTCGTCCGTGCCGAGATCGTCGGCTGGCAGGAGCTTATCGACGCCGGCGGCTACGCCGGCGCGCGCGATCGTGGGACGCTGAGGGTCGAGGGCCGCGACTACGCGATGCGCGACGGTGACGTGATCACCGTGAAGTTCACGCCCTAGGGAGGAGGCGAGCCGCCAGGGCGGTCAGGACAGCGCAATCAGAGGCGCTAGGACTCCTCGTCCTTGCCGTCGTCGGTCTTGGGGATCTTCACATGCTTGTCAGGTAGGTAGTCGGGACGGTCGAACTCATCCGCGAACTGCCGCGGCGGCGACTCCGGCGGGTTTGGAATGAGAAGCGGACTTCCAAGTGGGTTGTAGGTGTCCAGAAGAGTTCCTCCTTCACGATCCGGGACGGGCTACGACCCAGAACGGCGCACGCGCCCGCTGCTCGTCATTGATTAGGACTTCCCACACGTAGCCACCAGCCGGTAGCTGAAGGCCGTTGAACTGCATCGCCAAGACGGCGTTGAGGGTCGTCCCGCGCTTCAGACCGGGCGGCCGCCCCAACTCAAACCCGCCGCCGTTCTCGATAGCCGTGCCGTTGACGCTCACGGGGTCTCCGTCCTCAGTGAGTAGCACGGCTCGCACTGTGTGTTGTTCATTGGTGCGATCCCACGGAACGGCAATGATCAGCCCCAAGCCAAGGTTGAACGGTACGTCGGCAGTGAGGGCATGGGTCCAGCCGCCGCCGAGCATGGAGAGCTTGCCGCCGCTCTCCTGCACTGCATCGCAAAGGACAAGCGTGACGTCCACTGCCAGGCCTATCGGCCATCGGACGTTGTGGCTGCCGCCATGTACCACGGGGTACCGGCGACTGCTCGGCTGTCCTTGTTGCCGAATCCGACAGCCATTGTCACCGGACTACGATCCGGACGCAGGAGACTCGCGAGTTCGCCCAGAACTTGAACCTCAGACCAATCCCGGCTTGTGTACTCAGCAAGACTCAATTCGGTGTGCCTGGTGAGGGGGAAACGGCCAGCGTTCTCGGGGCGACCTAACCGCCAAGCAACAGGAGCAAACCAGACCTGAAAGTCACGCAAGGGCAAGAGTCCGGTCACCAGCAGGAACAGCTTCGCCCGCACATCCTGGTCGAGATCATTGAATGACATGGATCACCCGATCGTGGTAATCGGCAGGGAAGACCTTCGCCGCAGGTTCAACGGTGGTCGGTACTGGCATCGCGTCCAAGTGGGGGAGCTGTGGCAGGTGCCCGAGGAAGAGGGTCATCCCAGTCCACCTCCATCAGGCGAACCGTACTGCACACGCAGCCAGATGCTCTCATGCCACGCCGACGAATTAGGGCAGGTTGCTCGCGTGCACCAGTACTTGCGGCCAGACGGCTCGCTCGGCGGAGCGGCCGGGAGACCTGACCCGAAGGAACTCCTGGAGGACGGAGTCCTCTACGTCGTGGTGGATCCAGTGGACTGGGGTGGCGCCGAGGGTGGGTAAGCTGCGTCGCTGCCTATCGTTGATCGAGCCGCGCCGCGAGCGCAGTCATCCCGAGCGCAACCGCGGCCCTGGCGCCGGCCTTGTGGTCGGTCCTCGCGTCGACTGGACGGGCGACTGCGACGTCCTGCAGCGTCGCGATCTCACGGAACATGCGCAGCTCGTCGGCCTGCTGTCCTAGGGTCAGCGCGATCCGGGGGCGTAGTTGGAGCCTCGCGGTGAGCACCCCTTCCAGACTGCCGTGCTCGCGCAAGAGCGCCGACGCCGTTTTCGCCCCGATGCCCTTGGCGCCGGGGAGGCCGTCGGACGGGTCGCCGCGCAGGGCGATGAGATCCGGTATCTGCGCCGGAGTGACGCCGCTGCGCTCGAGCACCGCGGCCTCGTCGATTGCGCCGGGTGGGCCGTCGCGGCGCAACGCCAGCACGAAGGTGCTCTCGTTCACCGCCTGGTAGAGGTCGCGGTCGGCGCTGCAGATCAGCGTGCGGCCACCGGCTGCGGCCTCGATGCGCGAGTAGGACCACATTACGTCGTCCGCCTCGAGCGTGTCATGGTCGTGGACGGTCCAGCCGAACGCCCCGAGCAGGTCGCCGGCGAGCCGCCACTGAGCGCGCAGCTCGTCGGGCATCGGCTCGCGGTGCGCGTGGTAGCGGGGGTACAGCGCCACCCGGTAGGTGGCCTCCTCGGCTCCGAAACAGCAGGCGACAGCGCGCGGCTTGCACTGCTCGACGAGCGTGATGATCGTGTTGACCGTGCCGAGCAGCGCCCCAACCGGTGCGCCGCCGGCGCCTCTGATGGTGCGCGGAACACCAAAGAACGAGCGGTACAGCAGCCATGGCGTATCGACCACGAGTAGTGGCGCGAGGGCCCATCCGGCGCCGGCTCGATCAGTCATGGAAAATGGTGAGCGGCCGGCGCTCGGAGGAGCGCGTGCGAGCCACCGATCGCAAGGTAGCCGATGACCGAGAGCGAAGTCCTCGCAGCCGTACCCAAGGAGCTGTTGATCGCCGGGAGCTGGCGCGCAGCACAGGGCGGCGCAACGCTCGCGGTGGAAGACCCGGCGACCGGCGAGGCGCTTTGCGAGGTCGCGGACGCCGGCGAGGCCGACGCGCTCGCCGCGCTCGACGCCGCCGCAGCCGCTCAGGCCAGCTGGGCGTCCCATGCGCCGCGTGAGCGCGGCGAGATCCTGCGGCGCGCATTCGAGCTGGTCGCTGCGCGCACCGACGAGCTTGCGCTGCTGATGACGCTCGAGATGGGCAAGTCGCTCGCCGAGTCTCGCGCTGAGATCTCCTACGCCAACGAGTTCGTCCGCTGGTTCAGCGAGGAGGCGGTACGCGTCGATGGCCGCTATGCGATCAGCGCCAACGGCGCTACGCGACTGATCACGCTGCGCCAGCCGGTTGGTCCGTGCCTGCTGATCACGCCGTGGAACTTCACGCTCGCGATGGGGACGCGGAAGGTCGGGCCGGCGATCGCCGCCGGCTGCACGATGGTGGTCAAGCCGGCCAGGCAGACGCCGCTCTCGATGCTGGCGCTGGCGGCGATCCTCGAGCAGGCCGGGCTCCCGCCCGGCGTGCTGAACGTGCTGACTACATCCCGCTCCGGCGCCGTCATCGAACCGCTCCTCGACGATCCGCGACTGCGCAAGCTGTCGTTCACCGGCTCGACCGAGGTGGGTCGCAAGCTCGCGGCGCGGGCGATGGGGCGCGTCCTGCGGGTCTCGATGGAGCTCGGCGGCAACGCCCCGTTTGTCGTCTTCGAAGACGCCGATCTCGACGCGGCGCTCGACGGCGCGATGCTCGCCAAGCTGCGCAACATGGGCGAGGCGTGCACGTCGGCAAACCGCTTCCTCCTCGCCGCGCCGCTCGCCGAGGAGTTCGCCGAGCGTCTGGCCGAGCGGATGGCCGCGCAGCGGCTCGGACGCGGCACCGAGCCGGACAGCGATCTCGGCCCGCTGATCGACGAGACCCAACGATCGAAGGTGCACGAGCTGGTCCAGGACGCGGTCGGTCGTGGCGCGAGGCTGCTCACCGGCGGTGAGCCTGTCGCCGGACCCGGCTACTTCTACCGTCCGACGGTGCTCGCGGACGTGCCGCCGGGCAGCCGCCTGCTGGGCGAGGAGATCTTCGGCCCGGTGGCCCCGATCGTCAGCTTCGAGACCGAGGAGGACGCGCTCGAGCAGGCGAACGCCACCGAGTACGGTCTCGTCGCCTACGTGTTCACGCGCGACATCAGTCGTGCGGTGCGCGTCGCGGAACGCCTCGAGACGGGGATGGTCGGCATCAACCAGGGCATCGTCTCGAACGCAGCCGCTCCGTTCGGCGGCGTCAAGCAATCCGGCTTCGGCCGCGAGGGCGGCCACGAAGGCATCAACGAGTACCTCTCAGCCAAGTACGTCGGTCTCGCGCTGTAGGCGGCATGCGCGCCAGGCTGCGTCCGAGTAGGTTGAGTTCATGAAACTAGACAAGCTGCTCATCATTCTGGCGTTGGCCTGTTTTGTAGTCGCATTCATCTGCGCTGCCGCAACCGAGAAGATCCTGGGCCTCGGTACGATCGGCTGGATTCCTGCCGGCCTTGCACTCGCGACGCTCACCAAGCTCGTCGGCGGCGTCCGCCTGCGCAAGTAGCCGCCATCCGAAACGCTGTGTGCCACGGGCAGCTCGCGCCGCCACAGCGCGAGCTGCTCGTGGGCGGTCTTCTGTTGTGCCACGCTCGGCCGCGGAGTAGGGTGGCCAGTGAAGGGCATCATCGTGAAGTCGGTCCGCGGAGGGCTGGCAGCACGACCTGACTTTCGAAGGCTAGATCGAGGCCTCGGAGGTCGCCATGCCCCACACATCTCTGTCTCGCGATTCGCGCTCGAATGGGCGCCCGCCCGCGTCGGCGTTTCGCTGCACGACGCGCGATGGCGGCCGCCGCGCGGCCGCTGAGCGGCCGGCGAGCGCGAGTGCGAGCCAGTCGGGCGCTCACCCCTCACGACAACCAGGAGGACCCATGACGGACAAACACATCCACGAGGCGAAAGGCCGCATCCATGGATAAGCCGCCGGACAGATCAAACGTCAGCGAGCGGGCGAACGGACCCGACGAGCCACTTGGGCCCGAGCGGCGGGCAGCGATAGCTGAGCGCCGGTCAGCAATACGGTGGCGGCGTCAGTGGCAGGTAGTGACCCTGGCGGTCGTGGCACTGCTCGTCGGGGGGGCTATCGGCTACGCGGTCGGCCACTCCAACGCCCAGACGAAGACCAAGTCGGCGAAGACCGGCAGCACAGGGAGCACCGGCGTGACTGGGCTCGCGGCCGTCAAGACAATCACCACCGCCGGGAAGACGGTCACGCTGCCCGGCAAGACGATCACCAAGCCGGGGAAGACGGTCACGCTGCCCGGCAAGACGATCACCAGGACGGTGACGGCAACGCAAACCGAAACTGCCACGGTGACCGCGTCGTCGACGGCCGCACCCGCGGGCACTCAGAGTTTCAGTGGCGCCAACACGCAGAACCTGGGGACCATCCAGGTGTCCGGTCAGTCACTGCTGCGCTGGTCGTGCGCCGGATGTGGTGGCTCCACCTTCACGATCACCAACGGCTCGAGCGACCCGGGAACTATCGGAGTGAACGCGAAGAGCTCGACAAGCGGAGAAACTGCGGTTGCCGCGGGGACCTACACGGACGTCACGGCTACGGGCAGCGGTCCGTGGACATTCACGATTGCGCCAGGAGGCGGATAGGCGATTATCTGAGCTACCTACGGCGGGCCTGGCGGGCTCCCATCAAAGGTCGATGCGGCCGCTCATCGTGACGGTCTGATCGTCTGGCAGCTTGAAGTACTCGGCTGGGCCGACGGCGTTGCGGGCCATGGCGAGAAACAGCTTCTTGCGCCAAGTGCTCATTCCCGGAGCGTCAGTCGGCACGATCGTGATCTGCGACAGGAAGTAGGTGGCCTCGTCGATGTCTGGCGCGCCTCCGATCAGCTCGTCGGCGGCGGCGAGCCGCAGCGCGGAGGGTATGTCCGGCTGGTCGAGGAAGCCATAGCGGAGCGTGACGGCGGTGATCCGTTCGGCGGGGAGGTCGAGCGGATCACCGGTGGCGCCGCTGAACATGATCCTCGTCTCGGCGCGGACGCGGTCGGCGTCGCTGACGTGGGGCACCGCCTCGGTCTGGACCGAGACGATGATCACCTGGTTGTGCAGGACGTGGTTGCGCTCGACGTTGGCGCGGAGCGCCAACGGAGTGGTGTGCAGGTTCTCGTTGAGGAAGACGCCGACGCCTGACACCGGCCAGACGGGGAAGCTCTTGACGCCGAGCTGCTCGATGAAGTCGCGCAACGACCCCTCCGCCGTGTCGCGGTTGGTGGCCACGGTCTCGCGTCCCTTGTACCACGTCATCAGGATCGTGAAGGCGGTGCAGCCGATCGTCAGCGGCAACCAGCCACCGTGCACGATCTTGAGCAGATTGGCCGAGAAGAATGCGACCTCGACCGTCAGGAACGCAACGGCGCCGAGCGCGATCAGCCGCCATGGCTTGTGCCAAAGCAACCGCGCGACCGCGAGGAACAGGATCGTGTTCAGGACGAACGTGCCGGTGACGGCCACGCCGTAGGCGGACGCAAGGGCGGTCGCGGAGCCGAACGCGATGACGACCGTGACGACCGCCACCAACAGGCCCGCGTTGACAGCCGGCACGTAGATCTGGCCGACCTTCTTCTCCGAGGTGTGCCGGATCGTGAGGCGCGGCAGGAAGCCCAGCTGGACCGCCTGCATGGTGACGCTGAAGGCGCCCGAGATCACCGCCTGCGACGCGATCACCGTCGCCACCGTGGCGAGGATCACCATTGGCAGCTGGGCCCAGCCCGGCAGCAGGAGATAGAAGGGGTTTCTGTTGTCGCCGGGGTGGCGCAGCAGCAGGGAGCCCTGCGCGAGGTAGTTGAGCGTGAGCGCCGGGAATACGAGGAAGAACCACGCCCGGCGGATCGGCGAACGGCCG
This sequence comes from Solirubrobacteraceae bacterium, assembly GCA_049512455.1. Taxonomy (GTDB): domain Bacteria; phylum Actinomycetota; class Thermoleophilia; order Solirubrobacterales; family Solirubrobacteraceae; genus Palsa-513. The sequence continues at coordinate 101,343 of JBEKXB010000003.1, read as the reverse complement.
AAGTGGCCCATGTCGGCGTACAGCGCCTCGGCTCCGGTCACCGCCAGCACCACCGCACCGAGGGCGACGAACGCCACGTAGCCATGTGCGAGGACGAACTGAGCTCCGTAGGTCGGAGAGAGCGCTCGCAGGATGTCCGGGTGATGGGCGACCTCGACGCCGCCGATCAGGGCCAGCACGCTGAACCAGACCAGCATCACGGGCCCGAACAGGTTGCCGACGGTTCTCGTGCCGAAGCGCTGGATCGCGAACAGCATCACCAGCACCGCCACGGTGATCGGCAGGACCAGCGAGCCAAGGCTCGGCACCGCGACCTTCAGCCCGCTGACCGCCGAGAGCACGGAGATCGCCGGCGTGATCACGCTGTCGCCGTAGAACAGCGAGGCACCGAGGACGCCCAGCGTGACCAGCAGCACGGTCGTGGCGGTGCGCTTGACCTTCGGCCCCGACAGCAGCGCGGTGAGCGCCATGATCCCGCCTTCGCCCATGTTGTCGGCGCGCATGATGAAGGTCACGTACTTGACCGACACGATCATCGTGATCGCCCAGAACACGAGCGAGATCACGCCGTACACCTCAGCCTGGTTGACGTGGACAGCGTTGTGGTCGATCGTGAAGACCGCTTGGATCGCGTACAGCGGACTCGTCCCGATGTCGCCGAACACCACCCCCAGCGCGCCCAGCGTGAGCGCCGCCATCCCGGTCTTGGCTGCGACGCTAGCTCGCCGGCTCGGCTCAGGCTCCGTGCTCCCGGACGCGGGTAGGGCCGTAGCGGGCACGGGCGGACGTTACCGCGCGGCAGGCTTGCACTTCCCGCTCGTCGTGGGATCATCGGCGTGCACCGTCAAAGGAGCAACAGATGAGTGAGCAGAGCTACACCGTCGCGGGGATGACCTGCGCGCACTGCGTCGCGGCAGTGTCCGAGCAGGTGAGCCAGATCCCCGGCGCCGAGCAGGTCGAGGTGGACCTCGACAGTGGATCGCTGGTGATTCGCGGCGAGGACATCGACGCGGCTGAGGTCAAGGCCGCCGTCGAGGAGGCCGGCTACAGCCTGGCGTGACTGCTGCGCGCTTGGGGCATCAGCGCAAGCGCGAGCAGCACGAACAGGGGCCCCGAGTTGACGTCGGTCGCGTTGCCGATCCAGAACGGCCCGCCGAGGCTCTGCCCGATCACCCAGTAGGCGAGCGCGAGGACGATGCCGCCGCCGAGCGCCAGCGGACGCAGTCGCGTCCAGACGCCGGCCGCAAGCGCCACCGACAGGATCGCCAGCACGACGGCGATCGTCTCGCCGTGTCCCTTCGTGGCGGCCGCGACCGAGCTCTCCCAGGTTGCGAGGACGCGTGGCGCGCCGCTGGCCATGCCCGCGATCTGATCGTGAATGGCGTTCTTCGCGCGATCGACGTTCAGCAGCCAGAGGTAGGCCGCCTCGACCCACAACGCGGTCCAGATGATGCGCCCGCCGCGGTCGCCGATCGGCCCGCCACCGGCGGCAGAGCGCTCCGCCACGCGGCTCGTCGGCCAGACCAGCAGCCCGATCAGGCCGTAGATCAACACCGCTCCCGGTGCGCCCATCAGCGGCGAGACCGGCGTGCTGGAGAACACCATCCCCAGCCCTTCGCCCAGCCACCACACCCAGAACGCCCAGAAGAACGAGATGAACAGCGCTGCCCGCACGGTCTTGCGGTTGAGGATCAGGGCGAGCCCTATCGCGCACTGGAGCTCGCCCGCAAGCGTGTTCCACAGTACCTGGTCGTGGCCGTAGAAATGGGCCATGGTGAGAATCGGGTCGGCGATGAACGCCGGTGATCCCTGCGCCGCCGGCTCGACGATCTGGGCAAGGAACGCGTGGGTGTACATGTAGCTCTGGAACTGCAGCAGCCCGACGAGCAGCCAGAGGCAGCCGAGCGCGATCTGCACGCCGCGCTGCGTGATCCGTAGACGCCCCGCCAGCGGGGTACTCATCGAAGGAAGCCCGGTCCGCGCTCACGTGCGCGGGCAGCTCGGCTGAACATCGCTAGCTCCTGTTTGCGGTCGGAGGGCGGCGGCGCACGCGTGCGCCGTCACGGCCGTGCGAAACGCCGGTCGCCCTGAGAGTCGATGCGTTTCAGCTCGCTGCGAGCACAGGCGGCGCGCGACCGGCGAGCCGAGCGGCGAGCAGCCGGCCGCCGCGGAGGAGCTCGAGGGTGGGCCGGGCAGGCACCACGATGTTCGCGATGACGCCACGACCGCGCGAACGGCCGCGGCTCCAGCGCTCGATCAGCCGCTCACCGGGGTAGCGCCCGGCGAGCAGCGCGACGGCGAGCAGCAGCGCCGGGAGCATCATCAGCATTCCGGGCTGGAATGCACCGAGCAGTCCGAGCGGCGCCAGGGCGCCGATGCAGAGCAGTGCGAGCGCTGCCACTGCGACTCCAACGGCACGCCATGGTGCCCGCGCACCTGACCGAGCAACGATCATTGGCGGGCGATGCTAGCCCTCCGGCGGCTGGTGCGCTAGCCTCGCCGCCGAACAACCGCGGGCTTGGGAGGCGAGCCGTGCCGGGCAGCACGACAACGGCGAACAGAATGGCGATGGGCGGCGAGTCGTCGGGAATGCACCCGAGCGCCCACTCCGCGCCACCCGGCATGTCGATGAGCGCCGCCCACGGCGCGACGAACATCCTCCCCGAGTGGCTGGCGCTCATCTGGACGCTCCTGTTCGTCGTGATCCTCGTGATTCACCTGCGGCACGTGCTCGAGACGCACGGCGAGCGGCGTATCTGGCACTCCAGCCACGTGCTGATGGCGCTGGGCATGGTCTTCATGTTCGCGCCCAGCTCGATCGACCACTTCAACGTCCCGGCGGCGTTCTGGCAGCTGGCGTTCGCCAACGCCGCCACTGCGGCGCTCGCGTGGGTCCTCGTACAGGTGCTCAATGGCCGGGCAGTCAACCTCCTGTGGTTGGTGATCGCGACCGACCTCGCCGCGATGGTCTACATGTGGGCGCCGAGCGGCTTCGTCGCGCCGATCTCCTGGCTGCTGGTCGCGTACTTCGCACTGCAGGCGCTGGCATGGGCGGCCGATCACTTCCGCCGCCTCGAGCGCGACCATCAGATTCCCGGCATCGCGCGCTTCTCGATCGATTCCAGTGGTAGCGCCGCCGTCTCGGCTGCGGCCGCCGAGCCGCTCGTCTGCGAGGCTGATCTGCGACCGTCGATGGCCGTGATGGCGCTCGGCATGGCGTACATGTTCGCCGCCATGCAGCTGCTGACCTAGACGGCGTCAGTTGATCGGCAGGGCGAACGAGCCGCCGAGACGGCGGCCTGCACCGTCGCGGCCGGCGACGCGAAACTCCCACACCCCGCGGCTCAGCTGGGCGGTTGCGAACTCGTGGCCTGTGCCGGCCACGTAGAGCTGAACATGCGCCCGCGCTCCGCTCGCGGAAGTTGCGGCGAGCGAGATCGGGCCGAAGCTTGGGCGGCTGGCGTTCGAGCGCTGGAGGTAGAGATGGATGCCGACAAGGCCCGGCCGCAGCGACGGCACGTAGACCTGCAGGATCTCGCCGGCGGGCTCACCGAGTGCCTGGGACGCAGCCTGCGGCACGGCGAAGGTATCGGGGGCGGCGATGACCAGCCCCCCGAGCAGGATCAACGGGATCACCGCAGCGACCGCGATGCTCGCGCTGCGCCGGCGAGGGGTGCGCACCGGCGTCGGCTGGCCGGGTCGGCCAAAGCGGCGCAGTCGCAGGCTGTTGGTGACGACGGTGATGCTCGAGACGCCCATCGCCACGGCCGCGAGGGCGGGGCTCAGCAGCCCCGTCATCGCGAGCGGCAGTGCGATCAGGTTGTAGCCGAACGCCCAGCCGAGGTTCTGCAGCACGATCGTGTAGGTCTCGCGCGCGAGGCGCAGCGCCCGCGCCACGCCGCGCAGATCGCCGGACAGGACGCTGATGTCCGCGGCCTCGATCGCCGCTCCGACGCCGGTGCCCATGGCGATCCCCAAATCGGCCTGAACCAGTGCGGCGGCATCGTTGACGCCATCGCCGACCATGCCGACGCGATGCCCTTCGCGCTGCAGGCGTGCAATCTCTTCTAGCTTCGCGCTCGGTGTCACGTTTGCCAGAACGTGCTCGATGCCGACCGCGTCGGCGACGGCTCGTGCGGCGCGTGGGTTGTCGCCGGTCAGCATCTCGGTGTCGATGCCCATGCGCTTCAGCCCTTCGATGGCTGCCCGAGCCTCGGGCTTGACCGTGTCAGCGAGGGCGATCGCGCCAATCATCTGCTCGTCGCGCGTCACGACGACGGCGGTGCGCCCGGCGGCCTGCCAGCGTTCGAGCGCCGCTGCCAGACCCGGCGGGCCGGCTCCGCCGTCCGCCGGGCGACCAACCCACAAGCTGGCGCCATCCAACAGCGCGCTAACTCCCTGACCCGGAGTAGAGCGGAACTGCTCGACTGGCTGGATCGCAAGATTGCGCTCCCGCGCTGCAGCGACGAGCGCCAGCGCGACCGGATGCTCGGAGGCGGCCTCGACAGCAGCCGCGAGCTCAAGAACGGCATCGGATTCCTGACCCGATGTTGCCCAGATATCGGTCACCGACAGCTCGCCTGTCGTGATCGTCCCGGTCTTGTCGAAGACGATGGTGTCGAGCGTCTGGCTGCGCTCGAGGATCTCGGCGCTGCGGATCAGCAGGCCCAGGCTCGCCCCGCGTCCGGTGCCGACGAGGATCGCCACCGGCGTTGCGAGGCCGAGCGCGCACGGGCAGGCGACGATCAGCACGGCGACGGTGGCGTCCATCCCGCGCTCGAAATGCATCGCGTGGAACATGCCCTGCAGTGAGGCGCCGGTGAGGATCCAGCCGATCGCCGTGAGCGCGGCAAGCAGCAGCACGCCGGGCACGAAGTAACGCGCGATGTCGTCGGCGAGGCGCTGGATCTGCGGCTTGGAGGCTTGCGCGCGTTCGACGAGCGCGACGAGCGTGGACAGCGCCGTGTCAGCGCCGACCGCGGTCGCGCGTGCCTCGAGGACGCCATCGACGTTGAGCGTGGCGCCGGTCAGCAGCGCTCCGGCGCTCTTCTCCACCGGCAGTGATTCGCCGGTGAGCATCGACTCATCGACAGCCGAGGCTCCGGAGATCACGATCCCGTCAACCGGCACGCGGTCGCCCGGCCGGACCAGGAACACGTCGCCGCGGCGCACGCGATCGACCGCGACCAGGCGCTCGCCGGCCCCCGGGTCGTCCGGGTCGATCACGCGCGCCTGCGTCGCGCCGAGTCGCGCCAGCTCGCGGATCGCGCGACCCGCGCGGCCGCGCGCCTTGGCCTCGCACCAGCGGGCGACGAGCAGCGCGGCGACGATGATCGCCCCCATGTCGTAGTCGAGCGGCATGCTGAAGCGGCCGACCGGCACCCCGTGCTCATAGACCGCGCTCGAGGAGATCAGCATGTAGCTGGAGTAGCCGAAGCTGGCGAGCGTGCTGAGCGCGATCAGCGTGTCCATGTTGGTCGCGCGGGCCCGCGCCCGTGTCCAGGCCGAGCGCAGGAACGGCCAGCCGCACCAGAACTGCACGGGCACCGCGAGCCCCGCGGAGATCCAGCGTGCCGTGGTCTGGTGCGGATCTGCCAGCGTCAGGATGGTGATCGCGGCGGCGAGCGGCACCGCGAGGGCGATTCGTCGCAGCAGGCTGGACTGCACGTGCGCTTCGCTGCGGTCCTGCTCCGCGAACGCCTGCGCCTGCTCGTCAGCGCTGGACGGCACGAGCGCCGCGTCGTAGCCCGCCTTCTGCACGGCAGCCAGCAGCTGGTCGAGGTCGAGCCCACCGGCCTGGAGCTCGACGGTCGCCCGTCCCGTGGCGTAGTTCACGAGCGCCTCGCTAACGCCCGGCGCACGACTGAGTGCGCGCTCAACCCGTGCCGCGCAGGAGCCGCAGGTCATCCCACTGACATCGAGCTCGAGCGTCTCGAGCTCGTCGCGTGAAGACGCTGCCAGGCCAGTTGCGCTCATCAGAGAAATGTTCGCAGGTCGATCGTGGCGCTCCGCGGGGTCGGGAAGACTTGCGCCGGGTCGCCGGATCGAGTGGACTGCGCCCTGCGCCCGCGGGGCGGAAGTCGAGCTTAAGATCGGAGGAGGGGACATGGCCACATCGCCAGCAACTTCGGGAAGCGCCCGGATGCTTGACCCGCTACGACACCACAAACACCTCCAGCGGGACGAGAGCGGCGAGGTCTCATCGCCCTACGCCGGCGGCAGCAGCTTCATGGAGCGCGTCGCGGAGAGCGTCGCGAGCGGCATGGGCACCGTCGCCTTCGTCGTCATCGGCTCGCTGATCATCCTCGGCTGGGTGCTGATCAACGGGGCGATCCCGTACTTCGAGCACACGTTCACCGCACTCACCACGGGCGGCCAGTTCGATCGCGAGCCGTGGATCCTGCTGAACCTGATCTTCTCGGGCGTCGCCTTCTACACCGGCGCGCTGGTGATCATCGCCCAGAAGGCGCAGACGCGGACGGACACGGCCAACGAGGCGGCGTCGGCAGCCCACCGCGAGGAGCTCGCGCAGTTCCAGACCGAGATGCTGCAGCAGAACACGGCGCTCACCACCGAGATCCACGCGCTGACGAAGAGACTCGCTACGCTGACCGAGGACGTCCACGCGGCGACGTGCAAGAAGTGACTCGGCGGTCATCTGCTACTTTCGTCGCGATGCGACGCACGGGGGCCGTCATCGCTGTGCTTGCCTGCCTGCTCGGCGCGTCGGCTGGTGTGGCCGCAGCGCGCAGTAGCTCGGTCAACCTGCTGGCGGTGCTCGCCGCGCCGCTCGCCCGCGCCGAGCGCGGCCGCGTGCCGGTGCTGGTGCCGACCAGCATGAATGCCGGCTTTCCCGCGTCGCACCTATACGCGACGGGCGGTCTGATCGACGGCGGATACGACATCCAGCTCGGGGCGATTCCCAACTGCGACGACGCGGATGCCTGCTTCGTCGCCGAGTTCTTCGGCGGCAAGGGCAAGCTCTCATTTCCGGCTCGCGTGTCGCTGAGCAAGGGAATCACCGGGCGCTACGAGGACATCTCATGTGGCGCGTCGTGCTCCCCGGCGAGCATCGAATGGATCGAGCACGGCGACCTCTACTGGATCCAGTTCGGCGCCGGCAAGCGAGCGCTGGTCTCGCTCGCCGACTCGGCGATCACGGCTGGAGCGCGGCGATGAGCGACGCCGCGGAGCTCGCGGCCATGCGCCTCGAGGGCATCAACCACGTCACGGCGATCACCGGCGACGCGCCGCTCAACGTCGACTTCTACACGCGCGTGCTCGGCCTGCGGCTCGTCACGAAGACCGTCAACCAGGACGACCCGACCGTCTACCACCTGTTCTACGCCGACGAGGTTGGATCACCCGGCGCCGACCTGACGTTCTTCGAGTACCCGGGCGCGCCGCGCGGCCGCGCGGGCGCGGGCATGGCCTACCGGGTGAGCTGGCGCGTCGGCTCAGACGAGTCGTTGGGGTTCTGGGCCGAGCGGCTCGCGGAGCTGGGCCTCGAGCGGACCCTCGATGGCGGCGTAGTGGCGTTCGCGGATCCGGAGGGCCTCGAGCACGAGCTGCGCGTGGAGGACGTGGCGGATGCGCCGCTGCGTGCCGTTGCGCCCGACATCCCGACCGAGCACGCGCTGCTTGGCTTCGCCGGCGTGCGTGCCTACAGCCGTCGTGAGCAGGCGAGCCGTGCCCTGCTGGAGCGCGTCCTCGGTGCGCGCGAGGCCGGCCAGCGCACGCTCGAGCTGCGCGGCTCGCAGCGGGGAGCGACGATCACTTTCGACGACGCCCCCGACGGGGGAGGGTTGCAGGGCGCCGGCTCGATCCATCACGTCGCCTGGGGGACGACGGTCGCCGAGCATCCCGGCTGGTACGAGCGCCTGGAGGCGGCGGCGGTCGCGAGCACCCCGATCATCGACCGCCACTTCTTCCACTCGATGTACTTTCGGGAGCCCGGCGGCATCCTCTATGAGATCGCCGACGACGGCCCAGGCTTCGCGCACGACGTCTCGGTTGCCGAGCTAGGCCGCGAGGTTGTCCTGCCGCCGTGGCTCGAGCCGCGGCGGGCCCAGATCGAAGCTCGCCTCACGCCGCTGGCCGATCCCCGCGCGGATTGGCCCGTCAACGCGACCGGCAGCGCCGCGTAGGCCGCCTCGCGCCTCGCCGAGTCGCTACCATCGACGCCGGTCCGGCGAGATAGCTCAGTTGGTAGAGCACACGACTGAAAATCGTGGTGTCCCCAGTTCGAATCTGGGTCTCGCCATCTCGCGGATGGGACGCCGCCCGCGGCTTTCGGCACGGGGCCGAGTGGGCGGGAGTCCGTTGATGGATCATGACTCGCTCAGCCGGCAACTCGCCATCCCCGTGCTGGCGGTACAGTCACCGCATCGTCAACCCTAGGAGAGGAGGCGCAGTCGTGAAAATTCATGGAGGCGCAGTTATCAGAGGGCGCACAGGGATGGCCGTGGCCATGTTGGCCGGCGCGGCCGCGCTGAGCGTCCTGGGCGGCACGTCGGTCGCTGCGGCGTCGTCGACGCCCACCGTCCAGATGGTGGAGGGCACGGCTCCCCAGTCGCTGGACCCGGGGCTCGACTACACGACGCAGGGCTCGGAAGTCAACTGGATCGTGTATACGGGCCTGACCACCTACGCACACGCGAGCGGCACCGCGGGGACCACGCTGATCCCCGGTCTCGCGACAGCGCTGCCGGTGATCTCCAACGGCGGCAAGACCTACACCGTGACGCTACGTAAGGGCCTCGTCTTCTCAAACGGCAAGCCGGTCGTCGCGAGCGACTTCGCTTACACCGTCGAGCGGGCGATCAAGATCCCGTGGGGCGGCTCGGGAACGTTCATCACGCCCGTGATTCAGGGTGCGACTGCGTATTCGACCGGCAAGGCGAAGACGATCAGCGGCATCACGACCGACAACGCCACTGGCAAGATCGTGATCAATCTGGTGGCGCCGTATGGGCCGTTCGACAACGTGCTGGCGTTCCCGGCGCTCGGCGTCATCCCGAGCGGCACACCGATGACCGCCCAGCCGACCAGCCCGCCGCCGGGCGTCGGGCCCTACGAGGTCACGAACATCGTCCCCAACACGTCCTATGACGTGGTCAAGAACCCCCGCTGGGCCAAGATGAGCATCCCGGGCATTCCCGCCGGCTACGAGAACGTCGACGTCAAGATCTCCTCGAACGTCAGTGCGAACGCACTGTCGGTGCTGAACAACAGCGTCGATATCTTCGACTGGGCCGACACGATCCCGGGCAGCCTGCTGAGCCAGATCCAGTCGCAGGCGGCGGACCGCTACAAGCTGGTCAACCTCGGCGGCTCGACCTACTACATCTTCCTGAACTATCAGGAGAAGCCGTTCAACAACCAGCTCGCCCGCGAGGCCGTCGTGGTGGGGCTGAACCAGGACGAGATGTCCCGGCTCGGCTCGGGCACGCTCGTGCCGGCCTGCTACTTCCTGCCGCCGGACGTGCCGGGCCATCCGACGGCCCCGTGCCCGTACGGGACTCCGGGGACGGGCAACCTTGCCAAGGCCAAGCTGCTCGTCAAGCAGTCGGGCATGGAGGGTCAGCCGGTGACGGTCTGGAGTGAATCCCGCGCCCCGCGCCAGCAGTGGATGACCTACTACACGTCGTTCCTGAACTCGATCGGGTTCAAGGCGACGCAGAAGGTGATCGCCGACGCGACGTACTTCACGACGATCGGTGAGTCGAAGTCCCTGCATCCCCAGACCGGCTTCGCCGACTGGAACCAGGACTTCCCCAACCCGGTCGACTTCTACGGCGTTCTGCTGGATGGGAACTTCATCCTGCCAGTGAACAACGAGAATTTCGGCGACACCAACGACCCGCACGTAAACGCCGAAGTGACGAAGCTGGGCGCCACGCCGACGACCGACCTCAGCTCGGTCGCCAGCCAGTGGCAGGCGCTCGACGAGTACACAGCCAAGCACGCGTTGCTGGCGGTCTTCGGGTACCAAAAGTTCCCGTTCTTCACCTCCAACCGGATCATCTACTCGAAGCTGGTGTTCCAGCCCATCTACGGCTGGGACCTGACCTCGTTTGATTTGAAGTAGGAAGACCCGAGGGGCCGGGCCAGCTCGTCTGGCCCGGCCCTTATCGGCCTCCTTGCGCATGACGCCCACCGACGAACCGCACGCCGGGACAGCTCTCAACACCGGCATCCCGGTCGAGCTGCTTGCTGAGGCGGCGGAGCTCGGGCCTGGCATCGGGCCCTACCAGCTGGCCTGGAGGCGGCTGCGGCGAAGCCGCGTGTCGCTCGCCTTCGGCGGCCTGTTCGCGCTGATCGTGGTCCTCTGCCTGCTGGCGCCCATCTACTCGCACTACATCGCCCACATCGGCCCAAACGCGGAGCCCTACACCTTTACGATCGGCGGCAAGACCGAGGACGTCCTCAACTCGGTCGGGATCCCGATCGGGCCCACCTGGCAACTCGGCCCGTACTTCCTCGGCGCCGACCAGAACAACCGCGACGTCGCGGTCCGCCTGCTCTACGGCGGGCGCAACTCGCTTGAGATCGGCGCGGCGGCGACCCTCTTCACGATGATTCTGGCCACGATCTGCGGCCTGCTGGCCGGCTACTTCCGCGGCCTTACAGACGGGATCATCAGCCGCGTGCTCGACGTCATCTGGGCCTACCCGGTGTATCTGCTCGGCATCATGCTGGGCACCGTCATCGAGGTTCGCGGCCTCGGCCCCTTCCACAACACGACGCTGATGACGACGGCCGCAGTGATCGGCTTCGTCTACATCCCCTACGTCGCGAAGCCGATCCGTGCTCAGGTGCTGGCGCTGCGCGAGCGCGAGTTCGTCGACGCCGCACGCCAGCAGGGACTCGGGCCGTTGCGGATCATCGTGAGCGAGATCCTGCCGAACGTCGCCAGCACGATCATCGTCTTCATCCCGCTGATGCTGGCCAATGCGGTCCTCACCGAGGCCGGTCTGACCTACCTCGGCGCCGGAGTCCGGCCGCCGAATCCTTCCTGGGGGACGATGATCTCCGACGGAATCGCCCAGATCCCCGCTTCGTTCAGCAACGTCCTGATCCCGGGGATCATGCTGGTGCTGGCGGTGCTGTCCGTCAACGTCTTCGGCGACGGTCTGCGCGACGCGCTCGACCCGCGGGCCAAGATCCGCCTCGCGAAGGAGTAGCCGAGCACTGATGGCCCGTTTCGTCGTCCGCCGCCTGATGGTGATGATCGCGCTGCTGGTCGCTATCTCGATCGTCACGTTCCTGGCGTTCGTCGTCGTGCTGCCCGGCAGCGACCAGGCGGCGATGATCGCGGGGCGTCTCGCGAATCCCGCGGAGGTTCACCTGATCAGCGTCAAATACGGTTTCGACAGGCCAATCTGGGTGCAGTACGTCAAGACGATGGCGAACATCTTCGACGGGTCGGCCTACTCCTACCAGTCGAGCTTCAACGTGCTCTCACAGATCGAGGCCGGATTCCCGACGACGCTCTCGCTGGCGCTCGGTGCCGGGATCATCTGGCTGGGGACCTCGATCGTCGTCGGCACGCTCGCAGCGATCAAGGCCGGGCGCTACACCGACCAGGTGCTGACCGTCCTGTCGATGATCGGCGTCTCGATGCCGGTCTTCTTCCTCGGCGCCGTGCTGATCTACTTCCTCGGCTACAAGGCGGGGGTCATCCCGCTCGGGGGTTACGTGCCGTTGACGCAGAGCCCGTCGCAGTGGCTCTGGCACCTGGTCGCGCCGTGGTTCACCCTGTCGGTCCTGTTCATCGGCATCTACTCGAGGGTCCTGCGCTCGACGATCCTCGACACGATCAACGAGGACTTCGTGCGTACCGCCAAGGCGAAAGGGCTGTCCGAGCGCCAGGTGCTGCTGCGCCATATCCTGCGCAACAGCCTCGTCCCGATCATCTCGCTGTGGGGCCTCGATCTGGCGCAGGTGATCGGCGGCGGTGCGATCTTGACGGAGTCGGTCTACAACCTCCACGGCATCGGTTACCTCGTCTACCAGTCGGTGACACGCCTCGATACGGTCACGCTGCTGTCGGTCGTGATGCTCACCGCGCTCGCGGTGGTCGTGATCGGCGCGCTGACCGAGATCGTCTACGCGTTCCTCGACCCGCGGATCCGCCTGCAATGAGCGCCGCCGAGCCGCTGCTGCAAGTCGACGACCTGCAGGTCTCCTTTGCGACCGAGGAAGGAATCGTGCGCGCCGTCGACGGCGTTTCGTTCTCGGTCGGTCGGGGGGAGGTCGTGGCGATCGTCGGCGAGTCCGGCTCGGGCAAGTCGGTCACGGCGATGACGCTGATGGGCTTGACGCGCGGGCACAACACCCGTATCGCAGGCCGCGCGACGCTCGCCGGGCAGGAGCTGCTGTCAGCCTCCGAGCGCGAGCTGCAGGCGATCCGCGGGGCCCAGATAGCGATGGTCTTCCAGGACCCGATGAGCTCGCTCAATCCCATCTACCGGGTCGGCAGTCAGATCGTCGAGCAGATCCGCGTCCACGAACGCGGCATCAGCAAGGCCGCGGCGATGCAACGCGCCGTGGAGCTGATGGAGCGGGTTGGGATCCCGCGCGCCGAGGAGCGGCTGCGCTCCTATCCGCACGAGTTCTCGGGCGGCATGCGCCAGCGGGTGATGATCGCGATGGCGCTGTCCTGCTCGCCGGCGCTGCTGATCGCCGACGAGCCGACCACAGCGCTTGACGTGACGATCCAGGCGCAGATCCTGGACGAGTTGCGAACGCTGCGCGACGAGAGCGCGTCGGGCACGATCCTCGTCACGCACGACCTCGCCGTCGTCGCCGACATCGCCGATCGCGTCGTCGTCATGTACGCCGGCAGGGTCGTCGAGCAGGGCACCCTCGACGAGCTGTTCTACGACCCGCTGCACCCCTACACGTGGGGTCTGCTCGGCTCGATCACGCGGGTCGACCGCGACCGCTCGCGGATGCTGCCGGCGATCCCCGGGCAGCCGCCGTCGCTGATCAACGCGCCGCAGGGCTGCCACTTCCGCCCGCGCTGCCCGCACGCCTTCGACAAGTGCACCGGCATCCCTCCGCTCAGCGCGGCGATATCCGACAAGCCCGACCATCGCGATCGCTGCTGGCTCGAGCTCGAGCGCAAGCGCGAGCTGCGCGTAGTCGGCGATGAGATCGGCCTGTCCAGCGCCGAGCCGGTGATCTCGTGAGCGCCAAGTCCAAGACGCCGGACCCGTTTGCGCAGCGGCGGGCCGGTGCCGTCGTGGCGCGCCGCGCGGTTGGTGGCCAGAACGGCTCGGAGCTGGTGGCGGTCGAGCACCTTCGCGTGCTGTTCCCCTTGAAGCAGGGCATCGTGGTCGATCGCACCGTCGGGCACGTCCACGCGGTCGACGACGTCTCGTTCACGCTCCACGAGGGGGAGACGCTGGGGATCGTCGGCGAGTCGGGCTGCGGCAAGACGACGCTGATCCGCGCCCTCGTGCGGCTGACCGCGGCCACCGCGGGTGTCATCCGCTTCCGCGGCGCGGACATCACGAGGGCGTCGCGCAAGCAGCTCGCGCCGATCCGCAAAGAGATGCAGATGGTCTTCCAGGACCCGCAGGCGTCGCTCAACCCGCGCAAGCGTGTGAACCAGATAATCGGGACGCCGCTGCGGCTGCGAGGCGTCCCCAGATCAACGATCGACGCCGAGACGCGCGCGCTGCTGACCAAGGTCGGGCTCCAGGCCGAGCATCTCAACCGCTTCCCGCACGAGTTCTCTGGCGGGCAGCGCCAGCGGATCGGGGTCGCTCGCGCGTTGGCTATCGATCCGAAGCTGATCCTCCTCGACGAGCCGGTGTCGGCGCTCGACGTCTCGATCCAGGCGCAGGTGATCAACCTCCTGGAGGAGCTCCAGGAGGAGTTGCACCTGAGCTACATCTTCGTCGCCCACGACCTCAGCGTCGTACGCCACGTCTCCGACCGCATCGTCGTCATGTACCTCGGCAAGCTGATGGAGGTCGCTCCCTCCGACGAGCTCTACGACAAGCCGATCCACCCCTACACGTCCGCGCTGCTCGCCGCGATCCCGATCCCCGACCCGGCCGACAACCGCGCCCGCACGCGACCACTGCTCACCGGCGAGCCGCCGAACCCGGTCAACCCGCCGAGCGGCTGTCGCTTTCACACGCGCTGCCCCCGGGCGATCGACCTCTGCAGGCGGGTCGAGCCCCAGCTGACCGAGTACGCGAACGGCCATCTCGCAGCCTGCCATCTCCCCCAGAAGGTCACCGCCGAGGAGGTCGCCGCCGCCCGCCGCTCCGACTCCAGTCCGCTGGGCGCCGGTCCCGACCACCCCGTCGTGAGTGCTTAGCGGCCGGGTGAGCTCCTCCCGCGCACGCGAGCAGTAAGCCGCTGGCGCGCGCGGCGCCCCGGCCGGCGCACTTGCGCCGCGCGACCGGCCCTATAAGCTGCCGCGATCATCGTGGACGAGGGGCGCGAGCAAGCCATCCCAGAGGGGGCCCGCAGTGCGGTAGCCCCTGCCTGGATGCTCGGCGTGCGCGACCTCGGCTGGCGCCGACGCCGCTTCGTGATCGCCTGCCTCGCCACCGGGCTGGTCCTCACGCTCGCTCTGCTGATGACCGGCATCAAAGCCGGGCTCGATAACGAGCCGGCGCGAGCCGTGGCTTTCTTTCATGCCGGCGCCTGGATCGTCCCGCACGGCGTCGAGGCGCCGTTCAACGGTCAGGCTCCGTTCGCCGCCGCAGAGGTGGGCGCTGTGCAGGCCACGCAGGGCGTTCACGCTGCATTCCCCGTGGTCCTGATTGGCGGCACGGTCAAGGTTCGCAACGTTGACGTGATGGGACTACCAAGCGATGCCATCGCGGCGTCCAGTCCGAGTGTGTCGCGCGCGCTGACGCGCGGCCTCGATGCGGCGGACGCAACGCTGGGCGTGCCGATCGGAGCTCGCGTGCGGCTCGACGGCACGCTGCTGCGGATCGGCGCCCTGACCAGCGGCTTGGCCTACTTCGGCGGCACGCCGACGGTGATCGTGCCACTCGCCCAGGCCCAGAGGCTCGCGTTCGGCGGTCGCCCCCTGGCCACGGCGATCATCGTGCGAGGTCGCCCGCGAACCGTGCCGCGGGGCTTTGTCGAACTGACCGACCACCAGGTGGCCGTGAGCCTCAAGCGGCCGGTGGCGGGCGCCGACCAGGTGATCACGCTGATCCGCTCGCTGTTGTGGATCGTCGCGGCCGGCATCGTCGCCGCGATCCTGTACCTCTCGGCGCTCGAGCAGACGAGCGAGTTCGCGGTGCTCAAGGCGATCGGGATCTCGACTGCCACGATGCTCCTGGCGCTCGGCTTCCAGGCGCTCGTGATCTCGCTGATCTCAGGCCTGATCGCTGTTGGCCTGACGGCTGCCCTCGCGCCCGCAGCCGGTCTCGCGGTGACCTTGGGCTGGTCGAGCTACGTGCTGTTGTTCGTTGTCGCGCTCAGCGTCGGCTGCATCGGCAGCCTGCTGGCGCTGCGGCGCGTCGTCACGGTCGATCCCGCATTGGCGTTCGGGCGGTAGCGGATCGTGGGCGTCATTTGTGACGGGCTGGTGGTCGAGTACCTTGCCGGAACGCGGACCGTGCGCCCGATCGACGGCCTGAGCATCGACGTAGCGGACGGCGAGCTTGCGCTGCTGCTGGGGGCCAGCGGCTCCGGTAAGACCACGCTGCTGTCGGTCCTTGCGGCGATCCTGCGCCCGACGTCGGGAACGGTCACCGTGGCAGGCCAACAGGTCGCGCAGTTGCACGGCCGTGCGCTGGCCAACTACCGCCAGCGCACGATCGGTGTCGTCTTTCAAGCCTTCAATCTGATCCCAAGCCTGCGCGCGACCGAGAACGTCCAGCTGCCGTTGCGTGCGGCCGGCGTCAGCGCATCGCAGGCGCGCCGGCGGGCGAACGCCCTGCTGTCGGAGTTCGGGCTCGACGAGCGGCGCGACCACCGCCCCGGGGATCTTTCCGGCGGGCAACAGCAGCGCGTGGCGATCGCCCGCGCGCTGGCGCTCGACCCGCCGGTCCTGCTTGCGGACGAGCCGACGGCCCATCTCGACTACGTACAGGTCGAGAGCCTGGTCAAGTTGCTGCGGAAGATCGCCGCCGAGGGACGCACGGTGATCGTCTCCACGCACGACGAGCGCCTGACCCCGATCGCCGATCGTGTGATCGAGATGACGCCTGCGGGCGCGGATACGGTGAGCTTCGCGCGGGCCGTCGAGCTCGCTCCCGGCGAGGTGCTGTTCAGCGAGGGCGACCGCGGCGAGCTGGTCTACCTGATCGACGACGGCGAGATTGAGATCGTCAAGTCCGCTGGCAAGGGGAAGCTCGAGACCGTCGCGCGCCTGGGGCCGGGGGCTTACTTCGGCGAGCTCGCGCCGATGCTCAAGTTGCCGCGCACCGCGACCGCGCGTGCGACTGTGGCGACGCGCGTGCTGGGTATGAGCGGCCCGGAGTTCCGTCAGCGCGTGCGCGCAGAGAAGCTCGCGGAACTGGTCGCCGACCGGGCTACGTGACGCGGTGCTTGGCGGATGGGCCGCCCTGCGCGCTACCAGCGATCGCGGTGCACCACCTCGGCGAATGCGCGCCGGTTGATCTTCGTCAGCGGCGCAAGCGGCCGGTCGGCAGGGTGCCCGAGCGCGATGAGGTTCCCCGCGGCACACGCTAGCGACTGCCGACAGCGCGTACGATCGCCTGCACCGCAATCGTCGATAGGAGTGTGCGCAGATGGCCCTGACCAAGAAGCACGCCACCAGCAAGGCGTCCGATCGCGACGCTCACCACCCGCTGCCGCGCCACCGCCTCGGCGAGACGGGCATCGGCGGGAACGAGGCCTATGAGCTGATCTCCAACGAGCTGCTGCTCGACGGCAGCGCCCGCCTCAACCTCGCGACGTTCGTGACGACCTGGATGCCCAGCCACGCGGCGACGCTGATGGCGCAGACGGCCGACAAGAACATGATCGACAAGGACGAGTATCCGCAGACCGCGGAGATCGAGGCGCGCTGCGTCAACATCATCGCCGACCTCTGGCACGCACCGGAGGAGGAGACCGCGACGGGCTGTTCGACGACCGGTTCGAGCGAGGCGGTGATGCTCGGCGCGCTGGCCCTCAAGTGGCGCTGGCGCGAGCGGATGCGAGCGGCCGGCAAGCCGACCGACAAGCCGAACCTCGTCACCGGCGCGAACGTCCAGGTGTGCTGGGAGAAGTTCTGCCGCTACTGGGACGTCGAGCCGCGGCTCGTGCCGATGGAGGGCAACCGCTACCACCTGAACGCGGAGGAGGCGGTGCGCCACTGCGACGAGAACACGATCGGCGTCGCCGCGGTCCTCGGCTCGACGTTCGACGGCAGCTACGAGCCGGTCAAGGAGATCGCCGCCGCGCTCGACCGTTACCAGGCGGCGAGCGGGATCGACGTGCCGCTCCACGTCGACGCGGCGTCCGGCGGCTTCGTCGCCCCGTTCATCCAGCCCGAGCTGGAATGGGATTTCCGGATTCCGCGCGTCCAGTCGATCAACGCCTCAGGCCACAAGTACGGGCTCGTCTATCCGGGCGTCGGCTGGGCCGTCTGGCGCAGCGCCGAGGCGCTGCCGGCGGAGCTGATCTTCGACGTCAACTACCTCGGCGGCCACATGCCGACGTTCGCGCTCAACTTCTCTCGCCCCGGCAGCGAGGTGATCGCGCAGTACTACATGTTCGCGAGCCTCGGACGCGAGGGCTATCGCGCCGTCCAGCAGCGCTCCTCCGATGTCGCCCGCTACCTCGCGACCGAGATCGCCAAGATCGGGCCGTACGAGCTGATCAGCGACGGCTCGGAGCTGCCGGTCTTCGCCTTTGCCCTGCGGCCGGAGATCGTCAACTACACGGTGTTCGATGTATCTGCGACTTTGCGGGGTCGTGGTTGGCAGGTCCCGGCCTACCGCTTCCCGGAGAAGCGCGAGGATCTGGCCGTGCTGCGGATCGTCGTCCGTGCAGGCATGAGCTTCGACATGGCCGACCTGTTGCTCGCGGACCTGCGCGAGCACACCGCGCGGCTGGAGGCGCTCAGCGGTCCGCTGCCGGGCTCAGGCGAGCAGGAAGCGGGCTTCGCGCACTGAGCGCACTTGAACCCCGCACGCGGCCGGCGCCACCATGCTGGCGGCGCCGGGAACGCTGCGGGTGTGAGACTGCCCTTTAGGCCTTGACGCTGTGGCTGCGCGAGCTGGTGCGCGCTGCGGTGCCCTGCTCGATGTCGAAGGCGACACCGCGCGGGAGGACGAGCACCGAGGCGGTGGTCGTCTCGACGAGGTACTCCGAGGCGGAGCTCAGGCTGACGCGACCCTCGGCGGCACCGGGGCGGGAGCCGACGACGAGCAGGTCCACGCCTTCCTGGGTGGGCAGCGCGAGCGGCGTGCCGGCGCGAGCCGTCAGTGTCTCAGCGGTCTTGCGTGCGGCCGGATCGACCTCGCCGCCGGGCAGCGCGATGCGCTCCAGCCGTGCGTCGCTGCGGTCGCGCAGGCCGGCTGCGGCGATCGCGATGGCAACCGGGCCATCTTCCAGAAGGTGCAGAGCCGACGTCAGCGGCTGCACGTGGCCGGGGGCCGTGTGCCAGTCCGAGCCGAACACGAGGAGGTCGGCGTTCTCGCTCTCGGCGAGCGCGCGCAGCCCATCGCTGGTCGAGGCGTTGACGACCACGTGACGCTCGATCTCGGGGTGGGCGAGCCACTCGGCGCCGCGCTCGAGGATCTGCTCGGCGTTGGCCTGGGCGTCGCGCTCGCGCACCGCGTCGGTCTCATGCGCGTGGCGCACGTAGGCCAGTGAGACCTTCGCGCCGGCGTCGCCTAGGATCCGGCCGAAGGCGAGCGCGTCGTGGTCGTTCTCCGTTCCGTCAAATGAGACGATGATGTTGGTTGGCATTGCCTTTCCTTTCCATCTGAAGCTCTTGGAGGTAGATGCAGAGTGCCACCACCGCGCCATCAGTTCAAGTAATCTTCTTTATCGCCGCCATTAGTTCTCCTAATGCTCCATCTCAACCGTCTCCGAGTCTTCGTCGAGGTCGCCAACAGCGGCTCGTTCTCCGCCGCCGCCGATGCGCTGTCCTACACCCAGTCCGCGGTGTCGCAGCAGATTGCAGCGCTGGAGGCCGAGACCGGCGTCACTCTGATCGAGCGGCTGCCGCGCGGCATCCGCCTCACCACCGCCGGCTCAGCCCTGCTCTCCCACGCTGAAGGCGTCCTCTCGCGGCTCGCGGCGGCCGAGGCCGAGATGGAGGCGATCGCCGGCCTGCGCGGCGGCCAGCTGCGGATGGCGTCGTTCCCGACCGCCGGCGCAACGCTGATGCCGCTGGCGATCGCGATCTTTCGCGCGCAGCATCCCGAGGTCGAGATGTCGCTTGCCGAGGGGGAGCCGGACGAGATCGCGCCGCGGCTGTTTGCCGGCGAGTTCGATCTGGCGCTGCTGTTCGAGTTCGAGGGGACGAGCGAGTCGCTGGTGGCCGATCTGGTGCGCCAGCCGCTGTTCGAGGACCCGATGTTCTGCGCGCTGCCCGCCGACCACCCGCTGGCCAAGCGCCAGACGCTGCGGCTGTCTGACCTGCGCGCCGAGTCCTGGGTGCAGACGTCCTCGTCGAGTCCCTGTGCCCGCCATGTCGTGCGCTGCTGCCATGCCGCCGGCTTCGACCCGATCGTCTCCTTCGAGAGCGACGACTTCCTGACCGTGCAGGGGTTGGTGGCCGCCGGAGTCGGCGTCGCGCTGATCCCCAAGCTCGCCATGGCGACCGCTCGCGATGACATTGCGATACGCGCGCTGTCGCCCTACAGCCCGGTGCGCAACGTCATCGCGGCTACCCCCGAAGGCTCGCGGCTCACGCCCGCCGCGGCGGCGATGAGCCAGATCATGGGGACCGTCGCCCAGCGCTTCGCCGCGGTGCCGGGCAGCGGTGGCGGCGACTGAGCGCTGATGGACCCTGAGCTGGCACAGACGCTCGACGGCGTGCTCCGGCTCGGACGCGAGCACGACGCCGCCCTCGCCGACCGCCGCGCTCGCTATCGCAACCTCGAGCCCGATTCGGCCGCGCTGCTCGCGGTGCTCGTCCGTGCGCTCCGGCCGCGCCGCGTGCTCGAGCTCGGGACGTCCAGCGGCTACTCCACGATCTGGCTGGCTGACGCGGTACGGACGATCGGCGGTCACCTGGCGAGCGTCGACATCGACCTGCTCCGCACGCAGCTAGCCGAGGAGAACCTGCGCTTGGCCGACGTGCGCGATTGGGTGCAGCTGATCACCGAGGACGCCGCCGACACGCTCGCGCACAGCGTTGATGGATCGTGGGACCTGATCCTGCTCGACGCCGAGCGGGAGAAGTACGCCGGCTACTGGCCGGCGCTGGTGAGAGTGCTCGCGCCGGCGGGACTGATCGCCGTCGACAACGCTCTGTCGCACGCCGACGAGCTGACCGAGTTCCGCGCAATCGTCGGTGCCGACGAGCGCTTCATCGAGGCGGTCGCACCGACCGGCACCGGCCTGCTGCTGATCGTCCGCGAGTCGCCGAGCGAGGCCTAGACCGCGGTGGTTGGCCCTCGAGGCAGCGCGTCAGCAGACGCCCAGGCCCCCGACCACAACGGTTGGTCCGCTGGCTCGTCGGTGACATGGTGGGCGCTGATCGCGGCGACGGCCGTTGGAATCGCGCTACGGGCGATCTTCGTCGGCGACCAGAGCATCGGCTACGAGGAGGTGTTCACCGCGGCCGTCGTGCACCACGCGACGCTCGCCGGGGTGTGGCACGCCATAAAGTCAACGGAGATCACGCCACCGCTGTACTACCTGGTCACGTGGCTGTGGGTGAAGCTCGCTGCAAGCCACGCCGTGGTCGTGTTGCGCGGCACCTCGCTGGCCGCGGGGTCGGTCACGGTGCCGGTCGCCTACCTGGCGACGCGGCGGTTTGTCGGCGGGCGTGTGGCGCTCGCCGTCGCATGGCTCTGTGCGGTCAGCCCCGTGCTGGTCGAGTACTCGATCTACGCCCGCTCCTACGCACTGTTCGTCCTGGTGGGCGCGCTATCGGTCTGGGCTTTGGGTGCCGTTATCGAGCAGCCGTCGTCATGGCGTCGCTGGGCGCTCTGGGCGCTTGCGGCCACCGCCTGCGCGTGGACTCACTACTTCGCCGGGTACCTGCTCGTCGGTGAGGTCGTGGTGCTGGTCGTGAAGCTGCCGGCCGCGCGCCGCCAGCTGTCGCTCTGCATGGCTGCGTTTGTCGTCGCGACGGTGCCGCTGTGGTCGGTGTTCCTCGCCCAGAATGGGGTGTCGAATCGCCCGTTCATCGCTGCACAGTCGCTGACCGGCCGGCTCGAGGGCGTCGTCCGCCAGCTGGCGATGGGCACGAATGTTCCCAACAAGTGGCTTGAGGGCGCGGGAATCCTGCTTGCGGTGGGCGCGGTCCTGCTCGCCGTGGCGCAAACGCGTCGCCGCCCCTCGACGCTCGTTCTCGGCGCCGTCGCGCTCGCCGGCGCCGGCCTGCCGATCGTGGCTGCAGTCACGGGCGTCGATGACCACCTGCTGCCGCGCAACGTCCTCGGCATCTGGATCTGCGTCGCTCCGCTTGGCGCGTACGGCCTCACGCGCCTGCGGAGCATTCCGCTTGCCCTCTACAGCGTGCTCTGCATCGTCACGATCGTGTTGGTCCAGACCAACTGGCGCTACCAGGCGTCGACCGACTGGCAGGGAGCAAGCGCGCGCGTCGAGCAGCGAGCGGCCGGCGAGCCGGTGGCGGTGATGCCGGGGACCGAGCAGAACGTCGCCTCCTACTACCTGCACCGCGCGCCGCTGGCCGCGCCGGTGCGCACAAGCGATCTGTGGGTGATGGTGGAGCCGGCGCGCGGTCCCCACGAGCGCGCGCTCACTCCGATCGCCAATCCGCCGCTGGCGCAGCTCTGGGGGACGGGCTTCAGGGCGGTCGGCGAGATCGACTACCGCGGCTTTCGGCTGATTCACCTACACGCAGCCACGCCAACACTCGTCACGCCGGTCCCGGCGGACAACGGGCCCGCGACGGCGCCGCTCGCTTCCGTGCTCAGCCCCTGAACGGCCTGGCCGGCTATCGCGCTCAGCCCGGGCAGCTGCGAACTATCTTCCAGGCCTTAAGCAGTGCCGTCGGTATCCCCGCGCCGCACGGATCACCACCAGTGTTGCCGATGTCGACCCATCCATTGCCGGCTTCCGCGTTGATGAAGCGCTCCGGCTGGTCGGTCGTGCCGAAATAGACGCCGTTGTAGGTCGCGTCGAAGTCGGCCATCGCGTACTGCTCACCGCCGCAGCGCCCGAGGTGAACCGGGCCGACGGGACCGGTGATCTTGGGGTTGTGCACGTCGGGTTGGTAGCGCATGTAGTCGCGGTGCAGGCGCAGCAGCGTGTTGGGGAGCGAGCTCGGCGGCGTGAGCACCCTGCAGCCGCTGGCGCTGTGTGCGACGCCGGCGGTGGCGCTCTGCGTGGAAACCGCGAGCGCCAAGGCAGCGGCGGCGCCGAGGAGTGCAAGTGCTCGGGACCGATGCATGGTGATGAAAGTTAGCTCACCCGGCGGCTGACGCTTCGATCGCGCGCTCACGCGATCGCTGGCGCAGCGACGCGGCGCCCCACCACACGGCCAGGCCGCACAGTGCGAACGGCAGCATCACGGCGAGGGCGACCAGCGCGACCGCCAGCGCGATGTCCAGCACGCGCAGCGCATCGCTGAGCGCCCGACTGATCGGCCCCGATCCGCTGCCGCTGCTCGCGCCAGCCGCGACCGCGACGATGTTGACCGAGACCGTCGCATTGTGGCCCTGCTGGAGCAGCGCGCCGACATGGTGCTCGGAGGTCGCGATCACTCCGTCGAGCGCGGTGATCTGCTGCTGAATCGTCTGCGTCTGGGTCAGCGTGGTCGCCTGCGCGAGCGTCTTGATCAGCGCCGTGCGCTCGGCTTGCTCGTCCGCCAGCCGCGCCGCCGCGTCCTTGTAGCTGCTGGTGATGTCCGTCGTGTTCTGCTCCAGGGCACGGACGCCCGAAAGGCTCGACAGCTGGCCGATCAGCGCCGACAGCCGGCCCGACGGGACGCTGAGGCTGAAGGTCGCATAGCTCGCCATCCCGTGGACGTCGACGCTCGAGCTCTCGACGATCCCGCCAAGGTGCTCGGTGGTGGCGACCACCTCGTCGGCGACCGTCTGCATCCGCGCCGGCGTCGCGCTCAGCGTCAGCGCCGAGTTGCGCGCGACCAGCCGGCCTGACGCGTTGAGCCCTTCCAGCGTGTTCGCCGCAAAGCCGGACTGCGCCGCGCCGGAAGCAGTGAACATCGCTCCGGCGGGCGCGGTCGTCGCCGTCGATCCGACAGGGGCCGCAGCGCCTGCGCCGCCCGCGGTGGCCGTGGATGGCTGGAGCGTCGGGTGCTTCGCAAATGTGTTGTGAGCTGCCGACGGCGTTCGGTCCATCAACCTCTCCGTCGCGCTCGTCTTTGGGCTCAGCAGGCCACTCGAAGCGACAATCGCCACTGCCGCGACGGCGGCAGCAAGCGATCCACCAGCAAACGCAACGCGCGCGCGCGGCAGCCTGCGGAGTTGTTCTGCCCGCACGCGCCTCGAGCGAACGCTCTCCTCAAGTCGGGCAGAAAACTCCGCCGTCATTTGTGGTGCGTCGGCGCGCACCGAGTCCACCAGCGCGGCGAGCTCGAGATGCTCCTCGCCGACCGGCTCGCGGTTGATGATTCCCTCGAGCGCTGCGAGCTCCGCTGCGGCTTGCGCGCTCAGTTCATTGCGGGGCATTGCAGGCCTCCCTTAGGCGCACGATGGCTCGATGCAGACGGGTTCCGGCGTTTGATTGGCTGCAGCCGAGGACGCGGGCGAGCTCGCTGCCGGACAGCCGCCCGACGAACTTGAGCAGGATCACCTCGCGCTCGCGCGCGTCGAGCTGCGCAAGCCCCTCGCGCACCAGCAGCCGACGCTCGGCAAGCTCGTCGTCGAGGTCGATCTGAGCC
Source organism: Solirubrobacteraceae bacterium (assembly GCA_049512455.1). GTDB lineage: Bacteria > Actinomycetota > Thermoleophilia > Solirubrobacterales > Solirubrobacteraceae > Palsa-513. Next base: position 77,360 of record JBEKXB010000003.1, on the reverse strand, counting down.
GACTCGTCAGGAAGCTCGCCGACGAGCCGCGCCGTGCGCTTCCTCGCGCGCAGCTCATCGAGCGCGGCGTTGCGGGCGATCGCAAACAGCCACGACCGGGCGCTGCCGCGACGCAGATCGAACAGCGCACGGCGGCGAAAAGCACGCTCGAACGCGAGCGCGGTGACATCCTCGGCTGCGCTGCGGTCACGCAGCAGCGACGCGACGTAGGCGTAGACGTCTGCGGCGCAGCTGCGGTAGAGAGCCTCGAACTGCTCGCCGCCGCTCTGTGCGCGCGGCGACGGCGCCAGCACTGTCGTCATCTGCGCTGCTCCTGCCCGCTGGGTTCGCGCATCCTCGTCACACCTCTACTACGACCTGGTCGGCACACCATCACAGCACGCGCGCGAATCTCGCGCCGCCGAGCGCTATGCTTGCTAAGGCAACAAATGACGACTGAATCCCCTGCTGCAGCGATTTCGGACTGTGCGCTCACCGCGGCAGATGGCTCTGTGCAATTGCGGCCGATGTACGCCGATGCCTGGATCGGGCTGCTGCAGACCCATCGTCAGCTTACGCACGAGCTCGACGGCCAGTTGGAGGCTGAGCACGGGCTCACCTTGAGCGGTCTCGAGCTGCTCGCGCGGATCGCCGCTGCACCCGACCATTGGCTTCGCCTCTCGACGGTGGCGAGCCAGACGGGGCTGAGCCTCAGCCGCGTGTCGCGGATCGTGGACGTGTTGCAGGCACGGCGACTGGTCACCCGGCAATCTTGTCCGTCAGACGCGCGTGCGGTCAACGCGCACCTCACCGCTGACGGGCTGGCGCTGTTGCGCGACGCCCAACGCACGCACATCGCCGCCGTGCAGGCCCGCTTCTTCGATCACCTCAGCGTCGAGGAGGTGCAGGCCCTGGCCGGCGTGTTTGCGCGTTTCGCTCCGGGGGCGGTGGCGCAGTGCACGTCGACCGAGGAACCGCTCAGCGCGCCACGCTGAGCAGCACGGCGATGTTCGCATCGTCGCGGGCGAGCAGGCCGTCTTCGCGCTCGTCCACCGCCACGCCAAGCGCGTCCAGCCGCTCGCGCACAACGGTGCGCTCCGCGTCGCCCCCCAAGATGAGCGTCCAATGGCGCAGGCCGATCGCGTCTGGCGGTGCGGCCGCTATCCCGGTCCCACGCCAGGTATTCACCGCGACGTGATGGTGGTAGCCCGCCGCGGCGAAGAACACCGCGCTCGGCAGCTCCATCGTCACCGCGAAGCCGAGGCCGTCGCGGTAGAAGCGTCTCGCGCGCTCGAGCTCGCCGACGTGCAGGTGCACGTGGCCGAGCTTGAGCCCGGAGCCGGCAAGCTCGGTTGGCTCCTCGCCGGCGACGCTCGCCAGCAGGTCGCCAACGTCGAGCGGTGCGGGGCCATGGGCGAGGAAGTCCTCGGCCGAGAAATCCGGCCAGCGCTCGCGCGGGCGGTCCGCCGCCAGCTCGATGCCGATCCCGTCCGGGTCCGGTAGGTAGATCGCTTCGTGCGTGCCGTGGTCAGAGGCGCCGTCGATCCGTGCTCGGGCCTTTGCGATCCGCAGCGCGGCGCGTGCCAGCTCTTCGCGCGAGCTCGTCAGCAGCGCATAGTGGTAGAGGCCCGCTCGACGCCCGGGGGGCGTGGCCGCGCGGTTCTCGTGCAGCACGACGAGGTCCTCGCCGCCCGCGCCGAGTGCCGCGCGCCCGGCCTCGCGACCGTGCACCGCCAACCCGACGACGCGCACGTAGAAGTCGATCGAGCGTTGCAGGTCGGTCACGGTGAGCTCGACGCCGCCGAGCGCCATCGTGTCGCCCAGCAGGGCGGAGGTCGGGGCGGAGAAGGTCGTCGTCGCGAGTGAGGTCATGGGGCAAGCCTAGCCGATAATGCTTGCGCGCGCAAGTACTGGCGAAGCGCGATGCTCCACCGATGCCGATGCGACTCGCAATCCTTGCCTCTCACGCCGGCACCACCGCGCAGGCGGTGATCGACGCGATGGCGGACGGGCGGATCGACGGCGAGGTTGTCGTGCTCCTCAGCAACAACCCGCAGGCCGAGGTGCTCGACCGCGCGGCGCGCGCCGGTGTGCCGACACAGCTGCTGAACGGCACCACCCATCCAGACCCGGTCGCGCTCGATCAGGCCGTTCTCGACGCGGTCGTGGCGGCGGGCGCGACGCACGTCCTGCTGGCCGGCTACATGAAGAAGCTCGGCACGCCGACGATCGCTGCCTACGACGGGCGCGTGTTCAACACTCACCCGGCGCTGCTGCCGGCCTTCGGCGGCCAGGGCATGTACGGTGATCGCGTCCACGCAGCGGTCCTGGCAGCCGGCGTCGGCGTCACCGGCGCGACGGTGCACCGCGTCACGGACGACTATGACGCCGGGGCGATCGTTCGCCAGGTACAGGTGCCGGTGGCGCCCGGCGACGACGTCGAGTCGCTCGGGGCACGCGTCCGCGCCGCGGAGCGCGACCTGCTCGTCGAGGTGCTCGCCGAGATCGCGCTGGACACCGATTGAGCACGCGGCGGGCGAGCGGGCGGGGCTAACATGCCTGACATGGCCAGCCCGAGTCACGCGACGCTCGACTACTCGACACGCGAGCGCGTCGCATACGCGGTCTTCGCGTGCCCCGAGCGGCACAACAGCCTGTCAGAGGAGGCGCTCGACGATCTCAACGATGTCGTCGCGAGCGTGCAGGCCGACACCGCTGTCCGCACGCTCGTCCTCGCGGGTCAGGGGGATGCGTTCTCGGTCGGGCTGGACGGCGAGCTTCTCGCCAAGGCCTACGGCGACATCGAGTACTTCGAGCATGTCCTGACGAGGTTGGCGGCGACGTGCCTTTCGCTGGAGGCGCTCGACGTGCCGGTGATCGCCAAAGTGAACGGGACGGCGATCGCCGCCGGCTTCGAGCTGGCCCTTGCCTGCGACGTGATCGTGATCTCGGACAGCGCTCAGATCGGTGACGGACAAATCGCCGTCGGCGCCGTTCCCGGCGGCGGAGCAAGCGTCAGGCTGCCGCGCGTCGTCGGCGTGCAACGGGCGCGCGAGCTGATCTATTCGGGACGTCTGCTGAGCGGCAAGGAGGCTGCAGCGCTCGGCCTCGTCCTCGCCTCTGTGCCCGCCGCGAAGCTCGACGCGACGGTCGACGCGCTCGCCGCCAGCTTCACCGACAAGCCGCGTCGCACCCTCGCGGTGGCCAAGCGCCAGATCAACCGCGGGCTCGGCGTCGATACCCCGACCGGCGTCGAGATGGAACGCGGTGAGCTGATTCGCCACCTCCGCGAGCCCGGCTCGGACGCGAGCGAGGGCTTCCGCGCCGGGCAGGAGAAGCGCCCGCCGTCGTGGGCGTAGGCGCTCGCCGGGCCGCCCGCCCGGCGTGAGTCTCCCGCCCCGGGATCCGGCGCACGAGCTGACCCTCCGCGAGCGGTGCCATCAGGCGCTGGCGGCGAACTGGACGACCGGGATGCGGGGCGATGTTCCATTCGCCTACACGCGGCCGAGCGTGCAGCGCTACCGCTGGCAGTGGTACTGGGATTCGTGCTTCGCCGCGATCGCCTGGCGTCACCTCGATCCGGCCCGATCCCGCAGCGAGCTGGAGACGCTGCTCGCGGCCGCCCGCGACGACGGCTTCATCGGGCACACGATCTTCTGGGAGGGCCCTGTCGGTGGTACCCGCCGCCTCTTCTACAACGTCGTCCGCCACGACGATCCGATGACATCGACGATCCAGCCGCCGGTGCTCGCGTTGGCCTGGCAGATCGCGGTGGGAGACCCGGCGCTGGAACCCGCGATCGTGGCCCACCACGCCGCAATCGCCGCCCAACGCGATCTCGAAGGCGACGGGCTGGTGTGGATCCTGCAGCCCGACGAGTCGGGACTCGACGCCTCGCCGCAGTTCGACCCGATCTGGGGTCGCCGAGCCCAGGGGCTGCCGGGCTTCATCGGACTGGTGCACCGCAACCGGCGCTGCCGCTTCCGCATCGACGAGGTCCGTGCCCGCGGCGGCCCGGTCGTCTGCGAGGTGATGACAAACGTCCTGCACGGTCTGTCGCAACTCGCCCTGGGCCGTGCTTCGATCACTCCGGCGCTCATCGCGCGGCTCTACGACGAGCGCAGCGGACTGTTCCTGCCGGTTGCCGATCCACCCGTGACGGCGCGGATCCCGCTGACCTGGGCGGCGCTCTCGCCGCTCGCGCTGCCAGATCTGCCCGAGGCCATCGGGCGGCGCCTCGTTGAGCAGTACCTGCTGGACGAGAGCCGCTTCTGGACTGCAATCGCCCCGCCGGCCGTGGCCTGCGACGAGCACAGCTTCTCGCTGCGCGAGCGCTTCACCGGTTTGCGTCGCTACTGGCGCGGTCCGACGTGGATCAACAGCGCCTGGATCGTCTGGCAGGGGCTCGTGCGGCTCGGCTACACGCAGCAGGCGGCGAGCCTCGCCGAGCGCGTCACGCGGGCGGTGAGAGAGGAGGGCCTGCGCGAGTTCTATGACCCGTTCGACGGGCGCGGTATGGGCGCGCACGACTTCACGTGGTCGGCGCTCGCGCTCGACTTCGCAGGGTGAGGCGCCGCGCTAGGCTTCCACGCGATGAGCCCATTGGCCGATGAAGCAGTGATCTACTCCGGTCACCCGTCGTGGCGGTCGATGCTCGACTTCCACCTCGGCGGCATCGTCCTCGCCGTGCTCGGCGGCTTGATCGGCAAGCTCGTCGACGGCTGGGGCATCGCCGTCGCGGTGTTCGTCGCGATCCTCGCTGTCTCGCTGCTGATCGGCTTCGTGCGCCGCGTCTCGACGCTGTACACGATCACCGATCGCCGTCTCTACATCCGGCACGGGATCTTCTCGCGCAGCGAGCAGCACACGACGATCGACCGCGTGCAGAACGTCGAGGCGAAGCAGTCGCTGCTCGAGCGCCTGCTGGCGGTCGGCACCGTCGACTTCGACACCGCGGCGAGCGACGACTCGGTCTTCCAGTTCTCCGGCGTGTCCTCGCCAAAGCGCATCGTCGCGGCGGTGGACCAGGCGCAAGACGCGCACCCGCGTACTGACCTCTAGCGCGCCGGTGATCGTCGCCGGCCGCGAGCTGACGCGGCGCTACGGCGTCGGCGAGGCTGCTGTCGACGCGCTCGGGGGCGTCACGGTGGGGTTCCCGGCGGCTGCGCCTCGCCTAGCTGATCCACTGGTTGGCCGGCGACAACCAGCTGTCGGGCGGAGCCGGCCTCGCGCGCGGGGGGTCAGCCCAACCCCCAACACGTGGGCCCGCCGGATTGTGTGCCGAGTGCTGCTCCTTCAGGGTATGGCGCATGAGATCGACGAGTCGTTTCGGCGACCGCACTCGCACCCCAGCGGCGAAGCTTCGCCCTAGCGTGCCGTCGATCGTCGCCGGCCGCGAGCTGACACGTCGCTACGGCGCCGGGGAGGCTGCTGTCGACGCGCTCGCAGGCGTCACCGTGGAGTTCGCGGCTGCCCACCTTGCCGCGATCATGGGACCGTCGGGCTCAGGCAAGTCAACGCTCATGCACCTGCTCGCCGGGCTGGACCGTCCGACCTCCGGGTCGGTGGAGCTCGCCGGCACCACACTCGGCGATCTGGGCGACACGGCGCTCACGCATTGGCGTCGAGACCACGTCGGCTTCGTGTTCCAGACCTTCAACCTGCTCACGACCCTCGACGCGCGCGAGAACATCCTGTTGCCGCTGTCGATCGCGGGACGCAAGGTGGAGCCGGAGTGGTTCGATCGGCTGATCGACACGGTTCGCATCCGCGACCGTCTCGATCACCGTCCGGCGGAGCTCTCCGGAGGCCAGCAGCAGCGGGTGGCGATCGCCCGCGCACTCGTCACCCGCCCGGCGGTCGTGTTCGCCGACGAGCCGACCGGCAACCTCGACTCGAAGGCCTCGGCCGAGGTGCTCGACCTGCTGCGCCAGGCGGTGGACGACCTGGAGCAGACGGTCGTCGTGGTCACGCACGACGCGCACGCCGCCGCGCGCGCCGATCATTTGGTCGTGCTCGCGGACGGCCTGGTCGCGCACGATGGCGAGGCCCTCCAAGCCGAGGGTGTCCTCGACTTGATGAAGTCACTGAGCTAATGGTCCGCGTTGTGCTGCGCGGCTTCGCCGCGCGCAAGCTGCGCGCGGCGCTCACTGCCGTAGCGATCGTCCTCGGCGTCGCCCTGATGTCCGGGACGTACATCCTCACCGACACGATCAACCAGTCGTTCGCTTCGATCTTCGCGATCGGCAACGCGAACAAGACCGTCATCATCACGCCGAGCACGCCGCTCGGCGCCCGCGTGACCGTCTCGACCGAGCCGATTCGGGCGTCGGCTCTCGCCAAGGTACGCTCGGTGCCCGGCGTCGCCGACGCCGCCGGCACGGTGTTCGTCATTGCAACCCTGTTCGACTCGCATGGCAAGCGGCTCAACACGGCGGCGCCGGCGTTCGTCGGCTCGACCGAGGCGTCGCACTTCGAGAGCTTTGCTGCCGTCGATGGACGCTTCCCGCGCGGCCCGTATGACCTCGCGATCGATCAGGATGCGGCGCAGCGCTACGACCTGAAGCTCGGTCAGACGATGCGGGTCGCGGGCCAGTCCCTGACCCGCAGCTACCGAATCGTCGGGGTCCTCAAGTTTGCCGGTAGCGCGTCGTTTGGCGGCGCGAGCGTGGTCCTACTCACCCTGCCGCAGGCACAGGCGATCGCCGGCGAGCCGAACTCCTTCAACGAGATCGACGTCTCGGCCCGACCGGGTGTCTCGGCGGCAACGCTGCGCGCGCGGATCCGCGCCGTCCTGCCGTCGAGCCTTGCGGTGCGGACCGCCGCAGCGCAGACCAAGACCGAGACCTCGAACCTGGAAAGCGAGCTCAGCTTCGTGCGGACGTTCCTGCTGATCTTCGCCTGGGTCGCACTGTTCGTCGGCGCGTTCATCATCTTCAACACCTTCTCCATCACCGTTGCGCAGCGCACTCGGGAGTTCGGGCTGCTACGCGCGCTCGGAGCCACGAGTGGGCAGCTCGTGCGTAGCGTGGTCGGCGAGGGCCTGCTGCTAGGTCTGGGCGGAGCGGCGCTCGGCCTCGGCGCCGGGATCGGCGTCGCGCCGGGACTCGACAGCCTGTTCAAGGCGTTCGGCGCCGATCTCCCGGATCAGGGCACCGTGCTGCAACTGCGAACGATCATCGTGTCGCTGCTTGCGGGAACCGTCGTGACGGTTGCTGCCGGTCTCCTCCCCGCGCTGCGTGCCGCGCGCGTGCCGCCGATGGCAGCGCTGCGCGAAGGGGTTCGCATGCGCGACCCCGGAGTCCGGCGCAGCCCTGGTGCGCGCGTGGGGCTTCTCGCCTTGCGTGCGTTGGTCGTCGTCGTTCTCGTGCTGGCGGCTCTCTCCATCGCCGGCTTCGTTGCCGGTGCCGTTGTGCTGGCCGTCGCTGTCCTCGTATGGATCCCCCTCACGCGCCGACGCATCGCGGCGGTGGGCGGCGCCCTGATCGGCGCGATGACAAAGCTCGTTTCGAAGCTCGTCACGTGGCGCGGATTGACGGGTCGCCTCGCGCGTGAGAACACGCTGCGCCAGCCCGGACGCGCTGCTGCGACCGCGGCCGCGCTAATGATCGGCCTCGGGCTTGTCACCTTCGCCTCGATTCTCGCGGCGGGCCTCACGGACACGATCAACCAGGCGATCGACCGGTCGTTCGCCGGGAACCTGATCGTCGACAACTCCAGCTCGGCCGGGAACGTCGGAATCCCGCCCGGCATTCCCGCGGCTCTACGGACGATCCCCGCTGTTCGGGACGTCACCGCGGTCGCTTTCACTGAGGGCAAGGTGCGAGGTGTCGGCTCCACCGAGAGCGTCACTGCGATCGACCCGAGCGACTTCGCGTCGGTCTACCGGCTCGACTGGGACGCCGGGTCCGATGCCGTACTCACCCGGCTCGGCTCGACCGGGACCGTCCTGGCGAAGGCGTTCGCTGACTCGCACAAGTTCCGGGTCGGCTCACACCTCCGGGTCCTCACTCCGTCCGGCCAGCGCATCGAGCTGGTCGTCCGCGGCATCGTGACCGACAATGCCAAGCTGCTGGGAGATCTGACGATCACGCTGGCATTGGCGCGCGGTCCGTTCGCTCAGGCAACCGACGGCGTCGACTTCGTCAGCTATGCGGCTGGCACGCGTAACAGCGCGGTCCAGCCGCTCGTGAACCGGTTGCTGGCCGCCCGCTTCCCGCAGACACAGTCCCAAACCCCGGCCGAGTTCAAGTCCTCTGAGGCCGGCTCGGTCAACAGCCTGCTCGCGCTGATCTCGGTGCTGCTCGCGCTGTCGATCATCGTCTCGCTGTTCGGGATCGTCAACACGCTCGTGCTGTCGATCTTCGAGCGCACCCGTGAGCTCGGCATGTTGCGGGCGATTGGCGCGACGCGATGGCAGATCCGCGAGATGATCTGCGAGGAGTCCATTGTGATCGCCTTGATCGGCGGTGCGTTCGGCGTCGTGCTTGGCGTCGTCGCGTCGCTGATCGTCGCGGCGACGGCGCTGTCGGGGACCGGCTTCGTTTACGCGATCCCGGTACCGACGTTGATCATCCTGTTCGTGCTCGCCGGCGTCGCCGGACTGATCGCAGCGCTCTGGCCGGCCGGCCGCGCGGGGCGCGTCAACATCCTCGAGGCGCTCGCGACGGAGTAGCTGAGCGACGCGGGCGCGTTGCGAGCGCCCGTGCAGGGCTTGGCGGATCGCGGCGTGCGCGGTTCAATCGTCGCGTGTCGGCGATCGTCCTCGATTCCCCGCCCTGGTTGGAGGGCACCGACGACTGGAGCTGGCCTGGTCGATGCGCGGCGGTGGAGCTCGCTCCAGCGCCGTGGGTACCCGACTTGCCGCGCGTTCAGCCCGCCGCCGCGGTGGCGCTTCCAGTGCGCGCCGCCACGCGGACGCCGTCGATGCGCTCCGGCCTGGCACGCCTCGGCTTGCTCGCGCTCGCTGCTGCAACGTCGTTCGTGATCGGTGCGGCGTTCGCCCCGCCTGCTGCGCACCGCGCCGCCACGACTTCCGAGAGGAGCCCACTCACTGCCGTGAGCCAGCTGACGGCTCGGCCCTCGCCGATTGATCGCGCGCTGATCGGCGTCGCGCTGCCGGCTCGCCGGCTGGTGCCACTCCGCTGGTGAAGTCGGCCTACGCGCGACCGTAGACCGGGATGTGCGCACCACTCGTTGGCGTTGAGTCCTCCGAGCAGAGGAAGCGGATGACGCGTGCGATCTCCAGCGGGGTCACCCAGCGCGAGTGGTCGGCGTCGGGCTGTGCGGCGCGGGTCGCGGGCGTGTCGATCACGCTCGGCAGGACCGCGTTTGCGCGCACACCGTCTGCCGTGTACTCGGCTGCGAGCGCATCGACGAGCGCCAACACCGCAGCCTTCGAGGCGCTGTAGCCGGCGGCACCGGCGATGGGGCGCACGGCGGCCCGGCTCGACACGCAGACGATCGATCCACCACCGTCGAGCAGGCGCGGGAGAGCCTCCTGGCAGAGCAGGTAGGTCGGGCGCAGGTTGAGCTCGAACTGGCGCTCGAAATCCTCGATCGGCGTTTCGTGGATGCGTCCGCCGGCGTTGTATCCACCGACGAGATTGACGAGGGCCGCGAGCTTGCCGGGGGCTGCCGCGACCACCCGCGCCGCTGCCGCGCCGTCGAGCAGGTCGGCCGCGATGAGCTCGAGCCGCTCGTGCGTCGCGACTCGTGCGAGCTCGCGCTCATCGCGGTACGGAACAACGACCCGCCAGCCGTCTTCCAGCAGCAGTCGCGTCACCGCGCCGCCGAGGCCGCCCGTGCCGCCGCTGATGACCACGCTTGCGTCCATCGTCGGCGGAGCCTACCGTCCGCAGCCGTCTCTACCGTGAAGGCCATGCTGATTCGCGATCTAACTGACGGCGTCGAGGTCGACCAGGTGCTGCTCCTTCGCGAGGTGGAGACGCGGCTCAAGCGCGACGGTAGCGAGTACCTGCGCGCGACGTTTGCTGACCGCAGCGGAGCCGTGACGGCGATGATCTGGGACGGCGTCCGCGACATCCAGTCGCGGCTCGGCGTGGGCCAGCCGGTCCACGTCGCCGGTCGCTACGCGGTCCATCCCCGCTACGGTCCCCAGCTGAATCTGACCTCGCTGCGGCCTGCCGAGCCCGGAAGCTTTGCGCTCGACGAGCTGGTGGCTGGACCGCAGCGCGATGTCGCGCAGATGGAGGCCGATCTGCGTGGGCTGATCGCGACGATCCAGAACACGCACCTGCGGGCGCTGATGGATCGGCTGCTCGGCGAGGCGGCGCCGCTGTGGCAGCTCTACCGCGTCGCGCCGGCCGCGAAGTTCTACCATCAGGCCTACCGCCACGGGCTGCTCGAGCACTGTCTCAGCGTCGCCGAGGCGGTCAGCGCGATGTCGGCGACATTCCCCGGCATCGACCGTGATGTCGCGGTCGCGGGGGCGTTGCTGCATGACATCGGCAAGCTCGACGCCTACACGACGAACCCGATGAACATCGACCTCACCGACGCCGGCCGGCTGCAGGGGGAGATCCCGCTCGGCTACTACCGCGTGCGGCGCGAGATCGAAGAGCTCGACGGCTTCCCGCCGGCGCTCGCTCAGGCGCTCGCGCACATCGTGCTGTCCCATCATGGGACGCTCGAACACGGTAGCCCGGTCCTGCCGTGCACGCGCGAGGCCACGCTTGTCCACATGGCCGACAATCTCGGCGGCCGCCTCGGCAGCTTCGATCGGCTCGAACAGGAGCTCCGCGACGGCGAGAGCTGGTCGCGCTACGACCGTGCGATCGGCGCCGGCGCATTCTTCGGCGGGCGAGCGGAATCCGAGCTGCCGCAGCGCGACGCGGCCTGAGCGCGTCCAAGACGCAAGCGGTCGAACCATTCGTCGCGAGTGAGTAGGGCGAGGACAGCCGCCAAAGGCGGCTCCCGCAGCCCCCCGCAGCCCTGTTCTGCCGCAAATACGGGGCCGAGATCGCTGGCAAGGTGCCGCTGGCCTCTATCGTTGTGGGCAGATGGCCAAGGACACCGAGAAGCTGATCCGCCAGCTGTCCCTGATCTCGTACCTGATGGCGGAGCGCCGGCCCGTGACCGCATTGGACATCAAGCGCGACGTCGAGGGCTACAGCGGCATGAACGAGGACGCCTTTGCCAGGCGCTTCTATGCCGACCGCGCCGAGCTCGACTCGCTGCGGATACCGCTCACCGTGGAGAAGCCGATCGACGGTGTCGCCGAGCAGGAGAACTACTCCCTGCGGCCGGAGAACTTCCATCTACCGGCAATCGAGTTCTCCGATAGCGAGCTCGCCGCGCTGGCCACCGCACTGTCGCTGCTCGACGGCGAGTTCGCCTACGCCGAGCCGCTGCGGCTCGCCCTGCAGCAGATCACCTGGGGCCGCCCGAGCCCGCTGCAGGCTCCAGACCAGCGCGGCGTCGCGCTCGGGATAACGGCCTCCGCCGGCGGGCACGAGCTTTCTCAGCGTCTGGTCAAGGTGGAGACCGCGATCTTCCGCCACAAGACGATCACCTTCGACTACTACACGATGGAACGCGACGAGACCGGTCCCCGCAAGGTCGATCCGTATCACCTGCTGTATCGCGGCTGCCAGTTCTATCTGCTCGGCTACTCGCACGAGCGCGAGGCGCTGCGCGTGTTTCGCCTCTCGCGGATCCGCGGCAAGGTCGCCTACGCGACGAAGGCCGAGCACGACTTCCGCCGGCCCGCGAACTTCGATCCACGCCAGTACGCGAACCGGGCCGACTGGCAGTTCGGCGACCCTGTCGGTGTTGCCGAGATCCGCGTCGCGGAGCGGATCGCCTGGCAGCTCGAGCGACATTTCGGGCGCTATGGCGAGATTCGCTCCCTCGAGGACTCCGGCGATCGCCTGCTCGTCACCGAGTACGCGAGCCCCCGCCAGCTGATCTCCTGGGTGCTCGGGCTCGGCGAGCACGCGCGTGTGCTGGGCCCCGCGGAGCTCGTCGCCGAGCTGGACCGTCGTGTGGCTCTGATCGTCGAGCGCCATACGCACGCGCCAGAGCGCGAGCTGCACCCGAGCGTGCAGCTCGCCCCGGCGAGCAACGGCAGCGCGGAGGACGGCGGGCGCGCCGAGGCCGCGATCCGGCCGGAGCGCTTCGCGCGGCTCGTCACGCTCGCGTCGATCCTGATCCAGGCCGGCCGGGCCGGTCGCGTGCTCGAACTGGCCGACCTCTGTGAGCGCCTTCAGATCACGGACGCCGAGCTGCGCGAGGACATCGGTGTGCTCAACGTCGTCAACTTCGGCGGCGGGTCCTACGTGCTCTACGCCGAGATCGATGACGCGGCGGGAACGGTCGAGGTCGATCCCGAGCCCTACAGCGACAACTTCGCCCGCCCGGCCCGGCTGCTGCCTGTCGAGGCGAAGGCGCTCGTGGCGGCGATCGACCTGATCGGCGAGCACCTCCCGCAGGGTTCGCTGAGCTCGGCACGCGAGAAGATCGTCAAGGCGCTCGGCGAGGATCCGATGGAGCAGGGCCTGCACGTCGCACATGCCGCCGGCGACGACTCCGGCGTCGCGCGGGTCGTGTCGAAGGCGATCAAGAAGCGCGTGCTGCTCGATCTCGACTACTACAAGGAGAACGAGGACGAGTTCTCCGCGCGCCGCGTGGAGCCATATGCGCTGATCAACGGCCGCGAAGGGTGGTACGTCGCCACCTACGACCCCGCCAAGGCGGACGTCCGCCACTTCCGTCTCGACCGAATCAAGCGCGCGGAGCTGACGGACGAGCGCTTCGAGCCGCGCCCCGACGTGAACCCGTCGGCTGACGTGGACGGCTGGCCGCGGACTGGCGAGGTCGCCTCGTCGCGCAGCGCGCGCGTCTGGATCTCACCGGAGCGCGCACGCTGGGCGCGTGAACAGCGCAAGATCGTCGAGCAGTCCGACGACGGGGCGATCACCGTCGAGCTGAGCTTCGCGGGACTCGATTGGCTGGTCCGCGAGGTCCTCAAGGAGGCAGGCGACGCCGCGGTGCTCGAACCGGCTGACGCTCGCGCGGCCGTCCTTGCGGCCGCGGAGCGCATGCGGTGAGCCGGTGCCAGTGATCCCTGGCGCGAACCCGTCTTGCGCCGGCCTGCTGTGAGAGACTGACGCGACTGGCGATGAAGGGCCTAATCCTCTCGGGTGGCCGAGGCACGCGCCTGCGGCCGATCACGCACACGAACGCAAAGCAGCTCGTGCCGGTCGCAAACAAGCCGGTCCTGTTCTACGGCATCGAGGCGATCGCGCAGGCCGGCATCGAGGAGATCGGGATCATCATCGCGCCGGAGACCGGTGATGAGATCCGCGCCGCGGTTGGCGACGGCTCGAGATTCGGTGTGCGGGTGACGTACATCGTGCAGGACGAGCCGGCCGGACTCGCCCACGCGGTCCTCACAGCCGAGTCATTCCTCGGTGCGGAACCGTTCGTCATGTACCTCGGCGACAACCTCCTGCAGGGCGGGATCACCGACCTCGTCGAGCGCTTCCGCGATGGCGAGCCCGACGCGCTGATCCTGCTGACGCCGGTCGCGGATCCGGAGAACTACGGCGTCGCCGAACTGGACGGGGATCGCGTGGTGGCGCTCGTCGAGAAGCCCACCGATGCGCGCAGCAACCTCGCGCTCGTCGGCGTCTACATGTTCACCGCGGCCATCCACGCCGCCGCTCGGGCGATCACTCCCAGCGACCGCGGCGAGCTCGAGATCACGGACGCGATCCAGCACCTGCTCGACGCCGGTCTGCGGGTCGAGTCCCACATCGTGCGCGGCTGGTGGAAGGACACAGGCCGGCTCGCCGACATGCTCGAGGCGAACCGCCTGGTCCTCGACACGATCGAGCCGCGCAGCGACGGCGAGCTCGTGGACGCGCAGATCGACGGCCGCGTAGTTGTTGAGGCCGGCGCGCGTGTCGTGCGCTCGACGGTCCGCGGTCCGGCGATCATCGGTGGCGGTGCGCAGCTGATCGATGCCTATGTCGGGCCCTACACGGCGGTCGGCGAGGGGTGCACGATCGAGCGTGCCGAGGTCGAGCATTCGATACTGCTCGCAGACTGCGTGGTACGCGGCCTCGACGGGCGCCTCGAATCCTCGCTGCTCGGGCGCAACGTTACGATCGACCGCGACAGCCGTCAGCCACGCGCGTACCGCTTCATGGTTGGGGACAACTCAGAGATCGCGGTGCCATGAGCCGGATCCTGGTTGCGGGAGCCGCCGGCATGCTCGGCCGAGACGTCGTCACGCGGGCGAGCGAGCGCGGTTACGACGTGATCGCCGTGGATCTCCCGGAGCTCGATATCACCGATCAGGCTGCCGTTGCCAGGATGGTTGCCGATCGTCGGCCGGTGGCCATCATCAACTGTGCCGCGTGGACCGACGTCGACGGCGCCGAGACTCACGAGGCTGCCGCGCTTGAGCTCAACGGCGCCGCTGCAGGGAACCTCGCGCGCGCCGCCAGCGCTCACGACGCGCTACTGGTCCACGTCTCGACCGACTACGTGTTCGACGGAGCGGCAGCAACGCCATATGTCGAATCCGACGCGCCGGCACCGCAAACCGCTTACGGGCGGACGAAGCTCGCCGGTGAGCGCGCCGTGGCCTTGGCCGGGAGCCAGCATGCGATCGTCCGGACCGCGTGGCTGTTCGGGCCCGGCGGACGCAACTTCGTCGCGACGATGCTCGCGCTCGCCGCCGAGCGCGACGAGGTGGCCGTGGTCGCTGACCAGATCGGATGCCCGACCTACAGCGGACACCTCGCCGGCGCGCTACTGGACCTCGCCGAGCAGCGCTCGAGCGGGATCCATCACGTTGCGGGTGGGGGACAGTGCTCGTGGAGCGAGTTTGCGAGCGAGATCTTCGCCCAGGCGGGATCGAGCTGTAAGGTGCGGCCGGTGGCAAGCAGCGAGTTTCCGCGGCCCGCGCCGCGGCCTGCGTGGAGCGTGCTCGTGAGCGAGCGGCCGGAGACGCCACGGCTCCCGCCCTGGCGTGACGGGCTAGCCGAATACCTCGCGCACGCCAGTCAGGCGGTCGGGCGATGAAGATCCTCGTCTGCGGCGGCGCCGGCTTCATCGGTTCGAACTTCGTCCGTCAGCGTCTCGGAACGACCGACGATGAGGTCGTGGTGCTGGACAAGCTCACCTATGCCGGCCGGCGGGAGAGCCTCCGCGACGTCGAGACGGACCCGCGCTTCTCGTTCATCCACGGAGCGATCGAGGATCCCGATGCGGTCGCGCAGGCTATTGCCGGCGTGCAGGCAGTCGTGAACTTCGCGGCGGAGACGCACGTCGATCGCTCGATCGCCGAGCCGGACGCCTTCGTTCGCACCCACGCTCTGGGTACCTATGTCCTGCTCGAGGCGGCACGCGCTCACGGCGTGCGCTACGTGCAGGTCTCCACCGACGAGGTCTATGGCTCGATCGAGCAGGGTTCCTTCACCGAGTCCTCGCCGCTCGATCCATCCTCGCCCTACAGCGCGACGAAGGCCGGCGCCGACCTGCTCGTGGCCTCCTACCAGCGGACCTTCGGCCTGGAGACGCTGATCTGCCGCGGCTCCAACAACTATGGGCCCTACCAGTACCCGGAGAAGCTGATCCCGCTGATGGTGCTGAATGCTCTCGCCGGCGACCGGCTACCGGTCTACGGCGACGGGCGCAACGTGCGCAACTGGCTCTTCGTCGAGGACTTCGCGAGTGGGATCGCCCACGTTCTCGCCCACGGCCTGCCTGGTGAGACCTACAACGTCGGTGGTCCGGACGAGTCGGACAACATCAGCGTCGTGCGCCGGATCATCGAGCTGTGCGGCGCCGACGAGTCACTGATCGACTACGTCAGCGATCGCCCTGGGCACGATCGCCGCTACTCGCTTGGCTCCGAGAAGGTGGCGGCGCTCGGCTGGCGTGCCCAGACGCGCTTCGATGACGGCATCGAGCGCACCGTCTCCTGGTATCGGGACAACGGCTGGTGGTGGGAGCCGATCCGCTCCGGGGCCTACCGCGAGTACTACGCCAAGCAGTACGGCACGGCGCTACTGCAGTGAGTTGATTCGCCAGCCGCCATGGCGCTGGTTGACCAGCTGGAGCGTGTTGATCTGATCCTTGCCGTTGAAGATCGTTTCGATGCGCGCGGTTGCCGTGCGCGAGCGCGAGCTGACGCCCTTCGTGACTGGCCCGATCGTGAGCGTGAAGTCGTTGATCGTCTGGAGCTGGTTGGTGATGTCGGTCTTGCAGCCACCAGCCTTGTTCAGCTTGTCCACGAGCGCGGTGCTGAGCACCTTCGAGCAAATCGCGCTCGCGTCGTTGTCGCTCGCGTCTGTTGCCAGCGCTTCGACCACGACGTCGATCTGCTTTGCCGCTCCCGTCGGGGCGTTCGGGGCAGTGGTGCTCGTCCGCGTGAGCGCGCAGCCGCCGAGGGCGAGCGTGAGCGATAGCGACGCGACGATGGCGAGGGGTGAGCGCACGCCGCAGAGCCTACGCGAGATCGCCCTCGCCGCGCTGGCTGCGGAGATCGAGAGCTGTCGCGCCTGCCCGCGGCTCGTCGCCTGGCGTGAGCAAGTCGCGCGTGAGCGACGCGCGGCCTACGCGACGCAGGAATACTGGGGGCGGCCCGTCGCCGGCTTCGGCGACGCCCAGGCGCGCATCGCGGTGCTCGGGCTGGCTCCCGCCGCCCACGGCGCGAACCGCACCGGCCGCCTGTTCACCGGCGACCGGTCGGGGGATTTCCTGTTCGCAGCGTTGTGGCGCGCCGGTCTCGCCAGCCAGCCCACCGCCCGCGCCCGCGGTGACGGCCTGGAGCTGCGCGACTGCTTCCTGACCGCCGCCGTGCGTTGCGCGCCGCCCGCAAACCGGCCAACGCCCGAGGAGCGGGATCGCTGCCTACCGTTCGCGGCCCGCGAGGTCGAGCAGCTCGGCGATCTCGGCGTGATCGTCTGTCTCGGCGCGTTCGCCTGGGATGCTGCGCTGGCGCTCTGCGGGGTACGCCTCCGTCCGCGGCCCCGCTTCGCGCATGCGGGCGAGCTCGCGGTGAGCGAGGCCGTCACGCTGCTCGCCAGCTATCACCCCAGCCAGCAGAACACCTTCACCGGCCGCCTCACCGAGCCGATGCTCGACGCCGTCCTGCGCCGTGCCCGCGAGCTCGCCGGCCTTCCCTTCCACGCCACCCGCTAACGTCGAGCGTCGATGCCGCTGCGCGATTTCACCCCGCTCGTTCGTGACTGGTTCGAGCAGGCCTTCGAGGCGCCGACGCCGGCGCAGGTGCAGGCCTGGCCGGCGATTGCGACCGGCGAGCACGTCCTCCTATCCGCACCGACGGGGTCGGGCAAGACGCTGGCGGCATTTCTGTGGGGCATCGACCGCTTTGTGGCGGAGCCCGGCGAGCACCGCACGCGACTCGTCTACGTCTCGCCGCTGAAGGCGCTCTCGTACGACATCGAGCGCAACCTGCGCGTGCCGCTGCGTGCGCTTGGCCTCGACCTGCGCGTCGGCATCCGCACCGGTGACACGCCCGCGCGCGAGCGTGCGGCGATGCTGCGCCAGCCACCCGACATCCTGATCACAACGCCGGAGTCGCTCTACTTGATGCTCACCTCGCGCGCGAAGGAGATCCTCGCCGACGCCGAGACCGTCATCGTCGATGAGATCCACGCCGTCGCGGCGACCAAACGGGGCGCCCACCTCGCGCTGACGCTCGAGCGCCTCGAGGCTCTGGGGCACGGTCGGCGGCTGCAGCGGATCGGCCTGTCCGCGACGCAGCGACCGCTCGAAGAGGTCGCGCGCTTCCTGGTCGGGCCGGGGCGGCGCGCGAACATCGTCGATGTCGGTGCGTCCCGGTCGCTTGACCTCCAGATAACGGTGCCGGTCGAGTCGATGGGCGATCTCGGCGGCGGCGCCGCGCGCGAGTCGCCCGATCCGCTCGCTGACGCGCCGTCTGGCGCGCACTCGATCTGGCCGGCCATCTACCCGCAGGTGCTCGCGCTCGTCCGCGCGCACACCTCGACGATCATCTTCGTCAACAGCCGTCGCGCCGCCGAGCGGCTGGCGCTGGCGCTCAACGAGCTCGACGCCGCCGACCGCGCGCACGACGACGCCGCGCCGGCCGCCGAGATCGCGCGGGCGCATCACGGGTCGCTCGCTCGCGAGGAGCGCACGACGATCGAGGAGCTGCTCAAAGCCGGCGAGCTGCCCTGTCTCGTGGCCACCTCGTCGCTGGAGCTGGGGATCGATATGGGAGCGGTCGATCTCGTCATCCAGGTCGAGTCGCCAAAATCTGTCGCTCGCGGCCTGCAGAGGGTCGGACGCGCGGGTCACGGTGTCGGAGCGAGGAGCAAGGGTCGGCTCTTCCCGAAGTTCCGCGGTGACCTGCTCGAATGTGCCGTGGTCGCGCGAGGCATGCGTGAAGGGCGGATCGAGCAGACCGTCGTGCCGCGCAACCCGCTCGACGTGCTGGCGCAGCAGATCGTCGCGATTGCTGCAAGCGCCGAGAGCGTCAGCGTTGACGAGCTGTTCGCGCTCGTCACGCGGACCTACTCCTATGCGGAGCTCAGCCGCGAGCTGCTCGAGAACGTGCTCGACTCACTTGACGGCCGCTACCCGTCGAGCGAGTTCGGCGAGCTGCGCCCGCGGATCGTCTGGGATCGCCTGGCGGGGACGATCCGCGCGCGTCGCGGCGCGCAGAAGCTGGCCGTCGTCAACGCCGGCACGATCCCGGACCGCGGGCTGTATGCCGTGTGCCTGCCGGACGGGCGGCGTGTCGGCGAGCTCGACGAGGAGATGGTCTACGAGGCGCGGCCGGGGCAGACGTTCCTGCTCGGCGCGACGGCCTGGCGGATCGAGGAGATCGGCCGTGACCGCGTGATCGTCACGCCCGCGCCCGGCGCCGACGGGGCAGTGCCGTTCTGGCACGGCGACGGCATCGGCCGGCCAAAAGAGCTGGGCGAGGCGATCGGCGCGTTCTCGCGCTGGGCTGTCGACCAGACGCCCGAGGTGCTGCAGCGCGACTATGACCTCGACGCGCTCGCGGCGCGCAACCTGCTCGAGTTCCTGCACGAGCAGCAGGCGGCAACCGGTGTGCTGCCGTCGGACCGGGTGATCGTCGTGGAGCGCTTCCGTGACGAGATCGGTGACTGGCGGATGTGCATCCTGTCGCCGTTTGGCCGTCGCGTCCATGCTGCATGGGCCCTCGCTCTCGCCGCGCGGCTACGCGAGCGTTGCGGGATCGAGTCCGACGCGATCGCCTCCGACGACGGGATTGTCCTGCACCTGCCCGACGCCGACGATCCGCCGACGGCCGACCTCGTCACGCTCGAGCCCGATGAGGTCGAGGAGCTGATCCTCGGCGAGCTTGCAAGCTCGGCGCTGTTCGGCGCACGCTTCCGCGAGAACGCCGCGCGCGCGCTGCTGATCCCGCGCGCCTACCCGGGGCGGCGCACACCCCTGTGGCAGCAGCGACTGAAGGCGCAGACACTGCTCGAGGTCGCCCGGCGCTACCCGGACTTCCCGCTGATCCTCGAGACCTACCGCGAGTGCATGCGCGACGTGCTCGACCTCGCCGGACTGCAGTCGCTGCTGGCAGCGATCGCGAGGCGGGAGACCTCGATCGTCGAGGTGGAGACGCCGAGCGCCTCGCCATTTGCCTCCTCGCTGCTGTTCGACTACGTCGCGACCTACATGTACGAGGGCGACGCGCCGACTGCCGAGCGCCGAGCCGCGGCGCTGTCGCTCGATCGTGAGCTGCTGGCGGAGCTCCTCGGGCAGGAGGAGTTGCGCGACCTGATCGACGCGGGCGCGCTCGACGGCCTGGAGGCGGACCTGCAGCGCCTGTCGCCCCGTCGTCAGGCGACCTCGCGCGACGAGCTGCACGACGTGCTTCGCGCGCTGGGCGCGCTCAGCAGCGAGCAGCTGCGCGAGCGCGTGCTCGGAGCCCTCGACGCCCAGGCGCTGGTCGAGCAGCTGGTGCGCGAACGGCGGGCGGCGCTCGTGCGGATCGCGGGTGGCGCGTGCTACATCGCCGCGGAGGACGCGGGCCTCTACCGCGACGCGCTCGGTGCCGTCCCGCCGGCGGGCCTCCCGGCGGCGTTCCTGCAAGACGTGCCCAGCGCGCTGCGCGAGCTTGTTGCACGCCATGCGCGCACGCACGGTCCCTTCACCACCGCCGAGCTCCACGCGCGCTACGGCGTCGATCCGTCGAGTGCGCTGCGCGAGCTCGAGGAGGCAGGTGAGCTGCTGCGCGGCGAGCTACGTCCAACGGCCCATCCACTGGCCCGTGCCGGCGAGCGCGAGTGGTGTCATCCGGATGTCCTGCGGCGACTGCGGCGCGCTTCGCTTGCCGTCCACCGGCGCGAGATCGAGCCGGCCGAGCCGCGGACGCTCGCGGTGTTCCTGCCGTCCTGGCAGGGCGTTGACCGCCATTCCCCGGCCGGCGCCGGGATCGAACGGCTCCGCGAGATCCTTGTCCCGCTGCAGGGTCTCGCGCTTCCGCTCGAGCTGTGGGAGAGCGCTGTCCTGCCGCGGCGCGTCGGCGCGTACTCGACGAGCTGGCTGGATCAGCTCTGCGCAGCCGGTGAGGTCGTCTGGGTCGGCGCGGGAGCGCTGGGCCGTCGCTCCGGTCGTGTCGCGCTCTACTTCCGCGACGACGCGCCGGCGATCGGCGCGCCGCCGCCGCCGGCGCGAGCCAGCGTTCCCGCGGGGGGTGAGCATGAGCTGATCCGCGCGCGGATCGCCTCCTCGCCCTGCTTCTTCAGCGACCTGCTGGCCGAGATCGACCTCGCCGCGGGCGTGATGGCAGAGTCGCTGTGGGATCTGGTGTGGGCGGGAGAGGTGACGAACGATGCCTGGGCCCCGCTGCGCGCTCCCCGCCTAGCGCTTGCACGCCAGACCGCCGCGGGGCACTCTTCGCGCCGCTTCGCCCCTGCACTGCGTGCCTCGCGTGCCCAGACGCGCGCGCCGGTGCAGGGCCGCTGGTCGCTGACGGAGCCACTGTTCGCGCCGGCAGGCGATCTGCTCGACCGCCGCCGCACGCTTGCCGAGCTGCTGCTCGAGCGCAACGGGATCGTCACCCGTGAGATGGTGCTGGCTGAGGGCGTCCCCGGCGGCTTCGCCGCGCTGTACGACTCGCTCGCCCAGCTCGAGACACTCGGCGGCGCGCGGCGCGGCTACTTCATCGAGGGGCTCGGTGGCGCCCAGTTCGCGCTGCCCGGAGCGGTTGAGCGGCTGCGCGCCGGGCGTGGGCTCGACAGCGCAGCGCCGCTCGTGCTCGCCGCCGCCGACCCCGCGCAGCCTTACGGCGCTGCGCTGCGCTGGCCTTCCCAGGAGGGTGAGCGCCGGCGCCTGGCGCGTGTCGCCGGCGCCCATGTCGTGCTCGTCGCTGCCGAGCTGGCCTGCTACGTGGAGGCGGGTGGCCACGGGATCCAGACGTTCGTACGCGGCGAGGCACTGCGCACCGCACTCACTGCGCTCGCCGACGCGGTCCGCTCGGGGCGTGTCGGGAAGCTCGATCTCGAACGCGTGGACGGCGCGCCTGTCCTGGGCGGACCGCACGAAGCGCTGCTCACCGAGCTTGGCTTCCGCGTCGGGCCGCGCCGCCTCACGCTGAGCGCATGATCCGCGTCGGCCATAAGGGCGCCGACGCGATCGCTCCCGGCAACACGCTCGCGAGCTTCGATGCTGCGCTGGACGCAGGGGTCGAGATGATCGAGTTCGACGTGCTGGCGGAGCGGCGCGACGGCAGCGGCGAGCTGTTCGTCGCCCACGATCACCGCAAGCTTCGCGCCGTCCAGGCGCCGACGCTCGCGGCGGTCCTCGCGCACCTGTCCTCGCCGCCGTTCGCGGGCACCCTGCTGCAGCTCGACCTTAAGCAGTCCGGCTACGAGCAGCGCGTGCTCGACGCGCTGACGGCGGCCGGCGCGCTCGAGCGCAGCTTCATCAGCACGACCCTCTGGCGGAGTCTCCAGCGGCTGCGGAGGATCGCGCCCGAGCTGCGTATCGGCTGGACGGTGTCGGCTCCCCCGGGGGTGGCCCGCGTGCCGCTCGTCGCGCGGCTGTACAGCGCGCTGCTCGCTCGCCGTGCCGGCGAGCGCCTCCGCCGCGGGGAGGTCGATGCGCTCGTGGCGGAGTGGCGGCTCCTGACGCCGGCGCTCGTCGACGCCGTGCGCAGCGCCGGCGGCGAGATCTACGTGTGGACCGTGGACGATGTGGGCGAGATTCGCCGGCTCGCCGCGCTTGGCGTGACCGGCGTGATCACCAACGACCCGCGCCTGTTCGCGCAGTCAGCCGATCGTGCAGCGTGAGGCGCTGTAGCCGCGCGGGACGGAGCCCTGCGTAACGGAGTGCTTGGCGGTCGTGGTCAGCTGCGCGTGATGGATCGTCCGGCCATCCAGCCGCCATTCGAAGATCACGAGGCCGCGCAGCGTGCTCGCCCCATTTGAGCTCGTCGCGAGCTGGAAGTTGCTTCCCGCCTGCCGGCTCACGAACAGTGCGTCGCCGACGTAGATGAACCCGGAGTCCCCCGACGCGCCGACGTAGCGCCAGACCCCTCCAGTCCCGCGGTATTGCAGCCGAAAGCGCATGTACATCCGCTCGGCCGCGTCGCCGGTGCCCGGCATCGAGGCGCGGATTCCCACGACGCCGGGGTCGGCCGGCGCGTTGCAGACGTCGACCGTCGCCCACAACAGCTTCGACTCCAGCAGGCTTGCCGCCAAGGCGTGCGGTGGGGTCGTGGAGGCCTGCTGCGCTAGGAGCAGGACCAGCGCGCAGGCGGCGCAGCGGATGGTTCGGCGCACGGCGCCCACGATACCGGCGCGCGGGGCCGATCGCTGCGGCTCGACGTTCAGGCTCGCGATGCGCTGAAATGCTCGCCATGAGCGTTGCCGACCGGCCGCCCGACGCCGACGAGCATTCGGCTGGAGGCGTCGTCCTCAGGGGCAAACAGGTTCTGGTGATCGTGCCAAAGCGCCGTGCATCCAACGGCGAGCGGGTGCTTGCGCTGCCAAAGGGCCATCTCGACGGCGACGAGAGCGCGGAGCAGGCGGCGGTGCGCGAGGTGCGGGAGGAGGGCGGCGTCGACGCCGAGCTGCTCGAATCACTCGGCGACGTTCGCTACCGCTACAAACGCGATGGGCGGCTCGTTGACAAGCGGGTCACCTTCTTCCTCTTCGCGTACCGGTCCGGCACGCCCGCCGATCACGACCACGAGATCGTCAAGGCGCGCTGGATGGCGACGACGAAGGCGCTGACGCAACTCACCTATCCGGGAGAGCGCGAGATGGTCGCGGCGGCCCTATCGAAAACACGCCCGGACCGATAGCCTCTCGGCCGTGGAGGTCCTCAACTTCTACTCGACGATCTTCGCTGACCAGCTGAAGCGCGGCCGCAAGACGGCGACGATCCGTCTTGGCGACAAGTCGCACAAGTATCGCAAGAGCCAGGTCGTGCTGGTGACGATCGGCTACCAGCACTCGCCGCGCGAGAAGATCTTCGACGCGGTGATCGACCAGGTGGACGTGATGCGCCTGCGCGAGCTATCGCCGCGCGACATCGAACACGACAATCCCGAGTTCCGCCGCCACGAGGAGCTGATGAAGTTCCTCGAGCAGATCTACGGCCGCGACGTGACGCTCGACGACATCGTCACGGTTGTGCGGTTCTCGCAGATCATCGACAAGCCGGCCGGAATGACCGAGATGGTCAAAGGTTTCGGCGGCGCGCAGAACTGACGGCCGCGAGTGTTGAAGCGGCGGATTCGCAGCCGCTACATGCGTGCTGGAGCCGTCCGCAGCGTGCCTCTGGGTATCGCGCGCGGCCTGCGCCTGGTCGTTGATCCGCGGGCCTCCGCGCATATCTACCTCGGCACAGTCGAGATCGAGATCGCCCGCGACGTCCGGCGACTGGCGAAGCCAGGCACTCGCTGCTACGACGTCGGCTCCCACAACGCCTACTACTCGATGATCTTCGCCCGCCTCACGGGCGAGCCGGTCGTTAGCTTCGAGTTCGATCCGCTCGGCATCGAGCGCATGCGCGCCAACCTTGCGCTGAATTCGACGATTGCTCCACTGATCGACATCCACGAGGTGTACGTGGCTTACGAGACCAACCCGGCCGCGGGAGCCGACACGCTCGACGCGATCGTGGCGCGTGAGAAGCTTGTGCCTCCGGACCTGCTCAAGATCGACGTCGAGGGCGCAGAGGCCGGCGTGCTGCGCGGGGCTGGGGAGCTGCTGAGGCGCCGCCCGCACCTGATCATCGAGACCCACGGAGCCGCGGTCGAGCGAGACTGCATCGACATCTTGGAGCGTGTCGGCTACCGGCCGCGCATCGTCAACCAGCGCCGCTGGCTGCGCGAGCATCGCGCCGCGGACAATCGCTGGCTGATCGCCGAGGGCTCGCCCCGGCCCGAGTGAGTCGAGCGGGCCCTCGCAAGCGCTGGCCCGGACCGGGTTCCTGGCACTCTCCTTGCCGGAGTGCCAGGTTCGCTTGACGCGCACTGTGTAGCCGCTATATTGCAATGCACGCCTTGGCACTCTCCGCTTGAGAGTGCCAGTTTCCGGCACTCTTGCTCGAAACACGCGCTGGAAGCACACTCTCAACGGAGGTTCTCAAGATGAAGCTCAAGCCCCTCGGCGATCGGCTGATCGTGCGGGCGATCGAGGAGGAGGAGACCACAGCCAGTGGACTCGTTCTTCCCGACACCGCCAAGGAGAAGCCACAGAAGGGCAAGGTTCTTGCTGTCGGTGACGGCAAGCTCGACGACGACGGCAAGCGGATCCCGCTCGACGTCTCAGCAGGTGACGAGGTCCTCTACAGCAAGTACGGCGGAACCGAGATCAAGGTCGACGGCGAGGAGCTGCTTGTGCTCCGCGAGTCGGATGTCCTCGCGCGCGTCGAGTCCTAAGGAGACTGAACCGACATGGCTCACAAGGAACTGAAGTACAACAGCGAGGCGCGCAAGGCCCTCGAGGAAGGGGTCGATGCGGTCGCCAACGCAGTCAAGGTGACACTTGGCCCGAAGGGGCGCTACGTCGTCCTCGACAAGAAGTTCGGCGCACCGACGATCACCAACGACGGTGTCACGATCGCGCGTGAGATCGACGTGGAGGACCCGTTTCAGAACCAGGGTGCCCAGCTCGTCCGGGAGGTTGCGACAGCGACCAACGACGTCGCCGGCGACGGCACGACGACCGCGACGGTTCTCGCCCAGGCGATCGTTCGCCAAGGCCTCAAGAACGTCGCAGCTGGCGCCAACCCGCTCGGCCTGAAGCGCGGCATCGAGAAGGCCGTCGCGCAGGTCGTCGAGAACATCGGCAGCCAGTCCAAGGAGGTCTCCGGCAAGGAGCAGGTCGCGCGCGTCGCGACGATCTCCGCTGGTGACGAGGAGATCGGCGATCTGATCGCCGACGCGATCGAGAAGGTCGGCAAGGAGGGCGTGGTCAACGTCGAGGAGGGTCAGACCCTCGCGATGGACCTCGAGTTCACCGAGGGCATGCAGTTCGACAAGGGCTACATCAACCCCTACATGGTGACCGACCAGGACCGCATGGAAGCGGTGCTGGAGGATCCGTACATCCTCATCGCCAACCAGAAGATCGGCTCGGTCCGCGACGTTCTGCCGGTGCTCGAGCAGGTCATCCAGTCCGGCAAGCCGCTGCTGATCATCGCCGAGGACGTCGAGGGCGAGTCGCTTGCGACGCTTGTCGTCAACAAGCTCCGCGGGACCTTCACCGGTGTCGCGGTCAAGGCGCCGGGCTTCGGCGACCGCCGCAAGCGGATGCTCGAGGACATCGCGATCCTGACCAACGCCGAGGTGATCACCGAGGAGATGGGCCTCAAGCTCGAGAACACGCAGGTCTCGCAGCTCGGCCACGCCCGTCGCGTTGTCGTCGCGAAGGACACGACGACGATCGTTGATGGCGCCGGTGATGCCGCCGCAATCAAGGGCCGGATCAACCAGATCAAGTCGGAGATCGAGAACACCGACTCGGACTTCGATCGCGAGAAGCTCCAGGAGCGCCTCGCGAAGCTGTCTGGCGGCGTTGCCGTCGTCAAGGTCGGCGCGGCCACCGAGACGGAGATGAAGGAGAAGAAGCACCGCGTCGAGGACGCCCTGCAGGCCACCCGCGCCGCCCTCGAGGAGGGCATCGTGCCGGGCGGTGGCGTCGCGCTGCTACAGGCGATCGCCGCAGTGAAGCTCGACGACATCACCGACGAGGACGAGAAGACCGGCGCGAAGATCGTGATCCGGGCGCTCGAGGAGCCGCTGCGTCAGATCGCTGAGAACGCCGGGCTCGAGGGCTCGGTCATCGTCAACGATGTCCGCAAGGCAAAGGCCGGGTTCGGCCTCAACGCGTCGACGAACGAGATCGTCGATCTCGTCGCGGCCGGCATCATCGATCCGGCGATGGTCACACGCTCGGCGCTGCAGAACGCCGCGTCGATCGCCAAGAACATCCTCACCACCGAGGCGATCGTCGCCGAGGTCCCAGACAAGGACCAGGGTGGTGGCGGTGGCGGTGGCATGCCCGACATGAGCGGAATGATGTAAAGACGGATCGAAGTTTTGGGGCCCGGCGAAGCCGGGCCCCAAAACTTCTCCCGGGACTCTTGGACCGCACGGCTTGCGCGGTCTTTGTGTCTCTAGGGAGCCACTTCAGAGCGTGGGCGGGGGGGCTCGCCGACGTACTTCGCGGTCGGCCGGATCAACCTGCCCTCCCGCTTCTGCTCGAGGATGTGTGCCGACCAGCCGGCGGTCCGCGCGCAGACGAACATCGGCGTGAACAGCTCGGCAGGGACCTGGGCGTGGTCGAGCACAACCGCCGACCAGAACTCGACGTTGGTGGCGAGCGGGCGATCCGGTTTGCGCGCGTGCAGCTCGCCGAGCGCCGCAGCCTCCAGTGCCTCGGCGACCTCGAGCCGGGGCGAGCCAAGCTCGCGTGAGATCCGGCGCAGGACGCGCGCCCGGGGATCCTCGGCCCGGTAGACGCGATGACCGAAGCCCATCAGGCGCTCGCCGCGGTCGAGCGCCTGCTTGACCCAGCGCTCGGCGTCGCCGAGCGCCTCCACCTCGTCGAGCATCTTCAGTACCCGGGACGGTGCGCCGCCGTGCAGCGGTCCCGACAGCGCGCCGACGGCGGCCGACAGCGCGGCAGCGCAGTCGGCGCCGGTTGAGGCGACGACACGCGCCGTGAACGTCGACGCGTTCATGCCGTGCTCCGCCGCCGAAACCCAGTACGCGTCGATCGCCTTGACGTGGTCAGGATCGGCCTCGCCGCGCCAGGCGCACAGAAAGCTCTCGGGAATAGAGCGCGCCGCCTCGATCTCCGCCCGTGGCACCGCCGGGCGCTCGCGGCCACGGGCGGACTGGGCGACGAACGAGATCGCCATCGCCGACGCGCGGGCGAGGTCCTCGCGCGCCTGCTCGTCGCTGATGTCGATCAGCTCGCCAAAGCCCCAGGCCGCCGATAGCGTCGCAAGCGCAGCCTGGACGTCCACCCTCGTGCTGCCCGAATGCACATCGAGCCCATGCGGCTCGGCCGGTCTCAGCCCGGGCTGCAAAGCGTCGTCCACGAGCAAGCCCCACACCTGCTCGTAGGGCACCTGCCCGACGAGCTCCTCGATGTCGACGCCGCGGTAGCGCAGCGCTCCCCCGTCGCGATCCGGCTCGGCGATCTGCGTGGCGAAGGCGATGACGCCCTCGAGTCCTGACTCAATCTCGCTCATCTTGTGTGGCTCTCTCTGGTGGACGGGCTCGTAAGCCTCGCATGAACGCCGCGCCGGTACTCTCCCGACGGTGACGCGGGCGTCTGAAGAGCTGCTGTGAGCGAGGCGCTGATGTTCCGTCCGGCGGGTGAGCTGGCGGCGCTCGTCGCGAGCGGTGAGATCTCAGCCACCGAGCTGGTGAGCGCGTCGCTGGCGCAGATCGACGCTCTCGACGGGTCGGTGGGCGCTTTTGTCGAGGTTGACCACGAGGGCGCGCTCAACGCCGCCGCCGAGATCAAGCGCGGCGATCAGCGACCGTTCGCCGGCGTCCCCATCGCGATCAAGAACAACCGCGCGGTGCAGGGTCTGCGTCTCACGCAGGGCGCCGCGCTGATGCGCGACTTCATCGCCCCCTACGACCACGGCGTCGTCGCGCGGCTGCGCCGGGCCGGGTTCGTGATCGTGGGCACCACCAAGCTGCCGGAGTTCGGCATCCTGCCGGTGACCGAGCCTGCCGTGCACGGGCCGGCCCGGAACCCGTGGGATCTGAGCCGCACGCCCGGGGGTTCCTCCGGGGGCGCGGCCGCGGCGGTCGCGGCCGGCATGGTGCCGGTCGCCCACGGCAACGACGGCGGCGGATCGTTGCGCATCCCGGCGGCTTGCTGCGGTCTCGTCGGTCTCAAAGCCCAGCGGCATCGGGTCTCCTCGGCGCCCGAGCTCGGCGCGTCCGCGCTCGTGGTGGACGGCGTCATCACGCGCACCGTTGCCGAGACCGCCGCGCTGCTCGACGTGCTCGCCGGGCGCGAGGTTGGCGACGCCGCATGGACTCCGCCCGGCGAAAGGTTCGCGAACGCCGCGGCGCACCCGCCGGGAACGCTGCGGATTGCGTTCACGACGCTGCCGCCGATCGCGTCCGTCCAGCTCGATCGGCGCTGCGTCGAGGCGACGGAGCACGCCGCCATCCTGCTCGCGAGCCTCGGGCACAGCGTCGAGGAGGTCACGCCACCGTGGCAGAGCGATGATGTCGCTGATCTGTTCGGCGACTACTTCGCCGCGCACGTCGCGGTCGGCATCTACTTTGCGGCACTCGCCGGCGGCCGGCCCGAGCCCCAGGCTGACGACATGGAGCCGCTGAGCTGGGCGCTGTGGGAGCGCTGCCAGCAGATGAGCGCGGTGGCGTTTCAGGCCCTCCAAACGCAGCTACAGGCGCGGATGCGCGCCCTCGTGAGCTTCCTCTCCGACTACGATGCGCTGCTCACCCCGGCGCTCGCGCAGCGGCCGCTCCCGCTCGGCACGCTCGACGCCGCCGCGCCGGATCCACTCGGGACGTTCGCGCGGTCCGGCCAGTTCACGCCGTTCACGCCGATCTTCAACGCCAGCGGCCAGCCGGCGATCTCCCTGCCGCTCTGCCACGGCGACGACGGCCTGCCGCTAGGCGTGCAGCTCGCCGGACGAGAGGCGGGCGAAGGCACGCTGCTCGCGCTCGCCGCCCAGATCGAGGCGGCCGAGCCATGGGCCGGCCGGCACCCGGCGCTCATCCAGCGAGACCCAGCACCGCCGCCATCGTCTGCGGCCTGACGCCAAGGCGCTCAGCGTCACGCGTCCCGCGTGTGCTGATCAGCGGGATCTCCATCAGCTCGGCCTCATCGCGCGTGGCGAACGCGCGTCGGCCGGCCAGCGTCTCGAGCATCGTCAGCGAACGGTAGACGAGCGGTGTCGGCAGGTGCACGAGCGCGCGGCGCCTGCCGGCGCTGCGCAGCACCAGTCGCACGATCTCCTCGTAGGTGAGCGTCTGCGGGCCGGCGAGCTCGAAGCGGTTGCCCTGCGCCACGTTCCACTGGAGGGCGGCGATCACGCAGTCGGCGACATCGCTGCACCAGATCGGCTGGTAGGAAGCCGTACCGGAGCCGGAGATCGGCATCGCGAAGGGAATCCGGGCGAGCCGGCGCAGCAGCATGATGAACGGGTCATCCGGCGCGTAGATGATCGATGGCGCGAAGATGATCGTCTCGAGCGCCGCGCCGGCCACGGCCTGCTCCGCGAGGGCCTTGGCGCGGAAGAAGCGCGCCGGGCTCTGTGCGCTCGCCTCGAGCGTGCTGAAGAAGATGAAGCGTCGAACACCTGCCTCCTGTGCGGCATCCACCAGCGTCGCCGTCGCCGTCCCTGAGACCTGCTCGATCGTGGCGCCCGGCTGATCGCGGATCGCCGCTGCGAGATGAACCACCACGTCGACGTCGCGAACCGCCGCGCGGAGCGACTCCGGATCGGCGAGGTCGCCGCGGACGACCTCCACGTTGGCGTCCTGGAGGCAGAGCTTGCGCGGATCGCGTGCCACGCAACGCACTGTGACCGAGCCCCCGGTGAGCCGGCCGAGCACGGCCCGTCCGACGAGCCCGCTCGCGCCTGTCAGCAGGATCATCGCCGGAGCCTACCCCGCGCCGCCGGTCTGCAGATGCGTAGTATTCGCGACGCAGGGACGCTTACCCCGACCCCAGGAATCCTCCCAATGGCCTATGTGATCGCCGAGCCGTGCATCGGCACGAAAGACAACTCGTGTGTCGAGGTATGTCCAGTGGACTGCATCCACCCGACCCCCGACGAGCCGGGCTACGACGCTGTCGAGATGCTCTACATCGACCCCGAAGAATGCATCGACTGCGACGCTTGTGTCGAAGCCTGCCCCGTTGACGCGTGCTTCGCGGAGGATCAGCTGCCGCCGGAGTGGGGCAAGTACATCGAGATCAACGCGGACTACTTCAAGCAGGCCCGCTAGGGAGAGTGCCTCAGGCGGCCCTGGCTTGCGGCTGCGCGCAATAGGCACAACGCGCCGCGGCTGCGGGAATCTCTGAGCGGCACTCTCGGCATATCCGCGTGGCTGCCACCGGCTCGATCTCCCCGCTCGGGCGTGCGGCTGCGGCGGTGCCGAGCGGCTTGACGACGAAGAGGAAGATCGCGCTCGCCATCGACAGGAAGGCGACGAAGGCGCTGATGAAGCGGCCGTAGTAGAACACGCTGCCGCTGATCGTGAAGGTGAGGGCAGCGAGGTTCGACTTGCCGACAATCGCCGCGACCAACGGCGTGAACATGTCCGTGACGAGCCCCGTGATCATCGCGCCGAAGGCCACCCCGATGATGATGCCGACGGCGAGATCGCCGACGTTGCCACGGGACAGGAACGCCTTGAAGGCCTTCATCAGCGCAGCTTTCGCCGTCGTCTGCGAGACCCCTTCATCTCCGCCGCAGGGCCTGATCTGCATTACCCAGCGCAGTGATCCGGCTCCCATCCACCAGTCGCGCTCCGGTGGTGAGGCGGTTGCGCGGTAGGGTGCCGGCCGTGGACGTTGCCCAGCCGACCACGGAGCTTCTAGCATTCCGAATCGTGAGGGCAGCCGACCGCGACGCATCCCAGTTCGTCGATACCGTCACCTTCGACGAAGCCGCCTGATGCGGCACGCGATCTTCGAGCGGAGCGGACACCTGGTCGAGTCCCTTGACGATGAGTGGCGTCAGCGCGCTCGCCAATGGCAGCAACTGCTCCTGGATCCCTGATGCCGCTAACCGCCACGATGATGCTGTGCGATGCCGCGCAGGAGGTCGGCGGCAAGCTCTACATCCTTGGTGCCGGGTGGAATGTGCTCACGGGGCCCGATCAGCCCGCCAACGTCGCACTCGCCATTCTCATCGAGGTGCCGTGGGACGAGGCCAATCTTCGCCACTCGGTCGAGGCGACGCTGTTGACCGATGACGGAGATCGCGTGGAAGTCAACGGGTTTCCAATAGGTGCCGAGACCCAGCTCGAGGTTGGCCGGCCACCCGGCACGCGGCCCGGTGCAGCTCTCAACGCCCCGCTTGTGCTCGCCTGGGGTGGGCTGGTGTTGCCCGCCGGCAGATACGTCTTCGAGCTACACGTTGGCGGCGAGCTGGCGGCCCGTGCACCGTTCCAAGTCGGGGTGGGAGGGGCAGCATGAATGAGAGCCTCAACCTCGCGGGCGCGCCGCGCGTCGTCTCCTGACGGCCTCACGGCCGAGGCCGTCGTGCTTGCCTGCGGCAAGCGTTCCGAGCGGTCAATAGGTCGAGGAGAGGATCCACAGGCCGAGGCTGGTGAACGCCACCATCACGGTCAGCATCCAGTACTGCGAGCGGGTCGCGTCGCGAGCGCGGCGGTACAGCGTCAGCGCCCGATCGTGCGCGAGCGTCAGCGCTGTGGCGTGGCCGGTGAGCAGGGCGGCGACCTGGATGTACCACAGCGCGTTCCCCGATAGGACGCCGTAGTCAACCTGGAAGTTGGCGGTGCCGAAGAGGTTGGCGCCGCTGCCGAGCGGGTCGGACGCCAGCGCGTACAGCGCCTGTCCCTGGAACGCGAGCAGCGAGAAGTAGTGCGCGACGAAGTAGGCAACGGAGATCGGCAGCAGCGTGTGCGCAAAGCTCCGCGTGAGCTGGTCGGCGCGGTAGCTCGTACCGATCGAGCGCATCCCGAGTATGCCGAGGCGGTAGAGCCCCCCGATCAGCCCGACCATCGCCAGCAGGCCGACCGTTCCGGCAAGCTCGTTGGCGTCGTTGTAGCTCGCGCCGAGGCTGAGGAAAAGTGACTGCAGGTCGGCAAACAGCCCGTTCTGGTTGACCCACACACTCGTCACCGAGAACCCGTCGAAGCTCGTTGATCCGATCATCACGATCACCATGGCGACAGTCCCGGGGAGCACATCGAGATCGACGCCGCCGACAAACGGGGGGCGCAGCCAGACCCGACCGCCCCACTGTGGACGCCCCGCAGGCTCCCAGCGCAGCGGCGCCATACGCCCGAACAGGGCGAAGAACACGGCGAACGCGTCGCCGCGTGCGGTCCAGGTCTCGATGCCGTAGAGGCTCATGCCGACGAGCTGCACGGCGGCGTAGCCAAGCGACAGGAACGCCAGCAGACTCGGCGCGTCGCGGTTCGAGCAGACGAGCTCGAGCCAGGCGTACGCGAGCAGTCCCAGGACCGCGGGCCAGCGCCCGAGCCAATCGGGGTAGCGCAACGGCTCGGAGCCCGGTCGGCCACGCCGCAGACGCCCCGCAACGAAGGACACCGCCCGCGCCGTCGCGCGCCAGGGGTTGAACGGCCTGAACGCGTCGCCGAGCAGGACGCTCGCGAACGCCAGCCCGACCCAGAAGATGACGTAGATCCAGGTCGGCGTGAAGTTGGCGAGGTAGTCGACCTGGGTGCCGACGAGGCCGCAATAGACGACGAGCACGAACAGCGCTATGCCGATCGCGCCGCAGATCGGCTCGAGCCAGCCGGGGTAGCGCCACAGCGGCCGTCCGCGGACATGGCCCAAACGCGGCGCCGGCCACAGCGTCGCCAGGGCGACGAACGAGACAACCAGCACCACCGCCGCCGCCCAGGCGAACAGCCACTGCGGGATCGGCAGGTCGGTCTTCAGCGCGAGACCGTGAGCGAGCGCTGCCGAGGGCGCGAGCATCCCGGCTGCGAGGCCGGCGAGCGTGCCGACCGCGAGCCGGCGCGCCATCAGCCAGCCATCGGGAGCGCCATGCCGACCGGCTCCGGCGGTCGCGGCGCTGGTGCAAGGGCGATCAGCCCCCGGGCCGCCTGGCGGATCGCCTGCGCGGCGGCGTCGTCCGGGTCATGGGCGACGAGCGGCACGCCAGCGTCGGCCTGTGCCCGCAGCGCCATCGTCAGCGGCACACGGGCGAGCAGCGGCACGTCGAGCTCGTCGGCGAGTGCCTGCCCGCCGCCCTCGCCGAAGATCGCGTAACGCGCGCCGTCGGGCGTGACGAAGTCCGTCATGTTCTCGATCACGCCGGAGATCTGCAGCGACACCTTGTGCGCCATCTCTGCGGAGCGCCGGGCCACGCGCTGGGCCGCCGGTTGCGGCGTCGTGACGATCACAAACGTCGCCTGGGGCAGCAGCTGGGCAAGGGTCATCGAGACGTCACCGGTCCCCGGCGGTAGGTCGATCAGCAGGAAGTCGAGCTCGCCCCATTCGACGTCCTCGAGGAACTGCTTGAGCGCCTTGTGCAGCATCGGTCCGCGCCAGACCACGGCGGCGTCCTCCTCGATGAAGAAGCCGATCGACATCACGCTGATCGTCCCCGCCGCGAGCGGGATTATCTTGCGCTCCGCGGACACGTCCGGGCGCTCCGCACCGAGCCCGAGCATCCGCGGGATCGAGTAGCCCCACACGTCGGCGTCGAGCACGCCGACGCGCCGGCCCTCTGCGCTGAGCGCAGCGGCGAGGTTCGTCGTCAGCGTCGACTTGCCGACGCCGCCTTTCCCGGAGCCGATGCAGACGACGTTCTGGACGCGCGCGAGCGCCCCGTCGGGCAGCTCGCTGCGTCCGAGCGTCTGCCGCAGCGCAGCCTTCTGGGCGTCATCCATGACGTCGAAGCTGACGTTGACGGAACGCACGCCGTCGAGCGCCGTCACGGCGTCGCGGACGGAGGTCTGGAAGTGCCCGCGAATCGGACAGCCAGCCGTCGTCAGCGTCACCGTCACCGCAACCGCGCCGTCCGCCGCCACGTCAATCGACCGCACCATGTCGAGCTCGACGATCGAACGGTGCAGCTCGGGGTCGATGACGACCTCGAGCGCGCGGCGAATCTCCTCGATCGTCGGCATCCCCCGTATTGTCGCAAACGCGGCATGCGCCGGGTGGGGGTGAATCGGCTCGCGTTGCCGCGCACCCGCCACGGCACGCTGCGTCACCTGACGCTAGACGGGCGCCTGCGGCCTGTACACCTCCTCGACATAGCCGCGGCGCAGCCAGGATGCTTCTCGTCGGACCCGTGTGAAGCCGCCGACCCGCTCGATCGCCTCTGCAACGACGTTCTGCGCCGTGCCCTCGAACGGAACAGCTGCCTCCTGGTTGTAGCTGTAGAACAAGCCCGTGCACGCCGATCGTGCCCAGCGCAGGTAGTCGAGCACGGCCTGCGCGGACATCTCGGGCATGCTGTCCTTGTTGACGAGCACGTCGAACGGTGCTGCCACAGACGTCAGCGCGTGCGCGGGGGTGATCGTCACCTTCGCCGGGGAGGCCTCGCCAAAAAGTGCTACCGCTGACTCTCCTAGCGCTTTCGAGAGGAAGTAGCCCTGCAGCACATTGACGATCGGAAGGTCGATGATGACGTACCGCGCCGGGTCGAGCATGCGCAGCAGCCAGTAGGCCATTCCGCCATAGCCTCCACCGATCTCGACGATCCTCAGCGCCTGGTCGGGGGTCGACAGCTGTGCGTGCATCGCGTCGCGCAGGCGCGCCGCGGCGTAAAGCTGATCGGGCGAGTCCGGTGTTATCAGCCGCCCGCCGGCCGCGACGCCGTATGCCCCACCGACCTCGGGAAAGTCGAGCGACACGCCCAGTCGGTCTTCGATACGCGCGACGAGCCCGTCAACGCCGTCCGCAAACGCGTGCCCAACCGCGCCCTGCTTTGGGTACTCGACGCGCGCTGCTCCGAGCGACTCGGCCAGCGAGACGAGCTTGTTCAGTGTTCCGAGCCACGACAGACGCGCAATCGGCGCCCACTGCCGCTCCTTGACGAGGCTCCCGGCCGCCATCCCCAGGACGAAGTCCGACCGAAACATCGAGCCCAGCAGCTCAGCCAGCGCCGCCGGGTCTTCTCGCTCGAGCGCCTCAGCGAGGGTGCGCTGGCGCGCCCGGAACACGTCATGCGACCACATCCCATCCTGCGGCGGAGCATCTGCGAGCGTCCGCGCGTAGGCCTCGATGAGCCGCTGGCTCAGCGCCAGATCAGCCGTGGTGACGGGCTGCGCCGATCGAAAGCTGAAGCGACCGCGCGGAATGGCGTCTCTGGCGCGATACAGCCACGCGGGCCGATCGAAGTCCGTCAGCGCGCGCGAGATAGCGACGAGGGCGCGCCGACGATGCACAAAGCTGCTGACACGTCCTGCGGCCAAGTCAGATGGTCCTCAGTCCGCCGTGCGATAGGAGTGCCGCATGCCGTGGACTGTAGAACCTGACGCGTAGGCGACAGCGCCTTGTGGGACCGTCTCAAAGACCACCGGGACGCCCTTGCGGGGCGCCCCGGTGGCCGAGGGAGGAGAGGTTCTACGCTGCCGGCGAGATATCGGACCGGCAGGCCGTCCCGTGGCCGGCGTCTCCGAGCCGGGCGGGGGAAGCCTTCACGATTGTGTCGGCACGCGGGTCTGGATCTTTGAGGCGACCCTGTTCCCCTTGGACGTGAGATCGCGCATCGTGTTGCGCACTTGCTGGCGCAGACAGGTGGCGTGTCCCTCGACCTCGCGTGTCAGGATCGCCCGTGGCACGCGCAGGCGCGCCTCGAGGCGGTCGCGGGCAAGGATGCCGCGCTGTTCGAATTGGCGTAGCTGCGCCTCCGCCGATGCCGGCGAGCTGACAAGCCGCAGGAGCTGCTCGCGCGCGAGCAGCGCGGCGCCGATTGGCACTAGCACCGCCCGCTCGGCGAGCCTCCGTGCGCTGTCGAGCTCCAACGGGCGGGTGTCGGTGATGACTGGCTCCTCCTGCTCGGCGGGCGTCGCGTCCGCGCTGTGATCTTCTGCTTCGCTGACGTCCATTTGACCGCTTCCCTTTCGATTGTCCGGGCGGACAGAGTTGAGCAGTCCGCGCGAAACTCGTTTGCGAAACGTCTACTGCGAGGATAGGGCAGCCGGGTAATCGGCGGCTAAGCGGCAAGTCGGAATGCAGCGGCTCAGCTCGTCAGCGCCGCCGCGTCTGTGCGGGCGATCCAGACGTCCGGATCGGCGAGCTCGGCGGGCGTCGGGAGCGCCTCTGGCGAGGCCCACACGCGGTTGAGCGCCGGCGGGCCGCCCCGCCTGACAACCCAGTCGCAGAAACGCTTGCCTTCGCGGTACTGGCGCAGCTTCAGCTCCAAGCCGAGGACCCGCTCGATCAGCCGCAGCGGCGTCGAGCGCGTCGCGCGGCGCAGCTCGAGCGCTGCCCGGAGCGCCGCCTGTGATGGGATGACATCGGCACCAACCGCGTCCATGACATGCTCGGCGTGGCCCTCGATGACCGCCATCGTCGTCTGCAGGCGATCGAGCAGCGCGCGGCGCTCCTGGCCGATCACGAACGTGATCAGCCCTCCGCTGCGCGCGTTCTGGACAACCTCGCGGAGCTCGTCGGCTGATGGGATCCGCAGCGCGGCCGAGGCCGACACTCGCATCTCCAGCGAATCGAGCAACTCGTTGAGCGCTGCCGCAAGATGGCTTCGCAGCCAGGGCACGGCGGTGAACTGCACCCCGTGCGTGACCTCGTGCAATGTCACCCAACGCAGCAGATCGGCGTCGCTGGCCCCGAGCTTCTCCGCAGTGCGCGCAAGGTTGGGCCCGACGAGCAGCAGGCGGGCGCGACCGTCGGGATCGAGCAGCGGCATCTCGTACTGGCCGAGGACACGTTGCGCGAGGAACCCGGTGAGTCCACCGAGGTGTGTCGAGAGCACGGCGCCGCTCGCTGCGCGGCCGGCGCGACCGAGCAGCCCGTTCCCGCCGGGGGTCGGACCCGCATCTTCGATGCGCTGCTCGAGCGCGTCGAAGAACGGGCGCATCGAGTCGACGTTGGCGGCGATCCAGCCGGGACGCGAGATGAGCTCGGGCCGCGGCAGCATGGTGGCGGGGGTCAGGCCGGTGTAGGCGACGACACGTTGCTCGGCGTCCCGCGCGATGTCCGGGATGTGATGGCCTGCGAACGGCGCGCCGCGGCTCTCGCCGGCGACGACTCCGGCGACCTTCGAAACGAGGGCCCAGTCAATCACCCGCGTGATGATGGCACCGATCGGAGCTGCGCAAGTGCTGCGGGCGTGCGCGCGGCGATCAGCGGCGAGCGTGCGCTGAGCGCTAGCAGGGCGCCGAGCGGGTTCCCGGTCGCGGTGAAAGCGACATGGCCACCGCTCTCCCGCACGATCAGCTGCGCTGCCGCGGCGTCGACGGAGCGGCATTCCTGCAGTGTCAGCATCCCGTCCACGCGACCGCCGGCGAGCTGGCAGAGCGCGAAGGCGATCGAGCCGGACATCCGCAGCCGGTGCGCAACGGCGTCGAGCGCCGGACCGCAACTCGCCAGTCGATCCGGTCGCGCCAGCTCGACCGCGATCAGCTCGAGCAGGCCGTTCGCGCTGCGGCGCTCGCCCTCGCCCACGCCAAGCGCGCGCCCGTTGAGCAGTGCTCCGCGTCCGCGGCGCGCGGTCCACTCCTCATCCGCGCCAAAGTCGTAGACGAAGCCGAAGCTGATGTCGGCCATGCTCGGACCGTCGGCGACGGCGATCGACACCGTGTAGGGGGAGAGCCCGCGCTTGGCGTTCAGCGAGCCGTCGATCGGATCGACGACGACGCGGATCTCCCCGCCGCCGAACGCGACCTCGCCGCGTTCCTCGGAGATCACCGTGAAGTCGTGGCCGCCGCCGTGCAGCCGTTCCAGCTCGGCGAAGATGATCTCCTCGGCCCCATCGTCGATCACCAGCGTGAGGTCGCCGCCCGCGCCGCGGCCGAGCTCGACCGCGCGGTCACGCGTCGTCGGGTGAGCCTCGAACATCGTGCGCAGCTCGCCCACGATCCGCCGGCACCCGGCAAGCCAGTCCGGCTCGAGCCCGGGGCTGTCCATGCGGTCATATCCTAGGCGTGTGGCGAACGCACTCGACGGGCTGACCGACTCCCAGCGCGAAGCGGTCACCCACGGTGTGGGTCCGCTGGTGCTGATCGGGGGCCCGGGGACCGGGAAGACGGAGGTGCTGGCACGCCGCGTGTGCTGGCTTTCGGAGCAGGGGCTCGCGGCACACCGCCCGCTCGTCATCCCGCGCGACGGCGCGGCGGCTGGTGGGATCGTCGAGCGGATCGAGCAAGTCCTCAACGCCCCGCACGAGCAGCTGTCGGTTCTCGCGACTCACGCCGTAGCTGCACAAGTGATCGGAGAGCACGCCGCCGCGGCGGGCGTGGCCGAGCTGGCCGTGGTCGCGACGGCGGCCGAGCGGCTCGCGCTGCTGCTCGACCACGCCGATCAGGTCGAGCTGCGCCATCACGACTTCCGCGGACGACCGCTGGTCCTGTTCGCCTCGTTCATCAGGCAGATCGACGCACTGAAGGCTGAGCTGATCGGCTCCGCGGACTACACGAACTGGGCGCGTGACGGTGGTGAGCGGGAGCTGGAGTTCGCGGCGCTGTTCGCCCTCCATGACCGGATCCTCGCCGAGCGCGGCCTGCTCGACGATGGCGAGCTGCTGATCGCCGCCGTCGGGCTGCTCGAGCGTGACCGGGCTCTCGCCGCAGCATTTGCCGAGCGCCATCAGCACCTGCTCGTCGATGACTGGCAGTGTCGATCGCTCGCGGAGCGTGAGCTCGTGCGACTGATCGTGGCGGGCGGCGCGGCGCTCACGGCAGCGGGCGACGAGGACCAGGCGCTCAGCCCGCAGGTGAGCAGCATGACCGCGCTTGCCGAGCGGTGTGCGCCCGCCACGGTCGTGACGCTGGCGCAGAGCTTCCGCTGCCCGCAGCGGATCCTGGACGCCGGCGCGGCCGTGCTGGGGGGCGGGGCGGCGGAGGTGGTCGGTGCGAGCGGCGGCGACGTCCGCTTCTGGCGTTGCCGCGGTGAGCGCGCCCAGGCGCAGCACGTCGCCGCCGAGCTGGAGCGACTGATCGTGCATCAGGGCGTCTCAGCGGGCCGCTGCGCCGTGCTCGTGCGCTCAGTCGCGGGCGAGGGCCAGCTGGTCGCGGCTGCGCTCAGCGAGCGCAGCGTGGCCCACCGCCTGATCGGGACCGATGCGTTCTTCGAACGGGCCGAGGTGCGCGATGTGCTCGCCTGGCTGCGGCTGCTCGTCGATCCACGCGACGCCGCCGCGGTGGTGCGCGCGCTGTCACGGCCGCCGATCGAGCTGCATTCGGTTGACATCGCGCGCTGCGTGCAGATCGCCCGCCGGCGCAAGCTCGACATGGTTGGGGCGCTTGCCGCCGCGCTCGCCGCGCCGACGCTCGTGCCGGAGGCGCGCGAGCGCATCGCCAGCTTCCTGACGATTCAGCGCGCGGCAGCGGCCGCGCTGGACGACGAGCGTGCCGACCTGTTCGTGCACCGCCTGATCGAGCGGCTCGGTCTGCGCCGCCGCCAGCTGTTCAGCGCAGATCCCGACGTCGTCGAGCGGCTGGTCAACCTCGCGAAGCTCAGCGAGCTCGCCGGCCGCCACACGCGAGCCCAGCCGAGCGCGACGCCCCGCGAGTTCGCCGCCTACATCACCGTCGTCGCCGAGTCGGGAATCGGCGAGGCGGAGGCGGTCCTCGACGACAGCGCCGACGCCGTGCTCGTCGCGTCGGTGGCTGACGCCGGCGGCCTGGAGTTCGACCACGTCTTCGTGCTCTCGCTGGACGGGGCATGGGGGGCGCGTGCGCGCCGGCGCTCGGCGCCGCGCTCGCCACGCGAAAGCGCGCCGCTGCCCGATGCGAGCGAGGAGACCGCGATGCGCCGGGTCTTGTACGTCGCGCTGACGCGCGCGCGGGAGAGCCTCGTCCTGTCAAGCGCGACCGGGCATGGCGCGGATGGGAGCGGGACCACGGCGGCGTCACTCCTGGAGGAGATGCGCGTTGCACTCGGTGGCGAGTGGGAGGATCGCCAGGAGGAGCTGTTCGGCCCGGCGGAGGCATTGCACTCGCTGTTTCGCGAGCGTCGTGACGAGCTGCTGGGCAGCGTCGGCCGGGTTGGCGCACAACTAGGCGAGCTCCGCCTCGACACCGACCTCGACGTCGCCCACGCCGTCGTCCGCCTGCTCGAGCTGGTCAAGCTCGCCGCGCTGCTCGAGCGTCGCGAGGAGCAGCCCATCGCCGACGCGCTGAGCGACATCAACGCGAGGCTCGCGGCGGCCGCGACTCCGCTCCAGCGCGAGATCCTGCTGAGCTCCCCGCTCGACGAGCTGCTCGCCGGCACCGAGCAGGCTACGGGCCTGCGCGCCGCGCGCAGCGGCGCGCGCGAGGAGCCGTCGCTGGCCCGCTTCCTGCCGCGCCGCGGCGACGGGCTGGTCCTGTCTGCGAGCGACATCGACACGTTCCGTGCCTGCCCGCTGCGCTACAAGTTCGCGCGGGTCCTGCGCGTCCCACGCGAGCCGACGTTGAACCAGCGCTTCGGGATCCTCGTCCACCAGGTGCTCGAGCGCTTCCACGAGCAGGCGACGCACGGCCCGCTCGCGCGCGGGGCGGAGGTGTCGGATGGCCGGTCGGAGATGCTGCGCCTGCTCGATGCCGCCTGGCGTCGCAGCGGCTTGAGCGACTCTGACGAGGAGCGTCAGCTGCGCGAGAAGGCGCGCAACGCACTGCTGCTCTACCAGCAGCGCCTCGGCGAGCAGGTCGGCGTGCCGCGCTGGTTCGAGCGGAGCTTCTCGTTCTCGCTCGGCCACCACCAGCTGCGTGGTCGCGTGGACCGCATCGACGAGCTGCCAGGGGGCGGCCACGGGCTGATCGACTACAAGACCGGCCTGCCGAGGCGTGCCGAGCAGCTGCGTGATGACGTGCAGCTTGCGCTCTACGCCGTGGCTGCGCGCGAGACCTGGCAGCTGGAGGCGACGGAGCGGACCTACTACTACGTGCTCGACGACGAGCGGGTCAGTCTCGGTCCGGACGAGGCAGGCCTCGAATGGGTGTCGCAGACCGTTGCGCAGGTCGCCGACGGGATCCTCGCCCAGCGCTTCGAGCCGACGCCGTCACGAGCCGTGTGCGCCATGTGCGACTACCGCATCGCCTGTCCGGCGGTCGAGAAGTAGCCGCCTAGCGCTCGCCGCCGCCGCCGGCGTCACCGCCGCGCTGGCGTAGGAAGCGCTGGAACTCGCTTGCCAGCCGCTCACCGGAGGGGATCTCCTCGGTCTCGCCGGCGCCCTCATCCTCGGCGAGCCGTTCGAGGCGCTCGACGAAGGCCTGGACGTCAGGGTCGCTCTGCACC
Source organism: Solirubrobacteraceae bacterium (assembly GCA_049512455.1). Taxonomy (GTDB): domain Bacteria; phylum Actinomycetota; class Thermoleophilia; order Solirubrobacterales; family Solirubrobacteraceae; genus Palsa-513. The sequence goes on along the minus strand of JBEKXB010000003.1, from coordinate 35,790 downwards.
GCAAGCCCGACCTGGCGCTCGTAGTCGGCGGCGGCCGTTTCGAGCTCGCTGGCATCGACCGATACCCCGACGAGGCTCTCGAGCCGGCGCACCAGCGCAAGCGCCGCCTTCGGGTTGGGCGCCGCGGCGACGTAGTGCGGGACGCTCGCCCAGAGGCTCGCTGACGGCAGCCCGGTCGCGGTGCAGGCGGCGCCGAGCACGCCGACGATCCCTGTCGGCCCCTCGTAGTCCGTCGGCTGCAAGCCGAGCCGCGCCACGAGCTCGGCGTCGGAGCCACTGCCGCTGACATGCACCGGAAGCGTGTGCGGGACGTCGGCGAGCAGGGCCCCGAGCGAGACCATCAGTTGCACGTCGAGCGCCTCAGCGAGGTCGATGACCAGCTGAGCGAAGCTGCGCCAGCGCATAGAGGGCTCGGGTCCGCCGAGCAGTATCAGGTCGCGCGGCGCACGGGGCACGCGGGCAGCGAAGACCTCGACCGTCGGCCAGACGATCTCGCGCGTCCCGTCCTCGCCGCTCGTCACTTTGGGGCGTGTCGCCTGAAAGTCGTAGAAGTCCTCGGGGTCGATTCGCGCGAACCGCGTCGCTCCGAGCGAGCTGCCGATGAATGACAGCGCGGAGGAGGCGGCGTCGCCGGCATCGTTCCAGCCGGTGAAGGCGCAGACGAGTGCCGGCGCTCTAAGTCCGTCCGGGCGGTGCTCCCAGATCAGCGACTGCATCCGCTTCACCGTACATCATGCAGCTGTGCCCGAGTCCGCCTTGACCGCCGTCACGCAGCCGTCGCCGTCGCCGCCAGCCGACGGATTGCTCGCGGCGCTGCACGCCGGCGACGCCGTCGATGGCGTGTTTGCGTGCACGCGCAAGGAGCGTCTGCTGACGCGCTCCGGACGTCCATACCTTGCGCTCGAACTGCGCGATCGCAGCGGCACGCTGCCGGCGCGGGTCTTTCGCGACGCGGATCTGCATGGGGGCCGCTTCGCCAGCGGGGAGCTGGTGCGGGTCTCGGGGCGCGTGGCACGCTTCCGCGAGGAGCTGCAGGTGGAGCTCGAGCAGATCGAGCGCGCCACGGACGTCGAGGCGGATCCGACCGCGTTCCTGCCGGTGGCCTACCGTGACCTCGACGAGCTCGAGGGCTTTCTGGAACATCTCGCACGGGAGGTTTGCGACCCCGCCTACCAGCGGCTGCTGCAGGCGCTGCTGGCCGACTCCGAGCTCCGCGCGCAGTGGCGACTCGCACCGTGCACGCGGCGGAGCCACCACGCCTACCTCGGTGGCCTGCTCGAGCACACCGTCGCGGTCGCGACGCTCACCCAGGAGCTGGCGCTCCAGCACCGCCGCCTCGACAGCGACCTGCTGATCACTGCGGCGATCGTCCACGACCTCGGCAAGACGCGCGAGTTCAGCTACGGCGCGTCGATCGAGTGCAGCGAGGAGGGACGCCTGCTCGGTCACGTGCAGCTTGGGCTGGCGTTGCTGGCCGAGCGCGGAGCGGGCGTGCTCGACGCGGCGCGGATGCTCGCGCTCGGGCACTGCGTGCTCTGCCATCACGGGCCCGAAGCGGCGCCGGGCGGCCGCTTCCAGAGCGTCGAGGCGCTCGCGCTGTGGCGCCTGAACGCGCTCGACGCCGGCGTCAAGGGGGCGCTCGAGCACGGCATCGAGGCGCGCCCGCGATCGGCGCACGCGGCGGGCGCGGCCGCTACAGCCTGAACTCGCCCCGCGCGACGATCACCGCGGAGCCGCCGACCTCGACGCGCTCGACCGTCTCGCCCGAGCCGACCGCGCGGGCGCGCAGCAGCGACGGCCGGCCGATCTCGGCGCCCTGGTGGATGTCGATGAGCTCGCCGAACGCGATCAGCCCGTGGCGCGCGAGATGCACCGCCAGCGGGCCGGCGCCGGAGCCCGTCGCGGGATCCTCGGCGACGCCGAGCGCAGGCGCGAACATTCGCGTCTTCCAGCCCTTGCCGGTGGCCGCGACGCAGTTGAAGCAGGTCGCGCCGAGCGCTCCGAGGCGAGCCATGTCCGGGCGCAGACCGGCGAGGACCTGCTCGCGCTCGAGCACGACGAACACGTGGACCGGGCCGTTGGTGTAGGCCTCGATCGGCAGCGTCGAGCGCTCGAGGGCGAGCGCGGCGAGCAGCTCGCCCGAGTGCTCGTAGGACTGCCAGGTCGGGACCGGCTGCTCCATCCGGCCGAACGTGACGCGACCGCCGGTGCGCTCCAGCGCGACCGCGACGATGCCGCTCGCGGTCTCCAGGCGGACGGCGTCGGCGCCGGTCGCGGTGGCGAGGACGAACGCGCTGCCCAGCACGGGGTGGCCGGCGAACGGCAGCTCGCTGGTCGGCGTGAAGATCCGGATTCGTGCGTCGCCGTCCGCCTGCGCGCTCAGCACGAAGACGGTCTCGGAGAACGCGAGCTCGCGCGCGAGACGCTGCATCACATCGCTGTCAAACGCCTCGCCTGCGGCGAACACCGCGAGCTGATTGCCCGTCAGCGGCGTGTCGGTGAACACGTCCACGACGTAGTAGCGGTGGGTGTCCGCCGGCGAGCCGAGATCGATGTCGAGATCCATCAGCTCTCGCGCTCGGTCTGCAGGCCGCGGATGATCGTCTCGAGCCCGGCGCGGAAGCTCGCGTCGGTCGGCTCCCCCGCGAGCTGGCGGCCCAGCAGCCGTATCGTCGGGAAGCGTCCGCCGACGCGCTGCACAGACGACACCTCCTCAGAAACCGCGAACCCGGCGATCTCGCTCAGCACGTAGCCACGCGTGTAGGCGGCGATCACGCGGTAGGCGGCGACCGCACGCGCCGGTGTGAAGCCGGCGCCCCGCAGGCTTGCGAGGAGGTCCTCGACCGGCTGCAGCGCACCGGGGCTGTCGAGTGCGCGCAGCCCGACGAACATGAAGGCCTGCGGATGGTTGCGGGCGAGACCGCGGACGGAGCGGGCGAAGCCGCGGACTGCCTCAGCCCAGTCGGCCGAGGGGCCGCGGGGCTCGATCTCGCCCATCAGATCCGCGGCGACGCCATCCAGCAGCGCCTCGCGGCCGTCAACGTGGCGGTAGAGCGACATCGCCTCGACGCCCAGCTCCGCGGCTAGCGCACGCATCGTCAGCCCGGCCGGGCCGTCGCGATCGATCAGCCGCACGCCGGCGGCGAAGATCGCTGGGCGCGACAGCTTCGCGGGACGTCCGCGGCGCCGTCGTGGGAGGGCCACGGCGGTGTGGGTGGCGGCGTTGGCGATCTGCTCGCTCATCACTCCCATCGTCCTCTAGTTGGCGCGGCTGCGCGGTGCCGTCCGGCGCGCGGAGGAAGCTAACCGGTCCGATGTCGATAGAGAGTGCTTAGAGATGCAGATCGTGATGCTCCTTCTCGGGGCCTGCGTTGGCGGCGTGCTAGCCAGCGTCGTGCTGCTCGCGCGTCTGCGGGCTGAGCGTCAGCTGCGTGCCGCCGACGCTGCCGGACACGCGGCGCAACGCGAGCTGCTCGACGCGACGCGAGCCCAGCTGCGTGACGAGATGAAGTCGATCTCGGCGGATGTGCTGCGCGAGACCGGCGAGACGCTGGGGCGGGAGATCGCGGCTCAGCGGCGCGTCGATGTCGAACGAGCCGCCGGCGAGATGAGCAAGCGCACGCTCGAGCTGCGCAGCCTCGTCGAGCCGATGAAGGAGAAGCTCGTCAAGGTTGAGAGTGAGCTCGAGCAGCTGGAGCGCGAACGCCGCGAATCGCAGGGCCAGCTGGGCGAGATGTTTCGTCAGGTCGGCGATGGGCTCAGCGCGCTGCGCCAGGAGACGGGCAGCCTTGTGGGGGCGCTCAAGCGCCCATCGACGCGAGGATCGTGGGGCGAGATCCAGCTGCGCAACGTGATCGAGATGGCGGGCATGGTCTCGCACTGCGACTTCACCGAGCAGACGACGATCGAGACGGCTGACGGGCGACTGCGCCCCGATGTGCTGGTGCGGCTGCCCGGCGGCAAGCTGATCGTGATCGATTCCAAGGTTCCGCTCGACGCCTACCTCGCCGCGACCGAGGCGACCGACGAGGCCGCGCGGGCGGTGGCGCTCGCTCGTCACGCGCGCCAGACGCGCGACCACATCACCAAGCTCGCTTCGAAGGCCTATCAGGCGCAGCTCGACTGCACGCCCGAGCTGGTCGTCATGTTCGTGCCATCCGATGGCATCTACCACGCCGCGCTCAGCGAGGATCCGGCGCTGATCGAGTACGGCGTCGAGCAGCAGGTGCTGCTCGCCACGCCAACGACGCTGATCGGGCTGCTGCGCGCCGTCCACTATGGCTGGAAGCAGGAGCTGATCGCACAGTCAGCGCGCGAGATCGCCGAGACGGGACGCGAGCTGCATCGACGGATCGCGCGGTTCGTGGAGCCGCTTGGGCGGGTCGGTCGCCAGCTCGGCTCGGCGGTCAACGCGTACAACGAGGCCGTCGGGTCGTTCGAGTCTCGCGTGATCCCACAGCTACGGCGGATCGAAGAGGCTGGAGCTGGGTCAGAGCGGGACGTTGAGCTGACAGCCGTCGAGGAGAGCCCGCGTACGCTCAGCGTCGCGCTAGAGCCGGGCGAGGATGGCCAGTCGCCGATCGTCGCTCCGCTGCCCCGGCAGGGCGAGCTCGCACGGCCACGCCGACGCGCGGGCTAGCTCGCGGCTGCTCGAATCGTGCTGGACGCGCGCGGGCGCGCGGTCAGGGCTTGGTGCCGAACGCCTGCTCGGCGCTTGCCGGTTCGGCGGTGACGGCGTCAACCGGGTCGGGTGGGGGCGGCGGCGCGGGAGTCGTGCCTCGTGGCAGCGCGTCGCGTTGTGTCTCGCCGCCGAGCGCATCCTTGAAGCCGCGCATCCCTTCACCAAGCGAACGTCCGATCTCCGGTAGCCGCTTCGCACCAAACACGAGCAGCAGGACGATCAACAGCAGGACTATGTGGACTGGGTTATCTAGCCCCATCGATCGAGTATAGCGGCGCTCTGAGGCCTTCCGGGCCGGTAGGCCCGCCATACTCCTCGCATGCAGGCGCAGCTTGCGATCAGCGCGCTCATCGAGCCTGTGCGTGCCGACCCAGAGACCTCCGCGGTGCTGTTCGATATCGACGGGACGCTCGCCCCGATCGTCCGCCACGCCTCCGATGCGCACATTCCCGAGGCCACGCGCAGGCGGCTGATTGCCCTGGCGGCGCGCTACGGAACCGTCGCCTGCGTGAGCGGGCGGCCGGCCACGGTTGCGCGCCAGATCGTCTCGATCGGCTCGATCGCCTACGTCGGCAACCACGGCTGCGAGCTGCTGGCGCCGCGCGCTGTGGACGTGACCCTTGATCGCCGTGTCGCGAACTACGTGGACCGCGTGCACGCTTTCGGGGTGCGAGCCGACACCGCCGCAGTGCAGCGCGTCCGTGTCCGGCTCGAGGACAAGGGGCCGATCGTCGCATTCCACTGGCGCGGCGCGCCTGACGAGCAGGCCGCGCTGGCCGCGATCGCGACGATCGAGCAGGATGCGCAATCGGCCGGGCTCGCTACGCAGCGTGGACGCAAGGTGCTCGAGGTGCGCCCGCCGGTTCCGATCGACAAGGGGCGGGGCATCGTCATGCTGCTCGCCCGCCACAAATTGACGGCTGGGCTGTACGTCGGTGACGACGTCACCGACATCGACGCATTTCGCGGTCTCCGCGAGCTGCTCGGAGACGCGGCAGTGTGTGTCGCGGTGGACTCCGAGGAGGCCCCCGCGGAGCTGCTCCGCGAGGCCGACGCCGTGGTTGAGGGACCGGTCGGGGTGTGTGGACTGCTCGACGAGCTGCTGAGGTGAGTCACGTCGTTCGCTGATTTCGTCAGGACCACCGTGGTGCTCTGTGCCACCTCGGCAACGACCCTCGCGGTGGTGAGCGTGCTGAGCGCCGCGGTCACGCACGATCCAGGCGCGAGCACAATCGCCTTTCTGTGGTGGGCGCTCGCTGCGGTCCTGGGGGCGGTGCTGGGTGCTCGCGCGGAGACCTCGCGAGCGATCGCGCGGTTGCTCGCTGGGGCGAGGAGCGCGAATACCGTGCCTGAGCAGCGGCCCGGACTGATCATGCTGGCCCGCTTGTGGCCGCTGCTGATCATGACGCTCGTAGCGGGAGTGCTCGGCGTGCTTGCGCCGCAGGTTCCGGGCATCGCCGCGGGCTTCGCGATCATCTCGGCGCTTGCCTGGCGCAAGCAGTACGCGGCGGTGCTCGCGGTGGAGCGACGTGACGGCGTGCGCTTCTACGTCGATCGGTCCTCGCCCCGACGGCCGATCAGCTTGACTCGCACGCCCGGCTTCAAGGTGTACCTTCCGACACCGTGACCTGGCCTGATCAGCACGCGCCCGGCCCGTCACCGCGTCGAGCGTCAGGAGCCAACTGATCGCCGAGGTGCTGCTCGTCTCGCTCGGCTCGACCGCCGGCTGGCGCTCCAACGACGACGCACTCGTCGCGTGTCTGGAGCGGGCGGGTGCGACGGTCACGGTGGCACGGGTCAAGGCGCCGCGGGAGGTCCGCACGCTTGCGCTGACCGACTACGGGTGGGCGAGCGCCGCGCGCACGGCGGCCCGCGAGGCACTCGCACGCGAGCCCGCTGCCGCCGTGATCTACTCGACCGTGACGGCTGCCCTGCTGGGGCCGGTGCCGGGCGCGATTCGCTTCGATTCGCTCGCGGCCGCCAACCGGCCGGGACGCCACGGCCCGTGGCAGCGACCGTTGGAGCGCCGTCGCCTGGCACAGGCGACGATCCTGCTGCCCTTGAGCCAGGCCTCGCTCGAGGGTGCGCCGCCACGGCACGCTCCGGTCGTCATCGTGCCGGTCGCCGTCGAGCGGTCCGGTCCGCTGGTGCCCTTTGCCGAGCGCGACATCGCCGCTATCACCTACGCGGCGAATCCGCACAAGAAGGGGCTCGACCGTGTGCTTGAGGCGTGGGTCCGCGCTCGTCGAGACGGCGAGGAGCTGGTGGTGGCTGGCGTCGCGGATGCGCCCCGCGCCGACGGGGTGCGTGTCGTCGGCCTGCTCCCTCGCTCCCAGTACCGGGCTCTGCTGCGACGGTCGCGCCTGTACGTCACGGCGCCGCGTCGCGAGGACTACGGAATCGCCCAGCTCGAGGCGCTCGCCGACGGTTGTGCGCTGGTCACGACCACCGCGCCGGGCGCCTATGCGGCGCTGGAGGCCGCGCATCGTCTCGACCCGCGGCTGGTCGGTGCAGACCTCGCTGCGGCGATCCGCGCGGCCCTCGACGAGCCGCGCGAGGACTACGCGAAAGCTGCCACGCTCGAGCTCGTGCCGTTCTCGCCCGAGAGCGTCGATCGCGTTGTCGCAACTGAGCTGCTGCCGGCGCTCAGGGCGCTCGTCCCAGGCGCGCAGCCAGCGCCTTCCACGGCAGCGTGTTCGCGACGTCCGCCGCGGTGAGCCAGGCCCGGCGCGCCGTCCAGACGCCGTAGCGAAGCACGTCAAAGCCCGCTGCGGAGTGCGCGTCGGAGTTGATCACGAGCGCCACCCCCGCGGCGGCGGCGGCACGGGCGTGGACCTCGCTGAGATCCCTGCGGTGCGGGCTGGCGTTGATCTCGAGCAACGTGCGGTGGCGCGCGCAGGCCGCAATCAACGTGTCGATGTCGAGCTCGTAGGGCGCGCGGCGCTCGATCAGGCGTCCGGTCGGGTGACCGATCGCGTCGATCAGCGGATGGCTGGCCGCGGCGCAGATGCGCTCGGTCATCGCGTCGCGATCGAGCTGAAAGGACGTGTGCACGCTCGCGATCACCCAGTCGAGCTGAGCGAGCAGCTCGTCGTCGTAATCGGGCGAGCCGTCCGGCAGGATGTTGACCTCGGTCCCGGCGAGCAGCCTGATGCCGTCGATTCGCGCGTCAGCGTCGTGTACGAGCTCGATCTGGCGGCGCAGCTGGTCGGGCGAGACATCGTCGCCAAAGCCGTGCGTGGCCGAGTGGTCGGTGATCGCCAGATACTCGTAGCCGCGATCGCGAGCCGCCAACGCCATCTCCTCGATGCTCGCGCGGCCGTCCGAGGCCGTCGTGTGAGCGTGAAGGTCGCCGCGAATGTCGGACAGCTCGATGAGCGTCGGGAGCGTCCCGGCGGCTGCCGCTTGTAGCTCACCGCGGTCTTCGCGGAGCTCTGGCTCGATGTAGGGGAGGCCGACCAGTTCGTAGACCTCCGTCTCAGTCGCGCAATGGCGGGTGCGGCCGGTGGCGTCGTCGAGCACGCCGTACTCCGAGAGGTGCAGCCCGGCGCGCGTGGCGCGCTCGCGCAGCGCGGCGTTGTGCGCGTTCGATCCGCTGAGATGCTGGAGGAGGTTGCCGAACTGCTCGGGCGCGACGGCGCGCAGCTCGATCGTCATGCCGGTGTGAGTGCGCCCGCGTGCGGCGCTCGGGCCGGTGCGCGCCGCCGCTTCGAGGAGATCGAGCGCCTCCAGCGAGTCCAACAGCGCCTCCTGGTCGAGGACGATGTCGAGATCCTTGACACTGTCGGCGCGCCGTCGCGCCGAGCCGGCCAGCTCGATCTGTGCACGTGCGTCCATCGCGCGCAGCGCCTCCACGATCGCTTCGCCGATCGCGAGGGCGCGGTCGAGCACGGTGCGTTCGCGCAGCTGCGACGGGGCACCGGCGGCGAGCGCCGCCAGGATCGCCTGCTCCGCCTTCGGCCCGAATCCCTTGAGCGCCCGGACCTGCCCGAGGCGCGCAGCTTCATGCAGCGCTGCCGGCGAGTCCACTCCCAGCTCCTCGAACAGGCGCCGCGCGCGTTTCGGTCCGAGGCCCGGCAGCGCGGTGATGGCCAGCAGCCCCGGCGGGTAGCGCTTGCGGAGCTTGACCGCCGCGGGTATCTCGCCTGTCTCGATCAGGGTGATGATCTTCTGCTCGAGCGTCGCGCCGATGCCCGCCAGCTCGGTGAGACGGCCGCTACGGGCCAGTGCCGCGACGGAGATCGACGCGTCGCGCACCGTCTTTGCGGCGTTGCGGTAGGCGAGCACGCGGTGGATGACCGCGCCGTCGAGCTCGTAGAGATCGCCGAGCTCGTCGAGCGCGGCGGCGATGGTGCTGTTGGCCGGGTCGCTGATTCATCTAGGTTATGGCGCTGATGCCCAGAACCGCGTGGCTCGTTCTCCCCACATACAACGAGGCCGAGAACATCGAAGGGATCGTTGACGCCGCCGCGCGCGCGCTGGCGCGCGTCGCCGCGGATGGCTTCCGCGTGCTGATCGTCGATGACTCCTCACCGGATGGCACAGGGGAGATCGCCGATCGGCTGGCGGCGGAGAGCCACGCCGTCGAGGTCCTCCATCGCAGTGAGCGTGAGGGGCTCGGTCCCGCCTACCTTGCCGGCTTTCGTCGCGCGATCAGTGCAGGTGCCGATCTGATCCTCGAGATGGACGCAGACTTCTCACACGATCCGGCCGACATCGGCCGCCTGGTGGCGGCGATCGACGGCGGCGCTGACTTGGCGCTGGGCTCACGTTACACGGCTGGAGGCGGAGTGGCTGATTGGGGGCGCTCACGACGGTTCATCAGCCGCGGCGCATGTCGTTACGCGCGGATCGTGCTCGGCTTGGAGGTGCGCGATCTGACAGGCGGATTCAAGTGCTTCCGCCGCGAGGTGCTCGAGACGATCGAGTTGGAGACGGTTCGCTCGCATGGCTACGTGTTCCAGGTTGAGCTCACGCTGCGAGCTCTGCGCAAGGGGTTCTCGGTGGTCGAGGTGCCGATCACATTCCACGAACGGCGCCTCGGGCGCAGCAAGATGTCGACGCGGATTGCGGTCGAGGCCGCGTGGCGGCTGCCGCAGTTGCGCTTGAAGCAACGCGCGGGGTAGCGGCGGGCGCTCACGCGGCCGTTCCCGGCGACCGATACATGCAGGCGATGGGCGAGCCTGTGGCGCGCAGCAGCGATCCACCCACGACACGCGAGGAGCCGAGCCGTTACGCGTTCGTCTACGGCGTGCGGCGGACGCGGCAGACGCTGCGCGCGTGGCGTGAAGACCCGACCTCGACACTCGGACGCTGGCTTGCCGGGAGCTTCACCGCCGCGCTGTGTCTGCTGCTCGCGGTGTGGGCGGTCGCCGGCGTGTCGGACGCCAACGGGCTGAACGTGCAGACGGGCGGACCGCCGTTCGCTGTTGGGCATCTCCACGACGTGTTCGCGATCTTCGCTCGCAACCTGCTCGTCCTCGCGTTCCACGCGATGGCCTGCCTCGCCGGCTTCATCGCCGGCTCCTCGTTGCCGCTGCAGGCCGAGCAGCACCACGGGATCTCCCGCGCGATCCACGAGCGAGGCGGTCCGATCGCCATCGCATTCGTGATCGGCGCCACGGCGTTCTCGCTATCGGCCCAGGCGCTCGTGCTCGGCGGCGAGACGGCGGCTGTCGCGGTGCACCTGCACACCTCGCCGGGCGTGCTTCTGGTGGTACTCGCCGCGCACGCGCCGCTCGAACTGACGGCTCTGTTCCTGCCGCTCGCTGCGTGGATCATCGCGAGCCGGCGTGGCGAATGGGACCAGCTGCTCGCAGCCACCGCTGTCACCGTCGCGATCGCGCTTCCGATGCTGTTCGTTGCCGCGTGCATCGAGGTCTACGTCTCGCCGCATGTGCTGCACGGTCTGATCGGCTGAGGGACGTCGGCCGCCACTACAATCGGCCTGCGTGACGGACTCGCCACCTGACGGCCTTCGAGCGCGGCTGAGGACCGAGCGGCGGGTGCTTGTGTGGCGCGACGAGGTGCTGCCGCTCTCGGAGACGTTCGTCGCGGCGCAGCTGTATGCGCTGAAGCGCTGGCGTGGCTTCCTCGGCGGCCGCGTTCCGACGCGGCTCGCGCCGCTCGCGCCACCGGATCTCGTGCTCTACCCTCGCGCCCGCCTTCGGGCGGGGCGTGCCCTCGCGCGAGCCCTGCCATGGCCCGGCGAGCGGCGGCTGGATCGGTTCATCAAGGGCAACGAGATCGATCTGGTTCACGTGCACTTCCTCGACGGCGCGCTGCGAGTCCTGGGCGTGGTTGCGCGCGCCGGTGTTCCACTCGTGGTCACCGCACACGGCTATGACGTCACGACCGACCGCGCCCGCGCACGTGATTATCGAGCCCTGTTCGACTACGCCGCGGTGCTGATTGCCGTCTCGGAGTTCATCAAGGAGCGGCTGTTGGAGTTGGGCGCGCCGGAGTCGAAGATCGCCGTACGCCCGATCGGGATAGCCGTTCGGAAGCTCAGTGACGCCGAGCGTGCACTTCGCGACTGCGGAATCCTCTTCGTCGGCCGGCTCGTCGAGAAGAAGGGGCTCGCCGACCTGCTCGCGGCGCTCGACCGTCTGCCTGCTGCGACCTCGTTGCGGGTCATTGGCGACGGGGTGCTGCGCGGATCGCTCGAGAAGCAGGCGCAATCGTGCCGGGCGCAGGTGACCTTCCTGGGGGCGCAACCTGCGTCCGTCGTCTGGGAGGAGATGCTCCGCGCGAGCGTCTTCTGCGCTCCTTCGCGGCGGGCGAGCGACGGTAGCGCCGAGGGTCTTCCGATGGTGCTGCTGGAGGCCGCCGCCGCCGAGCTGCCTACGGTGGTGTGCCGCTCCGGTGGCACACCGGAGGCGATCGTCGACGGCGAGACGGGATTGCTCTGCCCCGAGGGCGACATCGAAGCGCTGGCCGCGGCGCTCGCGCGGCTACTGGCTGATCCTTCGCTGGGCGCACGCCTCGGGCGCGCGGGCCGGGAACGCGTGATCGCCAAGTTCGACCTGGCGGCGCGAACAGAGGCGCTCGAGCTCGTCTATGACGCGGCGGTGGATGGCGGCGGGCTCGCCTGAGTCGCCGCACGTCCGTCCCAGCCGGTCGCTACAGTTTGTATAGTATTGAGCAGGTATGAGGAATCGCGACTGAAGGAGCGGCGATGGCCGGCAAGCTTGCAGATGTAAACGACAACAACTTCCAGGCCGAGGTGATCGAGTCGAACACCCCGGTCCTGGTCGATTTCTGGGCGCCGTGGTGCACTCCGTGCCGGGTTGTCGCGCCGGTGCTCGAGCAGATCGCCGACGAGCACGATCTGCGGATCGTCAAGCTCAACATCGACGAGAATCAGCAGACCGCGGCCGCGTTCGAGGTGCTGTCGATTCCGACGCTGATCCTCTTCGACGGTGGTCAGCCGGTGAAGAAGGTCATCGGTGCGTACCCGAAGAAGAAGCTCGAGGCCGAGCTGTCGCTCGCGTCCTAGCCTTCGGCGCCCGCACGCTCGACGCGGACCTCGAGCGTGCGGCCCTCGATCTGTGAGCTCGCAACGTAGCCTCGGGAGCGCTCGCTGTAGCTGACCGAGGTCGCGAGCGTCTCATCGGCGATGTAGCTGGCGTGGTCGCGGGCCGCGGCGAGCAGGGCCTCATCGCCACGCAGATCGAGCGCGATGCGATCGGTGATCTCGAAGCCCGCGTCGCGCCGTGCGGACTGGATCGCGTGGACGATCTCACGGGCGTGGCCTTCGCTGCGCAAGCCGGCATCGATCGTGAGCTCGAGCGCAACCGCGTGTGAGCCCTCGCGCTCGAGGCCGTACCCCTCGAGCGGCGCGAGCGACAGCGCGACGTCGTCGCTCGTCAGCGTGTGGTTGCGGCCACCAACCGACAACGCCACATGCTCGCCGTCCCGCAAGGCCCTGGCGACGTGTGCTGGGTCGAGCGCCGCGATGGCCGCCACGATCTGAGGCATCTCGCTGCCGAAGCGCGGCCCCAGCGAGGCGAAGTTCGCCTTGATGGTGTAGCTGCCGAGCTCGTCGGCCACGGTCACGAAGCGCAGCCGCTTGACGTTGAGCTCGTCGCTGACGATGTCACCCAGACGCTCGATCGCCGCGCGTTCGGCGCCACTCGCGACGATCACGGCTTCGTGCAGCGGCTGGCGGATCTTGACCTTCGCCTGGGCGCGGGCAGCGAGGCCGAGCCTTACCGTCTCCCGCGCCGTCGCCATCGCGGTTTCGAGGTCCCGGTCACGCTCATCCGCGCGCGGAAACTCGCACAGATGGACGCTCGGCTCGCTTCCGTCGAGGTTGTCGTAGATCTCATCGGCGATGAACGGCGTGAACGGCGCGAGCAGCTGGGCGATCGTCACCAAGCAGCGGCGGAGCGTCGCGAACGCCGCCTCGTCGCCGTCCCAGAACCGCCGCCGCGACCGGCGTATGTACCAATTCGAGAGGTCCTCGACAAGCTCGGCGATCGCCCGCCCGGCGGTCGTCGCGTCGTAGTCGTCAAGACCTTCGCGGACCGTCGAGACCGTGCCGGCAAGGCGCGAGAGGATCCAGCGGTCAAGCTCTGTCGGCGCCGTCTGGATTGCGGCGTCACCGTCCGCGGCGTTCGCGTACAGGACGAAGAAGCCGTACACGTTCCACAGCTGCCGCAGGAACAGCCGCACGACCTCGCCGACCGCGTCAGGGGAGAAGCGGTAGCCGTCCCAGGGCTGCTTGGAGGTGAAGAAGAACCAGCGCAACGCGTCAGCGCCAAAGCGATCGATCACGTCCCACGGGGCGACCACGTTGCCCTTCGACTTGGACATCTTCTGGCCGTCGCCGTCGGTCAGCAGCCCGAGGCAGACGACGTTGCGGTACGGCGCCTCGTCGTACAGCAACGTCGACACGGCGAGCAGCGAATAGAACCAGCCGCGGGTCTGATCGAGCGCCTCGCAGATGAAGTCGGCCGGGAACGACTCGGCGAAGCGGTCGGCGTTCTCAAACGGGGTGTGGTGCTGGGCGAACGGCATCGAGCCGGAGTCGAACCACACATCGATCACCTCGGGCACGCGCCGCATCTGCTCGCCGCACACCTCACACGCGAAGACGAGCTCGTCCACGTAGGGCCGGTGCGGGTCCTCGAGCGTTTGCCCGCTGCGACGCTCGAGCTCGGCGAACGAGCCGATGCAGACGTGATGGCCCTGGCCGCAGCGCCAGACCGGCAGCGGTGTCCCCCAATAGCGCTCGCGCGACAGCGCCCAGTCGACGTTGCCGGCCAACCAGTCGCCGAAGCGTCCGTGCTTGATGTGCGGCGGGTGCCAACTGACGGTCTCGTTGGCGGCGAGCATGCGATCGCGAAGCTTCGAGGTGGCGATGTACCACGACGGCTTGGCGTAGTAGATGAGTGGCGTCCCGCACCGCCAGCAGTGCGGATAGGAGTGCTCGTAGTCCTCGACACGCAGCAGCAGCCCACGGCGGCGCAGCTCCTCGGTGAGCTCCGCGGTCAGCTCCGGATCCTTGACGGAGCGACCCGCGTAGCCGACTACACGGTCGTCGTAGGTGCCGTCCGGCTTGACCGGGTTGTAGAGCGTGGCCGGGTCTGCGCGGTCGAAGAGCCCGGTCGCGAGTGCGGCGTCGAAGTCGTCCTGGCCGAAAGCCGGCGCGATGTGCACGAGTCCCGTGCCGTCGTCGGTAGTGACGAAATCCCCGGCGATGACCGGTGCCCCGCCAGGCTCGCGATCAGCCAGCCCGAAGATCGGAGAGTCGTAGTGGCGTCCGACGAGCTCTGATCCGGGAAAGCGATCGAGCACCTCAACGTCCTCACCAAACAGCTGTGCCGCCCGCTCCTCGGCGACGATCAGCGTCTCACCCTCGAATCTGACGCGGGCGTAGCTGACCGCCGGCGCGACCGCCACCGCGACGTTCCCCGGCAGCGTCCAGGGCGTGGTCGTCCAGACGACGAGCTTCTCATCGCCGTCCGCCAGCGCGAGCTTCACGTACACCGACGGATCGACGACATCCTGGTAGCCGAGCGCGACCTCGTGCGAGGACAGCGCTGTGCCGCAGCGCGGGCAGTACGGCACCACCTTGTGACCCTCGTACAGCAGGCCCTTGGCATGGATCTGCTCGAGTGCCCACCAGACCGACTCGATGTAGCTGGGGTCCAGCGTGCGGTAGGCGTCATCGAGATCGAGCCAGAACCCGATCCGCTCGGTCAGGCGGTTCCACTCCTCCAGGAACGCGAACACCGAGTCGCGACAGCGCTCGTTGAACTCCTTGATCCCGAACTCCTCGATCTCGGCCTTCTGCGTGATTCCGAGCTGCTGCTCGACGGCGATCTCAACCGGCAGGCCGTGGCAGTCCCAGCCGCCCTTTCGCGCCACGCGATAGCCGCACATCGTCTTGTAGCGGGGATAGATGTCCTTGAACACCCGCGCGATGACGTGATGCGCCCCCGGCAGCCCGTTCGCCGTCGGCGGCCCCTCGTAGAAGCTCCACGGCTCGGCGCCCGCGCGCCGTCGCAGCGACTCCGCGAAGACGTCGCGGTCGCGCCAGCGTTCGAGCACCTCCAGCTCCAGCTCGGGGAAGCCCTGCTGCGGATCGACGGTGCGGAACACCGGCGGATTGTATGAGTGCAGGCGCCGGCGGCCCTCGCGGCAGGGTCGGCGTCCCCCGTCGCAATAGGGTTCGCTGTGCAAGAGCGTCCGAACGAGGAGCACCCCGATGAGCGCAGAGCTTCTGTACGGCGGCGAGACACGCAAGGCGATCGAGAACTTCCCGATCTCCGGCGAGCCGGTCCCGAGCGCGGTGATTCACTGGCTTGGACGGGTCAAAGCGGCGGCCGCGGCGGTCAACGGCGAGCTTGGGCTGATTGACAGCGGGCTTGCGAAGAAGATCGAGCAGGCAGCGAGTGAGGTCGCCGCAGGCAAGCACGACGAGCAGTTCCCGATCGATGTCTTCCAGACGGGGTCGGGCACCTCGACGAACATGAACGCGAATGAGGTCATCGCACGCCTCGCCGGCGAGGACGTCCATCCCAACGACCACGTCAACCTCGGGCAGTCCTCCAACGACGTCTTCCCCTCGGCCGTGCACCTCGCGGCGCTCGAGCTGGCGAGGAGCCGGCTGCTCCCCGCGCTCGCCGCGCTCGAGGCCGCACTCGCGGCGAAGGCCCAAGCCTTCCACGAGATCGTCAAGTCCGGACGGACCCACCTGATGGACGCGGTCCCCGTGACGCTCGGCCAGGAGTTCGGCGGCTACGCCGCTCAGATCCGCCTCGGCCAGCGGCGGATCGAGGACGCGCTGCCGCGCGTCGCCCAGATCCCGCTCGGTGGCACGGCGACAGGCACCGGCCTCAACACTCACCCCGAGTTCGCGGCAAGGGTTCGCGCGCGCCTGCACGAGCAGACGGGGCTGCCCATCGAGGCGCCGGAGGACCCCTTCGAGTCGCAAGGCAACCGCGATGCGCTGGTCGAGCTGTCGGGAGCGCTCAAGGTCCTCGCCGTGTCGCTGACGAAGATCGCCCAGGATCTCGCCCTGATGGGCTCAGGTCCGCGTGCCGGCATCGGCGAGCTGTTCCTGCCCGAGCTACAGAAGGGCTCGTCGATCATGCCGGGCAAGGTGAACCCGGTCATCCCGGAGGTCGTCCTCCAGGTGGCGGCTCAGGTGATCGGCAACGACACGGCGATCACCCTCGGTGGCATGCAGGGCAACTTCGAGCTGAACGTCCGGGTGCCGCTGATCGCCCGCAACCTGCTGTCCTCGATCGCGCTGCTGACGAGCGCCGCCACGGTGTTGGATGAGAAGTGCGTGTCGGGCATCGAGGCAAACAGCGCTGGTTGCGCGGTCAGCGCCGAGTCGACACTCGCCGTCGCGACCGCTCTCAACCCCCACATCGGCTACGACAAGGCGAGCGAGATCGTCAAGGAGGCAACCCGCTCGGGCCGCTCGTTGCGCGAGGTCGCGCGCGAACAGGGGGTCAGCGAGGAAGTGCTCGACGAGGCCCTCGACCTGCGCAAGATGGCGCTCGGCGGTGGCTAGCCGAGGCGGCTAGCGCTCCTCTCGCGCCAGCAAGCGCCCGAGCAGCTCGACCGCACCGCCTTTCGACAGCGGCTCGTTGAGGTTGCCGCACTTCGGCGACTGCACGCACGACGGGCAGCCGTCGCGGCACGGGCATTCGCTGATCAAACGGTGAGCGTCGCTGACGAGCACCTCGAAACAGCCGAATGCAAGCCGCGTGATGCCGACTCCGCCGGGGTGGCCGTCATGGATGAAGATCGTCGGACCGCCCGTCTGGGGGTGCGCGTTCGTCGACAGACCGCCGATGTCCCAGCGGTCGCACATCGCGAGCAGCGGCAGGACCGCAATCTGCGCGTGCTCGGCGGCATGGAGCGATCCGAGCAGCGACTCAGGCGGGAAGTCGTCGAGCACTCCCGCGTCGAGCTCGAACCAGATCGCTTGCGTGGCGAACCGGCTCGGCGGAAGGTCGAGCGCGACAAGGTCGATCTCCTTGTGGTCGGGCAGGTGGCGGCGCTGGTAGGCGAGAACGGTCTCCGTGACGAGGACGCGACCGAACGACAGTGACACGCCGAGCACCTCGCGACGATCGAGCAGGCGCTCGATCAGCGTGTCGGTCTCGCGCTTTGGCTGCGTGTACCAGTCGCCGTCAAAGGGCTCGACCAGCGCCCGTCGAGCATCGAGGTCGAGGTCCAGCACCTCGTAGGAACGGCCGAGATGCAGGTAGATCGCGCCCGCATGGAGCGTCGAATACGCCCGCGCCGCCTCGGTGGCTCCGATCACCTCGCTGGTCGAGACATCGACGATCGCAAACGAGTCGGGTGAGGCCGAGCGCAGTGACAGCTCGCCGGCCGGGTAGCGCTCGCGTCTGCGCAGCACGAAGCCGCCGCGCGGGTCGCGCCGGAGCTCGCCAAGGCCTTCGAGGCGCTCGAGGTGGGCGAGCGTACGCGGACCAAAGAACTCGCTGTCGGCCTCGCTCAGCGGGCCCTCGTGGGCGGCGCAGAGCAGGTGCCCGAGATGGATCTCCTCGGATTCGTGGTCGAGGATCGCGGATTCCACTGGACGGTCGAGGAAGTCATCGGGGTGGCGCGCGAAGAACTGGTCCAGCGCATCCTCGCTCGCAACGTAGAGCGCGAGGCCACGCCGCTGCCGCCCAGCGCGCCCCCACATCTGGCGCAGGCTCGCGACTGTTCCTGGAAAGGCGACGACGAGCGCTGCATCGAGTGCGCCGACGTCGATCCCGAGCTCCAGCGCATCCGTGGTGATCACCGCTCGCAGCTCGCCGGCTGACAGGCGCGCTTCGATCTCACGCCGTTGGGACGCGGTGTAGCCCGCGCGGTACGGCGTCACGAGCGCGGCGAGTGGAGCGGCGTCGAGCCGCTCGAGCTCGAGCGTCACGAGCCGGCTCAACAGCTCAACGCCCTTGCGTGAGCGTACGAAGCAGATCGTTCGCGCGCCCTCGCTGACGAGCCTCGCGAGCAGCTCCGCGGCTTCGCTGAGCGCCGAGCGCCGCGTGCCAAGCGCGGCATCGATCACCGGCGGGTTCCAGACGGCGATCTGCCGCCCGGCTGAGGGAGAGCCGTCGCGGTCGACCAGCGTCACGTCCTCCAGGCCCGTCAGCCGCTCTGCCAGCTCGACGGGGTTGGCGATTGTCGCCGAGGCGAGCAGCAGCCGCGGCTCGGTGCCGTAGGCGGCTGCGATGCGACGCAACCGGCGCAGGACGTTCGCCACGTGCGAGCCGAACACCCCGCGGTAGACGTGTGCCTCATCGACGACTACGACCGCCAGGTTTGCGAACAGCTCGCTCCAGGCGTCGTGGTGCGGCAGGATGCCGACGTGGAGCATGTCGGGGTTCGTCAGCACGAGGTTCGCCTTGCGCCGAATCTGCGCGCGCGCCTCGCGCGGCGTGTCGCCGTCGTAGATCGCCGGCCGCACACGATCGCCGAGCGCGAGCGCGTCGATCGCGCGCGCCTGGTCCTGGGCCAGCGCCTTCGTCGGGTACAGGTAGAGTGCACGCGCCTTCCCGTCGCGCAGCAGCACATCGAGCGCAGGCAGGTTGAAGCACAGCGACTTTCCGGAGGCGGTGCCTGTGGTGACGATAGTCGTGCCCTTCCACGCCGCCTCCAGCGCGGCGCGCTGATGCGAGTACAGAC
The DNA here is from genome assembly GCA_049512455.1 of Solirubrobacteraceae bacterium. Lineage (GTDB taxonomy): Bacteria > Actinomycetota > Thermoleophilia > Solirubrobacterales > Solirubrobacteraceae > Palsa-513. The sequence continues at coordinate 16,949 of JBEKXB010000003.1, read as the reverse complement.
GCGGCACGCCGCTGGCGCGCAGCGCGTCGAGCAGCAGCGGGTGCAGGTCGTCTCCGAGCGCGACGAAGGCCGCCGCGCGCGCGTGCTCGAATGCCTCGCCAACGAGCCGCCCACCACCGCGTGCATCGTCGAGGAGCTCCGTCCAGGGCTCGATCACACGCGTCTTCGCAACCGTAGAGCCCACGGATTGCCATAGTAGAGGCGCTTGTCCTTCGACTCCGCGACAGCCTGGCAGCAAGCCCGCAGCGTGCACCATTCGCGCTACGACCTCGCCACCCTGCGCGGGCGCGAGCAGTCGGTGTCGGTGTGCCTACCGGCGCGCAACTGCGCCGCGACCGTCGGCGCGATCGTCGAGGCACTCGTGTCGCTGCGCGACGCGGATCTCCTCGAGCAGATCGTCGTGATCGACGGCGACTCACAGGACGGGACGCGCGAGATTGCGGCGGACTTTGGCGCAACCGTCTGGCGCGAGTCAGAGCTGATGGCCGACTACGGCCCGGTGCTCGGGAAGGGCGACGCGATGTGGCGCGCGCTAAGCGTCGTCGAGGGGGATCTAGTGTGCTTCCTCGACGCCGACATCGAGGAGTTCCCGCTGCACTACGTGACCGGACTGCTCGGACCGCTGATCGAGCTGCCGGACGTCGAGTTCGTGAAGGCTTTCTACCGCAAGTCATTTCGCGTCGGCGGCCTCGATCTCGCCGACGGCGGTGGTCGCGTGAATCACCTCGTCGCCCGTCCGGCGCTGGCGATCTTCTACCCCGAGCTGGCGGGCGTGAGTCAGCCGCTCGCCGGCGAGGTGGCTGCCAGCCGTGCGCTGCTCGAGCGCCTGCCGTTCACCACCGGCTACGGCGTCGAGGTCGCGATGCTGCTCGACGTGCTCGCCCAGATCGGCCTCGACGGGATGGCGCAGGTCGACCTCGACGTCCAACACAACCGCCACCAGTCGCTGCTCGCGCTCAGCGCCATGGCCTACGAGGTGCTCGCGGTGATCGCACGCCGGCTAGAGCGCGAAGGACGGCTGAATGACCTCGATCCATCGCAGCTGCTCCACGTCAGCGCGCCCCAGCCAGCGCCAAGGCCGACCGTCGAGCGACCGCCGATGGTGAGCGTGTCATGAGCCTGAGCGCCTGCTACGTCGACCTCGACGGAACCCTGCTCGGACGCGGCGCGTCCCTGCTGCACGACGGCGAGGGTCGCGTCTCATTGCTGGGAGCGCGAGCAGTCGAGGCATGTCTGCGCGCCGATGTCGAGATCGTGCTGATGTCCGGCCGTCGCGGCGCTCAGGTTGCCGAGGACGCTCGCCTGCTCGGTCAAGCCTCCTACATCTACGAGTGCGGCAGCGTGCTCGTGCTCGACGGGGAGGCACAGTGGCTGACCGGCGAGATGGTTCCCGCTGAGCGCACGGTCTTCCAACAGATCGAGGACTCCGGCGCCCCGGCGCTGCTGCTGCAGACCTACGCGGATCGCCTCGAGTACCACGAGCCATTCCACCTAGACCGCGAGGTCTCACATCTGTTCCGCGGCTTGATCGATGCAGCCGAGGTCGACGAATTGCTGCGCGAGCGTGGCCACGGCGACCTCCGGCTCGTCGACAACGGCATCATCAGCCGGCGCTCCGGGGCGCTGGCCGAGCTGCCCTACCTGCGCGCCTACCATCTGATCCCCGCGCGCGCTTCGAAGGCCGCGGCCGTGGCGCTGCACATGAGTGTGCGCGGGCTCGAACGCGAGTCGACGTTCGCGGTGGGCGATTCGCGCGAGGATCTAGCGGTTGGGCAGTGTGTCGGAGCGTTCTGGTTGGTCGCCAACGCGCTCGAGCGAGACCCGTCGCTCCGCGCAGAGCTCGCACGCCTGGAGAATGTCCGCGTCGCCGAAGCCGGGCACGGCGGCGGCGTCTACGAGGCGGTGATCACGACGCTCGCGGAGCGCCGTTAGCCCGGCGCGAGAACAGGCGGCGCCACCATGCACGCCCGCGCCGGCGGGCGCGCATCGGCACAGTCGCGCGCACGAGCGCGACCCACTCCTCGAGTGGCAGCTCGCCTGAGATCAACCTTGACAGTGCGCCCGTCACGGGTGCCGGGTAGCCCGCGCGCTCGACCGCGCGCGCGAGCAGCCGGACCGATTCGAGCGCTTCGACGGCGTGACCGACGCGGCGCTCGATCTCGGCGGCGCTAACCCCCTCTGCGAGCAGCTCACCGGCGCGCCGGTTGCGACTCTGTGGCGCCAGTGCGGTGGCGACGAGGTCGCCGGCGCCGGACAGCCCGATCATCGACTCGGGCCGTGCGCCGCTGCCCTCGGCAAAACGCCAGACCTCGGCAAAGATGTGGCCCGCCGCCGCGCCGGCGGCGTTGAGACCCTGCGCCACGGTCGCGCCGGCGGCGAGCGCAGCGGCGTTCTTGGCCACGCCGGCAAGCTCAACCCCGATCGGATCGCTCGAGACCTCGCACACGACGCCGGCGCGGGTGAAGATCGCGGCAAGCGCCTCGGCAAGCTTCTCGTCCGCGGATGCGGCGACGAGCCCAGCGCCGTGGTGGACCATCTCCTGCGCGTGTGCCGGTCCCCCGATGCAGGCAGTGCGGTGGGCGCCAAAGCGCGCCCTGAGTATCGTCGTCGCCGCGGTTCCGTCGGGCGGGACGAAGCCCTTTGCCAGTGACACGGCGGCCGCACGACGCCCGAGACTGGAGTCCGGCAGCGCAGCGATGACTTCACGCAGGGCGATCGATGGGACGGCGAGAAACACGAAGTCGGTGCGGGCGATCCCGCTCGACACCGGCTCGATCCGCAGCCCCGCCGGCAGCTCGACCCCCGGCAGGTACTTTGTGTTCTCGCGCGACTCGGTGAGCAGCGCCGCCTGCTCGTCCGTGCGGGTCTGCAGGATCGTCCGGACGCCCGCTCGCGCGAGCAGCACGGCGATCGCCGTGCCAAAGGCCCCGGCGCCGATGACGGTCGCGCGACGCGCCCCGGGAAGCGACGCTTGGGCACGGCTGAACACCGGCTGACGGCTCGCTTCGGGCGCGTTCTCGGCGATCACTGGGTCGAGCCTAGCGGTCGCGCCGCTCGCCCGGCCGCTCCGCAGTGATTCCTGCGCGGGCGGATGCCCTCAGAGCGTGCCAGCCAGCTTCCTCGCCGCCCGCTCGATCGCCTCCACATCCCCGGCCTCGAGGATCGTCTGCAGGTCGAGGATCCGGGCCTCGAAGCGATCCAACGCATTCGTGCCGACGATCGCGTGCGCCGGCACGCCCATCTGGCGCGCCCGCGTGGCGATCTCGCCGGCCACCTTCCCGTCGAGCGTCGTCGCGTCGAGCCGCCCCTCACCGACGATCACGGCATGACACCCACGCAGTCGCTGCTCGATGTCGAGCGCGTCGAGCACGAATGCCGCGCCGCCGACCAGCCGCGCCCCCAGTGCCGCCCACAGGCCGCCGGCGAGCCCGCCGGCCGCGCCGGTCCCCGCGACGCCGCGCGGGTCGCGCGGCAGCGCCACAGCGAGCTCGTTCAGGCGCGCGCGCAGGCGTGCCACGCCAGCCGCGTCGGCGCCCTTCTGCGGCGCGAACCGCTCGGCCGCCAGCTCGAACGGGATCCGCACGTCGCAGAGCACGGTCACGCTGGCGTCTCCCAGCCCGCCACCGCGCTCGATCGCCCCAATCGCCCCAGCCCCGCCGTCGGTGCTCGCGCTCCCGCCGGCGCCAACGAGGATCGACACCGCCCCCGCCGCCGCGCAGGCCAGCATCAGCTCCCCGGTGCCGGCGCTCGACGCCGCCTGCGCATCCCGCTCCCCGGCCGCCACCAGCTCCAGCCCGCTCGCCGCCGCAACCTCGACGACCGCCGTCCTCCCATTGTCGAGCAACGCGAAGCCGGCCTCCATCAAGCGCCCAAGCGGATCGCTCACCTCAGCGACGCGCCACTCACCCCCGCGACGGGCGAGCAGCACCTCCGCGGTTCCCTCGCCACCGTCGGCGACCGGAGCCAGATCAGCCTGCCAGAGCCCCGTCGCCTCGAGCCCTCGCCCGATCGCGTCGGCGACCGTTCGCGCGCCGAGCGTCCCCCTGAACGAGTCGGGCGCGACGAGGACCGGACTTGGCTTGACTGCCATCGTGCGCCATCCTCCCATCGCATGGCGACCGACAACGCGATCACGATCGAGGCCGCGGGCCGCGAGCTGCGCGTCTCGAACCCCGACAAGCTGTTCTTCCCCGAGCCCGGCTTCACCAAGCTCGACCTCGTCAACTACTACCTGCAGTGCGCGGATGCGGCGCTGCGCCACCTGCGCGACCGCCCGACGACGCTGAAGCGCTGGCCGAACGGCGTCGCGGGTGATTACTTCTTCCAGAAGCGCGTCCCCGAGACCGCGCCGGACTGGCTGGCGACGGCGACGGTGCACTTCCCGAGCGGGCGCTCCGCCCGCGAGCTGCTTGCCAACGACGCCGCCCACCTCGTCTGGGGCGTCAATCTCGGCGTGATCGACTGGAACCCGTGGCCCGTGCGCGCCGGCGACCTCGACCACCCGGACGAGCTGCGCGTCGATCTCGACCCACAGCCGGACAGCGACTTCGACGAGGTTCGCGCGGTCGCCGCCTGCGTCCGCGAGGTCCTCGTCGAGCACGGCCTGGTCGGCTTTCCGAAGACCTCGGGCTCGCGCGGCATCCACGTCAACGTCCGCATCTCACCCGAGCAGGGCTTCCAGGAGGTCCGCCGCGCCGCGCTGGCGCTGGCTCGCGAGGTGGAGCGCCGCATGCCGGGCCGCGCGACGAGCAAGTGGTGGAAGGAGGAGCGCGTCGGCGTGTTCGTCGACTACAACCAGAACGCGCGCGACCGCACCGTCGCCTCCGCCTACTCGGTGCGCGCCGTCGCCGACGCCCGCGTCTCCTGCCCGTTCGGCTGGCACGAGCTGGCCGATGTCGACCCGGCCGCGCTCCGCCTCGACACGGTCCCGGCGCGGCTGCGCGACCGCGGTGACCCCTCGGCGGGCATCGACGAGGATCCCGGCTCGCTCGCGGGCCTGCTCGAGCTCGCCGCGCGCGACGAGGCGGCGGGCCTCGGCGACGCCCCCTGGCCACCCAACTTCGCCAAGCAGCCGGGCGAGGCCCCACGGGTGCAGCCAAGCCGCGCCCGCCGCCGCACCTAGCGCGATGCGCCCCGCCATCATCATTTGGGCGGTCTGCGCGCTACGCGACCTCCTTCTTCACGGCGAAGCGAACGCTAGGCGGCGATGTCCTGATCTGGGCACGCTAGCGTTAGGTCGTGTGCCGCCTGTTTGGCATGTCCGGTGCGCCGCACCGTGTGCGGGCCACGTTCTGGCTGCTGGCGGCGCCGGACAGCCTGACGGCGCAGAGCCATCGCGAGCCCGACGGGACGGGGCTCGGCTACTTCGCTCCCGACGGCACGCCGCGCGTCGAGCGGCGTGCGATCGCCGCCTTCGAGGATCGGGCCTTCGCGCGCGAAGCGCGCGAAGCCCGTTCGCAGACCTTCGTCGCGCACATCCGCTACGCCTCGACGGGCGGGCTGGCGACCCGGAACACGCACCCGTTCGAGCAGCACGGTCGCCTGCTCGCTCACAACGGCGTGATCGAGGACCTGCCCAAGCTCGAGGCGCGGCTCGGCAGCTACCGCGACCTCGTCAGCGGCGACACGGACTCCGAGCGCTTCTTCGCCCTCGTCACCAAGGAGACCGAGCAGCACCGCGGCGACGTCGCCGCGGGACTCGCAGCCGCTGCCAGCTGGGTTGCCCGCGAGCTGCCGCTGTTCGCGCTCAACGTGGTGCTGATCACGAGCGACGAGCTGTGGGCGCTCCGCTACCCCGAGACGCACGCGCTCTACGTTCTCGAACGCCCTCCCGGCGCGGCGCTGGAGCACAGCGGCGTAGCGGGCACGATTCGCGTGCGTAGCGGTGACCTCGCCGCCAAGCCCGCCGTTGTCGTCGCCAGCGAGCCGATGGACGCGGACCCGGGCTGGCGGCTGCTCGCGTCCGGCGAGCTTCTGCACGTCGAGCGCACCCTGGCGACATCATCGTCGATCGTGATCGACGATCCGCCGCGCCAGCCCCTCACCCTCGCCGACCTCGCTCCTGCGGCCGCCGCGTCGCAGGCCGCCCATCCGACCGGGTCGCCGGCTCGCTGACGCGCTACTTGCCGGTCGTGCGGTGCATCGACCCGCGCGTGTGTCCAGGCTGCTGGCGTCCCACGCCGACCGGGCCGCCGTCCGCGCTGTGAACCGGTGGCGGAGTACGGCGGATCAGCAGACGCAGGGCCGGATCCTCAGGGCCCTCCTCGGTCCGCTCGGTCAACTCTCGCGGGTGGACGGTGCGGAAGACAGGCCCGCGGCTGGCGTCGATGAGCGCCACCACGACCTTGGATCTGCTCGGCACCTCGAACACGATCCCATGGCTCAACGCGCCGCCATCGGCGACGTTCACGCGTTCGCCAGGCTGCACCGACTCCATCGACACAGCGTACTCGGCCCGGCAGACCTCGACCGTGCTATCGATAGCCGCGGCGCGGCGCCGGCCCTGACGCTGCCGCCGCTTCACGCCGGCCCTGCGCTTCGGCGCGAAGCCGGGATTGCAGCTGTGCGTCGCGGGCGACGGTCTCCTGCCGGCGCTTGACTGACGCGGCGCTGCGTGCCTGCTGCTTGGCGAGCTCGAACTTGGCGCTTGCCTCCGCCGCGAGCCGCTTCAGCTCCTCGCCGCGAGCCAGCACCGCCTTGTCAGCGCCGGATGCATCGCGATGCGCGCGTTGATGCTCGTCTGACAGAGCTCGTGCCTTCTGCGCCACCGCACGGGCGTTCTTGACTTCGGCTGGCGCGAGATCGTCGGACATTGCACGTGGCACACACTTCGCGCCTCCCACGAGGCTAGCACCGAAACCGTCGGGGCCCGGAACCAAACGTCTGGGTGTGCTTGCTCGCTAGGTGAGCTGATCGACAAGGCACTCCCGTGGTGCCTTGTCGTCGCGCCAGCGCAGGATCTTCGTGCCGTGACGGATGCGGCCGTCGCTTGCGTGGTCATAGGTCACTTCGACGACCAGCTCCGGGCGCAGCGCCACCCATTCGAGGTCACGGTCGCCGGTCCAGCGCGAGGGTTCGCCACTACCCCGCGCCCCCGTTTCGTACTCCGCCAGCCGTTCGCGCAGCGCGCGCTTTTCCGCAGTGCCGAACGCCGAGCTGTGGCCGACGGTGCGCAGCGTCCCGTCGGCCTCGTAGAGGCCGAGGATCAGCGAGCCGACGCTGCCTGGCTCCTTGCCCGGGCGGTAGCCCGCTACGACGCAGTCGATCGTCCGCAGCCGCTTGACCTTCACCATCGCCGTTCGCTTGCCCGGCGTGTAGGCGGCGTCGAGTCGCTTGGCGATCACGCCTTCGCTGTGAGCCAGCCACGGCTCGGCGAGCGCCGGGTCGTACACCAGCTCCGCGCGGCGGATGCCGTCGAGCCGTTCGAGCGCGGCTCGTCGCTCCGAAAACGGGCGATCGAGCAGCACCTCGCCGTCGAGGAGCAGGGCATCGAAGGCGACATAGGAGGCGGGTAGCTCGGTCGCAAGGCGCTCGATCCGTGACGCCGCCGGGTGGATACGCTGCTGCAGCGCCCCGAACTGCTCACCGCCGCCCGCGGCGTCGATCACGATCTCCCCGTCGAGCACGTAGGTGCCCAAGGGAAACGTTAGCTCCGGGAAGTAGCGGCGGAGGTCCTTGCCGCCGCGCGACTGCAGCACGACCTGTTCGCCCGCGACGAAGGCGATCGCCCGGAAGCCATCGTACTTCTGCTCGTAGCCCCACTCGGCACCACGCGGCAGCGCTGGCGCGGCGCGCGCGAGCGCGGGCTCGATCGGGAACTCGACGCGCGGGGGCGGGGCCACGGTAGCCAACAGTAGCGTGACGGTACAGTCACGACGGTGAGCGGCGCGCAGGCGACAGCCGGTGAGGGTGAGTACCTCCAGACGCTGTACTGGCTGCACGAGGCGGGCTTGCCGATGACCGGCGCGAACGTCGCGCGTGCGATGCAGCTCGCGGCACCGACGGTGCACGAGATGATCCGCCGCCTCCAGCATGACGGCTACGTCACCCGGGCACCCGACAAGACGATCAGCTTCACCGCTAGCGGGGAGGCTCAGGCGGCTGGCATCGTGCGCCGCCACCGCCTGATCGAGCGCTTTCTCACAGACGTGCTCGGAATCGCCTGGGACGAGGTCCACGAGGAGGCGGAGCGGCTCGAGCACGCGATGTCCCCGGTGCTCGAGGAGCGCATGGCGGCCGCGATCGGCGACGCGCGAACCTGTCCGCACGGGCATCCGATCTTCCCCGGCTCGCGGATCCCCGGCGTGCCGCTCGCCGACGTGGCGCCCGGAGCGAAGGTGGTCGTGCTGCGGTTCGAGAACGAGGCCGAGGACCTGCTCCACTATCTGCGCGACGCCGGGCTGGAGCCGGGATTGCAAGCGAAGGTCGTTGAGGCCGGCGCGGACGAGCTGGTCCTGGAGGCCGCCGACCGGCGCTGCATTCTCACGCGCAGCGTCGCCGAGACGGTGTCGGTGATCGCCGACCCCTCGCCCCCGGCGCGCGTCGCACTACCCGAGCAGCTGGTCCTCGGCAGCCGGCGCTACGGTCGCTGAGCCAGCTCAGCGCAGCGACGCCACGGCGGCGGCGAGTCGCCGCGTCGCTTCGTCGGCCTGCTCCGGCGTGACCGGCGCGAACGACAGCCGAATCGCTCCCGAGCGTCCTTCGGCGAGGAAGTCGTCGCCATCCACGACGGCGACGCCGAGCTCGCCCGCTGCTGCGACCAGCTTGGTCGAATCGACATCCTCGGGCAGCTCGACCCAGAGGAAGTAGCCGCCGTCGGGCGCCACGAAGCGGGCGTCGGGGAGCTCCCGCGCGAGGCCGCTTGCGAGTGCGCCGACGCGCTTCTCGAGCGCCGCACGCACAGTCTCGATCGAGCGCTCCAGCGCGCCCGAGCTGGCGAACTCGTAGACGATCGCTCCGCTGACCATGCCCGGCGAGATGTAGGTGTTGGTCCCGCGCTTGGCGATCGCCTTGATCACCGCAGCCGGGCCGACGAGGTAGCCGACGCGGATGCCGGGGCACACCGTCTTGGAGAACGACGATGCGTAGACCACGCGACCGGCGCCGCCGTCAAGCGACAGCATCGTCGGCAGCGTCTCGCCGCGGAAGCGCAGCGACACGTAGGGATCGTCCTCGAAGATCGTGAAGCCGTGCTCGCCGGCGAGTTCGAGCAGCCGCTTGCGCTTGACCAGCGACAGCGTGTAGCCGGCCGGGTTCTGGAAGTTCGGGATGATGTGCGCGAGCGCCGGCTTGGCGCCGGCGGCGAGCAGTTCCTCCAGCGCGTCGATGTCGATGCCGTCCGGCTCGAGCGGAACCGCGTGCAGCTTCGCTCCGCGGGCGCGCAGACCGAGCAGCGTGCGGTCGTAGCTTGGACGCTCGACGATGACCTCCGCCCCGGCAGCGACCTCCTCGTCGAACAGGAACGCATCGGCCTGCATCGAGCCGTTGGTGATCAGGACCTGGGACTCCTCGACGCCGTGCCAGCCGGCGATCAGCTTGCGCAGCGGCAGGTAGCCGACAGAGGTTCCGTAGGCGGTCGCGCCGGCAGGGTCATTCGCGAACGCCCGAACCGCGGCTTCGCGCAGGCCCTCGACATCGATGATGTCGAGCGACGGAGCGCCGCGCGACAGCGGAATGGTGGTCGTGCCTGCTGGCGACATGCCTGCCTAGCTGTTGAGGATCGCCACGACAATATCGGCTACCGCGGTCGGTGTGCGTCCCACCTGCACACCGTTGGCCTCGAGCGCCGCGGCCTTTGCTGCGGCGGTCCCCTGAGTGCCGGACACGATCGCGCCCGCATGCCCCATCGTCTTTCCCGGCGGCGCCGTGAAGCCGGCGATGTAGGCGACGACGGGCTTGGTGACGTGGGCCGCGATGTACTCGGCGGCCTCCTCCTCGGCCCGGCCGCCGATCTCGCCGGCCATCACGATCAGCTCGGTCTCCGGATCAGCTTCGAACAGGGCGATGACCTCGACGAAGCTCGAGCCGGGCACCGGATCGCCACCGATCCCGACGATCGAGGAGTTGCCGAAGCCGCGTCGGGCGAGCTCGTTGCCGACCTGGTAGGTGAGCGTGCCCGAGCGCGACACGACGCCGATGTTGCCTTCACGGAAGAACGCTGCGGGGATGATGCCGACGTTGGCCTTGCCTGGCGAGAGCACTCCCGGGCAGTTGGGTCCGATCAGGCGGATCCCCGGCATGCGCTGCAGCTGCGCGTAGGTCCGCAGCTCCTCGTGTGCGGGAATGCCCTCCGTGATTGCGACGATCGTGGCGATGCCCGCGTCGGCGGCCTCGAGGATCGAGTCGGCGGCGAACGGCGGTGGCACGAAGATCATCGTCGTGTTCGCCTCGCTTGCAGCCACCGCCTCCCGGAACGTGTTGAAGACCGGGATCCCCTCGACGTCCTGACCGCCCTTGCCCGGAGTGACGCCGGACACGACCGCCGTGCCGTAGTTGCGGTTGTTCAGCGTGTGGAACCGCCCCTCGCGCCCGGTGATGCCCGCTACGCACAGGCGCGTGTCACGATCGACCAATACGCTCACCGTGCGAGCTCCACGACGCGTGCGGCCGCCGCATCCATCGTGTCCACGGCGTGTACGTTCGCCAGCCCCGCCCCCGCCAGCAGCTCGCGGCCCTCGACGCTGTTGGTGCCGTCGAGCCGAACGACGAACGGGACCGTCGGCTTGATCGTCTCGAAGGCCTCGATCAGTCCGCGCGCGACCTCGTCGCAGCGCGTGATGCCGCCGAAGATGTTGAACAGCACTGCCTTGACGCTCCTGTTCGAGAGGATCACCTCGACCGCCGCCGTGATCGCGTCGGCTTTCGCTCCGCCGCCGGCGTCGAGGAAGTTCGCCGGCTTGCCGCCGTGCTGGGCGACGACGTCGAGGGTCGACATCACCAGGCCGGCGCCGTTTCCGAGGACGCCGATGTCCCCGTCGAGCTTGACGTAGACGAGGTCGCGCTGCTTGGCCATCCGCTCCTGGGGGTCCTCGGCGGAGAGGTCGCGGAGCGCGGCGTTCTCGGGGTGGCGGTAGAGGGCGTTGTCGTCGAGCGTCACCTTCGCGTCGAGCGCGACGAGAACGCGCGCCGGCGTGATGACGAGCGGGTTGACCTCGACGAGCATCGCCTCCTCTTGCACGAACGTGCGGTAGAGCGCGTCGAGAAAGGCGCCGACAGGCCGCACTACGTCCTCGGCCACCTGCGCCTCGAAGGCCAGGCGCCGGGCGTGGAAGGGCTGAAGCCCGATCAGCGGGTCGACGTGCAGGCTCGCGATCGCCTCCGGGGTCTCGGCGGCGACCGCTTCGATGTCCATCCCGCCGCGCGTCGAGAGCATCACGAGCGCGGCCTTGGCGCCGCGATCGAAGACGATCGAGGCGTAGTACTCGGCGGCGATCTCCGACGCCGCCTCGACCCACAGCTCGCGAACGGTCAGGCCGCGAATGTCCATTCCGAGGATCGCGGACGCGTGCTGCCGAGCCTCGGCCTCGGTGGTGGCGATCTTGATCCCACCGAGCTTGCCGCGCCCCCCGATCTGGACCTGGGCCTTGATCGCGCAGGGATAGCCGATCTCGCTGGCGGCACCGGCCGCGGCGTCTACAGTTGAAGCTGGCTTTCCTACGGGTACGGGGATCGCGTGACGGGCGAGAAGCTGCTTGCCCTGGTACTCAAGTAGATCCATCAGCCGGCGCTGACTCTAGACGACGTTCATAATTGCCGTCGCGGCCTGTGTCCGGCGCGTGCGCAACCAGGAGCTCACTACTCGTATGCCTCTTCCCCCCAAGCCCTCGTTCGTCACCTTCGATGTCTACGGCACGCTGATCGACTGGGAGAGCGGGATCTGGGACGCTTTCGCCGCCGAAGCGGCGCGCGACGGCTTCACGATCGAGCGCGAGGAGGTGATCCCGATGTTCATGGAGATCGCGCGCGAGATCGAGGGTGGCTCCTACGAGCTCTACGCCGAGGTTCTGCGGCGCACCGTCGTCGAGATCGCCAAGCGGCTCGGCTGGCCGCTGGAGCCGTCGCGGTCCGGCTTCCTGCCGGACTCCGTGCAGCGCTGGGTGCCGTTCAAGGAGACGCGCCCGCAGCTCGACAAGATCGCGAAGAAGTACCACGTCGGTCTGATCTCGAACATCGACGACAAGCTGCTCGGGCAGACTCGCCGCCACCTGCAGACCGATTTCGACATTGTCGTAACTGCCCAGCAGGTTCGCTCCTACAAGCCCGACCTCGCGCACTTCAACGAATGCGCGCGCCGGATCGGCGGCAAGAAGGGCTGGGTACACATAGCGTCGAGCTACTACCACGACGTCGAGCCGTGCGTGAAGGCCAAGATTCCCGTGATCTGGGTCAACCGGCACAAGGAGACGCTCGACTCAGGCCAGCGCAAGCCGACCGCCGAGGTGCCGACTCTGCGCGAGGCCGCGAAGCTGCTCGGGATCGCCTGAGTGGCGGCGCCCGGGCCACGTAGCGCCTAGCTGATGCGCGCGGTCGGCGTGCACGAGGATGTGATCGTGATCGAGAGCCGGCTGTGGCGGACGACATGCACCGCGTTGCGCAGCGGCACCGAAGGCTTCGTCATCGACTCGCCGGTCCTGCCGGACGAGCTCGAGCTGTTGGGGACGCTGCTCGAGCAAGCGCAGTTTCCATTCAGTGGCCTGCTCGCGACACACGGCGACTTCGATCATCTGCTCGGGCGGCTCGCATTCCCCGGAGCCTCGCTCGGGGTCGCTGAGACGACGGCCGCACGTCTGCGCGCCGAGCCGGGCGCGCCACAGCGTGCGCTGCGCGACTTCGACGAGCGCTTCTACATCGCCCGTCCCGCCCCGCTTGCGCTCGGCTCGCTCGAGGCCCTGGCGGTGCCGGGCTATTGCGGGATCGGCGAGCGCGAGATCGAGCTTCATCCCGCGGACGGCCACACCGTGGACGGCATGGCGATCTGGGTGGAGTGGGCGTCGGTGCTGATCTGCGGCGACTACCTCTCGCCGGTCGAGATTCCGACGCCCGAGGCCTCGCTCGACGGCTATCTGGCAACGCTCGCGCGGCTCGAGCCGCTGGCAGCGCAGGCGCGGCACGTCGTGCCCGGCCACGGCGGCGTGCTCGATGGCGAGCACGCGCTCCGGATCCTCGGCGAGGATCGCGTTTACCTGGAGGCGCTGCGCGAGGCGGGCGCTGGCGCACCACTGCCGCGGGGACGCTCGGACCGCGAGCAGCGACGCCTCCACGCCGCGAACGTCGCGCGCTTGGCTACAGCCGGCGGCCCATGAACAGATCGCGCCCGGCTAGCTTCCCGTGGACCTTGCTGATGGCGGAGAAGCCGAGCGCCTCGTACAGTGCGATCGCCGCGCTGTTGCTCTCGCTCGTGTCGAGCTCGATTCGCGCGGCGCCGCGCTCGCGTGCACGCTCGCAGGCAGCGATGACGAGCGCGCGTCCGATGCCCTGACCACGGCCCTCGGCGGTGACGAACAGATCCTCGAGCCAGCAGTCCTCGGCGGATGTCCACACCGAGTGGCGGAAGCGCAGCTGGCAGATCCCGCAAGGCGGTCCGCCTTGGCCCGGCGCGCCGAGCAGGAACTCGGTCCCAGGATCATCGAAGAGCCTGCGCACCGAGCCGTGCAGCGCCGCCTCTGGCGGCGAGCTCGACTCGAGCCAGTCGCGAAACGCGATCAGCAGGCGCGTGACCTCGGCCGCCTCGCCGAGCTCGGCACGCCAGACGCGGATCGGCCAGCTCACTCGTCAGTGATCACGACGACCGGGTCGCCGGCGCCGACCGCGCCGCCGACAGCGACGTGCAGCTCGGCCACGGTGCCGCTCTTGTGCGCGGTTATCTCGTTCTCCATCTTCATCGCCTCGACGATCGCGATCAGTGCGCCTTCCTCTACCTGCGCGCCAGTTTCGATCGCGATCCTGAGCACCGTCCCCTGCATCGGCGAGGTCAGCAGGTCGTCGGCCGGGCCGGCGGCCTTGGTGCGCTCGCGCCTTGTGCGCTGCGGGCGGGATGCCGTGGCACCCTCGGGTGAGATCGCTCCGCCGGGGGGCCCGATCACCTTCACGTCAAAACGCCGGCCGGAGACCTCGACCGTGTAGTCCAATGCGATCTTCGGCTCACCCGGTTCGCCTTTGGGCGCAGGCGGCTCGGACGGGATCGACGCCAGCCACTCCTTGCTTTCGAGCAGGTCGCGGCAGGACTCGCCGCGGTGCCACTGCTCGGTTGCCAGGATCGTGCGATGGAACGGAAGCAACGTGACGAGGCCCGTGATCTTGTACTCGGCGAGCGCGCGGAGCATTCGCTGCGTGGCCTGCTCCCGGTCGCTGTCCCAGACGATCAGCTTGGCGATCATCGGGTCGAACATCGGTGAGACCTCGGAGCCCGCCTGGACCCCCGAATCAACCCGTACGCCGGGACCGGACGGCTCCCTGTACGCGTCGATGCGGCCCGGAGCGGGTGTGAAGTTCCGCGAGGCATCCTCGGCATTGATCCGGCACTCAATCGCGTGCCCGCGCAGCACCACCTGCTCCTGCGTGAAGCCCAGCGGCTCGCCGGCGGCGATGCGGATGCCGGTCTTGACGATGTCGATACCGGTCGTCAGCTCGCTGACGCAGTGCTCCACCTGGACACGCGTGTTCATCTCCAGGAAGAAGTACTCGCCGTTTGCGAGCAGGCCCTCGACCGTGCCGGCGCCGCTGTAGCCGACGGCCCGGGCGGCATCCGTGGCGATCTTGCCGATGCGCTCGCGCATCGCCCCATCGACCACCCACGGCGGCGCCGGCGACTCCTCGATCAGCTTCTGGTGGCGACGCTGGATCGAGCAGTCACGCTCACCGAGGTGGACTACCGCTCCGTGGGCGTCGGCGAGGACCTGCACCTCGACGTGTCGCGGGTCGGGCAGGTAGCGCTCGAGGTAGACGGTTTCATCGCCAAAGAAGCGCTTGCCCTCACCCGCGGCGCCGTCGAACGCGGCCTCGAGCTCAGCGTCAGCGGTCGCGACGCGAAAGCCTCTGCCGCCGCCGCCACCGGACGCCTTCACGGCGACCGGGAAGCCAACCCCATCCGCGATGATGCGGCGGGCATCGGCAACGGACTCGACCGGCGCGGTCGTGCCGGGCACGATCGGAACCCCCGCCGCGGCCATCAGCTCGCGGGCGCGGGTCTTTGAGCCCATCGCCTCGATCGCGCTCGCCGGCGGTCCGATGAAGACGATCCCCGCGCTCTCGCACGCCGCCGCGAAGGCCGCGTTCTCGGCGAGGAAGCCGTAGCCCGGGTGGATCGCCTCCGCGCCGGAATCGCGCGCGGCCCCGATGATCGCTTCGATGTTCAGGTAGCTCTGGGCGCCGCTGCCGCTGAGCAGGTAGGCGCTGTCCGCGCGGGCGACGTGAAGCGCGTCGCGGTCGAGCTCGCAGTACACGGCCACGCTGTCGACGCCGAGCTCTTCAAGCGCGCGCATGACCCGGACCGCGATCTCGCCTCGGTTGGCGACCAGAACCTTCGAGAACATGGCGGCCTACTGTAGTTGCTGCATGCTGGCGAGGGTTTACAGGGCGGCGGTGATCATGCCTGCGCCGACCGTCGCATTCGTCGCCTCATCGATCAGGATGAAGCTGCCGGTGCGGCGGTTGCGTGTGTACTGGTCGAACGCGAGCGGCACACCCGTGCGCAGCGTGATGCGTCCGATGTCGTTGAGCGCGAGCTCGTCGGGACTGGGATCACGCTCGAGGGTGTGGACATCAACGCGGTTGACGAGCTCCTTGACGACCGCGGTGGCGGTTCGAGTGGTGTGCTTGATCGCGTAGCGAGTGCCGGGTCGCAGCGGCGCCGAACTCATCCAGCAGATGTCCGCCTCGAAGGCACGCGCGACGGTCGGCGGCTCCGTGGTGGCGCAGATCAGCTCGCCGCGCGCCACGTCGAGGTCGTCCTCGAGCCGTATCGTCACCGAAAGCGGCGCAACCGCTTCGTCGAGCCCGCCGTCGTAGGTGTCGATCGCGCTGATCCGCGTGCGATGTCCCGCTGGCAGCACGACGACGTCCTCGCCGGCGTGGAGCGCGCCGCTCGCGAGCTGACCGGCGTAGCCGCGGTACTCACCGCGGCTGCCACCGACTCGAATGACCCACTGCACCGGGAAGCGGGCAGGCATCTCCTCGGGTCGGTCGTAGACGACTTCGACCTCCTCCAGGTGCGACAGCAGTGTCGGGCCGACGTACCAGGGCATGTTGGTCGAGGCGTGCACGACGTTGTCGCCGCGCAGTGCGGACATCGGGATGTAGAGGCAGTCAGCGATGCCGAGCTTGTCGACGAACGGCGCGAAGTCCTCGACGATCTCGTCGAAGCGCTCCTGGCCGTAGTCGACGAGGTCCATCTTGTTGACCGCGACGACGAGCCGCGGGATGCCGAGCAGGGAGCTGATGAAGGCGTGTCGCTTGGACTGCTCGAGCGCGCCCTTGCGCGCGTCGAGCAGCACGATCCCGAGGTCTGCTGTTGACGCGCCGGTGACCATGTTGCGCGTGTACTGCTGGTGCCCGGGGCAGTCGGCGATGATGAAGCGCCGCGCCGGCGTCTTGAAGTAGCGGTAGGCGACATCGATCGTGATTCCCTGCTCGCGCTCGGCGCGCAGGCCGTCGGTCAGCAGGGCGAGGTCGATCTCCACCTCGCCGCGACGGCGTGAGACCTCGGCAACGTGCTCGAGCTGATCCTCGAACACCTGCTCGGTGTCGTAGAGCAGGCGGCCGATCATGGTGCTCTTGCCGTCGTCGACCGATCCGGCGGTCATGAATCTCAGCAGGTCAAGCGTCATGACTAGAAGTATCCGGCTTTTTTGCGGTCTTCCATGGCTGCTTCGCTGGTTTTGTCGTCGGCGCGTGTTTCGCCGCGTTCGGTGATGTGGCTGGTGGTGATCTCGTGGATGACCTGGTGGATCGTG
>JBEKXB010000002.1:0-197061 GCA_049512455.1 Solirubrobacteraceae bacterium | reverse complement strand
CTCATCCGCTGGTCAAAGAAAGACTGCAACCACCTCGCGCTACTCCAACTCGCCAGCGGCCTGATCGCCTTCAAGAAAGCCCACCTCGCGACGATCGCTCAACCCCTACCGGGATAGGCCGTTAGTTCTGTGCCTGATGGGGTCGCCGGGACGAATGACGAGCCGCGTGATCTCGGTGCGTTGCTGGCGTTGTTGCATCGGGCGGACCTTCCGTTTGAGACGGTCGCGGCGAGCTACCGGTTATGGGTCAACTCGGAGCGTTCGGGCGTGGCGATGCGGGCGCAGATGGAGGTGGAGAAGCGCCCCGACTTATCGGTCTCCAGAGTTCAGTCCAGCCGGCGTTCGACGGCGGCGACGCAGGACCGCGATCGCGACCGCGACGAGGAAACTAAGGAGCGTGAGGAGATCGTTCGGATCTAGCGGGCGGGCGATCGGTTTCGCGAGGAGTTTGAGGCACGCGGTGGCCGCTACGCGGTTCGTGACGGGGATCTTTGGTGGTCGCGGGATGACGCGAACGGCGCTCACAGCAACGAGGACGATCCGAGCACTCGGAGCGGCGTCGGCGAGGAGTTCGCGATCATGCTTGACCCGACGCGGCTGCTTGGCCTGTTGCGCTTCGAGGTCACTGGCCGGACTGTGATCGCGGGGCGGCAAGCGATCACCGCGCGGGCGCTTCCGCGGCTGACGCGGACGGCGGGTCCGCGCGGGCCGCGGTTTCAGCTGAACTCGCTCGGCAATGGTGCTGACCGTTTCGAGCTCGGCGTTGACGAGCAGCTTGGTGTGCTGCTGAGCGTCGTCGCCTTCTGGGAGGACGAGCCGTTCCGCGAGGTCACAACGGTCGCGATCGCGTTCGACGAGCCGATCCCAGACGAGCGCTTCCGGTTCGAGCCGCCACCGGGCGAGGCGATCAAATCTAGCCACGAGCGTCCCCAGCCTCGGCGCGTGACGGTGGTCGAGGCGCAGCAGCTCGCGCCGTTCACCGTGCTGATCCCCGAGCGCATACCCGCGAGCTGGCACCCCCACTGCGACTACCGCGAGGCCTGCGAGCGGCCGCCGACCCAGGCACGGGTAGCGCTCTACTACCGATCGGATGACGGGCACGAGAGCGTTCACATCGCACAGGTGGCAGCCGAGGACCGCGCCGGCTACGACGAGCTGACGCGCGGGGACGCCTGGCAGGACGTGGACCGCGACGGCACCGTGGTCCGCGTCACAAAGCCAGGATCGCCAGGCGGACAAACGCAAGCCCACATTGAACGCGACGGCACGTTCGTCTTCCTCATGTCAGAGACGCTCAACGGCGACCAGCTCGCGACGCTCGCCGCCCGCCTCAAACCAGCCCCCAACACTGGCAGCATTTAGGCGGCTTGGCGCCGCCAGTCAGCGCCCTCAGCGCCGACGCTCAACGCCACGCGTGACTGCTGTTCGCGCGCTGCGACAGTCTCGCTCGCGTCGGGCGAGGCGGCTGCGTTAGCGGCATTGCGACCACGATTGACTGAGTGCTGGCCTGTCACACGCAGACGGCACTCCGGTTCTGCGGACGCGGCTGGGTTAGACGTCGAGCAGGAACCGCAGCGCGCGGCCGATCTCGAACGTGATCGCGTCCGCCACGGTCCCGAGCCGGGCGATCAGCCGCTCATCAGAGATCGACTTGACGTCCTCGCATTTCGCGTAGCTGATCTCGTCGAGGCCGGAGCTCCCGGGCTCGAGCTCGACATGCGACGAGAGGCCGCGATGCGTGGTCGTGGTCGGGACGACAATCACGACGCCGGCGCGGCTCTCGTTCAGTGGATCAGCGGAAACGATGACCGCGGGTCGGCGACCGGACTGCTCGCGTCCAACCGGGTCCCCGAAATCGACGAGCCACACCTCACCCCGGCGAGCGCTCACAACGACCGATCACGCACGACACCGGTCTCAACCGCGCGCTCGGCCTCGATCTCAGCCCACGCCCTCGGATCGGCCCGCAGCGCCTCATAGCGAGTGGAGAACCGATCGAAGAACACGCGGCGCTCGAGCGCGTCGGCTGCTTCATCGAGTAGCTGAGTCATCGGTCGCCCGGTCGCACCGGCCAACTTGGCGAACCGATCGCGCGTCTGCTCGCTCACCCTGATAGTCGTACTCACGCCATCAGTCTACTAGGAGGGCGACCAGCTAGTCTACATGCGCGCTGCGCCCGCGCGCCTGCTGTTCGCGCATGCATTTTGCAGGTCTTTCTTATGGGCACGGCTGGTTTCGAACCAGCGACCTCTCGCGTGTGAAGCGAGCGCTCTCCCACTGAGCTACGCGCCCGGCGAAGGGGCATTGTAGGCAAGATGCTCAGGCTCCAAGCCCTCAACCTCCTGCTCGTCGAGAACTACTAACCACTACCATCCTCGTTGGACCGTGCTAGACGGGGAGTTAGCGGTGCCCTGCACCCGCAATCCGCTATAGCGGGGTCGAATTCCCTTCCGAGGGGCGTGCCGCGCGGTATGCCCCGTCGGTCGGGGCGTTGATGGTTGGGGTCCCTCGCGGTGTCGGTTCGTGAACCAGGTCAGATCCGGAAGGAAGCAGCCTTAAGCGGGTCCCGGCAGGCGCGGTGGGAGCTCCCCAACCTGAGTCCCGAACGGCGTAAGGCACCGCGCGACTCGCATCGAAGAAGGGTGCACGGTCCACTTCGCTAACGCGGGCGTCCGCCTGGATTGACCGCGACGCCGGTGCTGAACCACGTCCACGGCCGCGGCCCTCCGGCGTAGCGCTGCTCGATGCTTTCGATCACGAAACCGGCATCCGCGACGGCGGCCGGAATGTCGCGCGTGAGGTGGCAGCCGTCGGCGAGCCTCCTCTGCACCGGCTCGATCCGCCGCTGCCACGCCGCGACCCGCGCATCGGGAGCCAGCCCGTGCTCGAGGAAATGAAACTGACCGCCGGGGCGGATAACGCGCCGCAACTCGGCGAGCGCGCGGCCGATGTCGGGAATCGTGCACAGCGTGAACGTCGAGAGCGCGCCATCGGCGCTCGCGTCATCGAGCGGAAGCGACTGCCCATCGAGCCCGACATACTCGACCGCCACCGGCGAGGCGGCCACGCGACGCGCCGCAAGCCGGCGTGCCGCAGCCGCCGGCTCGACGGCGAGCACGACCTCCACCGCAGCCGGGTAGTGCTCGAGGTTGAGGGCGGACCCGAAGCCGATCTCGACGACGCGCCCTTCCAGTCCATCGGCGGCGCCGGCGCGCCAGGCTGCGATGCTCGCGCCGCGACACGACCAATCGACCATCCGCGGCAGCAAGTGGTCGCGATAGAGCCCCACGCTCGGAGCCTACGCCGCCGGCTCTTCTGATGCGCCCTTCGGGCCGGGGAGCGCGGTTCCGAGTCGCTCAGCCGCAGCGCTCGTAGACGCGCCACGAGCGGTTCGCTTCCGTCAACGTGAAGTGCGGCGGCACGCCGTAGTACTTCGACGGGTCGTTTGGATCGAGCAGGTAGGTGCGCAGTACCGCATCGCTGGCAGCCTTCACGAACGTCCCGCGCGCAATCTCCCTGGTCACGATGTTGGCCGGGCTGGTGTGCAGCTCAAGCGCGAGCAGCGGGATCGGCGTGTGGTAGGGCACACCGATCGGACCGCAGCGGCTCGTGATCACGTGCGCATCGACCAGCGCAACAAGATCGTTCTGGATACGCAGTTGAGCGCGCAAGCTCTGTTTCGCCGGATCGCTGCTGGTGAACGTCTCGGTCAATCGCACCTCGTTCCAGTGGGCGAAGGCGACGATCGCGACGACAATCGCGATCGCGCCAAGCTGCCAGAGCCGCCGCCGTGGATGATCGGCCGGCAGCGAGCGCCAGCCGAACAGCCCGGCGCCACCGAAGATCGCGAGCAGCGCCGCCGGGAGGAACGCGTAGCGGTCATCGATCGGCAGGCCCGAGCTGGCGACGATCGCGAACGCGACGATCGCCACGACGCCGACGACGAACCCAAGCATCGCTCGCGGGCGCAGCAGCCAGAGCGACAGCACCCCGCCGATCGCTGCCGCGATCAGGCCATCCGGGCCGAGCACCTCACCGAGCCGTCGCGCACCTGTGTAGGGGAAGCTCACCAGTCCGGTTGGGCGCTTCAGCGTCGCTGCGGTGGCGCGCGTGTGGCTGAGCGACCACAGCAGATTGCCCGTGATCGCGAGATCCGATGCCACCCAGATCAGCGGCGCCGCGACAACGAGCGCCGCGAGCCAGGCGAGCTCGCGGCGGCTGCGCTTCGGGATCAGGTAGAGCCAGTAGATCCCGGCGAACAGCCACGCCTCGGGTCGCAGCAATCCAGCCAGCCCGAGCAGCGCGATGACGGGCCAGCCGGCGCGGCGCCGCCGCGTCTCGACCAGCAAGGCGCACAGGACAAGCACGACGTAGGGGATGTCAACGTAGGCGCGTACGCCGTAGCTGAGCACTTCGTAGCGGCTGATGATCAGCAGCGCAGCCGCGACGCCGACCGGTGCCGAGAACCACTCCGTCCCGAGCCGGCAAACGAGATAGGCGAGGGCGGCAAGCGCCAGATACGCCAGCGCGACCACGACCGTCAGCGTCGCGCCCACGCCAAACACAGACAGCACTAGCCCGAGCCCCTCGGCCAGCGGATGCGGCGTCGGAGCGAGCGCCACGTTGTAGGTCGGTGTCTGTCCGCGCGCGAGCTGCTGGCTCCAGACGAGCGAGTAGAGCGTGTCGTAGTTGGCGAAGCCGTAGGGGACCGCCAGCCAGAGCGCGACCGCGCCGCCGGCGATCCACGCCGGCGCACTGAAAGCCCGCAAGCGCTGCATCGCCGGGACGCTATCCATTCCTGGAGCACCCGGCGCGTCGGGGTAGACTGACCTGCCCGTGTCCGCTGGCCCCTCGCTCTACCGTCGCCACCGTCCCCGCACGTTCGCCGAGGTGGTGGGGCAGGAGCACGTCGTGCGCACGCTGAGCAACGCCGTGACGCGCGACCGCGTGCACCACGCCTACCTGTTCGTGGGCTCGCGCGGGACCGGCAAGACCTCGATGGCGAAGATCCTCGCGGCGTGCCTCAACTGCGAGCGCGGGCCGACGATCGAGCCCTGCGGTGTGTGCGATTCCTGCGTCTCGATCGCCTCGGCGACCTCGCTCGACGTCGCCGAGATGGACGCCGCGTCGTCGAACTCCGTGGATGACATCCGCGCGCTGCGCGAATCGGTCGCCTACGCGCCGGTCTCCGGGCGGCAGAAGATATTCATCCTCGATGAGGCGCACATGCTCTCGACCGCGGCCTGGAACGCGTTCCTCAAGACGCTCGAGGAGCCGCCCCCCAACACCGTCTTCGTGCTCGCCACGACCGAGGCGCAGAAGGTGCCCGCGACGGTCATCGACCGCTGCCACCGCTTCGACTTCCAGCGTCCGACGGCAGAGCAGATCGCGACCGTGCTGCGCCGTACCGCCGCCGCAGAGTCGATCGAGATACCCGATCAGGCGCTCATGCTGCTCGCGCGCCACGCCGCCGGCAGCTTCCGCGACGCGCTCGGCACACTCGAGCAGCTGCAGACCTACAGCGGCGGTGAGATCACGCTCCCCGATGTGCTGGCGGTGCTCGGGCTGTCCAACGCAGAGCTCCTCTTCACGCTGATCGACGCGATCATCGCCGCTGACGCGCGGGCTGCGCTGCTCGCCAGCGCGAGCGCCATGGACTCGGGCCGCGACGCGGCGGCGTTCACGCGCGAGCTCGAGGCCCACGCCCGCGAGCTGCTCGTCGTGCAGACGCTCGGCGCTGTCGTGCCGCCCGAGTTGCGCCTCACCGCAGAGCACGACGAGCGTCTCGTTGCCCAGGCCGGGGCGCTCGGCGCTGAGACGCTTGTCCGACTCCTGGAGCTCCTCTCGGCGGCGCTGATCGCCGTGCGCGCAGGCGCTGACGCCCGCACCCAGCTCGAGCTAGCCGTCATCCGCGCCGCTCGTCCCGACAGCGACCCTTCAGCCACCGCCTTCAGCGCCCGCCTTGAACGCCTTGAAGGCGGTGCGGCCGCGCTTCGCGCGCCAGCACCTCAACCGTCCGAGCGCAATGGGATCGAGCCTGCCGCGCCGGCTGAGCCCGCCAAGGACGAGGAGAGCTCAACGGTCTCCGCCGCGTCAGCCGAGGAGCCGCTGAGCCTCGATCGCGTGTTGGCGCTGTGGCCGGCCGTCCTCGAAACCGTGCGCTCGGCCAACGCGATGCTTGGCGCCGTTGTCGAAGATGCACGTCCGGTCGAGCTCGTCGGCAGCCGCCTGGTGGTCGCGTTCACGCAGGATGGCGCGTTCCAGCAGCGCAAGGCCGAGGACAGCGCCAACCGGACCGTGCTGACCCGTGCGCTGGCGCAGGTCACCGGTCACGAGCTTTCACTGGACTACCAGCTGCGCGAGCGCGAGGCGACGCCGCCACCCGAGCCGCTCAGCGAGGAGGAGCTGGTGCGCCTGCTGAAGGACGAGTTCGACGCCGAGCAGCTCGCGGACACCGGCGAGGAGGAGGACGACGACTGATGCCTCAGCCGAACATGGCGCAGATGATGAAGCAGGTCCAGAAGATGCAGCAGGACATGCTTCGCGTGCAGCAGGAGCTCGCGGTGGCGGAGGTGACGGCATCCTCCGGCGGCGGCCTGGTGACGGTGACGGTGACCGGTGCGCTTGTCGTCAGGGAGATCCGGATCGCTCCGGCGGCGATCGACCCCGACGATCCCGAGCTGACCGGCGACCTCGTCCTCGCAGCGGTCAACGAGGCGATTCGTGGCGCGCAGGCGCTCGCCAACGAGCGCATGGGGCAAGCAACCGGCGGCCTCGACCTCGGCGCGCTCGGCGGGCTCGGGCTTCCCGGCGTCTGATCTCTTGTCCAGCTACGCACCACCGATCCAGCGCCTCGTCAGTGAGCTGTCGAAGCTTCCGGGCATCGGTAGCCGCACCGCGCAGCGGCTCGCCTTCCACATCCTCCGTGCTTCTGACGATGACGCAGCGGCGCTCGCACAGGCGATCACAGACGTCAAGGAGCGGATCGGCACGTGTGAGATCTGCTGCAACCTTGCCGAGGGGCCGCGCTGCCGGATCTGCGAGGACGAACGGCGCGAGCGCTCGGTGATCTGCGTCGTCGAGGAGCCCTCGGACGTGATCGCGCTGGAACGCACGCACGAGTACCGCGGCCGCTACCACGTGCTCGGGGGTGCGCTGTCGCCGATCGACGGGGTCGATGCGGAGGACCTGCGGATCGCCGAGCTCTATAGCCGGGTCACTTCGCCCGACTCCCCGGTTCGCGAGGTCGTGCTCGCGACCAACCCGACGACGACCGGCGAGGCGACCGCCCTGCATATCGCGCAGGCGCTGCGCGAACAGGCGCCGCACCTCACCGTCACGCGCCTGGCGAGCGGCCTCCCGGTTGGTGCCGATCTCGAGTACGCCGACGAGGTGACGCTCGGTCGTGCCTTCTCGGGCCGCCGCGCGGTGTAGCGCGCGCGTATCCTCGCCTCCTATGAGCTCGACTCTGGTGATGAAGTTTGGCGGCACTTCGGTCGCTGACGCCGAGCGGATCAAATGCGCCGCGCAGCGAATCGTGGCCAAGCACGATGCCGGCTATCGCGTCGTCGTGGTCCTCTCGGCGCGCGGCAAGACGACCGACGAGCTGATCGCGATGGCCGACGAGGTCTCCGACACGCCGGACGCACGCGAGATGGACATGCTGCTCTCGACTGGCGAGCGGATCTCCTGCGCGCTCTGCGCGATGGCGATCAACGATCTCGGCCACCAGGCGCTGTCGCTGACGGGCTCGCAGGCCGGGATCGTCACCGATACGTCCCACACGAAGGCCCGGATCATCGACGTTCGCGCCGACCGGATCACCGAGGCGCTCGACGCGGGCAAGGTCGTCCTCGTTGCCGGATTCCAGGGCGTGTCGACGAGCCGCGACGTGACGACCCTCGGCCGTGGCGGCTCGGACACGACGGCGGTTGCGCTCGCTGCCGCCCTCGACGCCGAGGAATGCGAGATCTACACCGATGTCGCGGGTGTCTTCAGCGCCGACCCACGGATCGTTCCCAATGCGCGCAAGCTGCCGATCGTCTCGTTTGACGAGATGCTCGAGATGTCTGCGTCAGGCGCCGGCGTGTTGCAGCTACGCTCCGTCGAGTACGCCCGCAACCATGGCGTGCGCATCCACTGCAGATCGAGCCTCGAGGACGGTGCCGGTACCGTTGTCGTCTCGGAACAGGAAACGATGGAACGGCCACTCGTCACCGCAGTCACCCACACCGTCGCCGAATCGCGGGTCACGCTGCTTGGCGTCCCCGACGAGCCCGGCATCGCCGCGCGCATCTTCGGCGCGCTCGCCGAGGCGAACGTCAACGTCGACATGATCATTCAGAACGAGCCGCTCACCGACGGCCGTCGTGCCGACATGTCGTTCACCGTCGCGCACGAGGACAGCCGGGCCGCCAACGCCGCACTCCAGCCCGTCGTGGAGGAGTTCGGCATCGACGATGTGACGACCGATGAGAACACCGGCAAGGTGTCGATCGTCGGCGCCGGCATGCGCAGCCATCCGGGCGTCGCGGCGAAGGTGTTCAAGGTGCTCGGCGACGCCGGCATCAACATCCAGATGATCTCGACCTCGCCGATCAAGATCTCCTGCGTGATCGCTCTCGACCGCGTCCCCGAGGCCGTCCGGAGCCTCCACGACGCATTTGGCCTTGCGGGCGAGGACACGATCCTGCTCGAAGACCCGTTTGCGGGGCCTGTATGAGCGAGCGACCGCGCGTGGCCGTCGTCGGCGCCACAGGCGCCGTCGGCGCAGCGATGCTGAGCATCCTCGAGCAGCGGGCCTTCCCGGCGCGCGAGATCGTGCCGTTCGCCTCGGAGCGCTCCGCGGGGCGCGAGATCGACGGTATCGGTGAGGTCCAGCCGCTGCGCGAGGACACGATCACGGGGTTCGATGTCGCGCTGTTCTCTGCTGGTGGCGCCGTCTCGCGCGAGTGGGCGCCGCGGTTCGCCGCTGCCGGTGCGATCGTCGTCGACAACTCGAGCGCCTGGCGGATGGACCCACAGGTGCCGCTGGTGGTGAGCGAGGTCAACCCGGACACGCTCGCCCACATCGGGCGCGGCATCGTCGCCAACCCGAACTGCACGACGATGGCGATCATGCTGCCGCTGAAGGCGCTGCACGACGCGTTCGGCCTGCGTGCGATCGTCGCGACGAGCTTCCAGGCCGCCGGCGGCGCCGGCCAGAAGGGGATGGACGAGCTCGCCGCACAGATCCCCCTGCTCCACGCGGCCCGCGGCCAGCTCGTCGACGACGGCGCCGCCGCGCTCGCCCAGATCAAGCACTCCGTCCACGCGGCGCCACTGGCGTTCAACGTCGTCCCGTGGCTCGGCTCCAAGGGCGAGCAGGGCTACAGCGACGAGGAGATCAAGCTCGTCAACGAGTCGCGCAAGATCCTCGAGATCGCAGACCTCGCGGTGAGCCCGACGTGCGTCCGCGTGCCGGTGATGGTCGGCCACGCGATCGCGGTGCGCGCGACGTTCGAGCGCACTCCCGAGCTCGATCAGGCAACCGCGGCGCTGGAGGCGTTCCCGGGGCTCCTCGTCGACCCGCTCCCGACGCCTGCCCGCTACGCCGGGCGCGACGAGGTCGCCGTAGGGCGCATCCGCGCCGATCTCTCCGACCCGCGCTCGCTCAACCTGTTCGTCGTCGGCGACAACCTCCGCAAGGGCGCCGCGCTGAACGCCGTCCAGATCGCCGAGCTGCTGCACGACCGCGGCCTGCTCGCCGCCGACGCCGCGCCTGCCGCGCGCGCTTAGCGCCTGGGCTTGCGTCTACTAGACAGCCGCTGTACTCTCGCGGCGTTCCTTCCGACCTAGGGGGCTGTGATGGCCAAAGAAGTCACCTGTCCGCCGTGCGGGGCAACGATCCGCGGTGAGGATGACGCGGCGCTCATCGCGAACGTGCGCCAACACGCGCGTGAGAATAATCATGAGATGCCGGAGGGGTTGACGGACAGCGAGATCGATGCGCACATCCTCAGTGACGCGCGCGAAGTGGCCGCCTGACCACGGCGCGTCTTCGGGCATCGGGGCATTCACGGGCTCGCGCTTGTCCGTGAATGCCTCGAATGCGTCCTAGCCTGCGAGGATGGCCTCCGTCAGGAGGCCACCGCAGCCACTACCGACTCGGACCAGTCGATCACTGACTTTGGCTTGACGATGTGGCGGCCCAACCCGAGCTGGCGGCCTGACAGGCCGAGCGCAAGGCCGACGAGCTGGGGGAGATGCAGCACGGGCAGGCCGAGCTTGCGACCGACGACGGCTTCAGCGACCGGCTGCTGCAGATCGAGGTTCAGATGGCACAGCGGGCACGGCGTGACCAGGCAGTCCGCGTCCGCGTCAACCGCGTCTGCGAGGTGGCGGCCGGCCTGTTTCAGCGACGCCGTCTTGTTCATCGTGATGATTGGAAAGCCGCAGCACTTGTGCGAGCCCGCGTAGTCGATGACGCTGCCGCCGAGCGCCTCGATCAGCTGCTCGAGGTAGTGGTCGCGCGGGTGCTCGGCGTCGATCCCTGCACGCGACGCCGGGCGGATGATGTAGCAGCCGTAGAACGGACCGACGCGCAGGTTCGTGAGTGGTCGCTTGACCTTCGCGCGCAGTGTGTCGAGCCCGACATCTTCGACGAGCAGCCAGAGGAAGTTCTTGTTGGTGATGCCGCGCTCGTAGCGCAACCCCTCGCCGGAGATCGTCCCGTTGATGTGATCGCGGTAGACGGCGTTGGCGTCGAGGCGCTCCTGGCACTCGTTCTGGGCGCCCTGGCAGGTCGAGCAGATGTTCATCATCAGCGCGCCGTCGGTCTGCTGGGCCATCGCGAAGGTGCGGGCGTTCAGCGTGTCGGCGAGCTCCTGGTTGTGCTCGGCGATCACTCCCGCGCCGCAGCAGTTCGCGCGGTCGAGCTCGACCAGCTCGATGTCGAGCAGTGGAGCGACCTTCGCCATTGCACCGTGGAGCTCCGGCGTGAACCCGCGACTCACGCAGCCGGGCCAGTAGGCGACCTTCATTTCGTCGCTCCTTCCGTGACGGCCCCGACCGGCTCGTCGTCCTGGTCGTCGCCCGACACATAGAGATTCAGCTCATAGCGTTTGGGCTCGCTCGCCACCTGGTCGAATATCGCCCGGAGCGCCTTGGACGCCTTGTGTGGGTGCAGCAGCACCTTGCGTGGTGTGATCTTGCGGCGCAGCAGCCCGCGGATGACCACGGGAAGCGAAGACAGCAGCTCTGGTACGGCGCGCGGATGGAACTTGCCACCGTAGGAGTCGGGCAGCAGATCGGCCTCGTGCAGCAGCCCGTTGCGGCGGATGTTCGCGACGAACGCATGCTCATGGCGGTAGCCGTTGTTGCGGTCCTCGATGTCGTGGTCGGCGCTCGCGATCCGCCGCAGGCGCATGATCTGGCCCATCGGGTTGACGCCCTTTGGGCAGGCGTCTACGCACTTGAAGCAGTGCGTGCAGGTGTACATGCCGTGCGGATCCTCAGCGAGGAAGCGCAGCCGCTCGTAGGGCTCCGCGTCGCGCGGATCGCCGACGAAGCGATACGACTTGGCCAGCGCGGCAGGCCCGGTGAACTCGGGATCGACCTCCATCGCGAGGCAGTCGGAGACGCACGCGCCGCACTGGATGCAGGCCATCGACTGCGTCACATCGACCATCGCCTCGCGATCGACGATGTACTCCCGCTCGGGAACCGGCTCACGGCCCAGGAGCCAGGGTGTGATGTTCCGGATCTTCTTCCAATGGACGGCATCCATGTCCACGATCAGGTCCTTGATGACGGGCATGTTGCCCATCGGTTCGACCTCGATCACGCCGTCGGTCGCGCGCGCGAGGGCCGCGTCGAGATGCGTGTGGCAGGCCAGGCCCGGCTGCCCGTTGATTCGCACGCCGCACGAGCCGCAGATCGCCGCACGGCATGAGCAGCGGATGCCGATCGACCCGTCAAAGCGGCCCTTCGCCTGGAGGATCGCTTCGAGCACTGAGCGGTGCGGGTCAAGCTCGATCGTGTGCTCGTCCCAATACGGCGGCTGGCCGGACTCCGGGTCGAAGCGCCGCAGACGAAGCCTGAACTCGGGCATTAGCGGGCCTCCGGGCGGTGCACTAGTACTTCCTCTCCTCGGGCTGCCATTGGGTGATCGTCACCGGCGAGTAGGACAGCTCCGGCTCGCCGCCCTCGCCGCTCGTGACGTCGATGTGCTTGAGCCATTCGGTGTCGTTGCGCTGCGGGAAGTCGGTGCGGAACTGGGCGCCGCGCGACTCCTTGCGTTCAATCGCGGCCGCCACGATCGTCTCGGCGACCTCGAGCATGTGGCCGAGCTCCAGCGCCCCGAGGATGTCCTGGTTGAAGACGGTGCCGCGGTCGTCGATGTAGGCGTGGGAGGCCTCCTCCTTGAGGCGCCGCACCGTTTCTCCTGCCTCCGTCAGCCCGTTGGCGTCGCGGAACACCGCGCAGTGCTGGTTCATCGTGATGCCGAGCTCGTCCTTGATCTCTGACACTCGACGGCCCGTTCGGGGCCGGGAGCTGATCTGCTCGATCGTCCTTGCGTCAGCGCGAAGCGCCGCGTCCGAGACGACTGGAGGCGGCGTGGAGAGCGCGCGCTCCGCCGCGTGCTCACCCGCCCGGCGACCGAAGATGAGCGTGTCGAGCAGCGAGTTCGCGCCGAGCCGATTGCCACCGTGGACAGAGACGCAGGCCACCTCACCGGCAGCGTAAAGCCCGGTGATCGGGGTCTGCCCGTGAATATCGGTCTTGACGCCGCCCATGATGTAGTGCTGGCCAGGGCGGATGATGATCGGCTCGCGGGTGATGTCGACCCCGGCGAAATCCTTGCCGATGTTGACTATCTCGCGTAGCGCTTCGAGCGTGCGCTTTCGCGGCACGACCGTGATGTCGAGGTAGACGCCGTCCCCGCCGGGCCCGACGCCGCGACCCTCGTTGATCTCGGTCTGCTCGGCGCGTGAGACGACATCGCGCGAGGCGAGCTCCATCTTGTTCGGCGCCGACTTGGACATGAACCGCTCGCCGTCCTTGTTGAGCAGCTGCGCGCCCTCGCCGCGCGCGCCCTCGGTGATCAGAAAGCCGTTCTCGGCGAGCGTCGTCGGGTGGTACTGGATCATCTCCATGTCCATCAGCGGCGCCCCGGCGCGGTAGGCCTGCGCCATGCCGTCGGCCGTGCAGATGAGCGCGTTGGTGGTCGGCTTGAAGCACTGGCCGGCGCCACCGCAGGCCAGGATCACGCTCTTGGCGGTGAACGTCTCCATGCGGCCGGTGCGGATGTCGCGCGCAACGACGCCGGCGCAGGCGCCGTCTCGCACGATCAGCGAGGTGGTGAACCACTCCTCGTAGCGCTCCACCGTCGCGGAGTGCTTCATC
Organism: Solirubrobacteraceae bacterium; assembly: GCA_049512455.1. GTDB lineage: Bacteria > Actinomycetota > Thermoleophilia > Solirubrobacterales > Solirubrobacteraceae > Palsa-513. The sequence continues at coordinate 183,675 of JBEKXB010000002.1, read as the reverse complement.
AGCTGCTCGTAGAGCACGTGGAGGATCGCCTGACCGGTGATGTCCGCGACGTATGCGGTGCGGTTGATCGAGGCGCCGCCGAACGCGCGCAGATCGAGCTCGCCTGTTGCGTTGCGGTGGAACGTGACCCCGATGTGCTCAAGGTGCATGACCTCGTCGGGCGCCTCGCGGCACATCACCTCGATCGCGTCCTGGTCACCGAGGAAGTCCGAGCCCTTGACGGTGTCGTAGGCGTGTGAGCGCCAGTCGTCGGAGACGCTGATCGCTGCGTTGATGCCGCCGGCGGCGGCGACGGAGTGCGAGCGCACCGGGTGGACCTTGCTCATGATCGCCACCGATACGCCGCTACGGGCGGCGGCGAGGGCCGCGCGCTGGCCGGCGAGGCCGGCACCGATGATCAGTACGTCGTGTTCAGGCATGCACGCTCGCGCCGGTCGGAGACGATGGAGGTGAGGACTCTATACGCCGGCTGGCGCGCTCAGTGCACGTCGTATCGCCTGCAACGTGACGACCCCGCGCAGCATGCCCTCGGAATCCACCGCGACAACGGCGCCGAACAGGCGCAGACCTTCCAAGCCGAGCAGTGCCTCGAGGCTCGCCGACGCGTCGACGCGCCAGGGCGGCTGATCGTCGCTCACCTCCGCTGCGGTGAGCGCTGGGCGACCGCTGCCGAGCTCGTGCTCGACGCGTTCACGACGCAGCAGGCCGAGGTAGTGCCCGGCGTCATCGACGACCGCGAACCATGGCCAGTGGTGCCGCCGGAAGAACTGCTCGTCGACGTCGATCAGCGCCGTCTCGCCGGGGATCGTCAGCGGCTGCGTGTCCATGATGTCGGCGACGGTCATGGTCCGCGCCCGGTCGGTGATATGGCTCTGGATGGCCGCCCTGCGCGCTGCCTGTTCGAGAAACATGCCGATCAGTAGCGCCCAAACACCAACCAGGAGGTAGTCCTTTGCGACCAGCGCGACGCCGCAGGCCATCACCAGCCAGCCAAATGCCTGGCCGATCCGTGCACACGTGCGTGTGCCGCGGGCGCGGTCGCCGGTCAGCTGCCAGATGACGGCCTGGGTGATGCGCCCGCCATCCAGCGGGAACGCGGGCAGGAGGTTGAAGACGAGCATGAACGCGTTGATCAGCGCCAGCCAGCTGAACACGGCTAGCGGTGCGGTTGCGTGCACATTGGACTGGAACAGAGCGACATCGACGAGCTGGCGCAGGCTGCCGAAGAGCAGCCCGGCGAGGACGCACAGCAGCGTGATCGCCGCTGTGACCGCCGGGCCGGCGGCGGCAAAGCTGAACTCGCCTGCCGCCGTCTCGATCTGCCCCTGGGCACGCGTGAAGCCGCCGAGTATCCACAGGTCGATGCCGTCGATCTGGAGGCCAAGGCGTCTAGCGGCGAGCGCGTGACCGAACTCGTGCGCGAGGACCGACGCGAAGAACAGCAGCGTGCAGATGACGGCGACGGAGAACGCCTGTGAGCTCGACGGGAGGATCTGGGCGAAGTAGTCGCGCAGCCAGAAGATGATCACGAACAGTCCGACGAACCAGCTCCATTCGACGCCGACCCGAATGCCGAAGACCCGCGCGAGCTGGACGTTCTGACGACGCTGCACCTCTGTAATGGTAGGGCGATCAGCGGTGGTGGGCGGTAGCTGGCTCACGGCGGGCGAGCGCTGTGGTGCGTGGGGGTGCCGCCACCGCGCGATAGCATCGCCGCGCAGCCGCACTAACCGCACGACGCAAGACTGAAAGGACAAGCTGTGGCCCATGAGGTGACGTTGATCCCCGGTGACGGGACCGGCCCGGAGCTGGTGGAGGCCACGCGGCGCGCGCTGGAGGCGACCGGCGTCCAGTTCAGCTGGGACGTGCAGGAAGCAGGCGTCGACGAGTACGAGAAGACCGGCAACCCGTTTCCGCCGGCGACGCTCGAGTCGGTCAGGCGCACGACGGTCGGCATCAAGGGACCGACAACCACGCCAGTCGGCTCGGGCTTTCGCTCGGTCAACGTCCTGCTGCGCAAGGAGCTCGACCTCTACGCCTGCGTTCGCCCATGCAAGGCGTACGCGGGCGTGCGCACGCGCTTTCCCGAGATCGACATCGTGATCGTGCGTGAGAACACCGAGGATCTGTACGCCGGCATCGAGTTCGAGAACGGGAGCGACGGCGCCGGACGCGTACGCGAGCTGCTCGCCGAGCTTGGCTCGAGCGTGCGCGAGGACTCAGGCATCTCGATCAAGCCGATCTCCGTGTTCGGCTCCGAGCGCATCGTCGAGGCCGCCTTCGACTACGCGAAGCGCAACGGCCGGCGCAAGGTGACCGCCGTCCACAAGGCCAACATCATGAAGTTCACCGACGGCCTGTTCCTCTCCGTGGCCCGTGAGGTCGCGACGCGCCATCCGGAGATCGAGTTCGAGGACCGGATCGTCGACAACCTGTGCAACCAGCTCGTGTCGCGCCCGTCCGAGTACGACGTGCTCGTGCTGCCGAACCTCTACGGCGACATCGTCTCGGACCTCGGGGCGGGGATGATCGGCGGCCTTGGCTTCGCCGGCGGGGCGAACATCGGCACGCACGCCGCGGTGTTCGAGGCCACGCACGGCTCGGCGCCAAAGTACAAGGGGCTGAACCGCGTCAACCCGACGGCGCTGATGCTGTCCGGCGTGTACATGCTGCGCCATCTCGGCGAGGACGGCGCGGCCAGCCGTCTGGAGCTGGCGATCGGCGCCGTGATTGCAAGGGGGGAGAAGGTCACCTACGACCTGAAGGAGGACCGCAACGACCCGACCGCTGTCGGCACCGCCGAGTTCGCCGACGCTGTCATCGAGGAGATGAACCGCTGATGAGCAGCATCCCAGTTCGAGTAACGGTGTCTGGTGCCGCCGGCCAGATCGGCTACGCGTTGCTGTTTCGCATTGCCAGCGGGGCGATGCTCGGCCCGGACAGGAGCGTCGCACTGCGCCTGCTCGAGATTCCACAGGCGCTCAGGGCGACCGAGGGCACGGCGATGGAGCTCGACGATTGCGCTTTTCCGCTGCTCGCGGATGTCGAGATCACCGACGACCCGAACGTTGCGTTCGACTCGGTCAATGTCGCGCTCCTCGTCGGTGCTCGCCCACGCGGGCCTGGCATGGAGCGGCGCGATCTGCTCGAGGCCAACGGCGGCATCTTCAAGCCCCAGGGCGCTGCGATAAACGCGCACGCCGCGAGCGATGTCCGCGTTCTCGTGGTCGGCAATCCGGCCAACACCAATGCCCTGATCGCGATGTCACACGCACCCGACGTCCCGGCGGAGCGCTTCAGCGCGATGATGCGCCTTGACCACAACCGAGCCAAGGCCCAGCTCGCGGCGAAGCTGCGATGCGGCGTCGCTGAGATAACGAACATGACGGTTTGGGGCAACCATTCGGCGACCCAGTACCCCGACATCGTTCACGCCAAGGTGGGCGGCAAGAACGCGGCTGAAGCGGTGGATGACCAGACGTGGATCGAGCAGACGTTCATCCCGACGATCCAGAAGCGCGGGGCGGCGATCATCGACGCGCGGGGTGCTTCGAGCGCGGCCTCCGCGGCGAACGCGGCGGTTGATCACGTGCGCGACTGGATATCGGGCAGCGCTGAGGGTGACTGGGTGTCGATGGCGGTCGTCTCGGACGGCTCCTACGGCGTCCCCGAGGGAATCCTCAGCGGCTTCCCGGTGCGCTGCGCGGACGGCGCCCACACGATCGTTCAGGGCATCGAGTTGGACGCGTTCTCGCGCAATCGCATCGACGCATCGGTTGCCGAGCTGCTCGAGGAGCGCTCGGCTGTCGCTGAGCTCGGACTGCTGGGCAACACCTGAATGCCTGCGGCGGCGGGCCGGATCGGTCCCGCCGCCGCAGGCATGCGACGATCAGCCTGGGAACCAGCCCCGCCCGCGCTTTGCGACCTTCCCGTCCCGCTCGAGCGACGGAAGTACGCGATAGAGGTAGTTCTGCTTGATGCCCATTGCGCCAGCGATCTCCGCTGTCGTGATGCCAGGGCGAGCCTTGACCAGCTCGAGCGCCTGAAGTGCACGTGTACCGCTGCCGCGTGGGCGCCCGCGTCGGCGCGGCGTCGCGGCCCCCGCGCCCGCCGAGCGGCCGGCTGGACGCCCGCGGCGCGCCGCGGGCTGGGCGGTGCGGGTCGCGGACGGGAGCCCAGCGAGTGCTGCCGCGGCGGCCTCGAGTTGGCGGTACTCATCGATCACCGGCTCGAGCTCTCGCAGCCTTGCCGCGATCTCATGGCGCTTTGTGTCCAGAAAATCACTCACCAGTCAACCTTTCATTGACGCCCCGAGATAGCGCGCCCGGGTTGCGTGCGCGCTCCTATTTCATGGGGAATATCATACAGAGACAGTCATGCGCATCGTGCATCGTTGGCAAGCCAGCGGGCGGAAACACGGCGTTTGCCAGCTCGTGCGCGGTTCTATGTGTCCGGCGGGGCCGGCGCTTTCGGTCCGTCACCAGAATTCGCCCGGGCGCCACGTGTGTACAGCCAAACGCCTCCGCCGATCAGCAGCAAAACGACTACCAGGCCGGCCGCGATGTAGCGCAGGCGATGGTGAACGGGCCTTGACGCCTTGGCGAATATCGGATGGATACCGCGCAGCAGCGCTGTGTGGCCGCTGCGCAGCGTGATCTTCGCGAGGCGTGTCGAGCGCTCGAAGGTGGCGCTCGCAACCGCGCCTGCGCCGGTCGGCTGGCGGAACGGCGTGTAGCCGGCGGCCGCGCTGATCGCCGGCGTGCCGGCTAGCACCGCGAGCGCGACCAGCAGCACGCGTGCAGCTAGGCGAGTCACGGCCGCACCCTATCGCGGTCGGCTGCGCCCGGTCCGCCATCCCGGCGAGCGTGGCGCCGCCCCGAACCGTGCTGAGAGCTCGCAGCCGCTTCATGCTCCAGCCTGCGCCGCTCCTCACAAGCGCGCCGATACCGTCGCTCGCGATTATTAGCCATATCTCGTACGCTTACGGCGTGCTACAAAAGAAGGGGCTCATTTGCAGGCCTTTTGCGGGCGAAAAATCGTTTTCTTCGCCATTTGCGGGAAGGCGCCTTGTGCGCTCGGCGGGCGCCTGATTTGATCCGCGCGGTCGTCGTCGAGAAGGAAAGGACGTAGCGCTGTGGCACGTAGTGCTGCCCGGAAACCGAGCTGCGAGGATTGCTTCTTCGGATGCAATCTGCTCTGCGCGCTGCCCGAGCCAGAGCCATGCGCGACGTTCCGCCCCAACTCTCCCGAAGGCTTGTGTCCACCCCAGCAGTTGCGGCTCGTGTTCCGCACCGAGCGGCGCTCCCGCGCCGTGTGGGCGTTCCCGACGGCGCAGGAGCAGGCTGCGCTACACGCTTGAGCTGGCGCGCCGCGCGCGCCGTGACGCTCGTTCGTCGTCCTCGGTCGAGGAGTGGCCGTTGGAACCGTTGGCCGGCTTCGCTTCGGCGCTGAGACGGAGCTCACCCGCGACCTCGAAGCGGCCGATCAGCTCCTCGAGCGCGTGTGAGGTGTCGGCGAGGCCGTGTGCCGAAGCGGCGATCTGACGCGCCGACTCGCTCGTTTGCTCGATCGACGCCGATACCTCCTCGCTTGATGCCGAGGACTGCTGGGCGACGGCCGCGACCTCGGCGATCTGCCCCTGCATCTGCTCGCTCTCGTGAGCCGCCTGCTGCGCGGCGAAGACGATCCTCGCGACGCGGGCCGACATGTCCTGGACCATCTCGTCGATGTGCGAGAACACTGCGCGCGTCTCCTCGACGACGGCCACACCCTCATCGGTGCTCGCGGCGCCTTGGCGTGCAATCTCGACGACCTCGCTCGTCGCGGTCTGGATCTGCTCGATCCGCATCGCGATCTCCGAGGCGGAGCGTTGTGACTCCTCGGCGAGCTTGCGCACCTCATCGGAGACGACGGCGAAGCCGCGCCCCTGCTCACCGGCTCGTGCGGCCTCGATCGCGGCGTTGAGCGCCAGCAGGTTCGTTTGATTGGCGATCCCGGTGATCGTCTCGACGATCACGCCGATCTCCTCGGAGCGCGCAGCGAGCTGAGCCATGGCGTCGCTCACGCGCGTCGTGCTCGAGTGCACCGAGCGCATGGCGACGGTCGCTGCAGCCGCCGCTTCGGTGCCTCGCTGCGCCGCCTCGAGCGCGCGTACTGCCACCTCCGCGGTCTCCTCAGCGTTGCGGGCGCTGTCGGCGGCCGCGGCGGCGACCGTCGCGACCGAGCTGCACGCCGCCTCGATCATCGTGGACTGGCGCTCGGCACCCTTCGCAACATCGGTGATGGCGTGCGAGATCTCGCCGATCGCCGTCCCGGTCCCAGCCGTGTTGGACGCGATCTGCTGCGAGCTCGAGCTGACGACGAGCGCTGACTTGGTGACCTCGCCGATTACGCCGCGGAGCTGCACCCGCATGTGGTTGTAGGCGCCAAGCGAATGCGCAATGCTCGCGCGCACGCGCTCGACGGCGCGTGTGACGGCGGTGATCTCGTCGCGGCCGTCGATCTGGATCGCCTCGGCGTCGGCCGACCAGGCCTGGGTGAGGTCGCCGGCAGCGAGCGCGTCGAGACCGCGCTCGAGCGCCGACACCTCTCCGAGGATGACGCGCTCGGCGCTCGCCACCAGTTGTGCGAGCGGCCTGATGATCGAGCGCAGCACCAGGTTTGCCCCAAGGAACGCCGCGGCGAGGCCGATCAGCACGAGCAGGAGCTGGGGCAAGATCGTGACGAACAGGCTGTCTTGGCTCGCCGGCGCGGTGGCGAGCGCTGACAGGCTGCGCGTCAGGCTGCCGAACGCACTCTGCGTCGAAGCCGACGCGCTGGTGGCGCTCACGGTGATTGCGTGGAGCGCAGCGGTGCTGCTGCCCGCCAGCGCATCCGTGTGCATCGCGAACATGTAGTGGTCGTAGCCGGAGAGCGCGGCAAGGACACGACCGACGAGCGCAAGTCGCGATGAGGGTGCGAGCCGCTCGAGCCGGGTCAGCGCGCCGACCGCTGTGGCGTGTCCGGCTTGCGCACTACTGAAAGCATTCGCGGCTGCGGTCGGATTGCCGAGTGCAACGAGGGCGGCGTAGCGCTGCGAGCCGGACACCTCACCCAGCCAGCCTTCGTACCCGCTGTGCGCGACCTGGAGCGCGGCCGCTGCCGACGCCGTCTGCCCCACGCGCGAGCGTGCGCTGTTCAAGCTACCTGCGGCAAGGACGGTGCTGACGATCCACAGCGCCATCAGCACGCCCACCAGCGCGAGCAGGCGCGTGCGAACCGACACCGCTCTGGCGCGCTCGGCGGCGGCGCGAAGTCCGCTCGAGTGGCGCGCCGGCCGCTGTCGCGGTGCTCGCCTGGCCGCGGACGCGGTGCCGGCCGCGGCGTGCCCTTTCACTCCTGCCCCTGCCCTCACGATTCGGACCTCCGTCGCCGTTACAAGGAAGCTGGTGGTGACATCGACCAAACGTCCGTTTCACTTGAGCCCTGGCGAGGGATGTGTCGTCGAGCCGTTCGCGGCCCCGCAGCGCTCCCGTGTGCCGGCCTGCGCCGTCTACAGCTGTGCTGCGTGCTGCCGATGAAGCCCTCAGGACTGTCCAGCGCGGCGCGCGACGCCGCAAACCAACAGCGCAGCACGTGCAATGCACCTCACAACATCGTCTGAGGACTCGAGATGAATGGAAATGAGCTGAACACTCACGACAGTCAGCGCCAGATCGTCGTGTTCGGCCTTGGTAGCGAGGAGTACGCGCTGACGATCAGCGACGTGCAGGAGATAATCCGCTACGTCGAGCCTCGCGCCGTGGCATCGGACTCGCCATGGATCCGCGGCGTGATCTCGCTTCGCGGGCGGATCATCCCCGTTTGCGATCTCGCGACGCGACTCGGGGTGACGCGCGCCGAGCGTGCGCCGGCGAAGATCATCGTTGTCGAGGCGGGCTCGAGAACCGTCGGCTTGATCGTCGATGACGTCACCGAGGTACTGACGGTCAGCGAGGACGACATCGAGCGGTTGCGGGTGTCGGCAAACGCTGCGGAGCAGTCGATTGTGAAGGTTGGCGAGCGCCTGCTCGTGCTGCTCGCGAGCGACGCCGTGTTCGGCAGCTCTGAAATCGAGTACGCCGTCTGAGCAGATGACTGCGACCGCCGCCACTCGGGTCGTGATCGCTGACGATTCTGCGTTGATGCGGAGCGTGCTCGGCTCGGCGCTCGACCGCGCCGGCATCGACGTCGTTGCCTTCGCCAGTGACGGCAACGAGGCGCTCGACTGTTGCGAGCGTCTCGCGCCCGACGTCCTCTCGCTCGACCTCGCGATGCCGGGGCGAGACGGCGTCAGCGTGCTGCGCGAGCTGCGTGCGCGTGGACAGGACATTCCGGTGATCGTCGTGTCGGCGTTCTCGAAGGCGGCCGGCGTGTGCGCGGTAGACGCGCTTGCCGAAGGAGCCTTCGACGTCGTGCCGAAGCCGGCGTCGCGCGAAGAGGTCGATTCCTTCATCGCGATGCTCGGTGAGCGGGTTGCACTGGCCGCAGCTGAAAGCCAGCGCCGCAGAGCGCCGGCGAGCGCCGCCGGTGCACGTTACGTGGCGGCCGCTCCGACCGGCGAGCACCGCGTCGTCGTCATCGCCTGCTCGACCGGCGGGCCGCGTGCTCTTGCCGCGCTGCTGCCGAGGCTTCCAGCCACGCTCGGCGATGGCACGCTGATCATCCAGCACATGCCCCCCGGCTTCACCGCTCCGCTTGCGGCGCGCCTGGATCGCGCGAGTACGCTGACGGTCGCTGAGGCGGGCGGCCACGACCGGATCAGCTCCTCGCGTGCGCTGCTCGCTCCCGGCGGCCGTCACCTGCGTGTGCTCAGTCGCGGGCACGTCACCCTGAGCGACGAGCCGGCAATCGGCGGGCTGCGCCCGCGCGCTGACATCACGATCCGCGACGCCGCGGCGGTGTGGGGCGAGCGGCTGCTGCTCGTCGTGCTCACCGGCATGGGGAAGGATGGCCTCGACGGAGCGGTGGAGGTTCACAAGGCCGGCGGGCGCATCCTCGTCGAGGCCGAGTCGAGCTGCGTCGTCTATGGCATGCCGCGCGTGATCGTTGAGGCCGGGCTCGCCGATGCGGAGCTCGACCTCGATGGGCTGCCCGAGGCGATCCTCGCGGAGGCCGGGCCATGAGCGCGAGCCCGGTGCAGGCTGGCCTGGATCGCGACGATTACGCGCTGTTCTGCGCCGGCGTGCGACGTCTCTGTTGCGTCGATCTCACGCAGTACCGGCGCAACCAGATGGAGCGGCGCATCCGATCGCTCGCCGAGAAGCGCGGAATGCCGCAGCTGTCGAGCTACCTGGCGACGCTTTGCACAGACGAGGACGAGCTCGACCGCTTCCTCGACCGCATGACGATCAACGTGTCGCAGCTGTGGCGCAACCCCGACCAGTGGGCGCTGCTCGGCGAGGAGATCGTCCCGCAGCTCGTCCGCGACGGGCAGCTGCGCGCGTGGAGCGCGGGTTGCTCCTATGGTGCCGAGGTCTTCACGCTGGCGGCGGTGTGCCTCGACGCGCTGCCGTCGATCAAGCTCGAGATCCTCGGTAGCGACATCGACGCGCGGATGATCGAGCGCGCTCGCCGAGCCGAGTTCAGCGACAGCGACGCACGCAACGCGCCGCGGGAGGGGCTCGAGCGATGGTTCGAGCGCACCGCCAACGGCTGGCGGGCCGGCGCCGAACTGCGCGCGGTTGCCCGCTTCGAGGTTGCCGACCTGCTGGCTGCCCGGCCGCGAGGGGCGCCTTACGACCTCATCGTCTGCCGCAACACGGTCATCTACCTCACGCCGCACGGTCGCGGCGCACTGTACGAGGGGCTCGTCGAGGCCCTGCGACCCGGCGGCTACCTGATGGTTGGCTGCACCGAGCGAATCCACGAGCCCGAGGCGTACGGCCTGACCCTCGCCCATTCCTTCACCTACCGAAAGGCCTGATGGATTCCGCCGAGTATCTGCCGATGTTCCTCGCCGAGTCCCGCGAGCACCTGCAGGAGCTCAACGTGGCCATCGTTGCGCTCGAGAAGAACCCGCAGGACGCTGACGGCGTGGACGCGATATTCCGCGTCGCGCACTCCGTCAAGGGGATGACCGGCACGATGGGCTTCTCGGGGATGGCCCGCCTCTCGCACGAGATGGAGGAGGTCTTCGAGCTCGTGCGGCGCCGTCGTGGTGGCGTGGAGCGCGATCTCATCGACGCGGTGTTCGCTTGCCTCGATGCGTTGTCGGCGGCCGTCGACTCGATCGAGCTCAGTGGCGAGGAGCGCATCGATCCTGAGCCGTTGATCGAGCGGCTGCGCGCACTCGTGGGCCGCTCAGCCCGCCAGGAGGTGTCCGGCAAGGCGATCGCGACAGTCGGCTACCCGGGAGCGCTGCGAGCGCGCGTCGAGTTTGCGCAGGACGTCCTGATGCCGTCGGTGATCGCCTATGTGCTGCTCACCGCGCTGCGCGAGCGGGGTACGGTGCTCGGGTCAGATCCGGCCGACGAGGACCTTGACGGATGGGACGGGCGGGTCGTCGAGGTCGTCTGCGGGGCCGACTTCGCGCAGGCCGACATCGAAGCTGTCGCCGCCGATACCGATGGCGTCATCCGCGTCACGATCACCCGCTACCCAGATGACGGCGGCGACGGTGAGGACGCCAACGCCGAGCAGCTTCCGCTGACGGGCGATCCGCACACGGTGCAGATCCCGGCGGCTGACTCGGCTCACGTGGCCGCGGCCGAGCCGGCCGCGGCGGAGCCGGAGGCCGTGGGACCGGTCGCGGCGGAGCCCGAGGGGGTGGCCGGCGACCCGGTGGCGGGCGAAGCCGCGAAGCCGGAGGTGGCCGAGACGGATGCGGCGGCGTCGCGGCCGGCAGCGCGGACCGTCCGGGTTGACGCCGAGCGTCTCGATCAGCTGATGTACTACATGGGCGAGCTTGTCGTGCATCGCACGCAGCTCGCGTCGCTGGTGGCGCACTCCGAGGTGCCGGGGATCGCGCAGGCGATGCAGGAGCTCGAGCGCACCTCCCAGGCGCTGCGCGCGATGGTGATGAAGGTCCGGATGATCGAGGTAGAGGCGGTCTTCTCGCGACTGCCCCGGCTCGTGCGGGACCTGGCAGCAAAGCTCGGGAAGGATGTCGAGCTGCGTATCAGCGGCGCGGACACCGAGCTCGACCGCACGGTCGTCGATGCGCTGGGGGATCCGCTCGTGCACCTCGTGCGCAACGCCCTCGATCATGGTCTCGAGACGCCGCAGGAGCGCGTTGCCGCCGGCAAGCCCGCGACTGGTCTGCTCGAGGTCTCGGCACGCCACGGCGGTGGCAGGGTCGTGATAACCGTGCGTGACGACGGGCGCGGGATCGACGTGGCGGCAGTCGCGGCACGCGCGCGGCGGCGCGGGCTGGTCTCGACGGGGGATGAGCTGAGCAGCGCGCAGGCGATCGATCTGCTGTTCACCGCGGGGTTCTCGACGGCGGACCGCATGACCGACATCTCTGGTCGCGGTGTCGGCATGGACGCCGCTCGCGACGCCGTGCGCGCGCTCGGCGGCGATGTCCTGCTGCAATCCGAGCCCGGCGCCGGAATGGTCGCCGAGATCCGTCTGCCGTTGACGCTTGCGATCACCTCTGCGCTGATCGTCGAGGTGAGTGGCCTTCCCTTTGCGATCCCGCTTGACCGCGTCGAGTGGACGCTGTCGCTGGGCGAAGCCTCGGTGCGCAAGGCAGCCGGCCAGGATCTTCTGGTGCTGCCCGACGGCGTCGTCGCACTGTGCGACGGCCCGTGGGTGCTGGCCGGCGAGGAGAACGGTGCGGTCGAGCACGCGGTGATCGTGCGCGCCGGCGACGAGCTTGTCGCTCTCGCCGTCGGTGAGCTGATCGGTCAGCGCGAGCTGGTCACGCGCCCGCTTCCGCCGGAGCTCGAGATGAGCCGGCCGATCTCGGCCGGAGCAGTGCTTGCCGAAGGCGCTATCGCGCTGATCGTCGACTGTGACCGGCTGATCGATGAAGTCCCCAGGGAGGTGGCTGCAAGTGCGCTGTCCGCTGCCTGAGGACGCCGTTGTCCACCGATGGAAAGGAGCCTGATGGCCTCCATCTACACCGAAGTTGAGCTCGACGCGCTACGCGAAGTGGCGAACATCGGCTCAAGCACTGCCGCGACGGCGCTGTCGCGCCTGATCGGCATGCCAGTCGAGGTGAGCACGCCTGTTGCGCATGCACTTGGGCTCGCTGACGCGATCGAGGAGGCAGGACCGGGTGAGCTGATCGTGACGATGGTCATCCTGCCGGTGTCGGGCGATGTCGAGGCTCTGGTGCTGCTGGTGCTGCGTCCCAAGAGCGAGGCCACGGCGTGCCGTCTCGTCGGGGTCGAGGCGGACACCGATGTCGGTCGGTCGGCGCTCGCCGAGATCGGCAACATCCTCGGTTCGTCCTATCTCGGTGCCCTGGCGACGCTCACCGGGCTGAAGCTCGAGACGTCCCCTCCCGAGGTGGTGAAGGACATGCTCGGTGCGGTGCTCGCAAGCTTGCTGGTTGCCAATGGCGATGACGAGCAGGTGCTGCTGCTGGAGTCCTCACTATCGGTCGCCGACCAGGAGTGCACGCCGAGCTTCCTGTTCGTGCCGACAAAAGGCTGTGTCGGCGACATCCTTGCGAGGATCGGGCTCCCCACGTGAGCCAGCCGGAGGTCATCGTGCGGATGGGTGAGCTCGCTGTCAGCAGCGAACCGAACCAGGTGCTGACGACGCTCGGCCTGGGCTCGTGCATCGGGCTGGCGATGCTCGATCCGAGCCAGGGCAACGTCGGGCTGGCGCACATCATGCTGCCGGCTGCACCGAACGGTCACACACATGCCCCCGCGAGGTTCGCCGACACGGCTGTGCCGGCGCTGCTCGCGGCGCTGGCGAGGTTCGGTAGCGCCGCAGCGAGCCTTGAGGCGGTGCTGATCGGAGGCGCGCGGATGTTCGCGTTCGCCCGGTCCGCCGCGCTGAACGTCGGACCGTGCAACGAGGCCGCCGCACGCGAGGCACTCGGCATGGCTGGCATCCCGATTCGCGCAGCCGCAACCGGTGGCTCGATCGGCCGCAGCGTCCGCGTGCTGGCGGCGGAGGCTGCGGTGACAGTGCGCACCGCGTCCGAGACGACCGAGCTGTATCGAGCCGAGAGTGCAGCCGCAGGGCTGGTGCTGCGATGAGCGAGCAGCTCGATCAGAGCCGGATCGAGGAGCTGTTCGCCGCTGGCGCTGCCAGCGAGAGCGCCGCGACCCAGACGGAGGCCTCGCCGACCGCGGAGCCCGTGCGCCGCCGCCGCCGCCATGTCACGGTCGTCGACTTCTCACGGCCGAGCACGTTCTCCAAGGAGCAGGAGCGCCGGCTGCGGCGCGCCCACGAGGTCTTCTGCCGCAGCGCCTCCACCCAGGTGACGGGCGAGGCCCGCACGCCAGTCGACTTCGAGGTGCTCGACGTCCGCCAGCTCACCTGGTCCAACGCCGTGCGAGAGACCGGCACCGACGTGATCTACTCAGTCGTGCGCCTCGGGCAGGGATCGCAAATCGTCCTCGCGCTCGAGCGTCTGTTCGTGCTGACGTTGATCGACCGCATGTGCGGCGGCACCGATGTCGTGGTCGCCGGCGATCGCAAGCTCAGCGAGATCGACGTGGTGCTCACCGAGGGCATCATGCGCGGACTGATCGAGCAGCTGTCGCGGATCTGGAACGAGTGGTTCGACGTAGCGCTCGCGTTCGAGGGGATCGAGCAGGACGCGCGCGGAATCCAGGTCGCCCAGCTCGCCGAGCCGACCGTCGTCGTCACGATCGAGCTGTGGCTTGCCAAGCACACGTTCCTGATGACCTTGATGCTCCCGCATGCGGCGGTGAAGGAGGCCTCGGCAACCTTCCTCGCACGCGAGGCGAGCGCGCTCGCCGAGGATCCCACCGCGGAGCGGGCGATGCGCCGCGCGCTCGGAAACGTCGCGATCGAGCTGCGCGCACGCGTCGCGTCGCTCGAGCTGAGCGCGGACGAGCTGCTCGCGCTCGATGTCGGTGACACGGTGCACCTCGGACCGGCGGCCGAGGTCACGCTGTACGCCGACGACGTGCCGTTGCACCGCGGCGCTCCAGGCCGCGACGGCGCCAAGCGGGCGATCCAGATCGGCGCCTGGAAGCGGCCATGAGCACCGACGATCCACTGCTCAAGCTCGCTGACGCAACCGCCGGTGCGGTGGTCGGCGTGCTCACCGGGCTCGGCGTCGACGTTGAGGCCGGCAAGCCCGCCGTCCTGCCACGCGACACCAACCCGCTGGAGATCCTGCCGATGCCTGCGGTGATCTCGAAGGTTGAGTACGTCGGCGGAGTGAGCGGCGGCAACGTCTTCGCGACGACGATCGCGGGCGCGAACCAGCTTGCCGCGGCGATGGGCGCCGGCAACGATCCCATGGACACCGAGCTCAGCGAGATCGCGAAATCCGCGTTCGGGGAGGCGGCCAGCCAGATGCTTGCCTCCGCCGCCGCAGCAACCGCCGCCGTGCTCGGCCGCGAGGTCGAGGTCAGCCCTGGAGAGACGCTGCTCGTCAACGCCGCGCCGGATGCCGGCGAGCTCACGGCGCCGCACATCACGCGCGTCTCGTTCACGCTTGGCGGCGAGACGTGCATGTTCGTCCAGCTCGTCCCGCACGTCTTCGTTCTGCGCATGACGGCGGCGCTCGAGGAGCAGGTCGATCTGTTCGGGTCCGAAGACGAGTATCTCTCGGACGCGACGCTCGACACGGCGTGGCTGCACGAGACAATGTTGCGTCTAGATGCCGAGCTTGGCTCCACACTGCTAACTGCCGATGAAGTTCTCGGGCTCCGCGACGGAGCCGTGGTCGTGCTGAACCGAGATGTCGATGACCCAATTGAGCTGTTCGTCAACGGAGCGCCCTATGCATCTGGGCGTCTGTTGCTTGATGGGGGGGAGTGGGCTGTGGCCATCGACGAGATCAGAGTCCCAACTACCGACGCGGACACAACGGAAGGGAGCAGCTGATGGCAAAAGTCCTTGTGGTTGACGACGCGCTGTTCATGCGTAAGGTCGTCTCCGACGCGATCATCGCTGGTGGCCACGAGGTCATCGGCGAGGCCTGCAACGGCGTTGAAGCGGTCGACCGCTTCAAGGAGCTCCGACCTGACGTGACAACGCTCGACATCACGATGCCCGAGAAGGACGGCCTCGCCGCGCTGCGCGACATCATCGCGCTCGACCCGGGCGCACGCGTCGTCATGTGCTCGGCGCTCGGCCAGGAGAGCAAGGTGCTCGAGGCGATGAAGGCCGGTGCGAAGTACTTCGTCGTGAAGCCGTTCGAGGAGGCTCGCCTCATCGCGGCAGTGAACAAGGCGATCACCTAGATGGCTGACTCTGCGACCGAAGCCCGCAGCTTCCTCGGTCACGCGCCGGGGCGAACGGGCACGATCGGAGAGCCAGCCATCCAGGGCGACTGAGGGCCGCTCCTCCATCCGCCGGACGCAGTCGGTTTCGCCCGCTCGGGGCGGAGACTGCGAGAGCATGGCCGCGCGGCGCTGTGCTCACGCGCGGCTCTGGCCATTGGCGGCTGCGAGCTATAGTGCGCTGCAGATGCCAAGTCATCGACGCGGTGCCGATCAAGACACCGACCAGCCCGAAGAGCGGCACGCTCACAAGCACGGCGGGCGTCTTCTCAAAGTTGCCCTGATCGGCGGGGCTGTTGCGCTGCTCGTCAACGACGACCTCCGTAACCAGCTGCTCGACCTGCTGTTCGGCGCCGAGGAGGAGTTCGACTACAGCTCGCTGACCGAACCCGCTCCCCCGGGTGGCGAGGACCCAGCCGTGGGCCACGATCCTTCCTCGCCGTGGGTCCGCGCGAGCGCGGAGGAGGCGGACGGCCAGGAGGCGGAAGCGCCGGAGCAGGACGCTCCCCAGACCGCCGCGGAGGGTGACGTCGCGGACGTGCCCGTGTGGCGGATCGAGCCTGACGAGGAGCCGCAGGGTTCCTCGCTCAGCGACGATGAGGCGCCGGCCAGCCCGCCGATGCCCGCCATCGCTCCATCGCCGGCTGCTTGGCAGCAGGCCGCGGAGCCCTCGCCCCAGGACGCCCCGGAGCTCCCGGGCGAGCAGCCGGAGGCAGCGGCGACACGCGACTGGTGGCTGCGCGACGAAGACGAGCAGGGCTCAGCCGACGAGCAGGGCTCCGCCGGCGAGCAGGGCTCAGCCGACGCGAGCTGAGCCGCCGCGCAGCTAGACGGCGAGCTTCGGCGTGGTCCAGGTCGCGCTCAGACGGCGCTCGATCTCCGCGGCGAGGACATCGATCCCCACCCGCTGCTGCGCGAGCGAGTCGCGCTCGCGCAGCGTCACGGTCCGCTCCCCGAGCGATTCGTGGTCGACCGTGACGCACCACGGGGTGCCGATCTCGTCCTGACGGCGGTAGCGGCGACCGATCGAGCCGCCCTCGTCGTACTCGCACGTAAGCGTGCCGCGCAGCGCCCGGTAGATCTCGCCCGCGAGCTCGGGATGGCCGTCCTTGCGCAGCAGCGGCAACACCGCGACCTTGACTGGCGCCAGCCGCGGGTGCAGGCGCAGCACGGTCCGCGTCTCGCCCTCGACCTCCTCCTCGTCGTAGGCGTCGGCGAGGAACGCCAGCGTCGCGCGGTCGGCGCCGGCGGCCGGCTCGATCACGTGCGGCACGTAACGCTCCCCGCTGCGGGGATCGAAGTACTCGAGCGTCTCACCGGAGAACTCGCTGTGCTGGCGCAGATCGAAGTCGCCGCGGTTGGCGACGCCCTCGAGCTCCGACCAGCCGATCGGGAACAGGTACTCGACGTCGCTGGTCTGCGATGAGTAGTGCGACAGCTCTTCGGGCTCGTGCGGGCGCAGACGCAGATGATCGGGACGGATGCCGAGCTCGAGGTACCACTCGCGCCGCGCTGCTGTCCAGTAGGCGAACCACTCGGCCGCACTGGCCGGCGGCACGAAGAACTCCATCTCCATCTGCTCGAACTCGCGCGTGCGGAAGACGAAGTTGCCGGGCGTGATCTCGTTGCGGAACGACTTGCCGACCTGGGCGATCCCGAACGGCGGCTTCTTGCGGGCGAACTGCAGGACGTTCTTGAAGTTGACGAAGATCCCCTGCGCGGTCTCGGGCCGCAGGAAGATCGCCGCGCCGCTCTCCTTGACCGGGCCGATCGTCGTCTCGAACATCAGGTTGAACTCGCGAGCCGCGGTGAGGTCGCACTCGGCCCCCTCGCCGGGATGCTTGGACGGCTTGCGCGGGCAGGCGAGCTGGTCGAGGTGGTCGGCACGGAAGCGCTGCTTGCAGGCCCGGCAGTCGACCAGCGGATCGGTGAAGTTCGCGAGGTGTCCGGAGGCCTCCCAGGTCCGCGGATGCTGGAGGATCGCCGAGTCGATCGCGACGATGTCGTCCCGCTCCTGGAGCATCGCGTGCCACCACGCCGCCTTGACGGCGCTCTTCAGCAGGACGCCGTAATGCCCGTAGTCGTAGGTCGAGCCGATGCCGCCGTAGATCTCCGAGCTCGGAAAGATGAAGCCGCGCCGCTTGCACAGCGAGACGAGCTTCTCCATCGTGACCTTGTCCTCCACGACGGCGCATCGTAGCCCGCATTCGCCCCGCGCGGGGCAGCGGCTGGCAAGGTGAAGCCGCGGCGCCTCCTATCATGCCCTGGCTATGCCTACGTACGAATACCGCTGCACCAAGGGCCACTCCTTCGAAACGGTGCAGAGCATGAGCGATGAGCTGCTCGAAACCTGCGAGGTCTGCGGCGCCCCGGTGCAGCGCGTCATGCACTCACCGGCCGTCCACTTCAAGGGCAGCGGCTTCTACAACACCGACTACGGCACCCGCAACCGCCAGCGCGAGCAGAAGGCCAACGCCGACGCCAAGGCAAGCGACGCCAAGACCGCGACGAGCGGTGACGCAGCCAGCTCCAGCTCGGCAGCCGACAAGCCCGCCTCGACGGACCACAAGCCCAAGCCCGACAAGGCGCCCGCCAAGCAGAGTGAGTGAGTCGCGCCGAAGGCGCGAGCTCACTCACTCACCCGTTGAGGAACTGCTGGACCGCGGCCTGCTTGGCCGCCTGCGAGGTGACCACCTGGACGTCACCGACCGAGCCGAACGTCTCGCCGTAGGTCGGCAGCACCGCGGTCGTGCCCGAGCCGAACATCGCGAGCGACGCCGCGACGCCGGCGAGCGTCGGCGCGTTCATGTCGGTCTCCAGCGCCTGCGGCGCGTTCCAGGCGATCCACGGCAGGCGGATGAACCCCTCCGGCGAGAGCACCTGCGCCTTCATCGCCGAGAACAGCGCCTGCTGGTTCTCCTCGCGAGTGATGTCCGTCCAGCTGGGGTCGCAGAGGTTCTCGCGGGTGCGGGCCAGCACCAGCGCCTGGTAGCCGTCGAGATGGTGGGTTCCCTTGGGCAGGATCAGCGTGTAGCCCCCGTTGTCGACGCCGCCGCTGATCTGCGAGTCGACGCAGCCACCGGTCCAGTTCACCCCGCCCATCGAGTTCACGAGCGCCGGGAAGTTCGTGAAGTTGATCACGATCACGTGGTTGATCTTGACGCCGAGGAAGCTGTCGACCTCCTTGATCGCCAGCGCCGCGCCGCCGTAGAAGTAGGCGGCGTTGATCTTCTGCCAGCCGTAGCCGGGCAGGTCGACGAGCGTGTCGCGGGGAATCGAGAGGCGCGCGGTGCGCCCGCCGCCCGTGCGGATCAGCATCATCGTGTCCGAGCGGCTCGCCCCGCTCTCGCTGTCGGACGAGGCGCCCGCCTCCTTCGACCCCGGCGGGCGCCCGTCGGAGCCCAGCACGAGGATCGTCGTCGCCGAAAACGGCGGCACGCCCCCGCCAGAGAGCGCCGCAACAGCATTGGCAGGCACGCCGGTAGCAGTAAGCGAGCTGATCACGAAAGCCGCCAGAGAAACGCCCAACCAAGCACCCAGCAACACGACTACCCACTTCCCAGCGCGCCGCCACCTTGACCGCGGACGCGCCCTGGGCGTCTCTCCTCCGATTCGCAGCGCGCGCAGCTCGGCAAGCCCGGCGGCGGCGTCCGCCGCTTTCGCGGCGCGAAGTCTGCGCTTCGCGCGGTAGCGCTTGTACTTCCCGCGCCCGGGATCGGGGGTATCGACCATGAGAGCGCCGTCTATAGTGGCGGAGGTGCCGGCTGAATGCGTTATCGGGGTCGATCTCGGCGGCACCAAGGCGGTCGCCGCCGCGGTCGACAGCAAGCTCGGGGTCCGCTGCCGGGCGCGTCGTGAGGTCCCGACGGGCGAGTTGGGCGCGCTGCTTGACATGCTCACCGAGCTCGTCGGTGAGGTGCGCGACGCGGCCGACGCCGAGGTCGAAGCGGTCGGCTTCGGCATTCCCTGCCTGATCGATCACGACCGCGGCCTGGCGGCATCCTCCGTTCACTTGCCGATCAAGGATGTCGCCTTCGCTGACGTGATGGCCGAGCGCCTCGGCCTGGCCGCGTTCATGGACAACGACGCCAACCTCGCGCTGCTGGCCGAGCATCGCGGCGGCGCCGCTCGCGGCGAGCGCAACGCCGTGATGCTGACGCTTGGCACCGGCATCGGCGGGGCGATCCTGATCGGCGGCGAGATCTACCGCGGCTCCCAGGGCACGGCCGGCGAGCTCGGCCACATCGTCATCTCAGCGGATGGCCCCGACTGTGGCCCGGGCTGCCCGAGCCACGGCTGCCTGGAGTCGCTCGCCTCGGGGACGGCGCTTGTTCGTGAAGCGCAACGGGTGGCGCAGCAGAAGCCGCACAGCAAACTCGGCATGGCGCTCGCGGCGGGGCTCCAGATCAGCGGCCCGCTGGTCAGCGAGCTCGCCTACGACGGTGATCGCGACGCGCTGGCGGTGCTCACGACCATCGGCGAGTGGCTCGGCATCGCCCTTGCCGGCATCGTCAACGTCTTCAACCCCGATGTCGTGGTGATCGGCGGCGGCGTGATCGCCGCCGGCGAGCTGATCCTCGAGCCGGCGCGCCGCGTGATGCGCGAGCGGGCTCTCGCACTGCCGACGCAGTTCGTACAGGTACGTGCCGCCCATTACGGCGCGGAGGCCGGGCTGCTCGGCGCGGCGCTGTTCGCACGCGAGCGCCTGGGGCAGCGGGTGCGCGCATGAGCGGTCGTCTCGTCGTCTGCCCGACGCCGATCGGCAACCTCGAGGACGTCACGCTGCGCGTGCTGGCGGCGCTGCGTGAAGCTGACATCGTCGCCTGCGAGGACACCCGCCGCACGCGCTCGCTGCTGCACCGCTACGGCGTCACCGGGACGCTCGTCAGCTACCACGAGCACAACGAGCGCGAGCGCGCCGCCGAGCTGGTGCCGCGGATGCGTGCCGGCGCGGTCGTCGCGCTGGTCTCCGACGCCGGCATGCCGCTCGTCTCCGACCCCGGCTTCATCCTCGTGCAGGCCTGCGTCGCCGCCGGCCTGTCGGTCGAGGTGCTGCCCGGACCGAGCTCGGCGATCGCCGCGCTCGTCGCCTCCGGTCTGCCGGCCGCGAGCTGGCGCTTCGTCGGCTTCCTGCCACGCAAGAAGGCCGAGCTCGAGCAGCTGCTGATCACCACCACCGAGACGCTCGTCGCGTTCGAGTCGCCGAACCGCCTGACGGCAACGCTCACGCTGCTCGCCGCCTCCGACCCGGCCCGGCCGGTCGCGGTCTGCCGCGAGCTGACGAAGATCCACGAGGAGGTCCGCCGCGGCAGTGCGCTCCAGATCGCCGCGCACTACGGCGCCAACCCGCCGCGCGGCGAGGTCGTGCTCGTCGTCGCCGCCGCGCCGCCCGGTCTCGCGCCCGACGCGGCCGATCGCGCGATCGCGGCGCTGCGCGCGCTCGTCGATGCCGGTGCGAAGCCGCGCACCGCGGCGAAGGTGCTGGCCGCTCTGACGGGCGTTCCGGCGAACCGGCTGTACGCCGCGCTCCGCGAGCACTGAGCGGCCCGCGCCGCCCCGCCGAGGCCCACTCCCGCCCCGCCAATGCCCACCTTCTACGTCACCACCCCGATCTACTACGTCAACGCGGCGCCGCACCTCGGCCACGCCTACACGTCGATCGCGGCCGACATCCTCACCCGCCATGCGCGGATCGCCGGGAAGGAGGCCTTCTTCCTGACCGGGGTCGACGAGCACGGAGAGCCGGTGGTGCTCGCGGCCGAGCGCGACGCCGTCACGCCGCAGCAGCTCGTCGATCTCAACGCCGAGCGCTTCCGCGAGCTGACCCGCCTGCTCGAGCTGTCCAACGACTTCTTCATCCGCACGACCGATGCCGGCCACATGACGCGCGTCCAGGAGATCCTCCAGCGCGTCCACGACGCGGGGCACACCTACCGCGGCATCTACGAGGGCTGGTACTGCCCGCGTTGCGCCGACTTCAAAGGCGATTCGGAGATCGGGCCCGACAACAGCTGCCCGATTCACCAGATCCCGCTCGAGCGCGAGAGCGAGGACAACTGGTTCTTTCGCCTGTCCACGTTTCAGGCGCCGCTCGAGCGGCTGTTCGCCGACCGCCCCGACTTCGTCATGCCGCGTCACGCCTACAACGAGGCGCACAGCTTCCTCTCGCAGGGCCTCCAGGATGTCTCGCTCACGCGCGCCAAGCTGTCGTGGGGCGTGCCGGTGCCGTGGCAGCCGGACCACGTCTTCTACGTCTGGTTTGACGCGCTGCTCAACTACGTCACCGCGCTCGGCTACGCGCGCGAAGGCGAATCGCTCGAGCGCTTCTGGCCAGCCGACTTCCACCTGATCGGCAAGGACATCCTCAAGTTCCACACGATCTACTGGCCGGCGCTGCTGATGGCGGCTGGGCTGGAGCCGCCGCGTCACGTGTTCGTTCACGGCTTCCTGCTCAGCCCGCTCGACGGCGCGCTCGAGAAGATGTCGAAGTCGCGCGGCAACGTCCTCGATCCGTTCGCGATCATCGCCGAGTTCGGCGCCGACGCGCTGCGCCACTACCTCTTCCGCGAGGTGACGTTCGGCGCCGACGGCCCGGTCTCACTCGAGGGCTTCCGCTCGCGCTACGACGCGGAGCTGGCCAACGAGTACGGCAACCTCGCGAGCCGCACGCTCAACATGCTCGAGCGCTACAGCGGCGGCACGGTTGCGTCGGTCGCGCTCGACGCCGAGCTGGTGCGGGACTTCGCCGGTCTCGCGGGGCGCGTCGATGCGCTGCTCGACCGCGCCGAGATCTCGGCGGCGTTGGAGGAGATCTGGCAGCACGTGCGCCGGCTGAACCGTTACGTCGAGGAGCACGCGCCGTGGCGGCTGGCGCGTGACGAGGAGCGCACCGACGAGCTGACCAGGGTGCTCGCCTCGCTCGCCGAGGGGTTGCGCGTCGTGACCGTCGCGCTGAACCCCTACATGCCGGCGAAGACCGCCACGCTGCTGGACGCCCTCGGCCGCCCGAGCCTGACCGCGCGCGAGTACTCGGTGTTGGGTTGGGGCGGCCCCGTCGGCGCGCTCGCGCCGCTCTTCCCGAAGACGGCACGGTGACCGATTCGCACACACACCTCGCCTTGTGCGAGCAGCCGGATGGTGCGCTGGTCGCGGCCGCCGCGGAGGCCGGGGTGGAGCGAATCGTCACCGTTGGTGTCGATCCCGCGAGCTGCGCGGCCGCGCTGCTTGCGGCCGAGGCCCATGAGGGTGTTTGGGCGGCGATCGGGTGTCATCCGAACTCGGCTGAGCTGCTCGATGAGGCGCAGCTGCGGCGCGATGCTGCGCATCCGCGCTGCGTGGCGGTCGGGGAGACCGGGTTGGACTACTTTCGCGACGGGGCGCCGCGCGATGCTCAGCGGCGGGCCTTCGAGTTCCACATCGCGCTCGCGCGAGAGCTGAACAAGGCGCTCGTCATTCACACTCGGGACGCGGCCACGGACACGCTCGCTCTGCTTCACGATCAGGCCGCAGGCCTGATCGTGATCATGCACTGCTTTTCGATGCCCGAGCGCCTTGACGAATGCATTGCCGAAGGGTGGTGGCTGTCGTTCGCTGGGAACGTGACCTACCCGAAGAATTCGGCGATTGCGGCTGCCGCCGCAGTAGCTCCGATCGAGCGCCTCTTGGTCGAAACCGACGCCCCTTATCTGGCGCCGCAGTCACGACGCGGGAGGCCGAACGAACCGGCCTGCGTGACCGAGACGGCGCGGTTTGTCGCGCAGGCGCGCGGCGTTTCCTACGACGAGCTCGAAGCGCAGACGGACCGAGCTGCCGAGGAAGCGTTCGGCTGGTGAGCGAAGCGCGGCAGCCGACGCTCCGACGGCTGGCTCGTTTCGATGTGCGGCCGCGGCGCGCGCTGGGGCAGAACTTCCTCGTCGATTCGAACATCCTCGGCGTGATCGGGCGGGCCGCGCAGCTCGACGCCGCAGATGTCGTGCTGGAGATCGGCGGCGGGCTGGGGGTGCTGTCGGAGTACCTGGCTGAGCGGGTGGGCGATCTCCACGTTGTGGAGATCGATCGCGACCTTGAGCCGGCGCTCAGCGACGCTCTCGCGCCGTTCGGCGCTCGAGCGACGCTCCACTTCGCCGACGCGATGACGATCGATCTCGGCGCCCTCGCGCCGGCTCCAACGAAGGTCATCGCAAACCTGCCATACGGGATCGCTGCAGGTGCGATCCTGCGCACGATCGAAGATCTGGCAAGCGTGCATCTGTGGGTCGCGATGGTGCAGCGGGAGGTGGGCGAGCGATTTGCGGCTTCGCCGGCAAATCGCTCGGCTTATGGCGTGCCCAGCGTCTTGGCACAACTTGCGTGCGACGTGAAAGTGCTCCGCACCGTCTCGCGCAGCGTCTTCTACCCCGTGCCGCGGGTCGACTCGGTGCTGGTGAAGCTGGTGCGCACGGGGCCGGCGCCGCCGCCTGAGCTGCGGGCGTTCGTGCGGGGAGCATTCGCCCACCGGCGGAAGACGCTCGCCGGGTCGCTCGCTCTCAGCATGGGGATGGACGGCGATGCTGTCCGCGCCGCGCTCGCGAAGCTCGGCAAGCCCGCTGAGCAGCGAGCCGAGGCGCTTGCGCCCGGCGAGCTCGGCTCGCTGTGGGAGATGCTGTGCGGGAGCTGAGCGAGCTGGCGCCGGCGAAGGTCAACGTCTGTCTCTATCTCGGGCCGGTGCGGGAGGACGGGCGTCACGAGCTGCTCAGCGTGATGCAGTCGATCGATCTCGCCGATCGCCTCACGCTGCGTGACGGCGACGGCCCCGCGGACGAGGTCCGCTGTCCCGGCGTCGAGGGCCCGAACCTCGCCACGGCGGCGCTCGCGGCATTCCGCGCGGCGACCGGCTGGGATGGCCCGCCGCAGCTGTTGGAGATCGACAAGCGCGTCCCGGTGGCGGGTGGCGTGGGGGGCGGCTCAGCTGACGCGGCAGCCGCCCTGCGGCTGTTGGCGCGGCGCTCCGGGCGTGGGGGCGATCTCGTGCAGCTGCACGAGATCGCGGCTCGACTGGGTGCCGATGTGCCAAGCCAACTGCAACCAGGTCGGGTTCTGGCGCGCGGCGCCGGCGAGCGGATTCGGGTCCTGCCGGACCCGAATCCGTGCGGATTGCTCGTGCTGCGGTCCGTGGGTGGGCTGTCGACAGCCGCGGTTTATGTGGAGGCGGACCGTCTCGGCCTGCCCCGCAGCGCCGCTGAGCTCGAAGAGCTCGCGGCGCTCCTCGACACGGCGGATCCCGAGCCGATCAACGATCTGCAGCCGGCGGCCATCTCGCTCGACCCCACGATCGAGCTGCGCCTCGCCCAAGCACGTGATTCCGGGGCCAGCCACGCGTTCGTCACCGGATCGGGTCCCACCGTGATCGGCCTGTTCCCCTCCTACGAGCATGCGCGCGACGCCGCCCACCACCTCGCTGAGTCAGGTATCGATGCGCAGGTATCGATGCCTTGGCACAATCCAACCTCTCCGTGACGCGAACCAACGTCATCTTCATCGTCATCGGCGCCTGCGCGGTGCTCGGCTTCGCTGCGTTCGTCGGCTTGATCCTGGTTCCTGCGTGGACCGCCTACTCGCGGTTGTGGGAGCGCCTCGTCGCCACCGTTCTGTCGCTGTACATCGCCGGCGTGATGGTCGCGATCGGTGTCGGGCTTGGTGGGTACGTCATCCCGAAGCTCTGGGATCAGCTGCATCCGTGAGCGCGAAGAGCGGGCCCGCCGAGCTTGATCTCGCCGCGCTCGACGAGATCACGGCGGCCGTGGAGGCGGGCGCCGGGCTCCCGACTGTCGTGCGGGCGGCGGCCAAGGCGTTGTCAGCGAGCGTTGTCGTGCTTGACCGTGGCGGGCTGGCGCTGGCCGTCGCCGCCCGCTCTCCCGCTGACGAGCGCTCACTGCTCGCAGCGGCCGCAAATGTCGAGTCGATCGAGCTGCGCGTCGCCGACACGCCGGTCGGCCAGATGCGCCTGCGCGGGCGAGTCCCGGTCAGCCCCGGCCTGTTGCGCCTGGTGACGACGCTGATCGCCTCCGAGGTCGAGCGCGTGCGTGCGCCGGAGCGCGAGTCCGAGGAGGAGAGCGCGGCGTTCTTTCGCAGCCTGCTCGCGCATGAGTTCTCCAGCCGGGAGGAGCTGCTCGAGCGTGCACGCGCGCTCGGCCTGCGCGAGTTGGAGCGCGGCGCGATCGTGCTCGTCGTGCACGCTCGGGCGCAGGCCCCAGCCCAGGAGGGCTGGCGCACGCGGCTGCGGCTGCTCGCGGCGCGTGGCGCGCGCGGGGTGGTCAGCACGGCGGTCGCGATGCTCTCCGAGCGAGAGATCACCGGTGGCAAGGAGGTTGTGATGCTGCTTCCGGGAGCCGACGAGGCAGCGGGCCGGCGCGCCGCCGAGAGCGTGCTGCGCGATCTGCAGGCTGGCCTCAGCGGCTTCTCGTTCGTCGTCGGTCGCAGTCGTCCCGCCGAGGATCCGCAGGTGATTGCGCGTGCGGCCGACGAGGCGCTGCTGGCGGCGAACGTCGCCGAGGGTGACAGCGACGCCCACATCCTTGGCTTCGAGGAGACCGGCGCCTACCGGCTGCTGCTGAGCACGATGAGCGAGAACCCGGCTGAGCTGCAGCGCTTCTTCGCCGAGACGGTCGAGCCGCTGCTCGCCTACGACGAGCAGTACGAGACCGACCTCGTGTCGACGGTCGCGGCCTTCCTCGACGCCGACGGCAACGTCGCTGCGACGGCGCAGCGCCTGTTCACGCACCGCCACACGATCCGCTACCGGCTCGAGCGCGTACGCGAGCTGTGCGGCCTCGACGTCGGCTCCAGCGACGGCCGCGAGAAGCTGAGCCTCGGTCTCAAGGCGATGCGCGTGCTCGGCATCGTCTCCGCCAGCGGCCCCGCGAGCGAGCCGGGGGCCACCGGCGGTCGTGTGCCGGGGCGGTAGCTCAGTCGAGCATGCGGTGCTGGTTGGCCCAGTGCGCGAGCTGGTGGCGGTTTGTCAAGTGCAGCTTGTGCAGGACGCTCGACACGTGGCTCTCGACGGTGCGCGCCGAGATCCCCAACATCGCGGCGATCTCCTTGTAGAGGTAGCCGCGGGCGATGTGCTCGAGCACCTCCTGCTCGCGACGGGTGAGCTGGCTGAGCTCCGCGTCGCCCGGTTGCGACGGTGCGTTGCTGAACGCAGCCAGCACGAAGCCGGCAAGGCGCTGGCTGAGGACGACCTGTCCACGTGCGACGCGGCGAATCGCATCGGTCAGCTCCGCGGCGGAGATCGTCTTCGTCACGTAGCCGGCGGCGCCTGCGCGTACCAGCTCGATGACATCCTCGGGGGCGTCGGACACGGAGAGGGCGAGAACTCGCGGCCCATCGTCCCCGATCGCCGCCATTACGGCGAGCCCGCCGCCGTCGGGCATGTGAACGTCGAGCAGGACGACATCCGGCTTGGTCGCGGCGATGCGTGCGATGGCCTCCGCGACGGTGCCGGCCTCGCCGACGATGTCAACCGCCCCCTCGAGCTCGGCGCGCACGCCGGCCCGCAGCAGCGCGTGGTCGTCGACGACGAGGACGCGCGGGCGCTCGCTGTTCAACGCCGCGCCATTCGCAGCGTGATCTCGCAGCCCTTGCCGGGCGCGCTCGCCACCACCGCGACGCCGCCGTGTCGCTCCATGCGAGCAATGATCGACTCTCGGACGCCGCGGCGCTCTGCCGGGATCGCCTCCACCTCAAAGCCGGGACCGCGGTCGTGCACGAAGACCTCGATCTCCTCCGCGGTGACCTTGGCGAACAGCGAGATCGGTGCGTCCGGGGCGTGGCGTGCGGCGTTCGAAAGCGCTTCGCGTGTTGCGCCCAGCAGCGCTCGCGCGCGGTCGTCCAGCGGCGCATCACCGACGCTCACCAGCTCCACGCGCACGCCGTAGGAATCCTCGATCTCGGCGACCGTGCCGCGGAGCGCGCCGTCGAGCGACTCGTCTTCGTCGCTTGCGGGCCCGTCGAGCAGCCACTGGCGCAGCTCCCGTTCCTGGCGCCGGGCGATCTGGCTGACCGCCGCCGGGTCGCCGGCGCGGCGCTGGATCAGCGCCAGCGTCTGCAGCACGGAGTCGTGCAGGTGGTCGGCGAGCGCGGCGCGCTCCTGCGCCCGGGCGCGCCCGGTCCGCTCGGCGGCAAGCGCGCGGGAGGTACGCAGCCAGCGCGGTCCGACTACCAGCGCGAGCACGGCGAGGGCAACGATCACGCCGACGATCGTCTTGCCGAGCGGATGAAACGTCCCTGCGCGGCTGAGCACCCAGGCGGCTCCCGCGAACGCCAGCACCAGGCCGAGCAAGGTCCGCGTGGCCCGGTCTGCGCCCAGTTTGCCGTCGGCGTCGGCGCCGCGGAGCAGGCCCGCGGCGCTCCAGAACGCCGCCAGCCCGGCGCCGACGAGCATGATCGCCCACGGGATCTCCGTCCCGCCGACGAGCAGCCCGGCCGCGCGCGCGGCGAGCACGACCGCCAGTCCGACGAAGCCGGTCCCGACCACCCGCAGCGCGTCGATCCGTGGCGGCGCCCCGGCCGGCTTCGTCAGCGCCAGGACGAACGCCGCCGCACAGTAGGCCGCCACGCCGAGGCCGGCGATCGGCGCGGTGAGCAACACCGCGACGCGGATCGCCCAAGCCGGCAGCCACGGTCGTGCCAGGGCGCCCGCCACGCCCGCGTACCAGCCGTCCTGCTGGCGATCGCCGAGCGACGCCGGCGAGGAAGCGATCGCGATCGCGCCACTCACCACGGCGAGCGCGGCGTCACCGAGGTCGGTGGGAACCGCGACACCGCCCAGCGCCGCCAGCGCCGCGCCGCCGCCGGCGAGCGTGAACGCGGCTCCGCCCAGCGCGCGAGTGGACAGTGCGCGCTCCATCAGCTACCGCCGAACTGGTTGTTCGGCGTCGACAGGTGCAGGCTGCCGATGCCGACGGACGCGTCGATCCGCAGGACCAGCGCCGGGTGGTGCAGCGGCAGCCCGCATTCCTGTCCCTCGGCCGGGCTCCAGATCCGGCGCGTCTGATCCAGCGCGAACGTGAGGTTGACCGGGAATCCGCGCGACGCGCTGCACGTGTACGCGTCCAGCGTTCCGCGGCCAACGTGCACGACCGCCGTCACCTGCGCGTCATATGGGATCACGATGCTGACGTTGCCGAGGCCCACGCTGACGTCGACCGTGTGGGTCGTCGCGCTCGGGCGCAGGGCCGCGAGGTCGAGCGTCACGTCGCCGATTGCGCGACGGTAGGAGTGCTGCAGGGCTCCAGCGTTTCCCGGCGCGAAGCGCTCATCGCCGATCCCGCCCTGCAGCCGCACGCCGGCGCTCGCCAGCAGGACGGCGAGCACGGCGAGCAGCCCCGCCGGCACCAGCAGGGCTTTGGCCCGTGGTCCGCCGGTCACGAGACCGACGCCGGCGAGCGCTGCCAGCGCCCCGGTCGCCCAGTCCCAGCGCAGCGAAGGCACCAGCTCGATCGCGAGCGCCACCAGGCCGAGGCCGGCGAGCGCCGCCAGTATCGCCAGCGCGACGGCGCGGTCGCGCCGCGGATCGCGACGCGCGCACGCAGCACCGCTCGCCACCACCAGGACCACGCCGAACAGCGTGGCGCCCGCGATCGGCAGCCAGACCGCGGGACCGCGGTCGAAGACATCGATCCCCCCACCGGCGGTGGCCAGCGCGACCACGAGCGCGATGCTCAGCCCGATCCGGGCGGCGGCGATGACGTTGCTCCAGCTCGGCGCACGGCGGCCTGAACGCGGGATCACAAGCGCCGCCAGCGTGTAGCCGTAGAGCACATCGGCGCCGCCGATCAGCAGCGCGAACACGAGCAGCACGCGGATGAAGCCGACCGACGCCTCGAGCCGATCGCCCAGCTCGGCCGCGACGCCGCCGACGATCCAGGCCGTGCCGTCCGGCTCGACTGTGCCTGCCGTCACGAGCGGCTCCGCCACCGATGCGCTCATGCGTTGATCCGATCGACCAGCCGGCCAGCGCTGAAGCACAGCGCGACGCCCCACGCTCCCGGCGCGACCGGCAACCACCCCGACCGCTGCGCGCGGACGGGGCTCGGGGAGACCTGTGGCTCGCCCGGTCCCCACAGCTGACCGTGCCCCGGGCCGCCGACCGCGTAGAGCAGGCAGGGCAGCGTCGCGCCGCCGTCAACCGGCGTCGCCTGGACGCTCGCCGCGAGCGGCTCACCGAGCAGCGTGACGACGCTGGCCTGCGACATTCCCGGGTACAGCAGGTTGAACGCTATGGGAGACGGGGAGGAGTGGCTGCGTGCGTTCGCCACGCCCCATGCCGCTCCGACGGCTGCGGCTGCCACCGCCGCCGTTGCCAGCGCGACGAGCCGGCGCGAGTGGGCGCGCCACAGGACGGCGGCCGCGACGAGCCCTGCCAGGACCGCCAGCCACAGCACGTGCGCCTCGAGCGGGTGGGCGAGCGCCTCGGTGATGGCGACGCTGTAGCGGGCATCGCCGGTGCCGCCCGACGACGTGCCGCGCAGGTGCATGAAGGCGAGCGCGACGACCGCGCCGATCGGGCACAGCGCGGCGGCCCAGCCACGCGCGCCGCGCCGTAACGGCGGCCGCTCATAGGGCGCGAGGCGGGTTGCTGGCTCGCTCACCATGGCCAGATGCTGACCGAAGTGAGAGAGGCGAGCAATCCGGCATTGTCCCCGCTCCCTCAGGGATCGCCCGGAGGGCGTCCAGGTGCGCTCAGCGCTCGCGCGGCGCCGCCGGAGCGCGCTCGTGCGGCACCTCGCCGGCGAGCCAGGCCAGTACGGCGCTGCGTGAGAAGCGCCACTGTCCGCCGAGCTGGCGGCCCGGGAGGTCGCCGCGCTCGGCGGCGTCCAGCACCGCCGGCTCGTCGAGCTTCAGCAGCGCGGCGGTCTCACCAGTGGTCATCACCTCGTCGCCCGTCTCGTGCAGCGCGACGTGACCGACCACCAGGCCGTCGTCGGTCAGATGCTCACGCACGGCCTCGCTGACGAGCTGGCGCTTGCTCTTGCCGGACGCCGCGACGGCCCGCTCCAGCTGCTGCGCATCGTCGTGGGGAAGGCGGACGAACAGGGGCGTCGCGTCGGCTGGCATATCGTGAGGATATCATGTGCTATCGTCGAGACCGGTGAACCTGTTCCAGCCAACGTGGGACGCCGAGGTCGACGCTGGCGAGGGAGCCATGCTGCGAGCCGTGCGCGTCGGCAAGCATGCCGGCTCGCAGCGACTTGCGGCCACCCTCTACGAGATCGAGCCTGGCGCTGTCGCGTCGCCGCTGCACCCTCATCACCGGTGAGGGACTACGCCTGCTGGCGAACGACTCGATCGTCGCGTAGAGGGGTCGCTCCGCTGTCGAGCTGGGGGGCAGGGATTCGAACCCCGATAGCCGGCGCCAAAGGCCGGAGTCTTGCCGTTAGACGACCCCCCACCGCAGGATCCCGTCGATTCTAGATTCGGCGGCTCGCTCTTGGCGTTACGCTCAGACCATGAAACCACTGACGGTCGTGATTCTCGCCGCAGGACGCGGCACGCGGATGCGGTCCGCTACGCCGAAGCTGCTGCACGATCTCTGTGGGCGTCCGCTGATCGACTGGCCGGTCGCCGCCGCGCTCCACTGCGGCGCTGAGCGCGTCGTCGTTGTCGTGTCGGCGAAGGAGCGCCTGCTCGAGGCCGCCCTCCCCGATGGCGTGCTGATCGCTCACCAGGGCGCGCCGCACGGCACCGGCGGCGCGGTGCTCGCGGCGGCCGAACAGCTCGAGCGAGCGGGAACGGTGATCGTGCTGGCTGGAGACGTGCCGCTGATCGGCGAGGACCTGCTGCGCGAGCTCGCCCGTGAGCACGAGCGCAGCGGCGCTGCGGCCACGATGGTGACGATGGTGCTCAGCGATCCCAGCGGCTACGGCCGTGTCGTCCGCGACGGCGCCGGCGAGGTGGAGCGGGTTGTGGAGACGAAGAACGCGGGTGAGGCGAGCAGTGCCGAGCTCGAGCTCCACGAGGTCAACACGGGCGTCTTCGCCTTCCAGACCGGTGCGTTGCTCGATGTGCTCGGCTCTGTCGAGCCGGTGGGCGAGGAGGTCTATCTGCCGGCCGTGCTGCCGCTGCTGCGTGCCGGGGGAGGTCGGGTTGGTACGCTCGCGGCGACCGATCATGCCCTGCTGCTGGGCGTCAACGATCGCGCGCAGCTTGCCGCCGTCCGCGCCGAGGCGCAGCGACGCATCCACGACCGCCACATGCTGGCGGGTGTGACGATCACTGAGCCGCAGACCACGACGATCGACTTCGCGGTGCAGATCGCGCCGGACACGCTGATCGAGCCGTGCACCCAGCTCCGCGGCACCACGCGGATCGGTGCGGGAGCAATCATCGGACCACACTCGACGATCATCGACTCGCTGCTCGGCGACGGCGTGCGAGTGCTCCACTCCCACCTCGTCGGCGCTGAGCTGCGCGCGGGTGCGACGGTCGGTCCATTCTCCTACCTCCGGCCAGATGCCCTGTTGCGTGACGGTGCGAAGGCCGGGGCGTTCGTCGAGGTCAAGAACTCCGATGTCGGTGCGGGAACCAAGATCCCGCACCTGTCCTACGTCGGCGACGCCGACATCGGCGAGCACACGAACCTCGGCGCGGGGACGATCACGGCCAACTACGACGGCCACCACAAGCACCGCACGACGATCGGGGACCGCGTGCGCGGGGGCGTGGACACGTCGTACGTCGCGCCGGTGAGCGTCGGCGACGACGCTTGGACAGCCGCCGGATCGGTCGTGACCGGTGACGTGCCGGCCGGTGCGCTAGCCGTCGCGCGAGCCCGGCAGCGCAACGTCGAGCGCTACGCGGAGCGCCGCTCTGACGGCGACGGCGCGTAAACTGCCTCCCCGATGAGTGTGCTGGAGCCCCAGGGCGCTATCACCAGCCTGCCGACCCAGTACGACAAGCGGCTGATGCTGTTCGGCGGCCGGGCGACGCTGGAGCTCGCGTCCAAGATCGCCGGAAAGCTGGGAGTCGAGCTCGGTCCAACGACGATCAAGACCTTCTCCAACGGCGAGGTGTACTGCCGCTTCGAGGAGTCGATTCGCGGCGCAGACGTGTTCATCGTCCAATCGACGTGCGGCAACCCCGAGCTTGGCCTCACCGCCAACGACGCGCTGCTCGAGCTGCTCGTGATGATCGACGCGGCCGTTGGCGCCTCAGCGCACCGCGTCATCGCCGTCATGCCCTGGTACGGCTATTCGCGTCAGGACAAGAAGTCCGCGCCGCGCGAGCCGATCACGGCGCGTCTCGTCGCACGTATGCTGGAGGCAGCCGGCGCCGATCGCATCCTGACGATGGATCTTCACGCCGGTCAGGTGCAGGGCTTCTTCAGCAAGCCGGTCGATCACATGACGGCGCGCTTCATCCTCGCCCAGCACTTCGTCGATCTGCAACTCGACAATCTTGTCGTTGTGGCGCCCGACGTGGGTAGGGCGAAACTCGCGCAGAAGTTCGCCGAGAACGTCGGTGCCGACCTCGCCGTGCTCACCAAGGAGCGCCCGGCGCAGCAGGTGGCGGAGATCGGTTACGTGATCGGCCACGTCCGCGACAAGACGGCGATCATCGTCGACGACATCATCGACACGGCGGGAACGCTTCGTGCCGCGACGCTGACGTTGCTCGAAGAAGGTGCGACGCGCGTGTTTGCGGCTGCCACGCATGGTGTTTTCTCTGGCGCCGCGTTCGAGAACATCGCCAACACCCCGCTCGAACGGATCGTCGTCACCGACACCGTCCCGCTGCGCCCAGGCGCACCGGAGAAAGTGATCGTGCTGCCGTGCGCGGAGCTGCTCACGGACTCGATCCGTCGCATCTTCACCGACGGCTCGGTCAGTGAGGTGTTCGGCGGCGAGAACCAGCTCTTTTGAGCGCTCCGCTCGCCGAGCTCGCCTCGAGGCTCCAGCTGAGCGACGACGAGGCGCTGGCGATATTTCAGCTCGATCCGCTTGCGGCGATCGCCGGCGACTACGAGCACCGGCCGGAGGTCGAGATCCTCGATGCGCTAACGCTGGATGCTGCGGAGCGGGTTGGGCCCCTCGCCCTCCGGCGCTGGCTGCGCTCGAGCGCCAACACGCCCCGTCCACTGGCGCTGCTCGAGCACGGCCAGTTCGACGCGTTCGAGCAAGCCCTCGAGCAGTGGCTGCGCGACAGCGGGATCGATCTGCGCCAGCGGTGACGCCGGCGCGCCAAACGGTCGGCTAGGCTCGTGCTGTGAGGCTGGCGACTCGCCACGGGGTGCACCATGAGATGGCGGAGCGCCGGCGAGGGCTTCGGCTGTCTTGCTGCGTGGCCGCGCTAGCCGGTGCGCTCGCGCTCGCGGTGCCGCAGGCCTTCGCGGGAACGCTCTCGACGGCGCAGGCCGGCGATGCACAGGCTCCGCCCCCCGGAGCGCTCTACAAGGACGGCCCGAGCGGGCGCTACCTGCTCGGCGGGACCTGGCTGTTCCGCTACGACGACGGTGTCGGTTTCGCCAAGCGCTTCGAGGACTCCACGTCGCTGAGCGGTTGGACTCAGGTCACGGTCCCTAACGCCTGGAACGCCGGCAACCAGACGGCCGCCGGCTACGCCGCACAAACCGCCTGGTACCGCAAGGACTTCCTGCTGCCGTCCGCCAACCCGCAGGACACCTGGATCGTTCGCTTCGAGTCGGTGAACAACACGGCTGAGATCTGGCTAAACGGCCATAAGCTCGAGACCCACACGGGGGCGTTTCTCGCCTTCGAGGTCGTGCTCCCGGCGGCCGATCTGCACTTGCGGGGAACGAACCGGCTCGTTCTGCGTGTAAGCGACGAGCACACGAAGATCGGGCTGCCGCCGCTCAACGGTACCGGCTCGAGCGCGACGGCGGGCGGCTGGTGGAACTACGGCGGCCTGCTGCGCGAGGTGTACCTTCGCCGCGTCGATCGAATCGACTTCGCGAGCGTGCTCGTCCTGCCCCATCTCAGTTGTGCAACGTGCTCAGCGCAGATCTCCTACTCGGCCGTGCTGCACAACTACGACTCGCAGGCCGAGCGAGTATCTGTGAACACGAGCTACGGCGGACAGCCGGACTCGTTGGGTTCCAAGACGATTCCGCCCGGCGGCTCGCGAACCTTCACCGGCGAGATCACCGTCGTCAACCCGACGCTCTGGTCGCCCGCGAACCCGTATCTCTATGACGCGACGCTGACCGCGAGCTTGGCCCCGGCCGGAGGCGTCGTCCAGACCTACTTCGTCGAGAGCGGTATCCGTTCGATCAACGTGATCGGCGGGCACCTCTACCTCAACTATCAGCCGCTGCACTTTCGCGGCGTCGGTTGGGTCGAGGACTCGCCAACCGAGGGCTCCGCACTCACCGACGACGAGCGCACGCAGCTGATGGACGACGTCAAGCAGCTCGGGGCGACCGTGATCCGCTTCCAGTACCCGATCTCGCCCTACATCGAGCAGCTCGCCGACGAGATGGGGGTGATGCTGTGGTCCGAGATCCCCGTCTACCAGGCTCCCATCGCGGAGCTGCCCGCGATCACGCCGATCGCGAAGCGCTGGCAGCGCGAGAACATCCTCGAGAACGGCAGCCACCCCTCGATCATCATCTGGTCGATCGCCAACGAGCTGTCCTCGAACGTCGGGACCCAGGAGTCGGCCTACTTCAAGGCGCTCGTCGCCACCGCGCACGCGCTCGACCCCACGCGGCCCGTGGCGATCGCCTACCAGGGCGACCCGACGGTGTCCTGCCAATCCGGCTACGCGTCGTTGCAGGTCCTCGGGATCAACGACTACTTCGGCTGGTACACCGGCGTCGACGGCAACATCGCCGACCGCGAGCTGCTTGGGCCCTACCTCGCGCAGGAGCACGCCTGCTACCCGAATCAGGCCCTTGTCGTCTCCGAGTTCGGCGCCGAGGGCGACGTGGACGGCCCGACCGACGAGCGTGGGACCTATGAGTTTCAAGACGACTGGATCAACTACCAGCTCGGCGTCTTCGCGCAGGACCCATGGCTCAGCGGCGCGATGTACTGGGCGCTGCAGGACTTCCTCGTCTGGCCAGGCTGGACGGGCGACAACCCGTTCCCGGCACCGCCCGTGTTCCACAAGGGCCTGCTCAGCTTCACCGGCACCCCGAAGCCCGCCTTCAGCGTCGTTCAGCAGCTCTACGACGCGACGGACCAGGTCGGCTGAGGCGCTGACGCGGTAAGCTGCGCTGCTCGATGGCGGCTAGTGTTCCCACCCGGTTGGACGTCCACGGCCGTGAGCCCTCTGGCTCACGCGCTGTGCGTCGCCTGCGTCGCGACGGGCTCGTTCCCGGCGTGCTCTACGGTGGCGGCCAAGATCCCGTGAGCTTCGCGGTCGATGCCCGCATCCTGCGCCAGGCGCTGTCGGCGCGCGGCGCGGTGCTCGAGGTGACTCTCGATGGCAGCGCGCCGACGCCCGCGGTGCTGAAGGAGCAGCAGCGCGATGTCATCCGCGGCGACACGGTTCATGTGGACCTGGTTCGCGTGCGCCTCGACCGCCCCATCCAGGCCAGCGTCCCGATTCATCTCGTCGGTGGCGAGGGCGCGCCGGGTGTGCGCGACGGTGGCGTGCTCGAGCACGTCACGCACGAGCTGCTCGTGGAAGCGCTCCCGACGGCGATCCCTGAGTCGATCGCCCACGACGTCTCGGAGATGAAGATGGGTGAGACGCTGCTGGCGGACGCGATCGAGGCGCCGGCCGGCGTGACGCTGCTCGGCGAGCTGGCCGAGATCGTGGTTGCGACGCTGACGCCGCCGCGTCTGCGCACCGAGGAGGAGCTCGAGATGGAGCTCGAGACCGAGGTTGTTGGCGAGGGTGAAGCGGCCAGCGCCGACCACGCTGACGACGCCGGCGCTTCAGGCGGCGGCGGCGGCGGCGAGAGCACCGAGTAGCCCTGCGGTTCGCGCGAAGCGGCTCGGTCGTAGATTGGCTCGTGGTCGGGCTCGGCAACCCGGGCCGCGAGTACGAGGGCACGCGGCACAACGTCGGCTTCGCAGTGGTGGAGGCGCTGGCGGCCCGCTGGGGGCTGGAGCGCGAGCGCGAGCGCTTTCGTGGCCGGTTGCGCGAGGGTCGGGCGGGGGAGGGTGGACCACGCGTCGCGCTGCTCGAGCCGCTGACCTACATGAACGATGCCGGCCGATCGGTAGGTCCGGCACGCGGCTCGTATCGGCTGCCGCTCGAGCGCGTGCTCGTCGTTCACGACGAGATCGACCTGCCCTTCGGTGAGGTTCGCTCA
The DNA here is from genome assembly GCA_049512455.1 of Solirubrobacteraceae bacterium. GTDB lineage: Bacteria > Actinomycetota > Thermoleophilia > Solirubrobacterales > Solirubrobacteraceae > Palsa-513. Next base: position 147,009 of record JBEKXB010000002.1, on the reverse strand, counting down.
CGCATCGGCGGTGGCCTCGCCGGCCACAACGGCCTGAAGTCGCTGCGCGCGGCGCTTGGCGGGCCCGACTTCGCGCGCGTCCGGGTGGGCGTCGGACGTCCCGACTCGACCGACCCCGAGATCGTCGCGGCGTTCGTCCTCGCGCGCTTCCGCGAAACGCGCGTCGAGATCGATGCGCTGCTCGAGCGCGCCTGTGACGCCGTCGCATCCGCAGTGCTGGGACGCTGAGGATGCTGGCGACGCTGCTCGATCAGCTCGCCGAGAGCGAGGACGCGACGGCGCTCGCCCGCGACGGGGGTGACGCGTTCTGTTCCTCGGCCGTGCGCCCGTTCATCGTCGCGGCGATCCTCGCTCGCTCACCGACGCGCCCGGCGGTCGTCGTCGCGCCCGACGACCGCATGGCACACGAGCTGGCAGGCGAGTTGTCCAGCTGGCTGGCGCCACGCAGCGTGCGCTTCTACCCCTCGCGCGGCGTCACCTACGAGTCGCACCTCGCGCCACCACCGCACCTCGTCGGGCTGCGGATCGCCGCGCTGGACGCCCTGCTGGGCGCGCGCACGGGGAGCCCGTCCGCCGCGGCCGCACCGGTTCTCGTTGCCTCGGCGCCGGCACTATCCGAGAAGGTCCCCGACCCAGCCCTGCGCCCGCACTCGTTCACGCTCACGCGCGGCGATCTGCTCGACCTCGATGAGTGTGCTCAGACGCTCACCGAGATGGGCTACGAGCGTGTCGGCCAAGTCGACGATCGGGGGCAGTTCGCCGTCCGCGGAGGCCTGCTCGACGTGTTTGGAGCGACGGCCGACCGGGCCATCCGGGTCGAGCTGTTCGACATCGAGATCGAGTCGCTGCGGACGTTCTCCACGTTCACGCAGCGTTCGCTCGACGCGATCGAGACGGTCGAGATCGCACCCGCCGCCGAGCTCGCGCTGGAGCACCGCCCGGCGCTGCTCCTCGCTGCCGGTCAGGAACGCCCGGATATCGCCGATCTGCTGCCGATCGAGCGCTTTCAGGCGATGCTCGACCTGGTCGGCAGCGACATCGAGCTGATCGTCTGCGCCTCCGAGGAGATCGCTCCGACGCTCCATGACCATTGGGCCGACGTCTGCGCCGCGTTCCATGACGCCGACGCTCACAACCTCTACGTGCCGCCGGAGGAGATCGAGCGCGTTCTGGCCGAGCGCACACGCGTGCGCCTGTCCTCACTCGCCGGCAGCGCCCCGATCGAGCTGCACGCTCAGACGGCGGCTTCGACGGCACGCTCGCTCGCCGAGGCCGAGCCGGAGCTGGAACGCCAGCTGCGCTCCGGGTACCGCACCGTCGTGGTGTGGGCTCGGCGCGGCGACGGGGAGCGTGCTGCGCACAACCTTGCGCGCCTGCGCGCCGCGTGGATCGAGGCCCGTCCGCCGCGCGAGCAGCTCACATTCGCGCACGCGACCCTCCGTGAGGGCTTCATCGCGCCGTCACTGAGGCTCGCAGTGATCCCCGATCATCTCCTGTTTCAGCGCCGCCGGCCGGTAAGCCGGCCGACCGCCGGCGGGCGCGGGGTGCTGCGGTCCTTCGCGGATCTGCACGGTGGCGAGTTCGTCGTGCACGAGGACCACGGCGTTGCGCGGTTCGCCGGCTTCGAGACGCGGACCGTCGCCGGCATCACTCGCGACTACCTGCTGCTCGAGTACCAGGGCGATGACCGCGTGTACGCGCCAACCGATCAGTTCGCGAAGATCTCGCGCTACGTCGGCGCGGGTGGCTCCTCGCCGACGCTCTCGAAGCTCGGCGGGACGCGCTGGGACACGCTCAAGGCGAGAGCCCGCCACGCCGCGCAGGAGCTCGCCGGCGAGCTGACGACGCTGTATGTGGAGCGGCGCCGGCGCGAGGGGCATTCGTTTGCGCCGGACGGCGACTGGCAGCGGGAGTTCGAGCAGCGATTCCCCTACGCCGAGACGCCGGACCAGCGCGAGGCGATCGAGATGGTGAAGAGCGACATGGAGGCGCCGCGCCCGATGGACCGACTGATCTGTGGCGATGTGGGCTACGGCAAGACCGAGGTGGCGCTGCGAGCCGCGTTCAAGGCGGTTGCCGATGGCAAGCAGGTGCTGATGCTCGTGCCGACGACGATTCTCGCCCAGCAACACTACGGAACGTTCCGCGAGCGGCTCGCCGACTACCCCGTGATCGTCGAGCACGTGTCGCGCTTTCGCAGCGGCGCCGAGCAGCGCGCCACGCTGGAGCGCTTCCGCGACGGACGCGTCGACATCCTGATCGGAACGCATCGCGTCCTGGGGCGCGATGTCCGCGCCAAGGACCTCGGGCTCCTGATCCTCGACGAGGAGCAACGCTTCGGGGTCAAGCAGAAGGAGCTCCTGCGTCAGCTGCGGCTGCGCGTCGATGTGATCGCGATGTCGGCAACGCCGATCCCCCGCACCCTGCAGATGTCGCTCGCCGGGCTGCGTGACATCTCGGTGATCGAGACGCCCCCCGAGGGGCGGCGGCCGGTCCGCACCTACGTCGGCGAGTACGACGAGCAGCTCGTGCGCCAGGCACTCGAACGCGAGCGGCGGCGAGGCGGCCAGGCGTTCTACCTCCACAACCGCGTCGAGACGATCAACGAGGTGGCGGTACGCCTGCGCGGGCTGTGCCCGGGCATGCGGGTCGCGGTCGCCCACGGGCAACTTGACGAGCGGGACCTCGAACGGCGGATGATCGCTTTCCTGCGCGGTGAGGCGGACGTGCTCGTCTGCACGTCGATCATCGAGTCGGGGATCGACATCCCGCACGCCAACACGTTGATCGTGGAGCGCTCCGAGCACTTCGGGCTCTCCCAGCTCTACCAGATTCGCGGCCGTGTCGGGCGCAGCCGCGACCGCGCCTACGCCTACCTGCTCTACGACTCGGCCGGCGCGCTCTCACCGCAGGCGGCTGGGCGGCTCGCGGCGCTATCGGACTTCACCGAGCTGGGCGCCGGCTTTCAGATCGCAATGCGCGATCTCGAGCTGCGCGGCGCCGGCAATCTGCTTGGCGACGAGCAGTCGGGCCACGTCGCCGCGCTCGGCTTCGAGCTGTACATGCAGATGCTCGATGAGGCCTTGCGCGAAGCCGACAGCGAGGAGGGGTCGGCGTCGAGCGACTGGGAGCCAGTGCGCCTCGATGTCGACGTCGATGCCTACGTGCCGGCCGACTACGTCGGCTACGAGCAGGCGAAGATAGATCTTCACCGGCGGATCGCGGGTGCCCGCGATGTCGCTGACATCGAGCAGCTGGCGCTCGAGGTGCGGGATCGCTTCGGTCCACCGCCCGAGCCTGTCGAGCACCTGCTCGACCTCCAGCGGGCGCGGATCAAGCTCGGAGCGGCGGGAGCTCGCGCGGTGAGCTTCCGCGGTGGCCGGCTGGCAATCACGCCGATCGAGCTCGACTCGTCGGGCGTTCGGGAGTTGCGCGAGCGGCTGCCCGGCGCGATATACGAGTCGGGGCGATCGCAGGTTCTCGTGCGCGTCGGCGATTCGCCGCTCGAACGGTTCCCTGCGGTGCTTGCTGCCGCCGACGCGGTCCTGGCGGCGAGCGGCACGCATCGATGAGCAGCGGAGATCACGGCCGTATCCGCTACGATCACCGACCCGTGACCCGGAATGTTCGCACTGCCGCGGCCTGCGCCGTCGCGCTAATCGTTGCTGTGGTGGTTGTCGTTGTCGTTGCCACCGGATCGGGTGGCGTGCCGAGCAACGCGGTTGCCACGGTTGGCAGTGCGACGCTCTCGAAAGCCCAGTTCAACCACTGGCTGACGGTGGAATACGACACGCAGAGCGCCCAAGTCGGCACGCCGCCGCCGCTGCCTGTTCCGCCGCACTACACCGCCTGTGTCGCGTACTACCGGACGCTCGCCGCTTCCGAGTCGGTGAAGGCGACGACCAGCGAGTTCAAGGCCAACTGTGCCTCCCAGTACAGCCAGCTGAAGCAACAGGTGATGGAGCTCCTCTTGGTCAGCGTCTGGATTCAGGGCGAAGCCAACGACCGGGGCTTGCACGTGACATCCGCGCAGGTCGCCAAGCAGGTCAAGACGACCATCGCGGCCCAGTTTCCGACCCCGGGGGAGTTCACGCAGCACTTGATCCGCGTGGGTGAGACGACACAAGATTTCCGCTATGGCGTGCTGGTGAGTCTGCTCGGGAACAAGGTTGTGGCATCGGTCACCAAGCAGGCGGGCAGTGTCTCCGCGGCAGCGATCGCGCGCTACTACAAAAGCAACTACTCGCTGTTCACGGTCCCTGCGCGACGCAACATCGAGGTCGTGCTCGTTGGCAGCGCCGCAACCGCTGCCACGGTGAAGTCGCTGCTCGCCGGCGGTGAGAGCTACGCCACGGTCGCGAAGCAGTATTCGACCGACCCTTCGACGAAGGACAACGGTGGCGTCGCCGACGGCGTCCAGGCGAGCGAGGAGACACCGCTGCTCGCCGCCGCGATCTTCAAGGCGCCGGTTGACGTGCTGGAGGGGCCGGTCAAGACGCCGTTTGGCTACTACGTGTTCACCGTGACCAAGTCGGTCGCGGGAAGTGTCGAAAGCCTCAAGCAAGCAACCCCTGAGATCAGGAGCGTGGTCAAGAACGCGCAGCAGACCGCCGCGGTCAAGGCGCTCAATGCCGCGTTCCTGAAGAAGTGGAGGGCGCGCACGCAGTGCGCGGCCGCCTACATGATCGTGCAGGCCTGCGGAAACGCCCCGGCAACGTCCGCCACCGGCGCGAGCGGGACAACCGCGACTGGCGCAACCTAGGAGATCGCCTGGCGGTGCTGGCGAGGTCCGGCGTTTCGCAGCGCAGTTGCAGTGGCAGGAGGCCGGCGCTGCGGGGCGAATGCGTGACGCATGCCTGCTCCCGACCGCTACCGCGAGCGTCCGCCGCGGCGCCAGCGCCCGTCCACGCGCATGCGCTGGGACCGCGTCGGCCGTGCCGCGATGCTGGCGGTGCTGGCGGCTCTCGTCTACCTCTACGTCAGCCCAGTCCGCGGGATCGTCGCCGACCTGCACGAGTCGGCGAGCCGTCATGAGCAGGTCGTCGCGCTCGAGCGCACCGCGACGGCGCTGCGTGCCCAGGAGCGTGCCCTGGAGCGACCGAGCACGCTCGAGCTCGAGGCGCGCAATCTCGGTCTCGTGCGGCCTGGCGAGCGCGAGTACGTCGTCAAGGGACTGCCGAACAACTGACGCGCCCTCGCGCCGGCGTCCCGGGTGATCGAGACCGCCCTGCATCAATGGCAGGACGGCGAACGCCGTCTCGCGCAGACACCTGCTGACCAGCGCCACAACGTCGACGCGGTCATCGATCGAATCGTGGCGGAGCTGCGATGGCGTCTGGGCAACTCGTTTGCCGTCTGGGAGCTTGCCGAGCTCTACGACACCTCGGCGGCATGGTCGATGGGCCTGGCGCTGGCGGCCGCGCCGGCGGAGCCGCTCGCCTGGGAGCAGTGGGTGAGCGATGCCGCGTTCGCGCGGCACTTGCGCCGCGCGCGCGACTGGCCGGCCCGCCGCTGACGCCGGGCTACTGCTCGCTGCGGCGAATGACGATCTGATCCTCTTCGATCGTCACCGTGACGGGGCGGTGTCCGGCCCAATGCTCGGCGTAGACGGGGTTGTCGGTGATCGCCGGGTCGAGCCATAGCCCGTAGCCCTCTTCGCCGTGCTCGAAGGTGCCCTCGAGCGGTGCCTTCGCCAGCTTGGAGCGTCCGCGGCTACCGCCGCGGCTGCGCCGCTTGGGCGCCGCCGTCTCGGCTCGCGCTGCCTCGTCGGCCTCGCCTGCCAGCCGCTCGGCCTCACGGGCCTCCTCGGCTTCACGGGCCTCCTCGGCTTCACGGCGCGCCTGCTCTGCCGCCTCCAGCTCGGCTGCGATCAGCGCGTCATCCTCCGCGCGCAGGTCGATCTCGTCGTCGAAAGCAGCAGCGGGACCGCCTTCATGACCGAGCTCGTCTTCGAGCAAGCCATTCTCTCGCTTGAAGCTTTCGATCTGCTGGACCGTGACCTCGAGCTGATGGGCGACCCAGGCATCGGTCCGCCCCTGGCGGCTCCAGGTTCGAATCTGGTTGAGATGCGGCCGTAGTGACTTGCGCGCCATCGACCGCGGGGACACTACCGGAAAGGCCGCAGCGCTCCCGGTCAGCTTGCAATCCGCTCGCAGAACGAGGTTAATAGTGGCCTGCGATTGGAGAGCGAGGGCCTACATGCTCGTGCTGACGAGAAAGTCGAACCAGAGCATCATGATCGGTAACGAGATCGAGGTTTCGGTGCTGTCAGTGGTCGGCGAGAAGGTGCGCCTCGGCATCCAGGCGCCGCGCGAGGTGCCCGTCTACCGCCGCGAGGTCTACATGGAGATTCAGCGCGAACTCGCCACCGAGGTCGGCATCGAGGCGCCACCCATCTGAGAGCTATTCGAGCAACAGGTACAGCAGGCGGAACATCACGATGCTCACGACGACCGCTGTCGCCATCAGCGTCATCGAGAGCACGGCGAAGCGCACCCGTCCCAGCAGGTTGTTGCGCTCGATACTGCGCTTGCGGGCGCGGCGCTCGGTCGTACGCCGCAGCGATTCGCGACGCTTCCGATCGATTTCCATCTCCGCTTCAAAGGCCCGCTCGAAGGCGCTGAGGCTTTGACGCATCTTCATCGGCTCAGACAAGCCTAGCGGTTGCGAGGTCTCTCGGGGCATCGCTGCGAGGATTGGCGCTGGCCTGCCTAGAATCATTCGAGATGCCTCCCGCCGATCTGTTCGTCGTCTGCAAGAACCCCGAATGCGGGGCCGAGGTCAGCCCGTACGTGACCGAATGTCCCTATTGCGGTACGCGGCTGCGCAAGCGCGCGCCAAAGCTCGATAAGGGACTGCAGCCTGTCCACCGCTCGCGACAGTTGCCAACGCCGTCGCTCGGGCGCCTGCGCGCCGGTGAGATCCCGGGGATCCGCGCTGATCGCGGGCCTTACGCGACCGGTCTGATCGTCGTCGCGACGTGCGGCGTCTGGATAGCGACCCGGTCAGGCTACGTTTCGCCGTCCAGCCTGCTGGCAACGCAGCATCAGCTTTCGGGCGACTGGTGGCGCGTGCTGAGCACGCCGTTCACGTACTGGGACGGTAGATTCGCCGGCGCCGTGACGGGACCTGGCGTCTACCAGTTCGCGACGCTGTTTGCGGTCGCGCTGTTCGGCTGGCTGATCGAGCGGCGCCACGGCCCGATCGTGGTGCTGGCGCTGTTCCTGGTGGGGGCGGCCGGCGGGGCCTACGTGGCGCTGCACTTCCCCGGCGCGAGCACGACCGTCGCCAGCGGTGGAAATGGTGGCGCGCTCGCGCTGCTGTGCGCGTGGGCCGTGCCGGATCTGTTGGCGCGACGCGGCGGCCACAGCTACGACGGCGACCTTCTCGGAGCCGGTGTGATTGCGCTGGTGCTGCTTGCGATGCCGCTTGTGCGCCCCGAGGCGAGCGCGCTCGCCGGCGGCTTCGGCGTGGTGACCGGCTACCTCGGCGGTCTCGCGCTGTCGCGGCGGCGCTCCGCGTAGCGCTCGTCCCGCGGGCGTTGCGCGCTCGCGCCGCGCCGGCGACGACACGTATCATGGCTGGAGTGAACGCCCGCGGCCGATCGGCATCCTGAGCGCGTGGCCCGACGTACCTACAGCGCCGCCGAGGTCGATGCTGCCGTGGTTCGGCTGCAGAGCCCCGAGCGCTTCGTTCACGCTTCGGAGGTTGTCACCCATGCCGCGCCAAGCCTCGCCTCGGTGCTGGACAGCGCCCTGGCCGACGGCGGCTGGTATGGCGCGGCTCACGAGGAGCTGGTCGCGCTGGCAAGCTCGGAGGCCGATCCTGAGCAGCGTCTCGCCGCGGTCCGTAGGCTTGTCAGCGAGCAGACGCGCGTCGGCATGCTGGTCGGCGTTGCGGTCGGCTTTGAGCTTGCCAGCGAGCTCGCCGAAGGCGAACAATCCTCGAGTAAGGAATCGACGTAATGAACATCCATTACCTTGGTCACGCGGCGTTCGAGCTCAGCCACGACGCGACGACGGTGCTGATCGACCCGTTCCTGACCGGCAACCCGAGCGCGGCCGTGAACGCTGATGATCTCGCCCCGACGGTGATCGCACTGACCCACGGTCATGGCGACCACTACGGCGACACGGTGTCGATCGCCAAGCGCACCGGCGCGACGGTTGTCGCGATCACGGAGCTCGCGGGAGAGCTGAGTGACGCCGGTCTCGATGATGTGCGCGATCCGAACCTCGGCGGCACGGTCGACTTCGACTGGGGCTCAGTCAAGCTAGTGCCCGCCTGGCACACGTCGATGAGCCCGGGCGGTACCGTGAACACTCCCGCGGGCCTGATCATCCGGCTCGGCGGCAAGACGGTCTACCACCTTGGCGATACGGCGCTGTTCGGGGACCTCGAGTTGATCGGCCGGCGCCACCCCGTCGATGTCGCGCTGGTCTGTATCGGCGGTCATTACACGATGGACCGCCACGACGCGGTCGAGGCGGTGCGTCTGATCGGGCCGCGACAGGTGATCCCGTGCCACTACGGCACGTTTCCCGCAATCATCACCGATGTCGGTGCGTTCAAGGCGGAGGTGGAGAGCTCCACCGACGCTGAGGTCATCGTGCTCAGCCCGGGTGAACGGCACAGCTCATGACGCACGCCATCGTGCTGATCGAGGGTGAGCGTGCGTCGATGTCCACGCTTGGCCCGCTCATCGCCGAGGTCGATGGGGTGGCTGAGGCGTACTCGGTGACCGGGCAGTGGGATTTCGTCGCGATCGTGCGTGTCCGCTCGGCCGACCGGCTGGCGACGGTCGTCACCAACGGCATCGGCAAGATACCTGGCGTCGTACGGACCCAGACGATGGTTGCCTTCGAGGCCTTCTCGCGCCACGACATCGAGGCGATGTTCGCGATCGGCGACTGAGTGGTGCAGCGGCCGGATGGGTCGGGCCTGATGCGCAGCGCGCGCATCAAACCTGAATACGGGCCGATGCTTCCCGAGCTGTTTGCGGCGCGACTGGCCGGCCTCCCGCGGCATCTACGCGGTGTGCTCGCCGGGGCCGCTCTCGTCTGCGTCCTGGTCGTCGCCTTCGTCCTCGCCGCACGCGGCTCCGCGTCGTTCAGCCACCGCGCGGATGGGGTGTCGTTCAGCTTCTCCTACGTGTCACTGCAGCAGGCGGCGACGCCTCCGGGGCAGTACGTGCTCGCCGTCAAACGGCGCGATGGACAGGTGTTCGTGCGGTTTGAGGTTGGTCCGCTCACCCTGCCGTCCTATTCCGGCGAGATCAGCGGACTCGAGCCGGTGATGATGGCGAACTACATCAGAGCCTTCGCGGCGCGCACTCCCGGCTTCCTGCTGGCGAGCGAGGGGCGCACGCGCGTGAACGCGATCCCCGGCTACGACTTCACCTACAGGCGGGTCCTTGACGGAACGCGCTACTACGGCCGCGTGATCTTCCTCACGCCGCAACTCTCGGGCGACCGCCACGGGCTGATCCTGTCGATGCTGGTGCAGCCGGTGCTCGGGGCGGTGGCCGATCCCGATGCCGTCGGCGAGGTTGGCGTGCTCTCGGAGGTTCTCGCGACGTTCAGTATCGCCAGCTGAAGGGGCCGGCGCCTCAGCTGCTCGAGGCGCCGCTCGCGCCGGTGCTCCCAACTGCCTGCAGCGCCGCGCCGGCGGTCCCGCTCGCGCCGGTGGCGGCCGTTGATCCCGTGGCGCCGCTCGATCCGGTCGCACCGCTCGCACCGCTCGCGCCGCTCGCGCCCGTCGCACCGGTGCCCGTCGTCGACCCGGTCGCACCGGTCGCACCGCTTCCGGGGAAGACGGTCGTGCTCGTGACCTCCTCGCTGGTGAGCGGGCTGGTGGCCCCTGCTGGCGGGGTGCTCGTTGGCGTGCTCACCGTCACCGAGGGAGACGTGCTGCCAGCGCTTGGTGCCACGGTCGTGGCGGGATGATGGCGGTGGCGGCGGTGGTGGGTCGCGCTCGCGGTTGTCGACGCCGTCGCGACCGGCGCCACCGGCGCCTGGCTCTCAGCGGCGGCGTAGGAATTGCCGGAGGCGGGCGCGCTGTGCGAGGGGGCCACCGAATGGTGGACGGCCACTGCGCCGACGGTGAGCAGTGCGGCTGTCGCGACCGCGGCGATCGCCTTCGTCGCAATCGCGGTTGCCGTGAACGCGCCGGCGCTCCCGCCGCCGGCCGCGCCGGCGCCGGCAGCTGCAACGGTGCCGCCGCCGGCACCTGCGCCCGCTGTTCCAGCGCTCGCCCCGGCGCTGACCTTGGTCGCAAAGATCTGCTTGAGCAACAGCAGCGGCCCGAACGGCGCCAGTGCGGCGAGCGTGTGATTGTTAGCGCGCAGGTGCGCGCGGAAGTCGCGGCAGCGTTCGCAGTCCTTGAGGTGGCGGCGCACCGGTGGTCCCAGCGACGCGATGCCCTCCGCGATCTCGCCGAGCTCGACGCGCACCGACTCGCAACTCAGCTTGCGCGCCTCGGCGGCCTCCGCGAGGCCGATGCGCGCACGCACGAGCAGCGACTTGATGGCGGACACGGTCGTCTCCATCGTGTGCGCAATCTGCTCGTAGGACATCGCATCCATCTCGCGCAGCAGCAGCGCGGTCCGCTGCGTCTCGGGAAGTAGCCCGATGTCCTCAATGAGCAGCCGGAACTCCTCGCGCTTGAACGCCTTGTCGCTGGTCGAGATGCCCATGTCGGCGAAATGCACGTCCATCGAGTCGACGCCAATCGCCGTATGGCGGCGGAGATGGTTCAGGCAGCGGTTGCGGGCGATGCGGTACAGCCATGGCCGCACGTTGATCTCGCGCTCATCGGCGAGCAGCGCGTTGAACGCGGCCGCGAAGACGTCCTGAAGGACGTCCTCGGCGTCCTCGCGCGACTTGAGGATGTGACGGCAGAACGCGAGCAGGCGCGCCTGATAGCGCGCAACGAGCATTTCGAACGCGGCCTGGTCGCCGCGCCGCGTGAGCGTCACCAGGCGTTCGTCTGCGGCGAGTCGCAGCAGCGCAGCCGGACCGCGCCGCACGGGCAGAGGCTTCTCTCTGAGTGTGTAGCCCTCCATGTCGCGACCTCGAGACTCGAATGCCTAGACACAGTATGGGGGTCTGAGTTGCGGGCATGGGCGTGCTTCACCTGTACTCAACACTCGGCGATCAGCGGCTACCATGGCCGTCCAGCCCGGGTTGGCGAATCGGTACAGCCGGCGGTCTTAAAAACTGCTGCCCATTGCGGGCGTGCGGGTTCGAATCCCGCCCCGGGCACCTGTGGCGCTCGCTGCGCGCTGCCGGGCGCTATCGCCCTTCGATCGTCGCCTCGACCTTCACGGTGGCGCCGGCGGGTGCGGGCGTCACCAGGCTGCCCTCGACAGCCTTGCCGTCAACGGTCAGGCGCCTGACCCGTCCGGCGACGCCGGCCGCCTTGTGGACCGTGATCTCGTACGTCGCGCCACGCCAGCGCCGGCGCGCCGTGATGCCTTCCCAGTGCGTTGGCAGCACCGGATCGATGCGCAGGCCGTCGAGCTCGGGGCGGACCCCGAGGATCCACTGCGTGATAGCGACAAGATTCCATGACGCTGCACCTGTGAGCCAGGAGTTCTTTGCCTCGCCATGTGTGGCCGCGTCTCGGCCGGCGATCATCTGCGCATAGCAGTAGGGCTCGCAGCGATGGACTTCGCTGATTGCTGCGCGGGCGGACGGGTTGGTCTTGCGGTAGTAGTCGAATGCTTCGTCACCGTCGCCGTTGATCGTCGCCGCGATCATGATCCACGGGTTCGTATGGCAGAAGATGCTGGCGTTCTCCTTGTAGCCGGGCGGGTAGGACGTGATCTCGCCGAGCTTCAGGTCGTAGCTCGTGTAAGCCGGCTGTACCAGCATCACCCCGTGCTCGCTATCGAGACGTTCCTTGACGGCGGCCAACGCTTTGGCTGCCTTCCCGTCCTCCGCGCCGACGCCGGCCATGATGCAGATCCCCTGAGGCTCGATGAAGATCTGGCCCTCCACGGTGGCGTGCGTGCCCACCGGGTCACCGAAGTAGTCGTAGGCGCGGCGGAACCATTCGCCGTCCCAGCCGTGCTTCTCGATCGCGGCAGCCATGCGAGCGCCGTCCGCCTCGTATCCCGCGGCGTCCTTTGGCCGTCCGATGAGGCGGGCGATACCGGCGAGCTCGGTCGCGGCGAGAACGAACTCGCCGGCGATGAACACCGACTCGGCGACGCCGCCCTCCTTGTTCTCGGTGGTCTGAAACGACTCGCCGGGCGTCTCCGAGAAACAGTTGAGGTTCAGGCAGTCGTTCCAGTCGGCGCGGCCGATCAGCGGCAGCCCGTGCGGCCCGAGGCGGTCGAGGTTGTAGCGCAGGCATCGCTGGAGGTGCTCATACAGCGGCGTCTCGCTGCCTGGCCGGTTGTCGTACTGGGCCGGCTCGTCGAGGATGGTGGTATCGCCGGTCTCCTTGATGTACGCGGAGACGGCGAGGACCAGCCACCCCGGGTCGTCGTTGAAGCCGCTGCCGATCGCGTCGTTGCCGCGCTTGGTGAGCGGCTGGTACTGGTGGTAGGCGCCGCCCGTTTCCAGTTGCGTCGCGGCCAGATCGAGAATGCGCTGGCGCGCCCGGTCGGGGATCGCGCTCGAGCATGCGAGCAGGTCCTGACTCGAGTCGCGGAAGCCTAGGCCCCGGCCGATGCCCGACTCGTACGACGACAGCGATCGACTGAGGTTGAAGGTCACCATGCACTGGTAGGGGTTCCAGACGTTCACCATGCGGTTGGTGTCCGCGTCCGGCGTCTGCACCGCGAGCGTGGTCAGCGACTCATCCCAGTAGGCGCGGAGGGCGGCGAGGCCTTCCTCAACGGCCGCTGGCGTCAGCCAATGTTTGATGACGGGGCGGACCCGGCTCTTGTTGATGGTCTGCGACCCCGCCGGGTCGAACTTCTCCGCTACCGGGTTCTCGCCGTATCCGAGCAGGAAGATGACCTCCTTGGTCTCGCCCGGCGCAAGCGACAGGCGGATCTGGTGGGACCCGATCGGCGCCCAGCCATGCGCCACGGAGTCAAATGAGCTCCCGCGCTCGACTGCCGCTGGTGCGTCCCAACCCCGGTATGCGCCGAGGAACGCTTCACGCTGCGTGTCGAAGCCGGCGAGCGGCTCGGAGCATGCGAAGTAGGCGAAGTGGTCGCGCCGCTCGCGGTATTCGGTCTTGTGGTAGATGATGCCGTCGAGCACCTCGACCTCGCCGATGTTGAAGTTGCGCTGGAAGTTGGTCCCGTCATCGCGGGCGTCCCAGAGGCAGAACTCAACCGAGGAGAAAGCCGAAAGCTCGGCCTGCTGCTTGCGCTCGTTGGTGACGCGGAGACGCCAGACCTCGAGGTTCGCTGCGAGCGGCACGAAATACAGCGTCTCGGCGCGAATCGCTCGATGCGCGGATGCGATCTGCGTGTAGGAGAGACCGTGACGGCACTCGTAGCCGTCGAGCTCGCTCTTCGTCGGCTGCCACGACGGCGACCAGTAGTCGCCGTCAGCGTCGTCGCGCAGATAGATGTAGCGGCCGCCGATGTCGAACGGCGTGTGGTTGTGGCGGTAGCGGGTGATCCGGCGCAGGCTTGCGTCGCGGAAGAACGAGCATCCGCCAGCGGTGTTGGAGATGACTCCGAAGTAGTCCTCGATCCCGAGGTAGTTGATCCACGGAAGTGGCGTGTCCGGACGAGTAATGACGTACTCCCGCCGCTCGTCATCGAAGAATCCGAACTCCATGCTTCCTCCCTGGTTGCCTGCGTTGGTCGAGCCACGACGGCGCTCTTGCCTCCGTGCCGGGGCAAGCATAACCCGCGCCCCGCCCCTTCGATGCCCGCCGCAAGATCCCTTGCCGAGCTACGCGACCCTCGCGCGCTCGAGCGCTGCGCCGCGCAGGATGTCGTGTTCTGACGCTTCGAAGCCGGCGAGGCCAAACGCTTCCAGCACCTCGATCAGAATGGCGATGCCGGCGAGGATCGTCGGTGCTCGGTCGGGGTGCAGGCCGCGCACCTCGCGGCGCTCGCTCAGCGGCATCGAGGCGAGTCGTGCCAGCAGCAGTCGCACGGTCGTGAGTTCGAGCCGGTAGCCGTGGACGCGCGCCGGATCGTACGGCGCGAGCTCCTGGTCGATCGCTGCGAGCGAGGTAGCGGTCCCTCCGACGGCGATCGCCCGTGACGGTGTGCGGCGCATCGCTGGCGGAACGTCGCGCTCGATCAAGCTGCGGACGTCGCGTCCAAGCGCACGCAGCTCGGCCATCGAGGGCGGGTCGCTGTGCAGATAGCGCTCGCTTTGCCGAACGACTCCGGCTTGCAGCGAGACGTGGAAGTCGACCGCCTGACCGTTGCCGACGATCAACTCTGTCGAACCGCCGCCGGCATCGATCACGAGCGTGGGAGCGGAATCGGAGGGGTCTTGGTCGCTCATCGCACCAAGGAAGGTCAGCTGCGCCTCCTCGTCCCCGGTGAGCACCGTCGCCTCGAGCTGGTAGCGCTCGCGCACTGTCTCCGCGAGAGCATCTCCGTTCGCGCTGTCACGCACCGCGCTTGTGAGCACCGCGATGCGGGCGTCTGCGCCGAGACCCTCGATCGCCATGTCGTAGTGCTCGAGCGCTGCCAGCACGCGGCGGATTGCGACATCGCTGAGTGTGCGGGCCTCGTCCACGCCCTCGCCGAGCCTTGTGACCTGGGTTCGCCGCTCGATCTCGACGATCGTGCCGTCCTCACCCACATCGGCCACCAGCAGGCGGGTCGAATTGGTGCCGATGTCAACGACGGCGACGCGCATCAGGTAGCCGGGTGAGGCATCGGCTGACCGTCGAGCGCGGCGAGCAGGTTGGCGACGGCGAGCTCGGTCATTCGCGCGCGCGTGGTCCTCGTTGCCGATCCGATGTGCGGCGCGATCAGCAGGTTGGGCGCGCTCAGCAAGGGGTCGTCACTCGCCGGCGGCTCCGGGTCCGTGACGTCGAGTGCGGCGCCGGCGATCGTTCCGGCGTGCAGCGCCGCGATCAAAGCCGGTTGGTCGACAACGGCCCCACGGGCGGTGTTGATGAGGATCGCGGTCGGTTGCATCCGAGCGAGTGCTGCGGCGTCGATCAGGTGGTGGGTCTCGGGCGTGAGCGGGCAGTGCAAGCTGACGAAGTCGCTGCGCTCGAGCAGCTCCTCGAGTGGCGTCTGCCGCGTCGCGAGAACCTTCATCGAGAAGCCCTCCGCGCGGCGCGCAACCGCCTGTCCGATCCGTCCGAAGCCGACGATGCCGAGCGTCGCGCCGGCGCACTCGACGCCGAGCCACCGCGCCGGCTCGTACACTCGCCAAGCGCCGGCCCTGACCGCGGCGGCTGCCTCGGGAATGCGCCGCGCCGCCGCGAGCAGGAGGGAAAACGCCAGGTCAGCGGTCGCCTCGGTGAGCACGCCCGGCGTCGTGCCGACCGCGATTCCGCGCGCACGCGTGGCTTTGAGATCGATGTTGTCGCTGCCGACGGCGTAGTTCGCGACGGCCCGCAGCTTCGGCGCGGCATCGAGCAGATCGCTGTCGATCCGGTCGCTCAACATGCACAGCAAGCCGTCGGCCTCCGCCAGCGCGGCCCTCAGATCCGCCGGCCCAGGTGGCGCAGCGCCCTCCCAGACGATGACGTCATGAGCTCCGCGCAGCTGATCGAGCGCTGCGCCGCTAACTGCCCGCGAGACAAAGACTCTTGCCATGCATGGATTCTCCCTTGTTCTGCGGCCGCCGTGCATCTTCTGTTGCAGCTAGCGCCGCCGTAGGTGAGGCAGGCTTGCTAACGTTCATGGTCCGCCGCGGGGTGGAGCAGTCTGGTAGCTCGTCGGGCTCATAACCCGAAGGTCGCGGGTTCGAATCCCGCCCCCGCTATGGGAAAGGCCCAGGAAATCTGGGCCTTTTCTCGTGCGGTGCCATTCTCCATGGAGAATGTCGACCTGATCACCGGATGTCGTCCGGTTGGGACTCCAACTCCGCCTGACCGGCGGGTCGCCATAGGTCGCGGTACGCGTCGCGGAACAGTAGGCGAACGCGTGCCGGGTTTCCGATTGCCGACACGAGGACAAGTCGCTTAGGCCACGAGTTGCAACGTGAGGTCGGCGACGTGCAGTTGAATTCGTTGTCCCCAGCTCACTCGGAGGCGGTCGGCTTCGATGCCGTCGCCGAAGACCACGCCGCCGTCGCCGAGTTCGCTAGTGATGTCAAGCGCGAGATTGCCGCTGAGCGAGCCTTCGGTGAGGGTTGTGGCTGTCGTCGCGCTAGGCCACGGCTCGCGGACGAAGAAGGCGAGGCGTTGCTCCTCGGGGTTTGGAAGCGTGAGTTGGGAGTGGCGTTCCTGGTGGAGGCTGGCGGCCCAGCCGGTGGCGCCAGTGCCGGTCGCGACGACGACGCCCGAGGATGACTGGTGTTCGGTGTGTCCAGCGTAGCTGAGCTGGTAGCGGGCGGATTGGTGCGATTCGTGTCCGATGAAGATCTCGTTGAGCGCGACGAGCGATTGCCCGTCGTCGAGCGTGGCGGCGACCATCGTGCGGTGCTGGGCCGTGAAGCGTGCGGCAGCGACATCCGCGAAGAGATCCGCGGCCGCGTCCGGGAGGTGTGGGACGAGGATCCCTGGGAAGCGGTCTGGTTGGGGGTTGAGGCCGATGACAGGTTGACCGTGGAGGTACTTGGCGACGTTTGCGACGAGGCCGTCTTGGCCGAGCACGACGATGATGTCGTCGGGTTCGAACAGGAACCGGTCGAGGTCGCCGCGCCCGATGCTCGCGCGGCGCCATTCGGGCGGGACGGCGCCGAGCACCTGTGCGTGGTGGTCGCGCTGCTCGCGGTGGCATCGCTCGAGCTCCCCGATGTCTTGGTCGCGTTGCCCGAGGTAGAACCGGGCTTGCTCGCGCGTGCCGTGACGCGCGAGCAGCTCCTGGTATTCGGTAGGTCGTTCGATCAGCACGCAGCGGGGGACCATGTCAGGCCTCCGGTGCAGGGCTCGTGATGCGGGCGAGGAGCGGCGTGATGAGTTCTGGGGTGATCGTGAGGTGGTCGACCTTGCCGATCTGGCCGGCGAGCTCGCGTAGCGCAAGCGCCATCAGCACCTGTGCGCCGAGGCCTGTCTGGATTACAGCGCGCTGCCGCTCGACGTCGATCCTGACGCTTTCCATCTCCTTGACGGCGTCGGCTCTGCGCGTTGCAACCAGCCGCTCTTCCTCGTCAGTCGCGTGGGCGGTGATCGCGCTTGCGGCGGCGAGCTCCTCTGCACGGCGGCGCTCGTTGTTGCCCTCCTTCGTCACGAGCTCCTCTTCCCGGCGGGCGAGCTCGATCTTGTTGGCCAGCTCGTTCTCGGCGATCGCACGCTCCTTGTCCACCGCCTGCGCGCGGCGCGAGAACGTCGCCTCATCCGCTCGCTGCTGGATCGCCTCGCGTGTCGGCTGCTGAAGCGCCTTCTCAACGTCACCATCCGGCGTGATCGCAGCGACGCGCACCGCAACGATCTCGAGCCCCATCTCCGCGAGCGTTGCCTCGCCGGCCAGTCCAGCGGAGATGCGCTCGCGGACAGGCGCGACACCGTCAGCCAGGATCGCACGCAGGTCGCGTCGCAACAGCTCATCGGTCACGTACTGCTGGGCCATCTGCACCAGCAGGCCCTGGAGTTGCTCCAGCGGCGTTTCGGTCCATGTGCCGGCTTGCAGATCGACTGTGAAGTCCACGCGCTGCGACACCAGGCGTGGATCGACGCAGCGGAACGTGATCGCGCCCTGCACGGTGAGCTGCTGGAAGTCGGCGCTGCGCGCGTGGAAGATGAACGGCAGCTCCTGGTTGTCGAGCGGGACCTCGGCGATCGCCGCGATGTTCGGCCGGAACCAGAACGCAAGCCCAGCGCCATCGGCCTTGAGCGCACCGCGGCGGTAGCGAAGGACATGCGCTGTGGGCTCGGCGCGGAGGTGGTGAAGCAGCGGGTATGTCCTGATCTCAGCCATGGCGCTCCTTTTAGTCGTTCTGCCCATAAGTCATACGGTATTATTGGCAGAACGACAAGATCATGTCAAGCGAACCCACAAACAGCACCGCCCACACGGAGCGCTGGACGGCCACCAACAGCGCTGGCTACGCGGCACCCGCGGCACTAGCCGTCGACGTGGTCGTGCTGACGGTTCAAGACGGCGCCACGCGGACGCTAGTCCTCGAGCGGTCCGACGGCGCGCTTGCGCTGCCAGGCGGCTTCGTCGGCGACGCCGAGACTCCACAACAGACGGTAATCCGCAAGCTGAGCGAGAAGACTGGTCTCCAAGAGGTCTACGTGGAGCAATTGGCGACGTTCGCAGCCCCCGGCCGCGACCCCCGCGGCTGGATCCCGACCATCGCCTACCTCGCTCTAATGCCTCCCGGCATCGAGCCCACCGACCCCGCAGCTCGCTGGATCAACGCAACCGACCACGCCGCGCTCGTGTTCGATCACAACGAGATCCTCGAAACCGCCCTCGAACGCGTCCGAGGGAAGCTCTGGTGGTCAAACGTAGCGGTGGGCATCCTCCCGGGCGAATTCACGCTCGCCGAGGCACGGCACGTCTACACCGCGATCGCCGACATCGACTACGACCCAGGCACCTTCGCGCGCGACATCCGCGCCACGGGACTGGTAGCGGCCACAGGGCGAGAGCGGCACGACACGGGGGGCCGACCCGCATCGCTCTACACCTTCACCGAACACCACCCGGCATGGGGCGTCGGCCGGCGCAAACGAGTCAGCAACACATGACGGGTCTCGTGGCGTCGAGGATCGACGATCCCTGCACCGGCGCGGAACGCTAGGCGGAGTGGCGTGCTGCTCTGCGCCGGTGTGCATGCCGCGAACGGGCGTGTGTCCGCTGTGCCGGTAGGCCTGACGCGTGGGCGGTAGCCGAACCGTCCATCCCGGCGCCGTCGGCCTGTGCCTGCGTCCACGTGTAGCTGTAGCTCGTCCAGCTTGTGGTCGGCGTCCAGACCAGCGCCATCGCGTAGCTCGAGTTGCCTGCCGCGTCGGTGGCGACTGCGGCGCCCATCGAGATCGTCCCTGCGCTTGGGAACGCAAGCACGTTGCGGCGATGAACCCAGCAACCGGTCGCCGCCGGAGAGACGCAGTCGAGGTTCGATGTCTCGCTACCGTTGTAGCCGTCGTCGTACATCCACTCGTAGTATGCATACGGAGCGTTTGCCCACTGGCCGGCCCAGTTAGCGGTCCAGGCGTAACTGGCGAGTCCGCTGAGCAGCGCCGTCGGATCCGGGTCGCTGTCGCTGCCGGTCGCGGTCCGGGCGGCCGTGTCGAGTGTCGGGCTCAGGCCGTCGATCGGCGGCAGGCCGTCGGCGATACGGTCGAGGTTGGAGAGGATGAACAGCTGCTGGTCGCCCGACAGTGAATCGAAGTTGCCGGGCAGTTCGTAGGGTCCGAGCCTCAGGTCAGCGCGCGCGTGGTCGAGTGCGGTAACTACTGCGCTCATGCATGCCGCTCCCGTCGGCGCGCTGGAACATGCACCGGGGAGCGTGCCGATGGGGATGTTTGCCGCTGGGCTGGTCGCCGCTGAGGCCGTCGAGGTGCTGGTAAGGATCAAGACAACCGCAAGCGCAATTGCGCTTTGCAGGGACGTCAGGGCGGCTCCGGCAGGCGTCCGTCGCGGCGGCATCTGGCTACAGGCTAGGTCGGATCCTCCCGCCTGATGGGGGCTATTCGTCACCCTCGCCGTTCGTCCTAGTGCGAGATTGGAGCCCCCAGCAGCGCGGCGGCGACGCCGAGCGCTCCAGCCGCAATCAACGTTGGAACCACGCCGCGGCGTAGAGCCAGCAATGCGACCGCCGCAAATCCAAGCACGGCGTACTGCCAGTGCTCGCCGAGCGCCGCAGTCAGTGGCACTGCGGAGCCGATGATCGCACCGGCCGCAGCGGGAGCCGCGCCGGCCAGGAAGGTCGTCACGCGCTCATTGGCGAGCAGGCGCTCGAAGCGCGCGGCGCCGAACAGAACGAACGAGAATGAGGGCGCGAACGCGACCAGCGCGGCCAACAGCCCCGCTCCGAGCCCGCCCGCCGAGTAGCCGACTGCAGCGACGGTCTGTGTCACCGGGCCCGGCGTGATCTGCCCCAGCGCGACAGCGCTCAGGAACTGGGTGTGCGTCATCCAGTGGTAGGTGGTCACGGCGTCTGACTGCATCAGCGGGATGATCACGAAGCCGCCTCCGAATGCGAGTGCTCCGACCTTCAGCGCGGTCCAGACGAGCGCTCCGGTGCCACCTGGGTCACCGGCGAGCGCGAGCAGTGGCCACGGCTGAAGGCTCGCAACTCCGTTCGCAAGTGCTTTCCAGCCGAGCTCGATCGCGCCACAGGCGAGCAGCACGAGCACGAGCCAGGGCCCGGCGATAGTGGTCGCGGCGGCTCCCACCAGCGCGTAGGCGACCGCGCGATGTCGTACGCGGCCCACCGAGCGGCGCCAAATCGGCACCGCGACGCCCAGACCTGCTCGCACGGCCACGGCGGCCACGGCGGCGCCGGCGCCCATCTCCGCGCCGCGTATCCACAGTGGCGGCGAGCCTGTGAGAAACAGGCTGGACAGCGCCAGGATCGCGACGAGGCCGGGGAGAATGAAGCAGAGACCGCCGATCAGCGCACCGACCGTGCCGCGCAGCCGCCAGGCGCAGTAGATCGCGAGTTGAGTTGACGCAGGGCCGGGCAGCAGGTTCGTCGCCGCGATCGCCCGCTCGAACTGGGTCTCGTCGAGCCATTCCTGCTGCGTCACGCAGAGGTTGCGAAACAGCGCGATGTGAGCGGGTGGGCCACCGAACCCGATGCAGCCGATCCGACCCCACTCGCGAACGATCACCGCGAGCGACGGCTGGGGCGCCGAGTCGACCGCGTGCATAGCTGGAGCGTATTTGCTGACGGCGATGCGCCGTGGTGTCCGCGTCTATTGGGTCGCGGTGCGCGAGGATCGTGGTCGCTCGACGCCGGCGAGACGACACTGTACGTCGACCGTCTGAGCGATCTCGTTGTGAATTGCGTGCTCGGTGCGACAGAAAGCGCGCGCCGCCGAGCCACAGTAGTGCAGGGCTTGGCCTCCGGTCGCGGCGGGGATGATTACGTTGACACAGCCGTTGCGGGAAGCGGCGAGCTCGCTGTTGCTGTGTGTGGCGAGCCACGCCGCGACGCCCACGCTCGCCAGCACGAGGATCGCTCCCACAGTCGCCAGCGCGCGCTTCTGGCGGCTCGACAGCGGTTCGGCGAGCCGTTGGGAGTGACCGACGAGGACCATCGCGGCCGCAGTATAGGTCGCGGCGGGATCCGCACCGCCACGCGGAAGACCGCACCTTCTTCAACGTCGGCGGGTTAGGGGTCGCGGAAACGAACTGAAAGCCGAAACGGAGGCGAAGATGCACGAACACGTAAGCTCGCGGCACGTCCACGCCGCTCCGCGGCAGCGGTTTGCTGTCGGCTGGATGGTGCTTGCCGCAACCCTTTTCGGTGGAGCCTTCGGGCTCGCGTCGGCCTCCGCCCACACCAGCGCCCCAGGGCTTGGCCATGGCGTGACGCCGGTGGCAGCTGGGATCGTGCAGGGCACGCCAGGGTCGGACAGCTTCACGATCGAGGAGCCAGGCGGGACCACCGAGACCATCGATGTGTTGTCGTCGTCGACCACCTACGTCGAGCGCGGCATGCCGAGCGCGTCGCTTGCTGACGTGGCGTCTGGCGATCTCGTCGCCGTTTTCGGCACCGTGTCGGGCTCGACGGTGACGGCGTCGGAGGTCGTGATCGCGGTGCCAAGAGGCGCTGCTCACGGTGAGACGCCCGCGGTCGCCGGGATCGTGCAGGGCACGCCCAGTTCAGACAGCTTTACGATCGAGACGCGTGGCGGGACCAGCGAGACGGTCGATGTGTCCGACGCGACGGTCTACTGCGAACGTGGTGTGCCAAGCGCATCGTTGACGAATGTCGCGGCCGGTGATCTCGTGGCCGTCTTCGGCACGGTGTCCGGCTCGACCGTGACGGCGTCGCTGGTTGTCATCCACAGCGACTTCCACCATGGCTTCGCGGTGGCGGGCGTAGTGCAGGGCACGCCCGGCTCAACTAGCTTCACGATCCAGACGCGCGGTGGCGTTTCCGACACGATCGATGTCTCCGCTTCGACCAAGTACTACGAGCGCGGCGTGGGCAGTGTGTCGCTGAGCGATGTAGCGAGCGGAGACCATGTCGGCGTGTTCGGCACGATCTCCGGCACAACGGTAACGGCCAACGCGGTCTTGATCGCAGCGCCGCCGGCAACGTCCGGCAGCTTCGTGGCGGCTGGCACCGTCCAAACCACGCCGACCGCCGACAGCTTCGTCATCGAGACCTGGGGCCACGTCCAGCTGACCGTCGAGGTGTCGGGCTCGACGACCTACGTCGAGCACGGCTCGACGGCCGCCTCACTCACCGACGTGGCGATCACCGATGACGTGGCCGTCTTCGGCACGATCTCCGGCTCGACCGTGACGGCGACGCAGATCGTGATCGGTGGCAATGAGCCTGGCCACCCGGGCCACTTCGGCCCTAGCACCGTGGGGCCGGCAGGCGGCCAGGGTGGTAGTGGCCAGGGCGGCAACGGCGGCCAGGGAGGATCCGGCGGCGGACCCGTGGGACACTCCGACCGCCGCTAGGCAAATGGGCCTGCCACGTCATAGCTGAAGCGCGCCCGTGGGGCCCCGTGCGACAGCGCGGGGCCCCACGGTGCGTTTGTCCCTGAGCTGGAGTGGCTCGCGACTCAGGATGAGACTCCGCTGATGCTCGGGGATCCGGCCATCTGGCCCGGTCCGCTGCCGCCAGCTCCGAAAGCCACGGCGATGTAGCGGTGGATATCGCCGCCCGCGACCGCTTCTGGCGGTGCGATAGCCGTTCGGCGAGCCGTTCGGCGCGCGACCGACGAGGACCATCGGCGCCGCAGCGTAGGCGGGGGAGAGCGCCAACAGTTGCGCGGTGCACCACACCTTCGTCCAGGCTGGCTGCTCAGGAATCAGGCGAACCGAAGTCGAGGTCGAAACGGAGGCCAGGATTCACAAACGGGAGGCGAAGATGCACGAACACGCAAGGTCGCGATGCGTCCACCCTGGTCCTCGGCAACGGATTGCTGCCGGATGGGTGGTGGTCGCCACGGCGGTGCTCGGCGGGGCCTTCGGCCTCGCATCTGCCTCCGCGCGTCCCCTGTGCGACGCCGTGATTCCGGCTGCAGCCGGAATCGTGCAGGGCACGCCCGGGACGGACAGTTTCACGATCGAAGTGAGCGGCGGCGCGAGCGACACGATCGATGTGTCTTCCTCAACGATCTACGTTGAGCGCGGCACGTCCGACGCATCGCTGGCGAACGTGCAGGCGGACGATCT
Source organism: Solirubrobacteraceae bacterium (assembly GCA_049512455.1). Taxonomy (GTDB): domain Bacteria; phylum Actinomycetota; class Thermoleophilia; order Solirubrobacterales; family Solirubrobacteraceae; genus Palsa-513. Next base: position 123,644 of record JBEKXB010000002.1, on the reverse strand, counting down.
CGTCGCCGTGTTCGGCACGGTATCTGGCTCGACGGTCACGGCATCGGAGGTCGTGATTGCAGTCCCGCCGCCGACCGTCAACCAGTTCGTGGCGGCCGGCACAGTCCAGACCGCGCCGGCGTCCGGGAGCTTCGTCATCGAGACGAGCAGCCACACCCAGTTGACGGTTGACGTGTCAGATTCGACGACCTACGTAGAGCAGGGATCGGCGAGCGCGTCTCTGACCGACGTTGCGATTAGCGACGATGTTGTGGTTTTCGGCACGCTGTCCGGCTCGACCGTTACCGCGACGCAGGTCGTGATCGGCGGCAACGAGCCTGGTCACCCAGGCCATTTCGGTGGCGGCGGTAGCGGCGGTCATGCCGGCAGCACCGGTGGCAGCGGTAGCACCGGCACCACCGGCCGTCGAGGACACTGGGGTAGCACCGGCAGCACCGGCACCAGCGGCAGCACCGGCAGCACCGGTCGTCACGCGGGCCCTGGTCATCGCCGTCACCACGGTCACCGTGGGCGTCGCGGTCATCGCAGTCATCGCGGTAGCACCGGTAGCACCGGTAGCACCGGCAGCACCGGTGGCGGCGGCAGTACCGGTGGCAGCGGTCATTGGGGTCATCGCGGTCACTGGGGCCATCGCCGTCATCGCAGCCATAGAAACCATCGCGGTCACACCGGTGGCACTGGCAGCACTGGCAGCACCGGTCATTGGGGCGGCCACGGAGCGACCGGCGGCACTGGCAGCACTGGTCATTGGGGCGGCCACGGAGCGACCGGCGGCACCGGCAGCACCGGTGACTCGGGCGGCCACGGAGCGACCGGCGGCACCGGCAGCACCGGTAGCAGCGGCAGCACCGGTCATTGGGGCGGCCACGGAGCGACCGGTAGCTCGGGCTCCACTGGGGACCAGAGTGGGAATGCCAGCAACGGCGTCACCCATGACCAGGGTGGCCCGGGTGGGAATGGCGGCCCAGATGGCCACGGCGACCGAGGCGGATTCGGTGGCCGGCGACACCGCAGGGGCCACTGAGCCGATCGCGCTGTTCTGACTCGAACCCGCCGTGGGGCCCCATGCGACAGCGTGGGCCCCACGGCGGTGTGCGCGGCGATGCCTTGGCCGTCAGCTCGACAGGTCGTACACCGTCGAGCCGTCGAGCGTCTCGGCCTTGAAGTGGCTCGCGACCCAGGACGAGATCTCGCCCGTGCTCGCTGCTTGCGTCTGGCCCGGTGCGCCGCCGATGCCGCCGGACATCGAAGCGACGTAGTAGTGAATGTCGCGGTCCGTGACGTAGCGGCGGAACTGCGTAAGCGACAGCTCGCCGCCGTTGTTGTTGAAGCCGCCGATTGCCATCACCGGGTCGCCGCCGGTCGCCAGTTCGAGCGATGCGGCACTCGTCGCCCCCATGGTTGCCGCGACCCAGCGGTAGCGGCCCGCGTTGGCCTTCAGTGCGCTCGCCAGTTCCCGTGTCACCGAGATGCCGCTCGGCGCGACCGAGCCGGCGCGTGCGCCGCCTGGTGGCGCGCTTGCGAGACCGAACAGGCTGCTCTGCGTCGTTGTCGGAGCTGACCCGGGGGCGGGAAGTCCAGCTGGTCCGATTGGACCGGCGCCAGCCGAGGCACCGCGTCCCGCCGCGCTCGTGCCGCCCGGAAAGCCGCCCGGAAAGCCGCCCGGCCCGCCGCCGCCGGGCCTGCCTGTGCTCGCAACCGTCGGGCCAGCCGAAGGGATTGGCCCGCTGTGCGTGGTGGTGACAGTCTGCGCCGTATATGCGACTGGACCCGCCAAGCACGCCACGACGGCGGATGCGAGCGCGAGCCGTCCTGCGCGCCGCGCATGCCGGCCGACGAGTGGCGCTGCGAGCAGCCCGACGGTGGCGACAAGCGCCGCGAGAAGCAAGACCGTGCGCAGCCACGGCTGCCAGCTCGGAGTGCGGTCAAGCAGGGCGTAGGACCAGGCGGCGGTGCCGGCGACCGTCACCGCCGCGCATGCGCGCGCCCACAGTTCAGTGCGACGTTCCCAAAGCAGTGTTGCGCCGATCGCCACCAGTGCGCCTATCGCGGGTGCAAGCGCGACGGCGTAGTAGGTGTGGATGACTCCCTGACTGAAGCTGAAGATCGCCGCCGTGACGAGTAGCCAGCCGCCCCACAGAAGCAGCGCGGCACGGCCGCGGTCGGTGCGGGGTGCAGCGCGGCGAAGCCACAGCCCAACGATGAGCGCGACGAGCGCTGCCGGGAGCAGCCACGAAGCCTGGCCGCCCATCAGGTCGTTGAACAGACGCAGGACCCCGGTTGGCCCACTGAAGCTCTGGCCTCCTCCTCCTCCGCCTGCCGCACCGCCTGCTCCACCCGGCCCGCCTCCGCCGAAGATGCGGCTCAGACCGTTGTAGCCAAAGATCAGATTGAAGATGTTGTTGTCGGGGGAGCCGTCGATGAACGGCCGCGAGCTTACCGGCGTCAGCGCGACGATCGCGACCCACCAGCCGGCTGCGGCGATCAGGGCGCCCAGGCCGCCGAGCAGCTGCAGCGTCCTGCGGCGCAGCGTTGTCGGCGCCGCGATGAGGTAGGCGAGCCCGAACGCTGGCACCACCAGGAGCGCCTGCCCCATCTTGGCGAGGAACGCAAATCCCACGAGTGCGCCCGTTGCGAGGATCCAGCGTGTGCTCGCCCGCTCGATCGCGCGGGTCAGGCAGTAAGCGGCGGCCACGAGCAGGGCGACGAGCAGCGCGTCGGGGTTGTTGAAGCGAAACATCAGCGCGGCCACCGGCGTCAGCGCGAGCATCGCTCCGGCCCCGAGACCGGCGGCCGCACCGAACCAGCGCTTGACGGCGCCGTACAGCAGCGCCACCGCGCCAACGCCTTCGAGGGCCTGCGGCGCGAGCATGCTCCAGCTGCCGAAGCCAAACATCCGTCCCGATAGCGCCATCACCCACAGCGACGCGGGGGGCTTGTCTACGGTGATGAAGTTTGAGGAGTCAAGCGAGCCGAAGAAGAAGGCCTTCCAATTCTCGGTGCCCGCTTGGACAGCGGCTGCGTAGAAGCTGTTCGCGTGGCCGGATGCGCTGAGGTTCCACGTGTAGGCGGCAGCCGTCGCAAGCAGCAGTGCGATCAGCGCGCCGCGCGCCCAGCGTCCGTCGATCGCTGCCTGGCGCTCATTGCTCGCTGTGGTCGCAACGCCGCCGGCGATGCCAATCGAGCTCATTGCCCTTTCTGTTCTCACCAAGATCGTGTAGCGCCGCAGCGCCGCAGTGAACTACTCGGAGATCGTCGGTGTTCTCGCTGCGGGGCGCCTGATGAGCGGCTGAGAGAATCCTGGGAGCGCCACTGCACCGGCGCTCAGCCGATCGGTCCGGGCTCGATCACGCCATCCGGGAGGATGCGGTATCGCTCGTTGCCGAAGTCGTCTATCGAGAGCTGCTCCACGAGCGCCGTGCTCGCGCCGGTCGGGTCGAGACGCGGCAGCCCTTCGCCGACCAGCTTCAGCGGTATCCAGCGTCCGGCGAGGAGTTTCCCCTGTGGCGTCAACGTCACGCGCAGAACCGCGCTTTCCGACAACGTGCCGCCGAGCGCGAGGTCGTCCCAACACGCAAAGTCTCCGAGCGAGTAGGCGATCATCCGGTTGTGGTAACGCTGGATGCCGCGGATGACGTGCGGTCCGGAGCCCAGCACAATGGACGCGCCGGCGTCGATCACCGCGTGGCTGAACGCGCGCGAGTCGCCCCGATCCTCGCCGTAGTCGTACTCGGTGCCGTAGGGGACGTGGTCGTCGGCGGTGCCCTCCGCACCGGCGTGGATGATCACGATGATGAGGCTTGCGTCGCGCTTCGCGCGGCGCACGAGCGCTTGCGCCGCGGGAATGTCAAGCAGCGAGTTCGACCACGAGTAGGGCGCGAAGCCGATCACGGCCACGTCGATGCCCTTGATGCGCAGGCGCGTGATCTGTCCCGGCAGGCCGTCGTAGGCGAGGCCGGCGGCATCCATGGCGGCGAGTGTCTGACTCTGACCGCTCGGACCGAAGTCGAGCGCATGGTTGTTAGCCTGGTTGAGCAGGTCGAAGCCGGCCTGCTTCAGTTGTGTCGCATAGCTCGGCGGTGCCTGGAAGGCGTAGCAGTCGGTCGGGCCGAGCGAGGCGCACTTCGAGACTCCGCCAACCGACAGCGTGCCTTCGAGGTTGCCCATCGTCAGGTCGGCGTCGCGGAGCAGCGGGCGCACGGGCGCGAGCGCTGCTGCCACGCCCCCCGGGGGCAGGCCGTAGCTGGTGCCGAACGCGATGTCACCGACCCACTCGAGCGTGATCGATCGTGGCGCGGCCGGCTGGCTCGAGACAGCGGAGACGGTTGGGCCGGTTGGCGACGCGCGCGACGGCGCACTACCGCCGAACAGCGCGAACGCGCCGAGCAGCACCGCGGCAACGAGCGTTGCGCCGTACCGCCGCGGCTGCTCGGCAGCGCTCTGTTGCCCTTCGAGCGCGTGGCACATGCTGTCTCCTTGGCGAGGGATGTCCGCTGCATCCTAGCCCCGGGTGTGGCGATGCAGATGCAATCTCTGCATCGATCCTTGCGGCCTGATAGGCTGCGCGCCACATGCCGAGTCCCCGTGCAAAGTGCCGGGGAGCGGGGAACCCAAGTTGTTGGGGCGAATCCCACGGTCAAGCCGTGGGAAGCGCTGCTCTTTCAGCGCGAGCCCGTCAGCTAACCCCGCAGGCCCAAGAGAGAGGTAGTAGTGCGGCTACGCCATTTGTGGACGATTGCGACGATGCTCCTCGTAGCGTCGGCCTTCGCTGCGTCCGCCGAGGCGAAGAGCAAGGGCGGCGCGAGCGAGAGCACCGCCGCCGGTGGCTCTGAAGCGCCGACCTCTAGCACTGGGCCTAGCGGCACGACGGGTACGACTGGCACGACCGGGGCGACGACGACGACGCCAACCCCGAAGTTTGCGCCGATCGTTCTCGGTCCGAACCAGAGCCCGACCGCCGTCTACACGGGTCCGGTGTACGAGCTCACCTCCGCCGGCATCGTTCCCTACAGCGCAACGACATCGCAAACCCAGTCCGTGGACGGCGGCACGACAGCGGCCGTTAGCAACAACACGCCGTCGCTTCCCGATCTGCTAGTCCCGGGGAATACCGCCGAGGAGATTCAGGTCAACGGCCGCGGGCTCGCCGCCGCGCCAGAAGGAGCCCCGCGGGTCGTACAAGAGGTCATCTGGACGGCGAACAAGATCATCGGGCGCCCGTACGTCTACGGCGGTGGTCACAAGTCGTTCAAGTCGTGGGGCTACGACTGCTCCGCCACTGTCTCCTACGCGCTACACGGCGGAGGACTGCTCAAGGCGCCGCTCGACTCGGGTCAGTTCGAGAGCTGGGGCGCGCCGGGCCAGGGGCAGTGGATGACGATCCTCACCAACTCAGGCCACGCCTACCTCGACGTTGCCGGATTGCGGCTGGATACGAGCCCTGAGAACGACCCGTCCGGCCTGAACGGGCCGCGCTGGCGCCCGCTGCGCCCCTACAACACCTACTTCGTCAAGCGCCACCCCTTCGGCTACTAGCCCTGAGTTCCCTCACGCGTAGTCGCGTTCGACGTGGACCGTGCCGCGTGCACACCCGCCGCGCGAATAGTCTCCACTAATGGATGACGCGACGCTCATGACCGCCGAGGACTTTGAAGCGCTGCACGCCGAGCTCGGTGCCCTTGAAGGTGAGGCTCGGCGCGACATGGCCGGGCGGATCAAGACGGCCCGCGAATGGGGCGACCTCAAGGAGAACAGCGAGTACCACGACGCGAAGAACGACCAGGCGCATCTCGAGACGCGGATCAAGACTCTGCGTGACCGGCTCGCCCGCGCCCACGTGGTCGAAATCGCTCCGGGCACACGCAAAGCTGGAATCGTGGCCTTTGGTTCTGTTGTCGTGGTGCGCGATGAGGAATCTCGCGAGCAGCGCTTTGAAATCGTCAGCTCACGCTCGGCCGTGCCGCGCGACGGCCAGATCTCGATCGAGTCCCCGGTAGCCAAGGCGCTACTCGGGCTGCGCGCCGGTGAGGAGGCGTCGATCACGCTGCCGCGCGGATCACGCCGATTGACCGTCGTGTCTGTCGGCTGAGCTTGCCGTTGGGCGCGTCAGGCGAGCGGCAGCGGGTGCGCGCAACCCGTGTTCGCTCGGTGAAGCGCAAGCGCCGTTCGTGCCAAGCGCTCGTGCAGGTCGCTAGTTTGTGAGGCGCAAACGCGACCCGGAGGCGGCACCATCGTGCCCAGTACCGCAGTTCACACGAAGCGGCGGCAGTACTCGGCGTCTGGGCTCTCGGAGCTTGCGCGCCGGCAGCTGTGGATGCACTTCTCGGGATGGGCTCGAGTCGAGGTCGAGGAGCTTGTCGCGTGAGGGTCGGTATTCCGCACGAGACGAAGCCTGACGAGTACCGGGTGTCGATGACGCCGGCCGGCGTGCGCGAGCTTTCAGATCACGGTCACGAGGTGCTGATCGAGGCAGGCGCCGGCGCGGCGAGCGGCTTCTCGGACGAGGAATATGTGGCGCAGCGCGCGACGATCGCCGCCGACGGCGAAGCGGTGTTCGCCGGCTCCGACATGGTCGTCAAGGTCAAGGAGCCACTCGATTTCGAGGTGGCGCGCCTGCGCCCTGGGCAAGTCCTGTTTGCCTACCTGCACCTCGCCCCGGCGCCTGATCTGACCCGAGGTCTGTGCGCGTCCGGTGCGACCTGCATCGCCTACGAGACCGTTGAGGATCGTCACGGTCGCCTGCCGCTGCTCGCGCCGATGTCCGAGATCGCCGGACGCCTCGCGACACAGGCGGGCGCGTTCATGCTTGCGAAGCCGCGCGGCGGCCGCGGCGTATTGCTCGGCGGAGTGCCGGGGGTCGCCTCCGCGAACGTGATGATCATCGGCGGCGGGAGCGTCGGCCAGCACGCGGCCTCCGTCGCGATCGGGTTGGGGGCCGACGTGTTCGTCTTCGACGTCTCGATCGAGCGGTTGCGTGAGCTGGAGGTGACGCTTGGAGGGCGCTGCTCGACGGTCCACTCATCGACGCTCGCGATCGAGGAGATGCTGCCGCGCTGCGACCTGATCATTGGTGCCGTTCTGGTGCACGGGGATCGTGCCCCGTTCGTGATCCGTCGTAGTCAGCTCGCGATGATGCGCCCGGGCACGGTCCTGGTCGACGTGGCGATCGATCAAGGGGGTTGCTTCGAGACCTCGCATCCGACGACCCACGCCGATCCAACCTTTGAGATCGACGGGATAACCCACTACTGCGTCGCCAACATGCCAGGAGCGGTCCCGGTGTCGGCGACGCACGCGCTCGCCAACGCGACGCTGCCCTACGTGCTCGCGCTCGCCGATCATGGCGCGCGCGAAGCGCTCGCCGCTGATCCGGGGCTGGCGCTCGGCGTCAATGTAGCCGGCGGCGTCCCAACTCATCCGGCTGTGGCACGCGGCGTCGGTGAGCAGTGCGTAGCCGTCGAACAGGCGCTGGCGGCAGCCGTCAAGTGACCAGGGAGATCTAATGCGACAGCGGGGATTCGTCCTCGGTACGAAGCCCCGCCTGGCACGGCATCGACGTGTCTGGCGCAGGCTCGCCTGCGCGAGTCAGCCGGCGAGCGACCAGATGTCGAGCACGCCGGTTGTCAGGTGGTCGTTTGCGTCGCCTTCAGGGAGGATGACGTAGCCATCGACGACGATCGGGCTGTTCCAGTGACCGGTACCTGACGGCAGCGTTGCAACGAGCTTGCCGGTGTGCGGTCCGTAAACGTTGAGACCACCATTGTCCATGTCGTAGACCCACAGCAGCCCACCGGCCAGGATCGGGCTGGTCCCGTGCGTGCCGTTGCTCCAAACCACGTGCAGCCGCCGGTGTGCGAGTCGATAGGCCGTTGTCCCGCCGCCGTCGGCCACGAACACCCACGAATGCCACACCGCTGGAGCGCTGAACAGCTCCGCTCCGCCCGGCGTCGACAGGTCCTGCAGGTCACCGCCGGTGACGGCCGGTAGTGCCTTCGCCTGTCCGTCCAGGCGGTGCAGGTCGAGCAGTCGCAGTAGGCCGTCCTTGCCGCCGATCAGGACGAGGTGGCCGGGTAGCAGCGCCGGCGAGCCGGAGCCCTCATCGGTGTCGCTCGCATTCAGCATCGCCTGGTCCGTCGGCGTGAAGGCCTGGCGCAGACGCAAGCCTGGAAGCGTCAGCTCGATCAAACTGTCGCCGAAGTCCGTAGTGCCGTTGTAAGGCGCGTTGCCGGTGGCGATCAGGACTCGCTTGGCTCCCGGCAGCACGACCGGGCCGCTGCGCGAGAGGATCGCCGAGTCGCTTGCCGAGCAGGTCGACGGCTGGATGATCATGTGGCGGTCGGCGCACAGCGTGTTGAACACGTGATCGATGTGACCGGTCGCGAGGTTGATCGCGACGATGTGGCCGACGTAAGGCGGTGTGTCGCCGATATAGCCGCCGGTGGTTGCGAGCAGCTCGCCGTCAGCGATGCCCAGCGACGCCGTGAGCTTCTCGCGGGCGGGCAGCGGTGTGATCCGCACCGGCCAGCCCGCCGCTTCCTGGCCGCTCGCCACGCTCAGCTTGTGGACGAACCCGTCCGGCGAGGTGGCGTATACGTACTGATCGCTGGGGTCGGCTATCGGACTGGCGACCGTGATCTGATAGGTGCCCGCCCACGCGCTGATCCCACCAGGAGTGAACGTCCAAAGGATCTTCCCGGCGACCGGATCGATGGCGAGCGTAATCCCGTAGCTCGTCGTGACGATGACGGCGTCCTCGACCGTGCCGTCCACGTCGACGTCGTGCAGGAAGATCGGCGAGCTGTCGACGGTGCCGGGAAGCGTGACCTTGTGCAGGTGCAGTGCTGTGACGTTCGCGGCTGTGATGCCGGTCGCGTCGTCGGTCGCATTCGTGCGCTGCGGGTTGAGCCCGAACTCGGGCCAGCTGGTCAGCAGCGGCGCTCCGGCTTGTGCGGGCGCCGACGTTGCCGCTACGGTCAGCAGCGCGCAGCTGACTATCACGACGCCGAGCAGCAGGCGTCTGGCGCGTGAAGCAGCCACGCGCTAACGGTAGCGGCTAATCCGGACGCGCGGGGGCCACTGTTACCGCAGGCACGGCGCCCTTCGCACTACCGATGAGAGTCACCTGGAACGGCGTTTTGGCGTGCGCGCCGATCTGGGGCACGAGGCTCTGGCCGGCTGCGACCACGCGTGTGCCCACGAGCGCGACGGCGTAGAGCGTCACGGCGCTCTCGGGGGTCTGTGAGCCGTTAACGAGTGTGCCGCTGATGACGGGACCGACGAAGTTGCTGCCGCTGGCGAGACCGCTTGCGGTGAGCTCCGCCGGCTGCGCTGGCGCGGCGGCCTGAGGCGCGCCGATCTTTGCGCTGACGATCACGGGGGTGCCGCCGCTCGCGAGCACGTTCCCATCGACCCACCACGCGGTTGCGTGGCTCCTCAGCAGCGATAGCTCGCCGGACGGGGAGCTCGTTCCGACCGTGTCGTTGGTGTAGACGACCCTGCCTGCCGCGTCGTCAACGGTGATCACGATCGGGATGACGGCTTGGGCGGCGGGCGACGTGTTCGTCAACTCGACCGCTGCGGCTGTGCCGGCCTTCGAATGCACCAGCGCCAGCCGATCGATCTTGACGTACGGGTTGGCGGCGCCGATGTGGGTTGTCACTGCGACGGCGCTCTGATGCCCCAGTCGCTTTGCGATCTGCGCACTCTGTTGCTGGGTCGTCTCACAGCCGGCGAGTGCGGCCAGCGTGACGGAGGCCGCGAGCGCGACTGCGAGGCGCGTCATCCGAAGACGCCGGCGATGTACTCGCGCGTCTGCTTCTCACACGGCGCCGTGAAGATCTCCTCGGTCTCACCGACCTCAACGAGGTCGCCGAGGTACATGAAGGCGACGCGGTCAGCGACGCGGCGCGCCTGCTGGAGGTTGTGCGTGACGATCACGATCGCAAGGTCATCGCGGAGCTGGACGATCAGATCCTCGATCACGGACGTCGAGCGCGGGTCGAGCGCCGAGCAGGGCTCGTCCATCAGCAGGATCTCCGGTCGCATCGCGATCGCGCGTGCGATGCACAGCCGCTGCTGCTGGCCGCCCGACAGGCGAAGCGCAGACCGGTCGAGCTCGCTTTGCACCTCTGCGTGGAGACCGGCGCGGAGCAGCGCCTGCATGACGGGTTGCTCGAGTTCCCCTCGTCGAGGCCTCCGCCGCGACTGCTCGCGCAGCGCGAAGGCGACATTGTCGAATATCGACATCGGGAACGGGTTCGGCTGCTGAAAGACCATCGAGACGCGTGCGCGGAGCTCGGTGTCGACTAGCTCGTCGATGTCTTCGCCGTCGAGCAGGATACGACCGCTGTGGCTCGCGCTCGGTGTCAGCTCCGTGAGCCGATTGAGCGTTCGCAGCAGCGTCGTCTTGCCGCATCCCGAAGGTCCGATCAAGGCCAGCACCTCGCCGCGGTGGATCGACAGCGAGACGTTCTTCACCGCCGGCTTGGCGCCGTAGAAGACGCTGACATCCTCCAGCCGCAGTCGCTCCGTGGCCAGGCTGGGCACTGCTGCAGGGCGTCTGGAGACCGGTTCCTTCACGGGGGCGAGCGACATCAGTTCCGCCTCAAAGTCAAGCTTGTCGATTGACAAGGCTACATTCTGGCAGACGCGGAGCGGTGCGCCTCCCGTTGCAACGGCGTCGGCGTGCCGTTCGCGGGCACTCAAGCTCCCAGCCTCCGTTCTTCGTGCAGGGGCGGCCCGCCGATTCGTGCGATCCGGCCGACCAGCCAGTTGAGGATCAGCACCATCAGCAGCAGGATGAACGCCGCCGCATAGGCCTTCTGGGGCTGGTTGCCGTCGCCTGACGGCGAGTAGTCATAGATGAAGCTGGTCAACGTGGAGCCTACGCCGCGGAAGAGCCCCAAGACGGGGGTGCTGCTCTCCGTCTGGATTCGCAGCGTCCCGCCAAGCAGTACGAGCACGATCGCCGTGTCACCGATGATCCGGCCGAGGCCGAGCGTAGAGCCGGTAGCGATGTCGCGCCGCACCGCCGGCAGCACGACACGGCGAATCGTTGCGATGTGGGTCTTGCCAAGCGCGTAGGAGGCCTCGCGGAGCTGTCGCGGCGTCGCGATCAGGCCGTTGCGCGTCGCCGTATAGACGGACGGCAGCGCGACCAGCGACATTATCGCTCCGGCTGCCAGGAACGAACGGCCGTAGGCGCCGCCAGGCTCGCCCATCGAGAACGGCGCGAAGACGCCGAGCTGGAACAGCGCGAGGCCGAAGATCGCGAGCACGATGTCGGGGGTTCCGGCGATGATCTCGATGCTTGACTCGACGATGCGAGCCAGTGCACGCGGCCGACCGTACTCGACCGCCCACACCGCCGCGGTGACCGCGACCGGCAGGGCGATCGCGATACCGAGCGCAGCGAGGATCACGGTGCCCTCGATCGGATCGAGGAAGCCCCCGGATTGCGACTGTGTCACCGCCGGGGCGGGATGGGTGAACAGCAGGCTGGGGTGGAGGTAGCGGATGCCCTCGACGGCGTAGAAGACGACGAACGTCGCCGCGACCAGGCACAGCCCGAGGCCAACGGTCCACGCGAGCACGAACATCACCTGATCGCGCAGCCGCCAACTGCGAAGCGATGAGCGCCGGCCGCGGCGGTGTCGCGGTGCCTCCAGGCGCCGCGCGCTCAGTGACTCGGCGCTCGCCATCAGTTGCTCACCTGGTAGCGGCGCATCGGGATGCGCACTATGTAGGCGGCGAGCGACAGCACGAAGCTCGAGAACAGCAGCAGCAGCGCGCACGCGTACATGCTCGAGCGGAGCGCCGGGGCGCTCAGGTTCTCGGCCTGCTGCACGATCTCGGCGGCGAGCGGCTTCAACGGCTCGAACAGAACGATCAGGCCGTCCTGAAACTTGGGCGTGAACGCGCGACCGCCGGACACCATCGACAGCACGATCGCCTCACCGATCGCGCGTGCGGTAGCCAGCGCGGTCGCGCCGACGATCGCTGGACGGATCGCGCGCAGCGAGACCGTCATCGTGGCGCGCAGCGGGTTGAGTCCGAGCGCGATCGCCCCTTCGCGCCAGGCTCGCGGCACCGACTCGAGCGCGTCGGTGATCAGAGCGGTCATGATCGGCGTGATCATCAGCGTCAGGATCACGACCGAGACCAGCAGGCCGGTGCCGGTCAGCTCGACGACGTAGGCGACGGAGCTCTTGTCCCCCGCCGTGATCAGGTTGTTGTTGATGAACGGCACGAGCACGAGGATGCCGACGAGGCCGTAGAGCACCGAGGGAACGGCCGCAAGCAGCCTGATGACCGGCTTCATGATGCGGTGCACTGGACCAGGCGCGAATTGGACGATGAAGATCGACGCTGCGAGCGCGATCGCGAGGCCGAACAGGACCGCGAAGCCTGTCGTCAGCAAGGTTGCGTAGATCAACGGCCACGCGCGGAAGTAGTACGCCGACGCCGGCGGGTGGGCCGAGGTGCTCTGCATCGCGCCGACCTGGCTGTCGGTGTTTCCGCCCGACCCCAGCCAGGAAAGCCCTTCGTGGCTGAACGTAGGCCACGCGCGCGACGCCACGAACAGGATCATCAGGCCGATCCCGACGGCGACCAGGCACGCCGCCGCGCCGAGGGTGAACTCGGCGCGGCGGTCGCTCCACGGTCGACGCAGTCGGGCGAGCATGCGCTCGGCGGCTGCCTTGCTGCTAGCCCGCGACGGGTGGGTTCGATCCCGTCAGCGGGATCCAGCTCGTCTCAATGATCTTCTTGGCGGCTTTGGCGGTCTGGATCCAGTTGATGAACTTCGCTTCGATGCCGGACGCCGGCCCCAGCGTGACTTCGTAGAAGTCGGCAGAGCCGGGATAGGTTCCGTTCACGGTGTTGTCCACGTTGCAGGCCGTTCCGTTGTAGGCGACGGCGTTGATGCTGTTGTTGACCGCGAAGTAGTCGGACAGGAAGCCAATCGCGGCCGGGTCACTCTCGACCGCGTGCTGCTCCAGCCCCTCGCTTGCCCACGGCGTGGCAACCGACGACACCTTGCCGCCGGCCAGCAGCGTGTTCTGGAAGGTCGTCAGCACCCCGGCCACCGACGTCCGGCTCTCGACGTCGATCGTGCCGGTTTGGGTTGAGCCGGGAATCTGGCTCCAAGAGCGCACCTTGCCCTCGAAGATCGATTCGACCTGCGTGGGAGTCAGGTTCGAGATCGGGTTCGCCGTGTTGGTGACAACGCAGACGAAGTACTTGGCGATCGGGTAGAACTCGAGCCCGGTCGGGTCGGACGACTGCGGCGCGCGGGACGAGTCGCCGATGTTGACGTTGCCGGCGGCAACATCCGCGATGCCAACGCTCGCACCGCCCTGGGAAACCTCGAACTTCACCTTCACTGGATGGTGCTTGAGCGCTTTCTCCACCTTTGTGAACTTCGCCGTGAGCAGCTCGATCAGGGGGTATGAGGCGGTCGCGCCGGACATGAGGACCGTCTGGGTCTTGGCGGCCATGGCCGTGCCCGTGACCGCGAGCGTCATGATCAGCGCAACAGGGGCGATAACACTTCGACGTCTACGCATCGGGGAGGGGTCTCCGTTCGGGGTGTTTGACAGATCGGGTAAGGTGAGCCTAGCATAAAGCGCACAAAACCGATCCAGAAGCCGCGGTTTGCGCTACGCTTGCGCATCTCGCGGCTGTGCGCCGACCAGAACCCCTGAATGGAGATCACGTTGCTCAACATTTCCCCCGCCCGCCGCCGGCTAGCGGCATCGCTCGGGGTGCTCGCCACTGCGGTCGCGGTGCCGGTCATCGGTCCCGCGCTCGTTCGCGCCGACGGCATCCACTCGGGTGCGACCGCCAAGACCGCGAGTGCCGACCCCAACGACTACACCTGCAACGGCTACATCAAGGCCGGCACCGCCGAGCCGGGCACCCCAGGCAAGCAGGTTGTCTACGACTTCGCCTGCAACGGCCCGATCACCGGCTACCAGATCGACACCGAGCCTCACCAGATCCTCTACTACGACGCGTCGCCCGTCGCCTCGCTCTACAGCCAGCCGACTCAGGACAACTTCGAGTGCAGCGGGTTCGTCCCCGGAGTCGCGATCAACTGCACCGGCGCGTCCTCGGTTGCCAATGAGGCGATCAGCGGCCAGTTCTCGATCGGCGGGAACCTCTGCACCGAGCCGCGGCTGGACCCGATCCTCACCGTCACGGACGCGACCGCGACCGGTACCTACTCGTCAACGACGAAGCTCGTGACGACGACGGTGACGCAGTACATGTCCGGCCCGTTCGATCTCGGCCGCCCGCAGGGCTGCAAGGGCGACCTGTTCGGCTCCGACACGCGCCTCGGCGACAATCCCCCGTACATCGTGCTCACGCACGCGACCAAGAACGGGGAGTTGCTCACGACCCCGCTGCCCACCGCGCCGAAGACGAAGGCCAAGGGCTCGAAGTAGATCCGCATGAGGGTGTGCGTCGCGGCGAGGGCCGCGACGCACACCTGTATGCTGCGCGGCCGGGTGTGTGCTGGGTCCAGCCGGCAAGGAATGGCAGCGCCAGCCAGGGCGCAGACAAGCCGCTCACCGAGGAGGTCCATGCCCCGAGAAGCACGAGACTTCCGAGGTACTGGTCAGCGGCCCCAAACGAGAGCCCGCACGCGGCGGCGACGAGTAGCCACATGGCCGCCAGCCTAGTGGCTCCGCCGCTTTCGTTGGCGCCGCGGCGCCGGCTTACTCTCCGCGCGCCGCGGTTGGCGGCTGCTCGCCAGAGGGACTGGCGTGCAGGCGCATCAACTGCTCCTGGGCGTTGCGCGTACCAGCAGCATCCACCGCCGGCCGGCGCGTCCAGCGACCCTCGCGATCGAGCTCCCACGCGTTGTGGTTGTCCTCGAGGCACAGCTCAACGGTCTCGATGACCTGGGCGCGCAAGGCCGGATCTTCGATTGGCACAGCGAGCTCGACGCGGTGCTCGAGGTTGCGCGGCATCAGATCAGCCGAGGAGATGTAGACGCTATGAACGCCGCCCCGCTCGAACGCGTAGACGCGCGAATGCTCGAGAAAACGTCCGACGACCGAGACGACCCGGATCGTCTCAGACACGCCGGGGACTCCGGGACGCAGGCAGCAGATGCCGCGTACGTTGAGATCGACCCGTACGCCCGCGCGTGAGGCGGCGTAGAGCGCCTCGATGCACCGCCGATCGACGAGCGAGTTGATCTTGATCAGGATCCGCGACGGGGAGGCCGGCGAGTGCGCTGCGATGGTCTGCTTGATCTCACTCAGGATCGCGCTGCGGAGGTAGCTTGGAGCGACCAGCACCTTGCGGTAGTTCGTAGGGCGCGCGAAGCCGGTGAGGAAGTTGAACAGCTCGGCGACGTCCGCGCCAATTGCCTCATCGGTGGTGAAAAGGCCGAAGTCCGTGTAGAGCCGTGCGGTCGCGGAGTGGTAGTTGCCGGTTCCGATGTGCACGTAGTTTCGAACGCCGCTGCCCTCGCGGCGAACCACGAGCACGCATTTCGCGTGTGTCTTCAGGGCCGGGTGGCCGTATACCACGTGAACCCCGGCCTGCTCTAGAGCCTTGGCCCAGTGGATGTTGGTCTGCTCGTCAAAGCGCGCCTGCAGCTCGACGAGGCAGACGGCCTGCTTCCCCCGCTCGGCGGCGCGAATCAGGGCCGGGACGAGCGGCGAGTCGTCGCTCGTGCGGTACACCGTCTGCTTGATCGCGAGAACCTGCGGGTCGTTGACGGCCTGCTCGACGAATCGCTCGACCGACGCCGCGAACGAGTCGTAGGGATGGTGAACGAGCACGTCGGCGTTCCGCATCGCGCCCATGACATCGGCCCGACCGCCCTCGTCGGTGTGGAAGCGCGGGGGCGTCACGGGCACCCATGGTGCATCGCGAAGCTCGGGATAGCCGGCGAGCTTCGCCAGCTGCCAGAGCCCGGTGAGGTCGAGCGGTCCGTTGACCGAGTACACGTCGCGGGGCTCGAGGTCGAGTGCGGTCGTGATCTCACCAAGCAGGCGCTGCGACATCCGCGAGCCGACCTCGACCCGCACGACCTCACCGAAGCGCCGGCGACGCAACTCGTCCTCGACCGCCTGGAGTAGGTCGTCGGCCTCGTCCGAGACCGTGAGATCGGCGTCTCGGGTGACGCGGAAGAAGTCGTAATCGGTCACTTCCATGCCGGGGAACAGCGCGTCGAGGTTGTGGGCGATGACGTCCTCGAGCAGCACGAACGTGTCGCCTTTGCCAATCGGGATGAAGCGCGGCAGGATCTCGATTGGGACCTTGACGCGCGCGAAGGCGGCGTGCCCTGAGTCCGGGTCGCTGACGATCACGCCCAGGCTCAGCGAGAGGTTGGAGATGTAGGGGAAGGGCTGGCCGGGGCCCACGGCAAGCGGCGTCAGCGCCGGGAAGATGACGCTGCGGAAATGGTCGGTGAGGGCATCGCGATCGGCGTCGCTCAGCTGCTTCACGCGCTTGACGACGATGCCACGCTCGGCCAGTGCCGGGATCAGGCGCTCCGCGACGCAGCGCTCCAGACGCGTACCGTATTCGACGGCTCGCTCGTGGACCAGTTCGAGCGTTTGCGACGGCGTCAGCCCATCGACGCTGGGCCGATCGACGCCCGCGTCGATCTGGTCGTGCAGGCCGGCGACGCGAACCATGAAGAACTCATCGAGGTTCGATGTGTAGATCGCGGCGAACTTGACGCGTTCGAGCAGCGGCAACGACGGGTCCTCGGCGAGCTCGAGCACGCGCCGATTGAAGTCGAGCCACGAGAGCTCGCGGTTGAGGAACAGCGACGGGTCATCGAGGGCGACAGGCGCCGGGCGTCCGTCTCCGTCGTCGGTGATCGAGATCTCCTCAGTTGTGCTCATCGCAGCCACGCATTATGAGCCCGCCGAAGCGCCGCTCGGTGAAGAGGGCGTTCTTGCATCGAGGCTTGCGCGAAGGTCGCTGCGCTCAATCCGCTGCCACAGCGTGGTGAACTGCGCGAACAGCTCGCTGCGGCGATCAGCGAACCGCGTGGCGAGCGGACGCATCCCCTTCCCGCGAGGCGACGGCATCGCTGCTATCCGCGCGAGGACGACATCGCAATCGTGAACATCGCCGGTGAGCGTCTGCAGTGCGCGTGCCGCGGACAGCGCCTCGTCGGCGCGGTCGCCGAGGCAGAAGCCAACGAGCTCGAGCACGTAGCGCAGACGCTTTGCAGCGATCCGCATGTCGTGCAGCGCGATCGTGTCAGCGCCGTCAAGCGCTGCCGGGGCGCAGGCATAGAGCTCGGCCACGCGCGCCGCGACGATCCGCCGCGCGGCTTGCGTGAGCTCCATCGTCGGCTCGATCCCCGTGACCGCGCGAGATTTCATCTGGATAGCTGCTGTAGTCGGCCCGACAGGTCGTTTCGCTCGGCGCGCGCAAGCGACTTTGCAAGGCGGCGGTTGGCCTTGAGCTGCTCGCGGCTCAGTCCGTCCAGCAGCTTGTCGATCGCCTTGCGTTCGCTGGCCGGCACGGTCGCGCGCAGCGCGACCAACAGCTCGATCTGCACGTCGCAGTCGCGGCGTGCGCCGAGCGCGCGAGCCAGCGTCTTGACGTCCGAGGTGACTGCCCGCAGCTCGCCGCGGGGAAAGCACACGGCGAATACCTCGAAAGCGGCGCGCAGTCGCCGCGTAGCGACGCGCATGTTGTGAAGACACTCAGGATCGCGCACATCGAGCACGCCGTCGACCTGCGCGAACACCTCCTGTGCGCGCACGCCGATGATCCGCCGGGCAGCGTCGGCGAACGGCTGCTCGGGCGCCAGGCCGGCGAGCGGAGCGGCTACGCGCCCCATCCGGCCGCGATCAGCATGTCGAGGATGACCCCTTCGCGCAGGCCTCCACGCCCGACGTTGAGCTGGCGCTCAAGCCGGTCGGAGATCGCTTCGAGGATCAGTAGGCCCGACGGGAGGAGCCGAACGCGCTCGGCCTCTATCTCCGACGTTCGGGCGATGAGCTCGCTCGGCGTTGTCGCGAGGATGCGCAGACCACGCTCGAGCGACTCGTGATCGAGCACTGTGCCCACCAGCCGGCGCAGGGAGCTCGCGCTCCCGCCAACGGCGACGGCGAGGTCGGGTGTTGGCAGCACGAAGCCCTCAAACGTTCCGCTGATGTGGGCGCGCAGCGCCATCAGCTCCGCGACGCTAGGCGGGTCCGAGCGCACGTAGGCATCGGCGAGCATGCCGGAGCCGATGCGAAACGACGATGTCGCGCGCACGCCGGCGGCGATTGTGCCGATCGCGATCTCCGACGAGGCGCCGCCGACATCGATCACGGCGATGTCCCCGTCCGGAGGCTGATCGAGCGCGCTGGTCGCTCCGACGAACGCGAGGCGCGCCTCGTCTTCGTCGCTCAAGACCTCCACGTCGATGCCGGTCCGCTCGGCAATCGCCCCAGTCAGAGCGTCCTGGTTGGCTGCTTCGCGGATCGCTGCAGTCGCGACAGCGCGGATCGTCTCACTCCCGAGCGCCCGCGCTACGCGGATCTGCGTTTCGACGACGCCGACGACCTCGTTGATCTTCTTCAGCGGGATCCGATCGTCATTGCGCAGCCCCTTGCCGATGCGCGTGAACGCGCGCTGGCGCAGCAGCTCGCGCAGGCGCCCGTCCGCGGGCTCTGCCACCAGCAGCCGGGTCGTGTTCGAGCCGATGTCGATGCACGCGCAGATCACGCCATTCAGGCTATAGCCTCCAAGGATGTCGCGAACGCTATGGCTGCTGCGACATGGCGACGCCGAGGATCATGGCCTGCGGCCCGATTTCGAACGTCGCCTGACCCGCCGCGGCGAGCGCCAGGCGCTCGCCGCGGGCACGACGCTCGGACGGCTCGGCGTTGCCTTCGAGCACGTTTTCGCGAGTCCGCGAGTCAGAGCGCTCCAGACGGCGCGAATTGCGTGCGCTGAGCTTGGCGTCGAGCCGACGGTGCATCAGGCGTTGGGCGGCCCGTTCGACGAGCATGACGCGCTCGAGCTCCTCGCCGCGACGAGTGATGGCGGCGCGCTCCTGCTGGTCGGACACGAGCCGACGCTGTCGGACCTGGTGCAGGCGCTCTGCGGTGCGCGGCTCGAGGTGAAGAAGGGAGGCCTGGTGGCGATGCGCCTCGGCAGCGGGCGCGGGGAGCTCCTGCTCCTGCTACGTCCGCACGAGATCGAACTCTTCGCTGAGGTCTGAGACCGCGTCGGGCAGTGCCAGCTCCTTGCACGGCGCGACGGCGCCGACGGGCTCTGCGGCGAAGCGGTAGCCGATGCCGAAGTGGGTGTGGATGTAGCGCCACTGCGGTGACACGCGTTCGAGCTTCTGGCGAAGCTTGCGGACGAACACATCGACCGAGCGGTCGCCTCGCACCATCGAGTAGCCCCACAGTCGTTGGTAGATGAACTCGCGTTCGAGGACTCGGCCGCCGGAGCCGGCGAGCAGCTCGATCAGCTCGAACTCGCGCCGTGTGAGGTCGATGCTGAGGCCATTCACAAAGGCCTGGTACTGGTCGCTGTGTATCTCCACCTCACCGGCGAGGATCGGCGCGCTGTCGCGCGGCGCCTCGAGCCGGCGGCGTCGGCGAACGACAGCCTCAACGCGCGCGATCAGCTCTTCGGGGTGGCACGGCTTCGTCAGCCAGTCGTCGGCACCGAGGCGCAGCCCGCGGACACGCTGGGCGACGGTAGACGATCCGGTGCAGACGACGACCGGCAGCTCGGGCAGCTCGGTGCAGAGTCGCTCCAGCCACTCCCAGCAGCTCGGGCCGATCACGGCGAGGTCGACGATCACCGCGCTCAGCCGCATCGGAAGGATCGCTTGCGGGGCGATCGACGAGCCGAGCACACGGCGCTCCCAGCCGACCCTCTCGAGCCGCTTGTCGAGCACCTGCAGGAAGCCGGAGTCGCGATCGAGCACAGCAATCCTCAGCGCCGCTGGTGCTGAATCCAACGCGACAGGTTCGCTGTGCCCCACTCCTCCCACGGCGGAAGCTTGTTCCGTCATCTGCCTTGATTGTAGTCGGCTGTCGGCGGCGCCGCGGAGCGCTCCCGCCGGCCGGTAACGGGATCTTCACAAGCGGGCGGCTGGGATTTCCGCTGCGAGCGAGGTCGGCGCTCGGACGGGCTAGGTCCCTACGGGGTGCACGGCGGAGTCGTTGAACTCGCGGAACAACCCTGTCACGACGAACGCCACCTGCTCACCGATATCGACGGCGTTGTCGCCGATGCGCTCGATGGCGCGTGCGACGAGCGTCATGTGCATGGCCCATTCGCGCGTGTCGATGTCATTGCCGACCTGGATTGCGAGCCGGAATATGTCGCGCTGCAGCTGGTTGACCTCGCGGTCCTGGCGCACGAGATCCTCGGCTAGCCCGATGTCGCGATCGGCTAACGCGTGCTTGGATTGCGAGACCTCGGAGCGCGCGACGTCGCCCATGCGCGAGAGCTTGGCAAGGATCTCCGGGTGGCTCGGCGGCTCGTGCCCCGAGAGTGGCAGCAGCTTGCAGATGTTGACGCACTGATCACCCATCCGCTCGACGTTGCGGATCACATGCAGCATCGCCGCGACGATGCGCAGGTCGCCGGCCACCGGAGCCTGGCGGGCGAGCAGGGAGAGAACGCCCTGGTGCACCTCGAGGTAGCGCCCGTCGACGCGGTCGTCGTCGGCGATGACCATCGATGCGAGCTCGACGTCTTGATGGGCCAGGGCCTCCAGCGTGCGGTCGATCTGCTCGAGCAGCAAGTCGATGCCGCCGAGCGTGTGCTGCTCGAGCTCGCGCAGCTCGTCCTGGAAATGCGGGCGTGCCGCGGTGGTGGTGGTGGTGCTGGCGACCTTATCCGGTGACATGTTCCTCGGTTCGCGTGGGTGGCGGTTTCGTGATCAGTCCTGCGCCCGGCCGGCTGCGAGCAGGATCTCGCCCAACATCACGTTGCTCGCCGTAAGGCTACGCGCTTGCGGCGTGGCGTGGAAGAGGGCTTCGGTCAGCCGGCGGCCGGGCCTTCGAGTGCGCTCGTGTCGCGAGTCTGAGTGCTGGCCGGCTCGCCGGTGTCAACATCTCGTGAAAGCTGAGCAGGCTGGAAGCGATAGCCGAAGCCGGGGTGGGTGTGGATGAACTCGCGCCCTGGCGCGGCGGCCTCGAGCTTGGCGCGGAGCTTGCTCACGTACACGTCAACCGAGCGATCCCCCGGGCGCAGCTCCCGGTCCCAGACGGCCTGACACAGCTCGTCGCGGCGTACGATCCCGCCGGCTCGGTTGACCATCGCGACGAGCAGCTGGAATTCGCGGACTGACAGGGTGAGCACCTCGCCTCCGGCGCACACCAGCCCCTCGGCCAGCCTGATCTCGAAATCGCCAAGTCGTACTGTGGGCTGGTCGGGCTCGTGCGCTGCCATCGCCGTTGAGACTCCCGCGCGCGGAGCGGGCGGAAGTTAACATGCAGTGACGCAGCGGTGAAGAAGTCGTGAAACGCCGATACGGTGTCCCCCTGGCACGTAGGCTGATGACCATGTCGTTTCCGCGTCGAGGCTTTGACGAAGCGCTGTTCGCATTGCTCGGGGAGTCCGGTCGCAACGTCCAGAAGACGACGCTGCTGCTACGCGACCTGTTGGCGGACTATCCCGAGCACGCCACGCTCGCCCAGGATGTGCACCTCTGCGAGCAGGAGGGCGACCGGATCACGCACGACTTGATCCAACGTATCAACGGTGGGCGCAGGGTGCGCGCCCCGTTCGATGCCGGTGACGGGTATCGCCTGGCAACGGCGCTCGATGACATCGTCGACTATGCCGAGCAGGTCGCCGACCTGCTCGGGCTCTACGGCGTGGAGGCGAGCATGGAGTCGGCGGTGGACCTTGCCGAGGTGCTCGTCGGCGCCGCCGAGCAGGTCGGACACGCGTTGCGCTGCCTGCGAACCGGCAGCGGGCTGGCGCCCCACCTCGTCGAGATCCACCGGCTCGAGAACGAGGGTGACCGCATCCACCGCGATGCTCTTGCTTCGCTGTTCGTCAGCGGCACCGATCCGATGGTCGTGATCCGCTGGCGCGACATATTCGAGTCGCTCGAGGCTGCTGTGGACGCGTGCGAAACGGTCGCGCACGTGCTCGAAGGGATCTCCTTGCGAGCTCGACGGAAGGGCTGATCAGCCGGCCGGCGAGCTTGTGCTCGCGGGTGAGCTGGGAGAGCTGGCCAGCGCTGCCGTCGAGACTACGGTCGGCACTCGCGGCTCGGTGATCTGCGCGAGGTGATCGTCGAGCTGGGTCCAACGCGCGTCGCCGAGGGTGAAGCCACCGGTGAACGCGGCCGTTGTCGCGAGCACCAGTGGCGTGTGCTCCGGCGTGAAGGAGACCACGATCTGTCCGCTGTCGCTGGGGTCGACGACCGTGTTCGTCGCGCCCGCGACTGCCTCGAGGCTTGCGATGGAGGCTGGCGCGTAGCCGTTGGTGAGGGTCAGTAGCGCGTTGATCGCAGCGTCGGTTGGCGTGCCAGGCCCCTGGTTGCCGGCGACGGGAACGCCGTTGATCGCGGTGATCGCGACGCTGTCGCCGCTCGCCAGCACCGCCGCGCTCGAGGCTTGCTTGCCGGCCGCTGTGCACTCGGCGGATCCCACGGTGGGATCGAGCCCGCTCTGAGCCAGGAACTCGATCGTCGCGAGGACGCGCCGATCGACGCTGCCATCGGCGATTGCATGCCGCTCGCACAGGGCGATTGTGACGTGCGAGTCTTCGAGCACGATACGCTCGAGATCGATCTGGCTCATCAGCAACGTTCCGCCTGCGTCCGTGGCGTGGACATCCGGGCCGAACAGCGGCTGCGTGAAGTCCGCGCGGTGCAACTCAAGCGTCTCGAGTTGCGTCCACGCGTCGAGGAACGGCTGCGGATCGATCAGCGCTTCGTCGTTGCCAGCCGGCCGGATCTCGAACACGAGGTGAGGATGGCGCCCGTTCCGCGTCTGGCCGAGGCGGCCGAGCATCGTGCCCGCGAGAACGCGCGATCCGACGGTGAGCCGCTTGACGTCGAGCTGGTTGCGATGCAGACCGAAGGCCGGCGTGTAGTAGCGGTTGACGAGCGCGCTCTCCAGCGACGCTGAGAGCGCCGCTTGGGCGGCGCTCGACACGGTGCTCGCGGTCAACACCGCGCGCAGGTCGACCATCAACGCGGGTGCCGCGGGTGGCGCGGGCGCAGTGGCACTCGCGGGCGCCGAGCTGGCGGGCTGCCCGGTGGCCTCGGGAAGCGCTCCGGTCGTGGCCGCCGCCAAGGCTGACTCGCCGACTCCGTTCAGCTGAACTCCTGCGGTCGCGGGTGCCGTCGGCGCTGGTGCCGTCGCCAGACCGGTGGGCGCGCTGACGGCTGCCGTCTCTCCTACCTGGCTCGGCTTGGGGGTCGGGTAGTACTGCGAGATCGATGCGAGCCCGCCATAGGTGTAGACGTTGCCGAAGTTGTCCTCCAGCTGGATATAGCGGCCGAGCCGCGCGTCGTGGCCGATCCCGATGATGGTGCCGTCCTGCACCGCGACGACTGCGGCATCGCTGTCGGCGAAGATCTCGGCGGCAGGCAGGCGACGGCTCTTGGCGCCAGACACTCCTGCCGAGACGGCGCTTGGCGATGGTGCGTCGCCCTTGCGTGCGACGCTTGCGCTGGTTGCACCCGTCTGGGCGGGGTCGGTCTGCTCGATCGGCCGATACGTCGCGTGGTAGCGAAGCTGGATCGGGAAATGGCCGTCGGCGAGCTCGGTCACGGAGCTGACGAGCGTGGTGGGCACGCCGCTCAGCAGCTCGGCGCGCAGCAGCACGGACTGAACGTATGCCGTCGAGTGGTTGTAGGAGTAGATCGCTGCAGGCAGGTTCTGCGAAGCTCCGGCGGCCGCTAGGTAGCGGGCGGCGGCGAAGATCGCGTCGGCGGCGTTGTAGGGATCGGCAGATCCCGAGCCGGTCGCGTCCACGCCGTAGCCTTTCCAAGTGCTGGGGAGGAATTGCATCCAGCCCTCCGCGCCTGCGGAGGAGACGTTGAGGTCTTGGCCGTAGTTGGTTTCGACCTGGTTGATCGCTGCGAGCACCTGCCAGGGCACGCCATACGCCGCGCCCGCCGACTGGTAGATCGGCAGCAGAAACGGCGGCACATCGAAGTTCTCGACAAAGAACTGCGGTACCTCGGAACCGATCGCGGCAGAGACGAACGGATCGAACACCGAGCCGGGCAGTACACCGGCGAGCGGGTTTGCCTCGGCGAACAGGCTCGGCGCGGGAGCGTTCTTGCGCGACTTCCTGCCGGTACCGCTCGCCCCGCCGAGCAGGGCGGCGCCGCTGATCGGCTGTGCGGTGATCGCGGTCACCACCGGCACTCCCGCGCCGGCAGTGGTGGTCGATCCGGTGGTTCCCGTTGCGCTGATGGCTGCGCTCGCCCCGGTCACGCCCGTCACGCCTGTCGCGCCGGCCACGCCGGTCGTGCCGGTCACGCCCGTCGCGCCGGTCACGCCGGTCGAACCGGTAGCGCCCGTGGTGCAGGTCGAGCCCGTCGCACCGGTCACGCCGCTTGCTCCGGTCACGTCGCAGAAGCCGGCGGGCGCGGTGACGCCGGTGCTGGACGAGGCGCCGGAATCCCCGGTCGCGCCGAGATCAGCCGAAGTGGCCCCGACAAGCGGGTTGGCAGCCGAGGACCCGATTTGCGGGGCCGCACCGGCGGCGCTGAGGGCAAGCAGAGCAAGCGCCGTCTTGGGCACCCGAGATATGCGCATGACGGTGCCGTTGTATCACGCTTGGCGGCACGGCGCGCAAACATCTTGCCATTGGCGGGGTGCGCAACGAAATGTCCGCAAAGCCGGCCGGCGACGCGCCCGCGGCCGCTGCTACGCCGTAGCTGCGAGATCGTCGTAGGTGACCGGCCGGCGCCGCGGCACCGAGCGTCGGAGCACCCATTCGAGCGTCAGCATGTGGCTCGGGACGGCGAGGTCGCTCGGGTGCAGGTCGAGACGCAGCACGTCGCCGGCGAGCAGCGCGGCTGCGCGGAGCAGACTCGGCGAGATCGCGCGCCGTGCAACGCTCGCACTGCCCAGGCCGAGTGCTGGGGCGGACAGGTTCGCTACGGGCGTGGCGGTAACGGCGCGCACGCCGGCGTCGGAGGCGGCAAGCCCCGTCGCGTGCAGGCCCCATGATCCCGCCCACCAGCGGAACCGCGTGTCGAGCATCTCGCGCAGTGCCGGCGTGTAGGCGTAGGCCGGTGCGACGAAGCCCCGCGGCTCGATCCCGGCGAGCTTCAGCACGCGCCGTCCGGCGTCGAGTGCGCGCTCCGTGTCGCTCGCATCGAGACCGACGAACTCGGCCGCTTCACTATGGAACCGCGGACGCGCCGGCAGCGACCAGCGCGCCGGGCGTCGCTGGAAGTGCTGAAAGCCGTGTTGCGCGACGGTGTCGCCACCACGCACGCGATCCGCAAGCCAGGTCGCGATCTCCGGTCTGCGGTCGGACAGCGGGTGAAGGTCGCGGGCTGGAATCACCAGCAGCGTCACGCGATCCACGCCGTGGTCGTCGAGCCAGTCGCGGATCAGGGCACAGCGCTCGAACGTGGCGGGCTCCACATCGTGGAGCGCGACGGCGATCGTGCCCGCAGCGCTACGCGACATCGCGCATCGAGGTGGCGTCGCCGATCGCGGCTGCGTATCCAGCGCCGAGACGATCGAGCGCACGAGCCCAGGTCCGCTCGGCGACGCTGCGCAGGGCCGCCTGGGCGAGCCGCGCACGCAGCAGCGGTGAGGACGCCAACGTGAGCAGCGCTTCGGAAAACGCGGCCGCTGTCGGCGGGCGGAGCAGACCGTCGACATCGGCGGTGATGAGGTCGCGCGGGCCGCCGGCGTCGGCCGCGAGCACCGCCAGACCGCTTGCCTGCGCCTCGAGCACGACCTGCCCGAAGGTGTCGGTCACACTCGCGAAGCAGAAGATGTCAGCGCTCGCGTAAGCCCTGGCAAGGGCGTCTCCTTCGAGCCACCCGAGCCAGCGGGCGCGATCGCCGAGGCGCTCCCGCAGGCGTCCCGCCTCGGGCCCGTCGCCGGCGATCACGAGCGCCAGCCGAGGATCCTCCAGGTGCGCTCGCTCGAACGCCTCGGCGATCAAATCGACGTTCTTCTCGGTGGTGACGCGGCCCGCGTAGAGGATGTTGATCGCGCCGCCCAGCTGCTGCTCCTCGCGCTTGGCGGGATCGAAGCGGCTCGTGTCGACGCCGCGGTCCCAGCGAGCGATGCGGTGTGACGGGATGCCGAGCGCGTTCAGGGTTGCGTCGGCGGAGCTGCTTGGCGAAAGCACGAGACGGCACTGGCCGTAGAAGGCACCCAGCGCCAGCTTCGCGGCGGCCTCGAGCCCGGCGTCGCCTGAGCGCAGCCCGGCATACATCGCCAGCTCAGTGTGGTAGGACCCCACGAGCGGGATCTCCATCGCTCGCGCGACGAGTATCGCGGCGATCGCGCTGGGACCCGGCGAGCAGACGTGGATCACGTCGTAGCGGCCGTTCGCGATGACGTCGACGGCGGCGGGCAGGCTGGGAACGCCGATCTCCATCTCCGCGTAGTGGGGGATCTCGATGTCGGCGACGGCCGGCAGGCGGCGGTCGACGTTGGGGTCGGTTCCGATGACCTCGATCTCGAAGCCGTCGACGCCGCGCTCGCGGATCTCCTCGATCGTGCGCGTGACGCCGTGCATCGTGCTGATCCCGTCAGCGACGAGCGCGATGCGCGGCGGCTCAGACTCCCGTGTTTCCAGCTTTGCCCGCTCACGCGCCAGAAACGCCGCCGACGGCGCGTAGGGTATCGCCGGTAGGCAGGCGTCAAACAGGGCCGCACCGATCGATGCAAGCTCGCCACGCCCGGCCGCGGCGAAGGCCGCCCCGACGGCGTCGCGCAGCCGGCGCTCGTGGGCGCGCCGCGCGCGCCGGTAGAGATCGGCGTGAGTGAAGCGCTCGTCCTGCATATAGGCGACGAGATCGCCCTCGGAAAGGTCATCGAGCCCGACGGACTTGAGCCACGCCCGCAGCAGAGCGCGCGCGTCGCCCGGCTTCAGGTCGCGTCCCACGGCGCCTTCGCGCTGGTCGCCCTCGCGGAGCAGCCGTTCGGCGATGGTCAGCACCGTGACCGGGTCGAGCGTGGACACCTCGCCGTCCCTGCCGAGTGCGCGGACGGCGAGCGCCATCGCCGCGTGTGCCCACTTCTCCGCGCTGCCCTGCTCACCGGCGGGGTACACGCGACCGGCACGCACGTGTTCGAGGAATTCGGCCGGGGTGGCCGCTGGCGGCGCGCAGGTGAACGTGCGTCCGATGTCCGTGCCGGCGTGATCGTCGCTGCCACCGATCGCGATACCACCGTGGGTCTCCACGTAGATGCTTGCGGGCATGTTGAGCTCTGGCGCGCGCGAGCCGTTGCGCGTCTCCCAAACTCCGAACAGCTCGGCTAGGCGCCGGCGGTGGCGGCTGCGCAGCGGAGCGGCGGGGGGATAGAAGGGGTGTGCGAGCGCGCAAGTGATTCCCCGCGCGGTCAGGTATTCGGCGCACTCCTCGACATCGCCGCGATGCGCGGCAAGCCACTCGTGGTCGGCCGTGGTGATGTCGTAGCAGAGCACGTGCACGGCCTGTGGTTCGCCGCGGAAGTTGGCCGTCAGCTCCTCGGACACGAAGACGTCGGGGTAGTGGGCGATGCTGAGCGCCCCGTCGATCGTGTCGTGGTCGGTGATCGTCACGAAGTCCATGCCGCGCCGCTTTGCGAGCTCATAGACCTCCTCCGGTGGCGTCGCACATTCGGGTAGCCCGAGAGCCGTCTGAACGCCCAGGCGCGAGACGGCGGAAGCGGTTGAATGGCAGTGCATGTCGGCGCGCGATGCGGACCGGTCCTTGGAAGCTTCAGCTCGTGTAGTCATGCCTGGATGATTCGCCTGCAATCGAGGGGTTTTTGTGATTAGTCGGTGAACTTGGTGGCTTGCTATCAGGATGTTCACCACTTCGTGGCGGCGCGACTGCTGAACTGCCGTTTGCGAGCCTGACCAACTCGCCAGCGAGCTCTCGAGCCCCGGAGCGCAATCACGGGGCACGGCGATCCCCACGGGTCGCGCCGAGGGCCACACCCCGGCCAGCGCCCCGGGCTCTGCGAAACGAGCCCGGGGCGTTCGGCGTCTGCGCAGGCTTGCTCTCGGGGACGCTAGGATGAGCTGCGCGTATGGCGGCGCCCGCCAGCGATAGTCTCGGGAGAGCGCGCGAGCAGACGCTTGCGCTCGTGGCGGAGGTCAGCGACGGCGATCTCGAGCGCGTTCATTCGCCGCTGATGAGCCCGCTGGTATGGGATCTCGGGCACATCGCCGCGTTCGAGGATCTCTGGCTCGCTCACCGGCATGGCGGTCTGCCGTTGCTGAGGGCGGACCTCCTCGACGTCTACGACGCCGCCGAGACGCCGCGCAACCGGCGCGGCGAGCTCCCATACCTGCGTCGCGGAGAGGCTGAACGCTACCTCGCGGCGGTGCGCGACCGGGTGCAACAGCTCGGCCTCGCCGACGACGAGCGGTTCACTGAGCTTGTCGCTCGCCACGAGCGCCAGCACAATGAGACGATGCTGCAGACGCTCGCGCTGGCAGGCCTGCACGACTGGCGGCCCCCCATTCGTGGCCATAGACCGGTGGCGTTGCGGGCGGCGAGCGGGCTGGAGTTGATCGACCTCGACGGCGCGAGCTTTCCGCTCGGCGCGCCGCCTGACGGATTCGCCTACGACAACGAACAGCCTCAACATGAAGTTGAGGTTGAGGCTTTCGCGATCGGGCGCGTTCCGGTGACGAACGCCGACTGGCTGGCGTTCATCGACGATGGTGGCTACGAGCGTCGCGAGTGGTGGTCGCCCGAAGGCTGGGCCTGGCGCACCGCGGAGGAGGTTCGCCGGCCGCTGCAGTGGCTCGATGGCGGCCTGCAGCGTCGCCTCGACGGCGTCGCGCCCGTGGAGCTGACGGCTCCGGTGGTGCACGTGTCGTGCCACGAAGCCGATGCGTTCGCGCGCTCGCGGGGTGTCCGGCTGCCGACCGAGCTCGAGTGGGAGCTCGCGGCATCATGGGATCCGCAGCGCGGCGTCAAGCGCGCCTGGCCGTGGGGTGCGCAGGCGCCGACGCGGCGTCACGCCAACCTGATCGAGTCCGCCGTGTTCGCGCCGCTGCCCGCGGAGGCGTTGGCGGACGGTGCTGCGCCGTGCGGCGCGCTTGGCATGATCGGCGACGTCTGGGAGTGGACAGCAAGCGACTTTCGCGGCTATCCCGGGTTCCGCGCCGATCCCTACCCGGAGTACTCAGAGGTGTTCTTCGGCGGTGATTATCGTGTGCTGCGTGGGGGCTCCTTTGCGACGAGTGCGGCTGTCGTGAGCGTGACGTTCCGCAACTGGGACTTTCCTCGGCGGCGGCAGATCTTCGCCGGTCTGCGTGTCGCGGCGGACCGCCGATGAACGGCCCAGCCCGTACCGCGGCGCCGGCCACGATCCTTGTCGATCATGCGCTCGAGGACGGCGAAGCGCGCACGCTCGCCAGCGACGTGCTGGAGGGGCTGGCGATGCCGCTGAAGGAGCTGCCGCCGAAGCACTTCTACGACTCGCGCGGCGCGGCGCTGTTCGAGCAGATCTGCGATCTGCCCGAGTACTACCCGACACGCACCGAACGGGGGATCCTCGAACGCTGGGCTGATGAGATCGTCAGGCGGACTGGCGCCGGCGAGCTGGTCGAGCTTGGATCAGGCAGCGCGACGAAGACCCGCCTGCTGCTGAGCGCGATGACGGCGGCCGGGACGCTCGCGCGCTTCGTGCCCGTCGATGTCACCGAGACCGCTGTGCGCGAGAGCGCAGCGGCGCTGATCGAGGAGTACCCCGGACTCCTGGTCCATGGCCTGATTGGAGACTTTGAGCGCCACCTCGACCGTCTTCCGCCATCCGCTGGCCGGCGTCTCGTCGCCTTCCTCGGCGGGACGATCGGTAACTTCGAGCCGGTCTCGCGGCGAGCCTTCTTGACGAACCTCGCCGAGCTCATGGACCGCCAGGATCACCTGCTGCTCGGCACCGATCTCGTCAAGGACCGGACGATCTTGCAAGCCGCGTATGACGACGCGGCGGGAGTTACCGCGGAGTTCAACCGCAACATCCTCCATGTCGTCAACCACGCGCTCGGGGCCAACTTCCAGCCCGACCAGTTCGAGCACGTCGCGTTCTTCGACGAGCGCAACGAGTGGATCGAGATGCGCTTGCGTTCGCGGCTGGCTCAGACCGTGCAGCTGCCGGCGATCGGGATGACGGTCCAGTTCGCCGACGGTGAGGAGATGCGAACCGAGATCAGCGCGAAGTTCACCCGCGAGCGCGTCGAGGCGGACCTTGCCGGCGCGGGCCTCGAGCTCGTTGGCTGGTACACCGACGCACGTGAATGGTTTGCCCTTTCGCTGTCCCGTCCCGCCTAGCGTTCGACGCGTCCGCGAACCCCGGTCACAGTCCGAGGTCTTGCACGCCCATCTCGTCGAAGCCGACGTGGTGGGCCAGCTCGTGACGCACGGTGCGCGTCACCTGTTCGCGCAGCCTGTCGGGGTCGTGACCGAAGTCGCGGCGCAGGGTGTCACGGAAGATGACGATTCGGTGGGGGTGGTTGGTGGCGCGACCGGCGTCCCCTTCGTAGAGCCCGTACGCGCGCACGCGCCGCCCGCCGCTCGAGATCACGACGGCGACGTGGTCCAGCGCGTTGTGCAGCAGGTCGGGAAGGTCGTCGAGGGCGTCACGCACGAGCTCCTCGAAGTCGGCGTCGGCGAGCGGGTCGAGCTCCAGGAACTCGCCCTCGTCGGGGTCGGCGGCGAGACCTTCGCGAGCGAGGCGCTCGGTGCTGCGCACGATCAGCTCGAACTCTTCCTCGGTCTCGTGCCATCCGGCGAGGTGCGAGCTGACGATCTCGGCGACCGCAGCGAGCGTGACGACTCCCAGCACGAGGATCGCTGCGAGCTCGAGCAGGCGCAGCAGCTCGGAGTGGCTCGGTGGGCTCGCGACGAGCGCGACGAGCAGCGCAACGAACAGTCCCGCGGCCATCGCCCGGAAGATCGTCCTCAGTGGTGGCGGTGAAGAGCTCATCGCGCCCCGACCAAGCCGGCTCGCGCCTCAGCGTGGCGCTGCGTGCGGGCGCCGTCGTATGCTCCCGTGCAGGAGCCACCCGCCGATGAGCACGTTTGCGAACCCAGAGATCGAGATTAGCGCGCAGCGTGCGGCTGAGCTGCTCGCCGCCGGCGCGACGGTCGTGGATGTGCGCGAGCCGTATGAGCGCGAGGCCGGCTACATCGCGGGAACGCGGCACATCGAGCTCGAGCGCCTCGCGTCCTCAGCCGAGGAGATCGATCGCTCCCGACCCGTGGTGTTTCACTGTCGTCTGGGCATTCGCTCGGCAATGGCGGCGAGCGCGTTTCGGAGCGCTGGATTCGACGCCTACACGATGACCGGCGGCATCCAGGCGTGGGTCGATGCCGGGCTGGCGATCGAGCCGGAGGGCGGCTACGTAGCCGATCACTGATCGCCTCGGCGCTGGCGCCGGCCCTGGCGGTGCGCTGCCTGCGAGACGAGGCGGCAAACCTCGTCTGGATCGTCGAGCGCCGTGACGAGATCGAGATCGGCCGCTGAGATGTTGCTCCCGGCGAGCATCGGCCCGGCGATCCAATCGAGCAGCCCGGTCCAGTAGTCCCGCCCGTACAGCAGCACCGGAAACTGGCGGATCTTCGCTGTCTGGATCAGGGTCAGCGCTTCGAACGTCTCGTCGAGCGTGCCGAGACCGCCGGGCAGCACGACAAACGCGCACGCGTAGCGCACGAACATCAGCTTGCGCGTGAAGAAGTAATGGAAGGTCAGCGCGAGGTCGGTGTAGGCGTTCGGACGCTGTTCGTGCGGCAGCTCGATGTTGAGACCGATCGAGCGCCCGCGACCATCCTGCGCGCCGCGGTTCGCTGCCTCCATTAGGCCACCGCCTCCACCGGTGATTACGGCGAGCCCTTGGTGAGCGAGTGCCCGGGCCAGTTCGCGCGCTCTGGCGTAGCGCGGATCCTCACGCGTGGCGCGTGCGGAGCCGAACACCGACACGGCCGGGCCGATCTGCGCGAGGACGCGGAATCCGTGCTCGAGCTCGGACGCGATCCGCGCGATCCGCTCCTCGTCGGAGTGGAGCGACGAGGTGCTGGCGATCTCGGCTGCGAGCAGCTCCTCGTCGTGGCTTTCCGGCTCGCGCGGCGGCAGGGCGGTGTCAGGGGCCGGGTGGGGCGCTGGTTCTGGCGAGCGCACGGCGAGCGGTCAGTACAGCAA
Organism: Solirubrobacteraceae bacterium; assembly: GCA_049512455.1. Lineage (GTDB taxonomy): Bacteria > Actinomycetota > Thermoleophilia > Solirubrobacterales > Solirubrobacteraceae > Palsa-513. Next base: position 91,335 of record JBEKXB010000002.1, on the reverse strand, counting down.
CGAGTGCAGGAAGCGCTCGTTGCTGCGCCCGACGTTCGTTGACTCGGGATGTAGGCCCAGAGTGCGCTCGATCGAGGTCGAGTACGGCATCCAGGAGATGAACAGGTAGGCACCGACGACGAGCACGGCGATGCGTATCCGGCGGCCCTGCGCGAGCCCGGCGAACGGGAGCAGCCAGATGAGGTACCAGGGGAGCGTCCAGCTGAGCGTGATCAGCAGGACGAGCGTCACGACTGCGCACGGCAGGAGCCACTCGCGCGTGCGCCAGGCCCACACCGAGCAGCCGATCACGGCCGCGATCAGCACGGCCGTGAAGACGATCCGCACGCCGCCGGCATCGCCACCGAAGCCGACCCCGTATCCGATCAGGTTGGGGATCCCCGCGGGGATGACGAGCGCGTCCTGCTGGAGGAGATTCGGCAGGTTGGGCCCAAAAGCGCTGAGCGTCGCCATGGCGACCACGATGAACCCGGTGAGCAGGCCGGCGCTCAGACGCAGCCGCCGCGCGCTGCCCGCGAGCACGACCGGGATCAGGATCGCCGCCGAGGCCTTGACGGCGACGGCACCGGCGAGCGCGAGGCCCGCACCGAACTCCCACCACCAGCCCGGCTCGCCGAGCGGGAGCGGGCGTGGTGCGCCGTCGATCCAGGCCAGCGCTTGGCGCAGCCTGGCCCGCAGGCTCGAGTGCGGGGCGCTCGCCGACGGCCCCACGGTGCCCGGTTCGCGCACGAGGAGCTCGCGCGCGTTGCGAGCCCGCAACAGCAGGTACATGCCGAGCACGATCGCGAAGATCATGAAGAAGTCGTTGTGGTCGGCGCCGAGCCCCCACACGAGCACGATCGGGTTGAGCCCGATGAACAGCGCCGCGCTGAGGCGGTTGCGCCCGAGCAGCCCGGCGCAGCTCCACATCAGCCGGATCGTGGCGAGACTCATCGTCAGCAGCACGATCTTCAACGCCCAGAACGAGCCGGCCACTCCGAGTCCCACGATTGCCAGCGTGAACAGTGTGAACAACGGTCCGTAGGGGCTCAGCAAGCCGTGCCAGTTGCTGAGCATGAACGTCGGATCGTTGTGCGGCTCGAGCGCCGGGATCGTCGTGTAGGGGTTGAGCCCGTGGACGATCTCCATGCGGCCGTAGTTGAGGTAGTTGAAGACGTCGGTCAGCGGCAGCGGCGGCGAGAGGAAGAAGATCAGCTGGAGCGCCACCACGGCTGAGAGCGCCCAACCCGAGCGCATTCGCGGAGCGCAGACCAGCACCGCGACGTAGGCGATGTACATCGTCGCCACGCCGGCCGTGAACAGCGCCTCGAGCGATGAGGAGCCGACCGAGAACCAGCTCGTGAGCGGTCCAAGCGGCCCCGCCAGCCAGGCCGGGTAGTAGCCGACGCGCGCCGTCGGCGAGAGCCAGACCGGGTGCGAGATCGGGCGCACCGCGGCCATCGAGACGAGCGCGAGGCTGATCACGACCATCGTCGTGAGGGCGGCCGCCGAGACCGCGGCTGCGACGCTCGTCCTGACGAGGTCGCTGCGGTCCCAATCGAACCAGTCGTTCCCGCCGTGACGGCGGCCGCCGCCTATCGACATCGAGGCGCGCTACGCAATTGGACGGGCCGGGTACGGCGCAAGGTGCGCCGAGAATAGCGGCCGTGGCCGCTGCTGCAGGTCAGCTTCACGGCGCGGTCGTCCTGACGGCCCGCGCTGGGCAGAACTGGCGGAGCCCGCCACAGGGGCGGGCTCCGGAACATCTTGAAGCTGTGAGTGGTGCGACGGTGCGCTAGAGCGTTGTGACGTTGACCGCCTTCGGCCCCTTGTCACCGGCCTCGGCATCGAAGGAGACCTTCGTACCTTCCTGCAGCGAGCGATATCCCTCGCCGACGATGCCTGTGTGATGAACGAACAGGTCCTTGTCCCCATCGTCAGGTGTGATGAAGCCGAAGCCCTTGTCGTCACTGAACCACTTCACGGTGCCCGTAGGCATTGCGTTCCTCCACTGTCTGTGTGATGTGCTGCGACGCGGAGGACGCTTCTAGAAGCTTCGACTGCGAGCGCTCGCACTGCTTGTGCCGGACCCTTCCCGGCGTTGTTCGAGTGTCACGCTAGCAGGTCGCGTGGCTCGCGCAAGGTCGTGTGCGCCGGGCGGTAGGATTGACCGATGAGCGATGAGGCCAAGAAGAGCGACGCGGAGTGGCGTGCGCAGCTCACGCCGGAGCAGTACGAGATCCTCCGCCAGAAGGGAACCGAGCAGGCTTTCACTGGCGAGCTGTGCGAGACGAAGGACCCCGGCAGCTACCGCTGCGCCGGCTGCGGTGCCGAGCTGTTCCGCTCGGACACGAAGTTCGACTCCGGCACCGGCTGGCCAAGCTTCTGGGAGCCGGCCGATCCGGACGCGGTCCACACCGCCGACGATCACGGCCTGCTGATGCATCGCACCGAGGTGCTCTGCGCTTCCTGCGAAGGCCACCTCGGGCATGTCTTCGAGGATGGCCCGGACCCGACCGGCTTGCGCTACTGCATCAATTCCGCCGCGCTCGACTTCAAGGCGGAATAACGGCGCCGTTCGGGCGTTCGTTGTTGGACTGAGCGCCGGCGTGGCTCGGTTTCGCCGTCTGCTGCCGGCTGGCCCCGATTGCGACGCGGGCGAGGCGCTCGCCGGTTGGCGCGACGAGCTGCCCCGGACGTCCCGACGCCCGCGTGTCGCGCTCAACATGATCGCGAGCGTCGATGGCCGCGTGGCGATCGGCGGGCGCTCGGGGCAGCTCGGCGGTCCCGCGGACCGCGAGCTGTTTCACACGTTGCGCGCCCGCTCCGACGCGGTCATGGCGGCTGCCGGCACGGTGCGCAGCGAACGCTACGGGCCGTTGATTCGCGACGGTGACGTGCGCGAGCGGCGCGTCGCCTCAGGGCTCGCGCCGCAGCCGCTGGCCGTCATCGCCAGCCGCTCGCTGGCGCTCGACCCGGAGCTGCCGCTGCTCGCCGATCCAGACTCGCGCGTCGTCATCATCACCCCGGCGGCCGGTTCGCTCGCGCCGACGCGGGCGAGCGTCGACTACATCCGCTCGGGCTCGCTCACCGACGGCCTCGTCGAGCTTGCGCAGGCCTTCGCGGTCAGCGTCATCGTCTGCGAGGGCGGCCCGACGCTGAACGGCGCGCTGCTGCGCGAGGGGCTGATCGACGAGCTGTTCCTGGCGCTGTCCCCGCAGCTGGTTGGCGGTGAGGCCGGGCCCAGCCTGCTGATCGACGACGGGAAGCCGGTGCCGGCGCCGCTCGAGCTGAGGCTGCTGCTCGAGCATGACAGCATGCTCTTCGCGCGCTACGTCGTGCGTCGCTGAGTCGTCTCGCCGATGCGGCTCGAGACGAGCGCCAGCAGCTCGCCAGCGAGCTTCCCGCTGTCTGACGGATCTGCCGGGGTCGCGCTGATCTGGACGATGACCTCGGACCCGTCGATCTCCTCCAGCGTGATCGACGGCCGTGAGCGGAGTCGTACGACCAGGCCATCCTCGAGCACCCGCCGCAGCTCGAGTGGCGTCGTCCCGGGCGGCAGTCGCACGCGCAGGCTCACCGCGTCGGGCTCGAGCAGCGGCGTTATCGAAACGCTGAGCACGACGCTGTTGGGAACCATCACGTGGCGCTCGCCGCTGGAGAACGTCGTGTAGAGCAGGCCGAGCGTCGATGCTGTTCCTTCGATCCGCCCCCCGATCGCGCCGCCCTGCAGCCGCACGCGCTCGCCGACGCGGAACGGGCGCGCGCTCAGCAGCACCATGCCGGCGATCAGGTTGCCGAACGTCTGCTGCGCGGCGAGGCCGAACACGACGGCCGTGAACGATGCCCCGATCGCCAGCGTCGTGGTGTTGACGCCGGCGATGCGCAGCGCCACGACGACCGCCGCCAGCAGCGTGGCGAGCCGCACGAGGAAGCCGACGGTGCCGGCGGTCGCCGCGTCGACGCGGCGCTCGAGCACCGGCCCCAGGCTGCGACCGAAGTTGCGGGCAAGGCCCCAGCCGAGGATCACGAGCGCGATCACGGTGATCGCCTGCGCGACGGTGTTCGCAGTCGCGGACATGTGGGGGTGCCCCGGGGGGTGCGGGCGGATGCCAAGCAGCGAGTGGCGGTAGTCGTAGACGAGGATCACCGCCGCGAACAGCGCCGCCAGCACGAGCGACTCCAGCCGCGCGCGGCGGATAGCCCAGCGCGACAGCTCGATCGGCCGGCTCAAGTCGCGCCAGCGATCGACGACCGGCGCAGCGGCCCCGGGCTGGCGTGCTGGATCGCGCTCGTCACTCATCAACGATCGACGATATCGCTGCGCCGACGGTGCTTGTGCAGCTGGATTATGTAGCCCATAACCCTAACCCTATAGTTGAGCCAGAGGCAAGTGCTGAATCGTCCGTGATTCCGGGGCCGTCTGACATAGACTCCGCCTTATGAAAACCTCACGGATCATCGTCGCGCTTGCCGTCCTCGCCGGCGTCGCCCTGCTCGTCGTCGCCGGGATCTACTTCGCCGAGCCGGCGAAGTCGCTGCCATCGTTCTTCCCCGGCCACCAAGCCGGCTCCACCACGCACCACATCAAGCACGGCATCGCGTCAGCCGTCGTCGCCGCTGCGCTGTTCGTGTTCGCCTGGTTTGCGACCGGCCCGCGCAAGGACGCGGCGTCGTCCTGAGCGAGCGAGCTGGAGCGGCGCCGCCGGCCTAGCCGCCGAGCGCGAACACGCCCAGGCAGACCGCTCCGGCAGCGATGCAGTACCAGCCGAACGGCGACAGGCGGTTGGTGTTGAAGTAGCGCAGCAGGAAGCGCACCGCCAGGACGGTCGTCGCCGCCGCGCACAATGCGGCGACGAGTGCCGGGCCGCGCACGCCGTTCCCCGCGTGGCCGAGCAGGTCGGGCAGCTTCAGCACTGCGGCCGCACCGATGATCGGCGTCGCCAGCAGGAACGCGAAGCGGGCTGCGTCCTCGTTGGACAGGCCGAACAGCAAGCTCCCGCCCATCGAGAAGCCGGACCGCGAGATCCCCGGGACGAGCGCCGCCGCCTGCGACATTCCGACGGCGCAGGCGCGCGGGAACGACAGCTTGGCGATCCGCTCGTCGGAGTCGCCCTCGCCGTCGCCGGGGGCCGGCGGTCGTGACCGCCAACGCTCGAAGATCAGCAGCGCCACGCCGTTGACGACGAGAAAGGCGGCCGCCGAGACGGCTGAGGCGAACAGCTTCTGCAGCGGTCCCTGGAGCGCGAGACCGAGCAACCCCGTCGGAATCGTGCCCGCGACGAGCAGCCAGCCGAGCCGCGCGTCGGGATCGTCGGCGCGAATCTCGCGCGCGAGCAATGACCGCCAGATGCCGCGCACGATCCGCAGCCAGTCGCGATAGAAGTAGCAGAGCAGCACGATCGCAGTCGCCAGGTGGACCGCGACGAGGAAGCTGATGAAGTACTGGTCGTTCTGGTGGATGTTCCAGCCGAGCAGGCGCGGCAGAACGACGCTGTGACCGAGGCTGGAGATCGGGAACGGCTCGGCGACGCCCTGCACGACGCCGAGGACCACCGCCTGGAAGTACGAGATCGGCCCGTGCACGCAGGCGAACCCTAGACGACACGACAGCTGCGCAGCGGCGTCCTAGCCGAGCGAGCGCAGGACGCGACGCTCGCGCTCATAGCCCAGCACGCCGATCCCGGCCGGCGCCAGCTCAAACAGCGCGCCCGCCGCCGGTGCGAGCGCAAGCCAGCGGGCGATCATCACGCGCAGGAGGTGGCCGTGGGCGAAGGCCAGGACGTCGCCGTCCGCGGGCAGGCTCGCCAGCACGGCGTCGCAACGCCCGCCGACCGCCGCGGCGTCCTCGCCGTCAGGGCAGCCGTCACGAAACAGCTCCCAGCCCGGCGCCGCGGCGTGGATCTGCTCGGTCGTCATGCCCTCGTAGGCGCCGTAGCTCCACTCGCGCAGCTCCGCGCGCTCCAGCGCCCGGTCGCCGAAGCCGGCGATCGCGCAGGTCTGAACAGCACGCGCCAGCGGGCTGCACCAGACGGCGACGAACGAGCGCCCCGCGAGCCGCGCTGCGAGCGCTGCGGCGTCGGCTCGGCCGGTGGCGTTGAGCGCGATGTCGGTGCGACTGGTGTGCCGGCCGCTGACGGTCCAGTCGGTGTCAGCGTGGCGGACGACGACGAGCTGGCCCGCCATCAGCCCTCGTCGAGCAGCGCGAGCGCGTCGACGTCGGCGACCACCGTCAACCTCTCGCGCGCAAGCAGGCTCGCCGGGACCGCCGGCGTCGGCTCGCCGAGCGCGCCGGCGAGCGCAGCGGCCTTCTCGGCGCCGCTCACCAGCAGCACGCAGCTGCGCGCCGCGCGCAGCACCTCGAGCGACAGCGAGATCCGGTCGGGCGGCGGCTTCGGCGCGTCATGCACGGCCAGGCACAGCGCCCCGCCCGAGTCGAGCGCGGGGTGGTTCGGGAACAGCGAGGCGGTGTGCCCGTCGGGCCCGATCCCGAGGTGCAGCACGTCGAGCACCGGCAGCCCGTCGACGTCTACCGGCACATGCGCGCGCAGCCCGCTCTCGTAGGAGCGCGCGCCGGCCTCGGCACCGCGCTCGCCCAGCATCCGGTGCACGACGGCGCCCCGTGCGTGCCCCAGCAGCGTGTCCGCCACCATCCGGTAGTTGGACTGCGCGGACGCCGGCCCGACGCAGCGCTCGTCGCCGAACCACAGCTCGACGCCCTCCCAAGCCGGCATCCGGATCAGCTCGTAGGCGCGCTTGGGCGTGTTCCCGCCGGCCAGCGCGACGTGCGCCACGCCGCGAGCGGCGAGCGCCGCACCCACCTGCTCCGTGAAGAGCTCGGCCGCGCGAACAGCGACCGCATCCCCATCCGAGCAGCTGATGATGACCGGCCCGCTCATGTCAGCATCGCGCTCGCGAACGCAAGCGCCTCGCCGTAGACGCGGTCGCTCAGCAGCGATTGGCGGATCCCCTCACCGAGGATGCCGCCCTCGCCGCGGGAGGCGCCGAGCAGCCGCCAGCTGCGCTCCACGCCGGCGGCCTCGCGCTGGCGCGCGAGCAGCCCGCCCGGACCGCGGTCGAGCGACCACGAGCTACCGTCGCGCAGCGTGAGCGTCAGGCCGGACAGCCCTGGAACCTCCTGCTCGGTGCTGTCGAGCGCCACGAAGACGTCGCCCATCTCGCCCTCCGCATGACCGATCGCTTCGTGGCGGAGCGGGCAGGCGGGCCAGCCAAGGCGTGAGCCGAGCCAGCCGCACAGCAGCAGCGCCGCGGTGCCCGAGATGGGGTGGTGGCGGACCGCAAGGCCGCTGATCTCGCGCAGCTGCGGGCGCCGAGCCGCCCCGTCGAAGATCGTCGCGACCCGCTCGCGCCACGGCGTCGAGCGCAGCCACGCGAGATCGACGACCGCGCGCGACTCGAGCAGGCTGGCGGCACGCCGCAGCGCAACCGCCACGTCGGGCTCCTCGCTCGAGTCCAGCAGCACGCACTGCGACAGCCGCGCCAGCGCATCGACCGCCTCCCAGTGGCCGTGCGGCGCCCACACGAGCGTCAACAGCTCGCTTGCGATGAGCGGGTCAACGATCGAATCGAGGTGCGCGAGATGCTCGCTGCCGACGTCGACGACGATCGTCTCGAACGTCAGCGCCGTCTCGCCATCGCCGGGCGTCGCGTCGGCGGCGATCGTCGCGACGGCGTCGAGCGTGGTGCGGCCCTCGGTCACGGCGCAGACGATCGTGCGCGAGGCCTGGTAGCGCCCGACGCCGCGCAGCCGGTTGGCGATCTCGCCGCTCCACTGGCGATCGACGATGCAGACCAGGTTGAGGACGCGCGCCGCCACGTAGCCCGCGCTCTCGGCGTGGCGCTCGGCGAGCATCGCTCGCAGCGCCTCCTCGATCGCCGCCGGCGTCGTGTTCTCGGCGGCCCAAACCGTGTCGTTCACCGCAACCATCGCAATGCAAGCTACCTCGGCGCTAGATGGAACGCCACTTGTGGCCGGCGGCGAGCAGCTCGTCTGCCTCGATCGGCCCCTGCGTCCCGCTCTGATACCGCGCCAGCGGCTCATCCAGCTCCGCCCACGCGGCGAGGATCGGGTCGCAGATCCGCCACTGCGCCTCGACCTCGTCGTCGCGCGTGAACAGCGTCGCCTCGCCGCGCATCACGTCGAGGATCAACCGCTCATAGGCCTCGGGTGACTGCGAGATGAACGCGGTGCCGTAGAGGAACTCCATGTTCACCGGGCGAATCCGCATCTGCGGACCGGGGATCTTGGCCCCCAGCGACAGCGACACGCCCTCGTTCGGCTGCAGCGTGAGGACGAGCTGGTTGGGCCGCACGCCGGCGGCGCCGTCGCGCTCGAAGGCGAGGTGGGGGACGGGCCGCAGCGTCACCGCGATCTCCGTCACCTTGCGCGCCAGCCGCTTGCCGGTGCGCAGGTAGAACGGGACGCCTGCCCAGCGCCAGTTGTCGACGACCAGTCGCAGCGCGACATAGGTCTCGGTGCGCGAGTCCCTCGGCACGCCCGCCTCGTCGAGGTAGCCGACGACCGGCTCGCCGCCGCTCGCGCCGGCGCCGTACTGAGCGCGCACGCTCATCTGCGCCACATCCTGCGCGCTCGGCGGGCGGATCGCGTGCAGCACCTTGACCTTCTCGTCGCGCACGTCGTCGGCGGCGAAGGTGACCGGCGGCTCCATGCACAGCAGCGTGAGCAGCTGAAGCATGTGGTTCTGCACGAGGTCCCGGAGCGCTCCGGCGCGGTCGTAGTAGCCGGCCCGGCTGCCGATGCCGAGATCCTCGGCGGCGGTGATCTGCACGTTCTCGATGAAGTTGCGGTTCCACAGCGGCTCGAACATCCCGTTGGCGAAGCGGAACGCGAGCATGTTCTGCACGGTCTCCTTGCCGAGGTAGTGGTCGATGCGGAAGATCTGGCGCTCGTCGAACACCGACAGCACCTCGCGGTTGAGCGCGCGGGCCTGCGCGAGCGAGCTGCCGAACGGCTTCTCGATCACGGCGCGCACCTCGGCGTCGCGCCCTGCCTGCGCGAGACCGGCGCTGCCGAGCGCCGCCACGATCACCGGGAAGAACTCGGGCGCCGTCGAGAGATAGAAGGCCCGCGCCATCGGCCCACCGGCCTCCGCGTCGAGCTCGTCGAGCGTCTGGGCGATCTTCGCGTAGCCCGCGACGTCGTCGAAGGCCAGCGCGATGTAGCGCAGCCCGGCGAGCAGCCCTTCGAGCACGCGCTCGTCGGGCGTGGTGCGCGAGAACGCCCGAATCGCCTCGGCGGCGGCGGCGCGGTAGGCGTCGTCGCTCAGCTCGCCGCGCGACACGCCGATCAGGTTGAACCGCTCCGGCAGCGCCCCCTCGTGCGCGAGGTTGTAGACCGCCGGCAACAGCTTGCGGCGGGCGAGGTCGCCGTGCGCGCCGAAGATCACGAGGTTCGTCGGGTGGACGGGGAGTCGCTCGAGGCCTAGGGCGAGTGGGTTGTCGAGCTCTGTTTGGGTGGGCGGTGAGCCCACTACGTGTCCGCCTTCTTCACGGCGTGGCCGCCAAACTGGTTGCGCAGCGCGGCGAGCACCCGCGCCGCGTAGTCGCCGTCGGTGCGCGAGTAGAAGCGGCTGAACAGCGCGGCGCTGAGCGCCGGCGTCGGCACGTCGTGGTCGATCGCGTCCTGTAGCGTCCAGCGGCCCTCGCCGGAGTCATCGACCCAGCCGGCGAGGGCGGCGAGGTCGTTGCCGTCGGCGTCGAAGGCGCGCGCGGCGAGCTCGCAGAGCCACGAGCGCACCACCGAAGCCTGGTTCCAGAGGTGGGCGATCTTGGCGTTGTCGAGCTCGTACTCGGAGGCGTGGAACAGCTCGAAGCCCTCGGCGTAGGCCTGCATCAGGCCGTACTCGACGGCGTTGTGGACCATCTTCACGTAGTGGCCGGCGCCGCTCGGGCCGAAGTGCTGCCAGCCGCGCGGGCCGATCGCCTTGACGCTGTCGTCGCTGGTCGCCGGTGCGAGCACGTCGAGAATCGGCGTGAGCCGCTGGACCGCCGCGTCGGGCCCGCCGACCATCATGCAGTAGCCGAGCTCGAGCCCCCACACGCCCCCGCTCGTGCCGACGTCGACGTAGTGGATGCCGGGCTCGTGCAGCGCCTGCGCCCGGCGCTTGTCGTCGGTCCACCTCGAGTTGCCGCCATCGACGATCGTGTCGTCCTTTGCGAGCAGCTTGGCGAGCGCGTCGACCGTGGACTGGGTCGCGTCTCCGGCCGGAACCATGATCCAGACCGTCCGTGGCGGGGTCAGCTGCTTGACCAGGTCCTCGAGGCTGCCGGCACCGGCGGCGCCGTTCGCCACGGCGTGCGCCACGGCCTGCGCGTCGAAATCGAAGGCGACCACCTCGTGGGCTGAGTCGCGGCGGATCCGCGTGACCATGTTGCCGCCCATCTTGCCCAGCCCGACAAAGCCGATCTGCATCAGAGCATCTCCTTGATCTGGGCGTGCAGCGCACGCAGCGCGGTCGCGCTGTCGCCTTGCAGGCGGACGATCTCGGCCGGCAGGTCGTGTGAGCGCAGCGTCTGCAGGTCGCCGAGCGCCTGCGCGTTGCGCAGCGTCTTGAACGAGTAGGGCGCGCCGGGGATCGGGACGTCCTCGTCCCGGTCGCCGATCAGCGACAGGAAGCGACCGGTCTTCGGCCCGCCCTTGTGCAGCTGGCCGGTGGAGTGCAGGAAGCGCGGGCCGTAGCCGAACGTGGTCGCGCGCCTGGTCTGCGCCATCAGCGTCGCGCGCAGCTCCGCAACGGCCTCGTCGAACTCGACCGACGGCGCGACGTAGCCCATCAGCGCGATGTAGCCGCCCGGCTCGCCGCCGGTTAGGAGCTCCTTCAAAGCCTCGGGGGTCGCGTAGGCGACATCGGGCAATGTGCCCGCCGTGAGCACGCGCTTGGTCGCTTTCTTCGCCTCGGCGACATTCGGCTGGTCGAACGGGTTGATGGCGAGCACCCAGCCGGCGACCGCCGTGGCGAACTCCCAGAGGAAGAACAGCCGTCCAAGGTCCTCGGCCCCGTCGACGGTGAGCGTGATCGTCACCTGTCCCGCAGCGGCCAGGGCAGCGACCTGCTCATCGGCCTTCACGTCCGGTCGCTCTGCGTCGCGCAGCTGGACGAATACGCGGTCGTTGCCGTAGGCGCCGGGCGCGAGCAGGGGCTCGTCGGCGACCGGCAGGATGCCGCCGCCATGCTTGCCGGTGCTTTCGGCGACGAGCTGCTCGACCCACAGGCCGAAGCTCGACACCGGGTCGCCGACGACGAACGTCAGCTTGTCGCGCCGGCGGAGCGCGAGCTCACCGATCGCCAGGCCGAGCCACAGGCCGGGGTTCGACGCGGTCGCGTCGAAATGCGCGCACGCCTGCTCGGCGGCACCGGCGCGCGCCAGCAGCGCGTGCAGCGGTGCGCCGATCAGCGCCGCGGGCACGAGCCCGAACAGCGACAGCGCCGAGTAGCGCCCACCGATGTTCGGGTCGTTCTCGAAGATGGCGCGGAAGCCGTGCTTCCTGGCCCGCTCCACGAGCGGGCTTTCCGGGTCCGTGATCGCCACGAAGTGGCTGCCATCCCCGACCAGTTGGTGGAAGTGCTCGAACAGCGACAGGGTTTCGATCGTCCCGCCGGACTTCGACGAGACGATGAACAGCGTGTGCTCGAGGTCGATCTCGCCCTGCACCGCGAGGATCGCGTCGGGGTCGGTCGAGTCCAGCACGTGCAGGTCGAGCGCATCCTCGGGCGCGCCGAACGTCTGCCACAGCACCTCGGGTGCGAGGCTCGAGCCGCCCATCCCGAGCAGCACGGCGTCGGTGAAGCCGTCAGCCTTGGCGAGGCGGGCGAACTGCACGAGCTCGTCGGCGCGTTCGAGCATCGCGTCGCAGATCGTCAGCCAGCCCAGCCGGTCGCCGATCTCCGCGACACCGGGGCCGCCCCACAGTGACTCGTCCTTGGCCCAGACGCGGCGAGCGACGTCTTCGGCGGTCGCCTTCTTGACGCGCTCGGCGACGGCGCCTGCCAGGTCCGCCGGCAGCGTGGCGGCGATCGCCGCCGGGCGGCCGGTGAGGACGGCCTGGCGCGCGCTCTCGATTCCGGCGAGCAGCTTGCTCATCGGCGTGACGAACGCCGCGATGCCCTGCTCGAGCAGCGTCCTGGTGACGTCATCCATGTCGATGCCGGCGTCCTTGAGCGCGGCGAGCGCCCCTGCCGGGTCGAGCTCGGCGCTGCCCGGTTTGATCGCGCCGCGCTCGGCGACGGCGAGCAGCGTCTTCATCGGCATCGTGTTGACGGTGTCCGGCGCGACGAGCTCGTCGACGTACATCGTCTCGACGTAGGCGGGGTTCTTGACCCCGGTCGACGCCCACAGCGGGCGCTGGACGAGCGCACCGTGCTGGGCGAGCTTGGCGAAGCGCTCGCCGTGGAAGATCTCCTTGAAGCGTGCGTAGGCGGCGCGCGCGTTTGCGATTGCGGCAGTGCCGGCGAGCTCGCTGCGGCCGAGCGTCTCGAGCCGCTTGTCGACCTCCGTGTCGACGCGCGAGACGAAGAAGCTGGCGACCGAATGCACGTCGAGCGGGCGTCCCTCTTCGTGGCGGCGTTCCAGCCCGCGGATGTAGGCCTCGGCGATCTGCGTGTACTGCTCGACGCCGAACAGCAGCGTGACGTTGACGTTGATTCCCTCGTAGGTCGCCTGCTCGATCGCCGGCACGCCGGCATCGGTCCCGGGGATCTTGATCATCACGTTCGGCCGGCCCAGGCGCGCCCAGTAGTCGCGGGCCTGGGCCAGCGTGGCCTGCGTGTCGTGTGCGAGGTTGGGTGCCACCTCGAGCGAGACGAAGCCGTCGCGACGGGACTCGTACACCGGACGCAGGACGTCGGCGGCGTCCTGCACGTCGGCGACGGCGATCCGCTCGTAGCAGGCGACCGCGTCGAGTCCCTCGGCGGCCAGCTCCCGGAGCGCCTCGTCGTAGTCGGTCGAGCCGAGGATCGCCTGCTCGAAGATCGCCGGGTTCGAGGTGACGCCGCGCAACGAGTACTCGTCGCGCAGTCGCTCGAGCTCGCCGCTGGCGATCAGGCCGCGGCGAATCTGGTCAAGCCATGGTGCGGTGCCGGCCGCGGCGAGCGCGGCGAGGTTGGCGTTTTCCGTGTGGGGGAGGCTGGCCATCGCTGTGTTCCTCTCGGTGTCTGCCGTCAAGATGCGAGTAGCTCGCGCGCGCGCTCGACTATCGCATCGACGGTGATCCCGAAGTGCCGGTAGACGTCGGCTTCGGGCGCCGAGGCGCCGAACGTGCTCATACCAATGATCGCGCCGCGCTCGCCCACCCAGCGGTCCCAGCCGAGCGGGCTCGCCGCCTCAACCGCGATGCGCGGCATCCCGACGGGGCCGAGGATCGCCTCACGGTCGCTTCGCGACCGTTCGGCGAAGCGATCGACGCAGGGCATCGAGACCACGCGTACCAACACGCCCTCGTCGCTCAACTGCTCGGCTGCTTGCAGGCACAGCGAGACCTCGGAGCCGGTGCCGATCAGGACGAGCGCCGGCGGCCCGTCGGGGTCGCGCAGGACGTAGCCGCCGCGGTCGATCGCGTCGTCGGGTATCGACTCGGGGGCCAGCACCGGAAGGCTCTGGCGTGACAGCGCGAACACGGTCGGCGTGTGCGTAGCGCGCAGCGCGAAGCTCCACGCCAGTGCTGTCTCGTGCGCATCGGCCGGCCGCACGACGTTGACGTTCGGCGTCGCGCGCAGGGCCGCCAGCTGCTCGATCGGCTGGTGCGTCGGTCCGTCCTCGCCGACGCCGATCGAGTCATGGGTGTAGAGGAAGATCGTCGGCAGCTCCATCAGCGCGGCGAGGCGCACAGCACCCTTCATGTAGTCGGAGAAGATCAGGAATGTCGCGCCGTAGGCGCGCAGCCCGCTGAGCACGAGGCCGTTGGCGATCGCGCCCATCGCGTGCTCGCGAATACCGAAGTGCAGGTTGCGAGCGTCGTAGCTGCCGCGCTCCACACTGCCGCCGCCGTCGATCAGCGTGAGGTTGGATGGCGCAAGGTCCGCCGAGCCGCCGACGAGGCTGGGTACGAGGCCGGCGGCCACCTGCAGAACCGTCTGGGAGGCCTTGCGCGTCGCGATCTTCGTTCCCGGCTCGAAGCGGGCCAGCAGACCGCTCGGCAACTTCGGCACGCGCCGCGCAAAGATGTCCTCCAGCTCGGCCGCCAGGTCCGGATGGGCTTGCGCGTAGGCGCTGCGGCGGACCTCCCATTCGCGCTGCGCCGCCTCGCCGGTGGGGGTGCTCGCACGGAAGTGCTCGAGCGCCTCACGCGGGACGAGGAACGGCGGCTCGGTGGGCCAGCCGTAGGCCTCCTTGGTCAGGCGGACCTCCTCCTCGCCGAGCGCTGAGCCGTGCGCCTCGGCGCTGTCGTGCTTGTGCGGCGAGCCCGGCGCGATGTGGGTGCGGCAGATGATCAGCGACGGCCGGTCGGCGACGGCGATCGCCGCGCGGGCGGCGGCCTCGACGGCGGCGACCGAGAGATCCTCGCCCAGGCGCGTCACGTGCCAGCCGTAGGCCTCGTAGCGGGCGCCGACGTCCTCGCTGAACGACAGCGCGGTGTCCCCCTCGATCGAGATGTGGTTGTCGTCGTAGAAGGCGATCAGGCGTCCGAGTCCGAGGTGCCCGGCGAGCGAGCAGGCCTCCGCGGAGATCCCCTCTTCGAGGTCGCCGTCAGAGGCGATCGTGAAGGTGCGGTGATCGATCAGCTCGTGACCCGGCCGGTTGTAGCGCGCCGCGAGCATGCGTTCGGCGAGCGCCAGGCCGACGCAGTTGGAGATGCCCTGGCCGAGCGGCCCGGTGGTCGCCTCGATGCCCTGCGCATGGCCGTATTCGGGGTGTCCTGCGCAACGTGAGCCGAGCTGGCGGAACTGCTTGAGGTCTTCCAGCTCGAGCCCGTAACCGCACAGGTAGAGCGTCGAGTAGAGCAGCATCGAGGCGTGCCCGCAGGAGAGCACGAAGCGGTCCCGGTTCGGCCAGGCGGCATCGGCCGGGTTGTGGCGCATGACGCGGGTGTAGAGCGTGTAGGCGATCGGCGCGAGCGCCATCGGGGTGCCCGGATGGCCTGAGTTCGCCTTCTGGACGGCATCCATCGAAAGCGTGCGGATCGTGTTGATGCACAGCTCGTCGAGATCGTTGGCGGGAGTGGACGGGGTCATCTCGCCTCTTTCGTGTGATCGAGCCGTCAGAGCTCGCTGCGGGCTAGCAGCGCGGCCCCGCGGACGCCTGCCTTTGGTCCCGAGCGTGCTATCCGGATCTCGGTTTGCGTGCCGACGCCGTCGAGCACGTACTCTTTCGCCGCTTCGCGGATCGGCGCGATGAGCAGCTCCCCGGCTGCGGAGACGCCGCCGCCGATCGCGACGACCTGCGGATCGAAGGTGTTGATCGCGTTGGCGACGGCGACGCCGATGCGGCGCCCGAGCGTGTTGAGCACCGCGAGCGCGATCGGGTCGCCCTCGCGTCCGGAGCTGACGGCGTCCGGGCCGGCGAGCGTCACGCGTCCTTCGAGCGTGCGCGCGAGCAGCGAGTCCGGGTGGGCGGCTGCGGCGTCGCGCGTCAGGCGGTCGAACGCATGGCCGTTGGTGAGCGCTTCGAGCGAGCCGGGCTGGGGGAAGTGGTTCTGGGCAGGGGGGATCGACTCGTCGATCCCGATCAGGCAGTGGCCGAGCTCGCCGGCGGCGCCGGTGGCTCCGCGGTAGGGGCGCCCGCCGATTACGATCCCGGCGCCGACGCCGGTGCCGATCGTCAGCATCACGAGGTGCTCGACATCGAGCACGCCGTTGTTGTCGTGCGCTTCGGCGAGCGCCGCGACGGTCGCGTCGTTGTCGACGAACGTCGGCGCGCCGAACTCGGCCTCGAGCACGTGGCGCAGCGGCACATCGCGCAGCGGGATGTTGACGCTCGCCCGCACGCGACCCGTCGCGAACTCGATGACGGATGGGATCCCGATGCCAACGGCGATCAGCTGCTCGTCCACGACGAGCTCACGCACCGACTCCACGATCTGCGCGACCAGGGCATCAGAGCTCGAGATGTCGGTCCGGCGGAGCGACGGCTCACCCAGCACCCCGTCCCGCATCGCTGCAGCCGAGACTTTCGTCCCGCCGACGTCGACGCCGACGATCATCCCGCTCATCGACTGGAAATGCTGGTCGGTGGCATGCTCCGCAAGCTATCAGGAGCGCCACGCGGTGACGAGCCTCATCGCGCGCAGTGCCGCCGGCCTCGCGACGCCTACAGCTCGCTGCGCGCCAGCAGTGCGGCCCCGCGGACGCCCGCGTGCGCTCCGGAGCGTGCCAGACGGATCTCGGTTTGCGTGCCGACGCCGTCGAGGACGTACTCCTTCGCCGTCTCGCGGATCGGCGCGA
Organism: Solirubrobacteraceae bacterium; assembly: GCA_049512455.1. Lineage (GTDB taxonomy): Bacteria > Actinomycetota > Thermoleophilia > Solirubrobacterales > Solirubrobacteraceae > Palsa-513. Next base: position 74,938 of record JBEKXB010000002.1, on the reverse strand, counting down.
CGAGCAGCTCGCCGGCTGCGGAGATGCCGCCGCCGATCGCAACGACCTGCGGGTCGAACGTGTTGATCGCGTTGGCGACGGCGATGCCGATGCGGCGTCCGAGCATGTTGAGAACCGCCAGCGCCAGCGGGGCGCCTTGCTGTGCTGCGCTCACGACATCGGGGCCGGCGAGGCTCGTCTGCCCGTTCAGTGTCTGGGCGAGGGGCGAGTCCGGGTGGGCGGCGGCGGCGGCGCGCGACAGTCGGTCGAGCGCCTGGCCGTTGGCGAGGATCTCCAGCGAGCCGGGTTGGGGGAACGTGCCGGTGGCACGGGGGACCAGGTGGTCGACCGCGATCAGCGTGTGACCGATCTCTGCTGCCGCGCCGGTGGCGCCGCGGTAGGGGCGCCCGCCGATCACGATTCCGCCGCCGACGCCGGTTCCGACTGTGAACATCACGAGGTGCTCGACATCGAGCACGCCGTTGGCGTCGTGCGCCTCGGCGAAGGCTGCGACCGTTGCGTCGTTGTCGACAAACGTCGGCGCGCCGAACTCGGCCTCGAGCACCTGGCGCAGTGGCACGTCTCGCAGCGGAATGTTGACGCTCGAGCGCACCCGGCCTGTCGCGAACTCGACAACCGACGGGATTCCAACGCCGACGGCGAGGATCTGCTCGCCCTTGACGAGGTCATGAACCGCGCCAACGATCTGCGCGACGAGGCGCTCAGCAGTCGATGTGTCGGTAGCGCAAAGCTGCGGCTCGCCCAGCTGTCCGTCGCGCATCGCGGCGACCGACACCTTCGTCCCGCCCACATCAACGCCAACAATCAGCCCGCTCATCGAGCGGGGATGCTCATCCGTGGCACTCGGCGCAAACTATCAGGAGCCGCGCGCGGGGGGGTGCACCGCGCTGCGCCAAGCCGCCAAAGTGGACCGCGGGCCTGGACGAATGAACGACTGGCGCGCCTCGCGCCGGGGCTCAGCTGGGCGCTTCCGCGCCTCCGGCCAGGGTCCCGCCCGCGGTTGCCCCGGACGCGCCGGTCGCGCCGGTCGCGCCGGTCGCTCCGGTCGCGCCGGTGCTCCCTGAGGGTCCCGTGCTTCCGCCTGGGTACCAGTTGGTTGGCGCGATCTTCTTGCCGACCTGCGCGACGTAGCCGACGTTGATAGTCGCGAGGACGCCGAGCGCGCGGGCGGTCGCATACGTGAGATCGAACGTGGCGCCGTTCGCGTAGGGACCGCGATCGATCACCGGCACGGTGATCGTCCGGCCGTTGTAGTCGAGCGTGATCGGTGTCCCGCACGGCAGCGTGCGATGGGCGACACCGAGGATGTGCTTGGTGAGCGTCTGGCCGCACGCGGTGCGATGGCCATAGAAGCCTGGGCCGTACCAGGTCGCGATCACCTTCACGAAGACATCGAGCGTCGTCTCGGGCGTGCTGACGGACGAGCTCGCCGAGGTGAGGGCCCCACTCACGACCCGCGTCGTGAACTGCCCGTTCCCAGTCGTCCGCCATGGAATCGCGAACGATCCGTCGGCGCCGACAGTCGCGTTCGCGACGGCTACCCAGACACCCGCCTTCTGCTCCACCTCGAGCGACACCGGCTGTCCGGCGTCCGCTTGGGAGAGCATTCCTTCGGCGGTCGTCACCTTGCCGCGGACCACGTTCGCCGGGACGAAGGTGATCGTGCCTGCGGTGCTGCCGACGGTGGGCGATACGGGTGTGCCGGCCGGGCTGCTGGCTGCCGCGGTTCCGCCGTTGCTCGCTGCGGCGCTGCTCGCCGTTGCCGCGGCGAGCAGGCAGACGCCGAGGCCCCAAGCCAGCCAACGAATCGCTATGTGCAAGCGCACCATGCAGTCACTCCGGTTAGCCGTTGCCTACGGGGTGAGCTGTCGGGCTCGCGCTTTCGCGCTACCACCTGATACGCCGGTGGATTCGCCCCCGCGAAGAAGGTCTTCGCACTGGGTCCCCCGCTCATGCCGTGCTGGCACGTCACGATTGGGCGTGGCAGCGCGAGTATATGTGAAGGGGCGGCGCGTGTAAAGGCAAGCGCGCGTGCAATCCTCCATGAGCGCGTGCAACTTTGAAACCTCTGGACGCGTTGTACGTACTAACAACGAGAGAATCCCTGCAGAATGCGACTCGCGAGCCGAAGGAGCCGATTGGGGAGCGTGGAAAGATCGATCTGGGCCCGGCAGAACGGGCCAATACCGAGTCTCCACGTTGACTACACAAAGTAAAGCACGTAGAATTCGGGGCACACGTTTGAGCATCAGGACCCGGCTGCTCGCCGGATCCCGCTGATTCGAGCGCCCCTCCTTGAGACCATCGCAGTCGGACCGGCCCCGAGTGGCCGCAGGGCGCCTGCAGGACGGAAACGGAAACACATGTCAGTAGCGGAATTTCAAGAGCTCGAAGAGGTCAAGAGCCTCATCACGAAGGGCCAGCAGGTTGGCGTCCTCACGTACGCCGAGATCCAGGGCGCCATAGCGGAGCTGGACATGGACGAGTCCGACGTCGAGGAGCTGCACGGCTTCCTCGAGCGGTCGGAGATCGAGCTTGTCGAGGACATCGATCCGGCGACTGCTGCTGGATCCGAGGTCGAGCGCGCGCCCGACAAGCGGGGTCGTCGCAAGGCCAAGACGGCACTGGACCTCAAGCCGGACATGACGACCGACTCGCTGCAGCTGTTCCTCAAGGACATCGGGAAGGTTCGCCTGCTCACGGCGCAGGAGGAAGTGGACCTGGCCAAGCGCATCGAGCGCGGCGACCTCGATGCCAAGCAGAAGATGGTCGAGTCCAACCTCCGCCTGGTCGTCTCGATTGCGAAGAACTACCGCAACCAGGGCCTGCCGTTCCTCGACCTGATCCAGGAAGGGACGCTCGGTCTCGTCCGTGCAGCGGAGAAGTTCGACTACCGCAAGGGCTTCAAGTTCTCGACCTATGCGACGTGGTGGATTCGCCAGGCGATCGCGCGCGCGCTGGCCGACAAGGCACGCACGATCCGCATCCCGGTGCACGTCGTCGAGAAGCTCAACAAGATCGGGCGTGCCGAGCGCAAGCTCGTCACTGAGCTCGGCCGCGAGCCGACGCCGGAGGAGATCGCCGAGGTCACCGGCATCGATCCCGAGGAGGTCGACTCGATCAAGCGGTCCGCACAGGCGCCGATCTCGCTCGAGAAGCCGGTCGGCGACGAGGAGGAGTCGGAGTTCGGGCAGTTCATTGCTGACGAGCGTGCCGAGTCTCCCTATGAGCGCGCTGCCGAGATCCTCACCAAGGAAGCGCTGCGCGAGGCGCTCGAGAACCTGTCCTACCGCGAGCGTCGTGTGCTCGAGCTCCGCTACGGACTCGGCGGCGAGCACCCGCGGACGCTCGACGAGGTCGGACGGACGTTCAACGTCACGCGCGAGCGGATCCGCCAGATCGAGAATCAGTCGCTGAAGAAGCTGCAGAACCTCGCCGAGGCGCAGAAGCTTCGCGACGTCGCGTAGCGGGCCGATCACCCGGCTTTGGCCGAGTGTGCGAGGCTCGCCTGGACGCGCATCGGCTGCTCGTCCAGAGGTCCAGGTGACCGGGTGTTGCTATCAACCTCGGTCTCGCAGGCGTCGATCCAGTATTAGCCGTGATCGACATCGAAAAGGTTCTCTGCGCTCTCGTCGCGTGCGACGGGTCTGATCTGCACCTCAAGGTGGGGTCGGTTCCGCTTGCACGCATCGATGGCGTGCTCGGGCCCCTGCTCACCGATGAGTGGCCGGTGCTCGAGCCGGCCGACACCGAGGCCGCGGTCAAGGCCCTGCTGAAGGGCACCGGGCGTTACCCCGACTTCGATGCGGAGCACGAGATCGATCTCTCGCATGACATCCCCGGCGTCGCACGCTTCCGGATCAACGCGTTCTGCCAGCGCGGCTACATCTCGATCGTCGCGCGCGCGATCCCCCATCGCATTCGCACGATCGAGGAGCTGATGCTGCCGCCGGTCATCACGGAGCTCGCTGAGGAGACACGGGGGATCATCCTCGCCACCGGAACCACGGGATCTGGCAAGTCGACGACGCTTGCGGCGATGATCGACCACATCAACCGGACGCGCGCCGCACACATCGTCACGATCGAGGACCCGATCGAGTTCGTCCATGAGGACCATCTGTCGATGATCAGCCAGCGTGAGGTTGGCCTCGACACAGCCTCGTTCAAGCGCGCGCTGCGACGCGTGCTGCGCCAGGATCCTGACGTCATCCTGATCGGTGAGATGCGCGACGAGGAGACGGTCGCGACGGCGATCTCGGCGGCCGAGACGGGACATCTGGTGTTCTCGACGATCCACACCGTCGATGCGGCCGAGTCGATCAACCGCATGCTCGACTTCTTCCCGACGCATCAGCACAAGCAGGTTCGCTCGATGCTCGCGGGCACGCTCAAGGGAGTCGTCTCGCAGCGACTCCTCCCAGCCGCTGTCGGCGGCCGCATCGCGGCCTGCGAGGTGCTCCGGATGACCGGCCGCGTGCGCGACGTCATCCGCGACCCGACGCAGACAACCGACCTCAGCGAGGTAATCGCCGAAGGCAGCTACTACGGCATGCAGACATTCGATCAGGCGCTGCTTGCGCACGTCCTGGCAGGCCGCGTGCGGGTCGATGACGCGCTCGCCGCCGCCTCCAGCCCACACGACTTCAAGTTGATGCTCGACGCCGAGGGCGACGCGGCGCCGCAGGAAAAGACGGCGAAGCCGAAGCCGACTCCGGTGCGCTCGTCGGAGCGCGAGCCGGAGCGGGAGCCTGCTCCGCCGCTCGCGCTGGTCAGCTGACCGATACGGCGCTCGCGGTCGGTTCGCCCGGGCAGCGCGCGACGCGGCGCAAGGCGCTTGTCGGCGGTTAGGTGCCGAGCTGCTTCAGTTGGTAAAGTTTTGGGGCATGTCAGTTGACGACACCTGCCCGGTATGCCACACCGCTGAGCTCGTCTGTGGCAAGTGGACGCTGCTGCTCGTGCGCGACCTCGCCGCGGGGCGCAGCCGCTTCTGCGAGTTGGAGCGCTCGCTCGCCGGAATCAGCCCGCGAACGCTGTCGCTGCGGTTGCGCGCGCTCGAGGAGGACGGCATCGTCGAGCGGCACACCTACCCGGAAGTTCCGCCGCGCGTCGAGTACTCGCTGACCGAGAAGGGCCACGATCTGCTGCCGATCATCGACAGCATGCGCGACTACGGTCGCCGCTGGCTGTGCGAGGAGATCTCGCACGCGCCCTCGGTCGGCGACCGCGTAGCAGCCTAGCTGCAAGCGGCGCTGCGCAGCGCAGGAGGCTCGGCGTCCTGCGCGAAACGCGTTGCATGCGCTCCGGTCAGCTGCACTCCACGCTGCACGCCTTTGTGGCTGAGGCCGCCCAGCTGCTCGCGGCGGCGATCGCGCGTGGCGAGGAGGTTGGCTTCGAGGTGGTCCAGGAGCACGCTCGCATGCACCGCCCGGCGCTGTACTGCTACCGCCCACTCACGGGCGAGTTCATCGGCCGTCAATGGGCGTCGCTGCGCACGAGCCCGAACGCCGGCGCGGCGCTCGAAGAGCTGGCGGGGATCGCTGGCCTGCAGAACTACCTCGAGGCCCACGCGCTGGCAGCCGGCGATGACGGGCGTTGCGAGATCGCCGAGGTGGCTCTGCGCTGCTTCCTGACGCGTGTCTTCGATGGCTGCGACTCGACCTTCGCGCTGCTGCCGGAACGCTTCGAGCCGGCGTACCGCGAGCTGCACGAGAACGCGGTCGAGCAGCACACGGAGCTCGCAGTGCTTGGTCTGCTGCGTGGCGTGATGACCACTGCCAAGGAGATCTCGCTCGGCGAAGGCATCCTGCTGGCGCCGCTGGAGCGGCTCGGGCTGGTTCCCCCGGATCCGGCCTGGGTGCGCGACGACCGGCCGTCGCTTGTCGTCGCGATCGACCCCGGAGACGGGCCCGACGCTGTGGAGCACGCGCTCGGACGGATTCGCGACCTCCACACCACGCTGCGGCTGTACGCCGGCGGCATCTCGCTCGCGCCGCTCGCATGGATCCATGCCGAGGCTTCGGAGTGGCGCGCGCTGCCGCTGCCGGCGAGCGGGCGCAGCGACGGGAAGGTGGTGCTGGTGGCGGAGCAGGAGGAGGAGCTGCGGGCATTCTGTGCGCTCATCGCGCGGCGCCGGCCGAGCGAGGGCGAGGCGGCGTGGGCGCTGTCACGCTTCGAGCTCGGCTGCGAGCGCGCCGAGCCGCTCGATGGTCTCACCGATCACCTGCTCGCGCTGCGTGTGCTGCTCGAGCCTGAAGGGGAGCGCAGCGGCCGGCTGGCGGGGCGCGTTGCCGCGCTCTGCGCCCCGGCGGCAGAGCGCGCCGAGATGGCTGCGCGGATCACGCGTGCGATCGCCCTGGAGCAGACGGTGATCAGCGGTGCTGACCGTCCCAGCGACGCTCACCTCCTCGCCGCGGAGGTCGAGGACCGGCTGCGCGCAGTGCTTCGCGACGTGATCTGCGGTCATCTGCGAGGCGACCTCAGCGCCCTGGCCGACGCGCTGATCTACGCGCCGGACGCCGACGCGCAAGCCGGTCAAGACTTCCGCGTCAGCCGGCGGGCCCCGGCAAGCTCGTTCGCGTCCGATCTGTTCGCGACACCACGTCCGCCGGTGCACGACGGCCCGATCGATGACACGGTATTCGAGCCGCCGACCACCGAGCTCGAAGTGGCGCCGCCGCTGCGGCCCGGCTTTCGCCCGGCCTGAGCGGCCGGCGCAACGGCGATGCAGGATTCCCTGCGCGCCGTGCGAATAACGCGGCGTGCCGGTCTCCGCTCAGCATCGTAGGCTCCCGTGAGTCCCGTTCGGATCATCGCGTTCGCCAACCAGAAGGGTGGCGTCGCGAAGACCACGACGACGCTCAACCTTGCCGCCGCGTTCGCCGAGGCAGGCCATCGAGTGCTGTGCGTCGACATGGACCCGCAGGGCAATCTGACGATGTCCCAGGGGATCGATCCGGACACCCTGGAACGCTCGATGTACGACGTGCTCGTGCATCAGCTCTCGATCCGCGAGGTGATTCGCAAGCGCGAGGTGGATGTCGCGTGCGCGTCGATCGACCTTGCCGGCGCGGAGATCGCGATGTCGTCCCAGATCGGCCGCGAGCGCGCGCTCGAGCGGGCGCTCGTGCCAATCGCCGACGACTACGACTTCATCTGCATCGACACGCCACCAAGCCTCGGCCTGCTGACGATCAACGCTCTGACGGCCGCACACAAGGTGATCGTCCCGGTCCAATGCGAGTATCTCTCGATGCGTGGCCTGATCCAGCTGCAGAACACGCTGTCGATGATCCGCGAGAACCTGAACCCGAACGTGGTCATCGAGGGCATCCTGCCCACGCTCGTGGACTCGCGCACGATCCACGCCAAAGAGGCCATCGAGATCCTCGAGGAGAACTTCGGCGACCGCGTGTTCGCCTCGCGCATCCGCAAGACCGTGCGCTTCGCGGAAGCGCCGGTGAAGGGGATGTCGGTGCTGCGCTACGACCCGGACGGGACGGCTGCGCAGTCGTATCGAGACCTGGCGAAGGAGGTCCTCAATGGCCGGGCCTAGCAAGCGCGCGAGCATGCGTGAGGGACCGCTCGCGGCACTCTTCCTCAAGACCGACCAAGACGGCATGCAGGCCGCACTGCCGGGCCCCGTCGATGACGTGCCAGTCGCCGGCGAGGTGACGGCGCCCGCGCGCGGCCGGCGTGCGCACAAGCACGCTGTCGGCGACTCGGCGCTGCCCACTCCGCAGGATCGTCTGCGCGAGGCCTTCAGCTCCGAGATCCCGTCTGACATGCTCGAGATCCGCGCGTCCGCGCCGGGCCGCGAGCGCGGCCGCCGCGATGAGCCTTCGGCGGCTCACCCCGCCGCGAACCGTCGTGAGCTCGGTCGGCCATGCCTGCGCGTCGTCGGCGTTGGCGGTGCGGGCGTGAACGCCGTCAACCGGATGATCGAGGCCGAGGTCGCTGGCGTCGAGTTCATCGCGATCAACACCGATGTCCAATCACTCCAGCAATCGACGGCCGCCGTCACGCTGCACATCGGTGCGCAGGTGACCCGCGGGCTCGGCTCCGGCGCGAACGCTGCCGTCGGCCGCCAGGCGGCGATCGAGGACTACGACGACATCAAGGCGCTGCTCAAGGGCTCCGACATGATCTTCATCGCGGCCGGCGCCGGCGGCGGCACGGGCACCGGCGGGGCACCGGTCGTGGCGCGCATCGCCCGTGAGATCGGCGCGCTCACCGTCGGCATCGTCACCAAGCCGTTCGGCTTCGAGGGCAGCCGGCGTGCCAGCCAGGCCGACCTCGGCATCGAGGATCTGGCTGGCGAGGTCGACACCTTGATTGTCGTTCCCAACAACCGGCTGCTGGCCGTGCTCGACAAGAAGACCTCGATGGTCGACGCTTTCTCGGTCGCTGACGATGTGCTGCGTCAAGGCGTCCAGGGAATCGCCGACCTGGTCACGCTCCCCGGCCTGATCAACCTCGACTTCGCCGACGTGCGCACGGTGATGTCCAACGCCGGCAGCGCGCTGCTCGGCATCGGCATGGGCATCGGTGATTCGCGTGCGGTTGACGCAGCGATGACGGCTGTCGCCTCGCCGCTGCTGGAGACCTCGATGGACGGAGCCCGCCAGATCCTGCTCTCGATCACAGGTGGGGACAGCCTGTCGCTGTGGGAGGTCAACGAGGCGGCAAAGGCCGTGAGCCAGGCGGCGCACCCCGACGCGAACATCATCTTTGGCGCGATGGTCGATGAGAAGCTCTCAGACCAAGTGTGGGTCACCGTCGTGGCCACCGGCTACGGTGACGCTCCTCGACCGCGCCCGCCACAGATCGACGCACCCGAAGGTGAGCCGCGGATCCATCGGGCGACCCCGCAGCGGCCCCGGTCCCGGGCCGCGCAGGCGATCGGCGAGATCCACGTACCCGAGTTTGCGCCGCCCCGCTGAGGGCGGCGGTTGGTCTGGGGTTTCAGCGCAAGGCGGGGGGTGCTTGCCGGGGCTGGCTCGGCAAGCACCGTCCGGAGCTCAACGGCTCGCGCGCCGCAGCGAGACCGCGAGCGCCGCGAGCACCGTCGCCGGCAACAGCCACCAAGCCGTGACTCCGGCCGCCTGGAGGGCCGCGGTGCCACCGAGGCCGCCAACCACCGCCACGGCCAGCGCGGGATCCTCGCCGAGCAGGAAGTCATAGAGAAACGCCGGCAGGCCGCGAAGCGCTCTCATGCTCCGGAGGCGGCTTCCCGGGTCGCAGCGTCGAGCGATTGGCGGGCGTGGCGCCGGCGGAGGCTTGCCACCATCGCCAGTGAAGTCACGAACACCAGGGCGATCAGCCCGACGATCGAGATGTCGGAGCCGGGCCAGTGCGCTCCGGCGCCCTCGGCGCCCCAGAATGTCCCGAACGACGTCAGCATCACGCCAACGCCGTACTTCAGCGTGTTCTCCGGGACACGGGCGAGCGGCGCGCGCACCGCCGCTCCGGCAGCGGCCACGAGCAGGATCGCGGCGAGCGCCGCGAGCACGGCGATCCCTACGGCGTGCTGGCTCTCGCCGAAGCTCACCACGATGAGCGCGACCTCGAGCCCCTCCAGCAGCACCCCCTTGAAGCTCACCGTGAAGCCGACGGCGTCGATGCCGGACCCCCGGCGCTCACCCTCGCGCAGCGCATCGACTTCGCGTGCGAAGATCGCGTCCTCGTCGTGGAGCGCGCGCAACCCGCTCGCGCGCAGGATCGCCTTGCGCAGCCACTGCAGGCCAAACACCAGCAGCAGCGCGCCGACGAGGAGCCGCAGCGCACCGATCGGCAGCGTCGTCAGCGCCGGTCCGAGCGCCGCGACCAGCGCGGCGAGGGTCGCCAGTGCCGCGCCGACGCCGATCCACGCCGAGCGCCAGCCTCGCGTGAGGCCAGCGGCCAGCACGATCGTGACGGCCTCGACGCCCTCGACTGCGCAGGCGGCGAAGACGGCGATGCAGAGGAGAACCTCGCGGCTCATCGGGGCCCGGCGATCGCGCCGCGCTCAGCCACTAGCCGAAGCGCACGCGGCCGTTGGAGCGCGCCCGCGCCTGCGCGCGGTCCACGAACTCGAGCCGCTTGAGCGCGGCCCGCAGCAGCCGCGCGAGCAGCCGCAGCCGCGCGTTCTCCGAGCGCAGCTCGAGCAGGCGCTGCTTCGCCTGCAGGCCGAACTCGACGGTTGCCGCCATCTCGTAGGCCGACATCGCTGACAGTGCGTCGGTCTCGGGGGCCTCGTCGGTGGCTGCGAGAACCAGCGTGCCGTAGCTCTCATGCGCGGCACGGATCGCCGTCCCGTCCGGGGTCTCTTCGCTGTCGAGAACCCATTCGATCGTGCCGGCGGGGTAGGCGAGCGTGTCGTCACGCTCGACCAACCGGAACGGCCGCGTTGCCCGCGCGAGGATGTTCAGCCGTCCGTCCTCCATGCGCTCGAGCACGCGGTCGATCTCGCAGGCGCAGCCGACGACCTTGAGCTCATCGTCGGCGAGCCAGACGATGCCGAACTCGCTCTCCCGCTCGAGGCATTCGTCGATCATCGTGCGGTAGCGCGCCTCGAAGATATGCAGGCGGATCTGCTCGCTCGGCAGCGCCACCAGCGAAAGCGGGAACAGCGGGAAGCCGTGTTCGACCAGCGGAGCCATCGTGACGTACTGTAATCCTCACCCCGCCGCCTCCGGGCTTGGATGAGCGCCGGCACGGTGGCATGATTGCCGGCGCATGGCGGCGTCGAACCTCGCCAGACGCCTGCTCGCTGGCGACGCCCGCGCGCTCGCGCGCGCGATCACGCTCGTCCAGGACGACGACCCGGCCGGCTGGGCGCTCGTCCGTGAGGTCTACCCAAAGACGGGGCGCGCGGCGATCGTCGGCATCACGGGTCCGCCCGGCTGCGGCAAGTCGACCCTGATCGGAGCGCTGACCCGGCATCGCCGCGCTGCTGGGCGCACCGTCGCCGTTCTGTCGGTCGACCCGACATCGCCGTTCACCGGCGGCGCCGTGCTCGGCGATCGGATCAGGCTCGCGGAGCACTTCCTCGACGCCGGCGTGTTCATCCGCTCGATGGCCAGCCGCGGAGCGCTCGGCGGACTGGCGCCGGCGGCGCTGCAGGCGACGCTGCTGATGGACGCCTCGGGCAAGGACGACATCTTCGTCGAGACGGTGGGCGTCGGACAGGCCGAGGTCGACGTCATCGATCACGCCGACACGGTGGTGCTCGTGCTGGTCGGGGGGGCGGGGGACTCGATCCAGGCGCTGAAGGCGGGGGTGCTGGAGATCCCCGACGTGATCGTCGTCAACAAGGCCGACCACGCCCTGACGGGCTCGATGGTGCGCGAGCTTCGCGGCGTGCTGTCGCTCACACCCCCGGACGGCTGGCCGGTGCCGGTGCTCACGACGCAGGCCACGGACGGCCTCGGGATCGACGGGTTGGTCGAGCAGATCGACGCTCACCGCGCCTGGCTGGCGGATTCGGGCCAGCTCGCAGCGCGGCGCGAGCGCAGCCTGCGACGCGAGGTGCTAGCGCTGGCGGCCGCGCGCATCCGCCGCGACCTGGAAGACCAACTGCTTGACAATGACGAGTCCCGTCGCCTGCTCGCCGACGTCCTTGCCCGCCGCGTCGACCCCACAACCGCCGCCAGGTCGCTCAGCGAAGGCGCCCGCGGAGCGGGCCCTGAGCGTTAGCTCCGCCGCGCGACGAAGCGCAGCGCCGACCAGGTTTCGTCGATCGCGCAGACCTTGTTGTCGACGAGCCCGCTCGCAAGGCCGATGTCGCGGACGACGGTGTCGCTGAGGTCGGTTGCGAGGGCAGAGCTCTGCTTTGGCCAGGCGATCCAGATCGCGCCGCGCTCCTCGCGCGCTCTCAGCAGCGCCCCCAGCCGGCGCTCGAGCGCGCGCCGCGAGTCCGCGAAGCAGACGATCACATCGAAGCGGCCGCCGAGACGGTGGGCGATCACCGCCCCCTCCAGCTGCGCGTCAAAGCCCGCGGGAGCGTCGAGCGTGGCAACGCGGGCGCCCGCTTGCACCCCGAGCTTGCGCGCCAGCGGCGTGCCCGAGTACCCAGCCTCGCCAGTCAGTGCTGCGCGGAGGCCAGTTCCACGAGCAGCCGTACGCCGAACCCGGAGCCACCCTTCTCGGCGTAGGGGCGGCCGAGATCCCAAGCCGTTCCTGCGATGTCGAGGTGAGCCCAGGGCGTCTCGGCGGCAAAGCGGGCGAGGAACTCGGCGGCGGTGATCGAGCCGGCCTTGCCACGCTCCGGCGCGTTGTTGAGGTCGGCGTAGGTGCCCTTGACGAGCTTGGAGAACTCCTCGTGCAGCGGCATCCTCCAGACGAGCTCGCCGGTCGCCTCCGCCGCAGCCTGAACCTCCGCTGCCCAGGCGTCGTCGTTGCTCATCAGGCCGGCGTAGGTCGAGCCGAGCGAGACGACGATCGCGCCGGTCAGCGTCGCCAGATCGACCAGGCGCTCCGCGCCCTCGCCGATCGCGTGCGCCAGGCAGTCGGCCAGCACGAGCCGCCCTTCGGCGTCGGTGTTGTTGATCTCGACGGTCACGCCGCTCAGCGTGCGCACGATGTCGCCGGGCTTGACGGCGCGTCCGCTAGGCAGGTTCTCGGTCGCGCCGACCACAGCCACGACCTTCACCGGGAGGCGCAGCGCCGCGATCGCGCCGACCGCCTCGATCACCGCGGCACCACCCGACATGTCGAACTTCATCTCGTCCATCGCCGCCGCCGGCTTGATCGAGATGCCGCCGCTGTCGAAGGTGACCGCCTTGCCGACAAACCCGAGCACCGGGCCCTTCGCGCCAGGCCCCTTGTAGTGCAGCGTGATCAGCGCCGGCTCCTGCTCGCTGCCCTGGCTGACCGCGGCGAACGCTCCCATCCCGCGGGCGATGATCTGCTTGCGGCCTTCGACGTTCGCCTTGACGCCGGCATGCTCGGCGGCGAGGGCCTTGGCGCGCGCCGCGAGATCCGTCGGCGTCATGTCGTTGCCCGGAGTGTCCTGCAGCGTGCGAGTTGCGTTCACGGCACGGGCGATCACCGTGGCGCGCTCGACGGCGGCGCCGTGGTCGCCAGCCGCACAGATCGTGAGGGCCTTCAGCTCCGTTTCGCGCTCGGAGGGGTCCTCGTCCGCCGTCTTGTAGCGGTCGAAGCGGTACGACGCGAGCACTGTTCCCTCGACGAGCGCGCCGATGATGGCGTCGCTGCTGCCCGCCGGTGCCTCCCAGCACAGCGCGCTCGCGCCGAGCGAGCTCGCAAGCTTCGCCGCCTTGGCTGCACAGACCCGCGCCCGCTCGCCATCGAACTGCTCGCGCGGTCCGAGGCCAGCGATCAGGAACCGGCGCGAGTGCAGGTGGGTGTGCGCGAGCGAGCCGTGAGCACGCTTGGCCTCACCAGAATCGATCAGCGCCTGCAGCTCCGGCAGCGAGGCGTCGTCGCCTTCGAAAACACCGATGACGATCGTGTCGGCGGCAGTGTCGGTCGGCGCGCTGCGCGAAGATCGGATGTCCATGGCGTGAGCGAGGATAGCGCCGCAGCAGGCGTGCAGCCGGCGTGTGCCGCCGGCGGGCGCTCCGTAGAATGCGCGGCGCGCGCCACCGCAGCTCGTGGTTGCGCCGTCAACATGTGTGCGTCACTCCCCGAGTCCAAGATCCGCGTTGTCGTGGCCAAGCCGGGTCTCGACGGTCACGATCGCGGCGCGAAGATCATCGCGCGGGCGCTGCGCGATGCGGGCATGGAGGTCATCTACACGGGCTTGCACCAGACGCCCGAGCAGATCGTCGAAACGGTGATCCAGGAGGATGCCGACGCCATCGGGCTGTCGATCCTGTCCGGTGCGCACATGACGCTCGTGCCACGCGTCATCGAGCTGCTGCGTGACCGCGGCGCCGAGGACGTCCTCATCACGCTCGGCGGGACGATCCCGGTTGATGACATCGCTGTGCTCAAGGGGCTCGGCGTGGCGGAGGTCTTCACGCCCGGCGCGCCGACCAGTGCAGCGGTCGACTTCATTCGCGCCGGCGTGAGCGCGCGGCGATGAACGCCACGTGAAGATCTGCGTGCTGGTCAAGGAGGTGCCTGACGGCGCGGTGCCCAAGCGCATCGACGCCGCGACGGGGCGCATCGATCGAAGCGGCGAGCGAGCGTTGAACCCCTACGACACGCACGCGATCGAAGCGGCGCTGGCGATCAGGGAGGCGGGGGCGGTCGCGGTGGAGGAGATCGTCGCCGTCACGATGGGCCCCGAAAGCGCGGTTCGGACGTTGCAGCGGGCGATCTCGCTCGGCGCCGATCGCGCAGTCCACCTCTGCGACGCGGTGCTCGCGGGCTCCGATGTCGCGGCCACGGGGTATGCGCTGGCGCGGGTGCTCGAGCGCGAGCAGCCCGATCTCGTGTTGCTCGGCCAGCAGTCCGACGACGGGGCGTGCTACACGGTCGGCGCCGTCGTCGCCGAGCATCTGGCGATGCCGTCGCTGACGCAGGTGATCTCACTCGAGCTCGCGGACGGCAAGCTTCGCTGCGAGCGTCAGGCCGAGTACGGATACGACACCGTCGAAGTCGAGCTCCCGGCGGTGATCACGGTCGGCGACGCCGTCAACGAGCCGCGTTACCCGTCGCTGAAGGCGATCATGGGCGCCAAGCGCCAGCCGCTGCAAGCGCTGAGCGCCGCCGAGGTTGGAATCGATCCCGCGCGCGTTGGTCGCGCTCACTCCGGCGCGCAGTGGATCGGCACGCGCCAGCCGCCGGGCAAGGCTTCGGGCGAGATGATCGAAGACGAGGACACCGAAGCGACCGTCGAGCGGATTGTCGCCTGGCTGGCGGAGCGAAGGCTGATCTGATGGGAGACATCCTCATCTACGCGCTGCACCACGAGGGCAGCCTCAACGACAGCTCGCTGGGGGCGCTCTGTGAGGGCGCGAAGCTGGCTCGTGCGCTCGGCGGGGAAGCGCACGCGATCGTCCTCGGCGAGTCCGTGACGCGCGAGCTCTGCGCCGAGCTCGGTCGCTACGGCGCGGCGAAGGTTTACCGCGTGGAAGGCCCTGAAGGCCTCGCGCAACCAGTCGTCGATGCCATCGCGCGGGTGATCTCCAAGCGCGACTTTCGCTACGTCCTGTTCGGCGGCGGGCTGCTCGGGTTGGAGATCGGTGCCGGCCTTGCCGCGCGGATCGACGCCGGCGTGGCGCTGGAGGTCACCGGCGTCCGCGTCGATGGCGCCCAGCTGATCGCCCAGCGGCCGATCTTCGGCGACTCTGCGATCTCGGAGATCGCCTTTGCCAGCGCCGTCGGCGTCATCGTCGGACGGCTGGGCGCGTTCGCCGTCGAGCCGCCGGCCGGCACCGCCGCGCCGGTCGAGGATCTGGAGGTGGGCTTCTCGTCGTTCTCGCTGCGGGCGCGGATGCTCCGCCATGCGCAGCAGCGCGGCGATGGGATCGACCTCGAGGGCGCCGAGATCCTGATCGCCGGCGGGCGCGGCCTCGGCAGCGCTGAAGGGTTCGAGCTGTGCGAGGAGCTTGCCCGGGCGTTTGGCTCGTGCAGCGCCGTGGCCGCCACCCGGGCGGTGGTTGATGCGGGCTGGTATCCGTACGCCGCCCAGGTCGGGCAGACCGGCAAGACCGTGTCGCCGAAGCTATATCTGGCGGCTGGGATCTCCGGTGCGATCCAGCACAAGGTTGGCATGGAGTCCGCGGAGAACATCGTCGCGATCAACAACGATCCGGGCGCGCCGATCTTCGAGTTCTCCGATCTCGGGATCGTCGGTGACCTCAACAAGATCCTGCCGAAGCTCAGTGCCGCCGTCAGGGAGCGGAAAGGCAGCTAGCGCGGATCCTTCGCAACCTCTGCAGACCTGCTGTGTTTGCAAAGTGCATGGGTAATTCACGTCACATCGCCGCCGTAGCCGTCACGCTCCTCGCCGGTCTCGTCGTCGCCTCCGGCGCGGCTGCGCGCGCGCACTCCGGCACGCCGGCTGGCTCGGCGACCGGCTCCACGGGCTCGACCGGCGCGCTCGCCTCGGTGACCGTCACGGCGTGCACCGCCTCCAGCGCGACGGAAGGCTCGGCCAGCTTCAGCGCCCAGATGCAGGCGGTCCCCGGGACCAGGCGGATGTCGGTCAACTTCGCGTTGTTCGAGCGCACCGCCGCGGGCGCCCCCTTCACGCCGGTCAGCGCGCCCGGCTTCGGCGTCTGGCAGACCTCCAAGCGGGGCATCGGCCTGTACACGGCCAACGAGAACGTCATCGATCTTCCCGTCCCCGGCAGCTACCGCGCGGAAGTGCGCTTCCGCTGGCTCAATCGGCAGCGCCGCGTGTTCCGCCGCGGCCAGCGGACTTCGCCAAGCTGCGTCCTGGCAACGCCCGAGCCGAACCTGTTCATCGTCAAGGTCACGCGATCGCCGGGAACGCCCAGCGGCTCGACCGGGCCCAGCGGCTCGACCGGGCCCAGCGGCTCGACGGGGACGTCCGGCGCGACCGAGCTCTACGACGTGGTCGTGCGCAACAGCGGCGCCGGCGTGGGCCCATTCCAGGTGGCGCTCAGCATCGGTACCACCGTGCTTCCCGATCAGACCGTCACCAGCCTCGCCACGGCGACGAGCCAGGGCGTGGAGTTCAACGGCCCGCGCTGCAGTGCCGGCATGAAGCTGACCGCCCAGGTTGATCCCACGGGCTCGATCACCGAGCCGCCCAACCCGGCGCGCACCTATAGCGTCGTCTGCGGCACGGGGAGCTAGGCTAGGGCACGTCCTGCTGGTAGGTGTGGATGACCGTCTCGTGCTCGTAGACGCAGGTGACGCGCGCGTCGATCTCCGTCGGAATGGAGTTGCTGACGACCTTGCAGCGAAAGCCGAGCACGCCACCAGGGCAGGTCCCCTTCACGCCGTGCTTGGTGCGGCAGTAGTAGTAGGCGATGGCGACCTTCTTGCCCTCCGCGCAGGTCGTGCCGGAGACCGTCAGCGAGGTGAAGTAGCCGATGCCGGGGTAGGTCGGCAGCGGGCAGTTGCGCATTGCCTGAGCGGCCGACGTTGCGCCCGCAGAGCCGGTCGAGGCCAGCGCGGCGACCGCCACCACAGCCAGCGTTGCGCAGCACCGGACGCCGACGCGAGCGTGCTTCGCAGGTTGTTGCTTGTCTCTCATTGACCCTCGCTTTCCGTCCTAGTTGCAGGATCGATACGCGGCGCCGGTTGTCGCTAGTAGGTGAAGTCGCTGCGGATGGCTTGAAGGACCGTCTGTGCGAGCAGTGCTGAGCCGGCGCCGTTGAGATGGATGCCATCGGACTCTCGCACGATCGTTTCAACGCCGTCGATGCTCATCGCGTCGCGATAGACGCCCCCCGGCGTGAAGATCGGCACCGTATCGATCACCGTGAACCTGAGAGGCTTCGGGTCCGTGACTCGCCTGTGGCCAATCGTGTAGCAGATCGCCGACGTCTCAAGCGGTCCCTGGAGCAGCGTCTACGGGCATCTCGACCCCCGCACCACGGGCAAGCGGCCGGCGCTCCGAAGCCCCGAGCGCAGCCCCGCCGGCGCCTTATCGGCCGGAGTTCCGAGCCGGCGGTGTGGTCGCCGATAGGGCGACCGCTACAATGGACCGGACCATGAAAACCGAGATCCACCCTGAGTATGTGACGGCGCACGTCCGCTGCACCTGCGGCAACGAGTTCGTCACCCGCTCTACCAAGCCCGAGCTGCATGTCGAGATCTGCTCGAACTGCCACCCGTTCTACACGGGCCGCCAGAAGCTCATCGACACCGGCGGACGCGTCGAGCGCTTCCAGCGCCGCGCCGCTCGCAGCGCCCAGCGCGCAACCGCGACCAAGTAGGGCGCTGAGGCGTGCGGCGCGCTACGCGCGTGCGCGCCGGCGGTGGGCGCGACATGCCGATCGGCGGCCAGGCGGTGCTCGAGGGCGTGATGATGCGCGGCGTCCGGACCTGGTCGGTCGCGCTGCGCGCTCCCACGGCCGAGCAGATCGCCAGCCCCAAGCGCGAGGCGCCCGGCGGCGAGATCGTCGTGCGCAGCGTCCCGTTCAGCTCCTCCCTGCGCCGCCATCGCGTTCTGCGGCTGCCGCTGCTGCGCGGAGTCATCGCGCTCGGCGAGTCGATGGGGATTGGCCTGCGCGCGCTGAACATCTCTGCGAGCGTCCAGGTTGGCGACGCAGACGAGGAGATCTCGCGCGCCGCCTGGGCCGCAGCGGTCGTGCTGTCGCTGGTCTTTGCGATCGGCCTGTTCTTCGTCGCGCCGGTCGGGCTCGTCAGCCTGATCCGCAAGCCGCTGCATTCCGCGACGCTGTTCTGGCTGCTCGAGGGTCTGCTCCGTACGGCGATCTTCCTCGGCTACCTGCTCGTCCTGTCGAGGCTGCGTGAGCTACGACGCGTATTCGAGTATCACGGCGCCGAGCACAAGGCGATCGCCTGCCACGAGGCGGGGTCGGCGCTCGAGCCGAGTGAGGCAGCTCGCTTCTCCCGTTTGCATCCGCGCTGCGGGACGAGCTTCCTGTTGATCGTGATGATCGTCGCAATCTTCGTCTTTGCGCCGCTCGGCCTGCCGGCCTGGTACTGGCTGATCGCGACGAGGATCCTCGGTGTGCCGGTGATCGCCGGTATCTCCTACGAGATCATCCGGCTCGCTGCGCGTCATCGTGAGCGCCGCTGGGTGGCGCTCCTGACCGCACCTGGGCTTGCGCTACAACGGCTGACGACGCGCGAGCCCGACCTTGCGCAGCTTGCCGTTGCGCTCGCCGCGCTGCGTGCCGTGCTCGACGCCGAAGGCGAGCGCTTCAGCGCGAGCGATCTCGTCGGCCTCGAGGTCGTCGCGTGATCGAGCGGCTCGTCGAGCAGATCGAGACGCGTTTCGCGGAGCTGTCCGCGCAGGTGGTCGATCCGGCCGTGCTCGCTGACCGCAACCGCTTCGCCGAGGTCGGCCGGGCCTACCACCAGCTCGAGCCGTCGGCCAAGCTGGCCGTGCAGTGGCGTCACGCTCGCGATGACGCGGCGGGTGCCGAGGAGCTGCTTGCCGACGGCACCGACGATGCTGAGCTACGCGAGCTGCTCGCCAGCTCCCGCGAGCGGATCGAGCAGATCGAGGAGGAGATCCGCCTGGCGATGGTGCAACGCGACCCCAACGACGACAAGCACGTGATCGTCGAGATTCAAGGCGGCGCAGGAGGTGAGGAGGCGGGGCTGTGGGCCGGTGACGTGTACCGGATGCTGTCGCGCTACGCCGAGCGTCTCGGCTTCAAGCTGGAGGCGCTCGAGGAGGGGGAAGGCAAGTACACCTTCGCCGTCAAGGGCGACGGCGCGTACTCCGTGTTCAAGTTCGAAGGCGGTACGCATCGGGTCCAGCGTGTCCCGCAGACCGAGGCGCAGGGGCGGATCCACACCTCGACGGCTACCGTGGCTGTGCTGCCGGAAGCCGAGGACGTGGACATTCAGATCGATCCGGGCGACCTCCAGGTCGATGTCTACCGCTCGAGCGGGCCCGGCGGCCAGTCGGTCAACACGACGGACTCGGCCGTCCGCGTCACGCACCGACCATCGGGGATCGTGGTCTCGATGCAGGACGAGAAGTCACAGCTACAGAACCGCGAGAAGGCGTTGCGTGTCTTGCGCGCGCGGCTGTATGAGCGCGCGCTGGCCGAGCAGCAGGCTGCGGTTGCCGCCGACCGCCGCTCGCAGGTCGGCAGCGGTGAGCGTGCGGAGAAGATTCGCACCTACAACTACGCGAACCGGCGCGTCACCGATCACCGCGTGAAGCTCACCGTCTACAACCTGGAAGCGGTGCTTGCCGGCGAGCTGGAGGAGCTCACCGCGGCGTTGCAGGCCGACGAGAAGCGGCGGCGACTCGCCGATCAGGCCGGCGAGTGACTGCGCGCGCCGGCGTGAGCGTGCGCGACGCCCTCGACGGTGCGCGCACCGCGATCGCCGCCGCCGGCTCGAGCAGCGCGCGGCTCGACGCCGAGCTGCTGCTGGCTGGCGCTCTGGGGGTCGCGCGCTCGCGCCTGATCGTCGAGCCTGAGATGACCCTCGAGGGCGAAGCAGTGCGGACGTTCCAGTCACATGTGCGACGTCGCTCAGTCGATCGCGAGCCGGTGGCCTACATTCTCGGCCGCCGTGCGTTCCGCCGGCTCACGCTCTCGGTGGACCCGCGGGTACTGATTCCCCGCCCCGAGACCGAGTTGCTTGTCGAGGTCGTGAGCGAGCTTCCCGGCATCGAGCGCGTGCTCGATTGCGCTACCGGCAGCGGTGCCGTCGCGCTCGCGTTGAAGGATGAGCGCAGCGATCTGGACGTGACCGGGAGCGACATCAGCCCGCCGGCGCTGGCTGTTGCGCAGGCCAACGCGCAGCGCCTGGCGCTGGAGGTGTCGTGGCGCTGCGCCGACCTGCTCGACGGGCTTGACGACACCTACGACGTGATCGTGGCCAACCCGCCCTACGTGCCGAGCGCGGCACTGGCGAAGCTCGTGCCGGAGATCGTCCGCCACGAGCCTTTGCTGGCGCTCGACGGGGGCAGCGATGGCCTGGCCGTCATCCGCCGACTGGTGTCGCAGACTGCCGCCACCAAGTCGCCGGCGCTCGTGCTGGAGCACGGCATGGGGCAGGGCGACGCGGTCGCCGAGCTCTGCCACCGCGCCGGTTTCACGACGATCGAGCGTCGCCGGGACCTCGCCGGGATCGAGCGCGTGCTCCTGGCGCAGCGGTGAGCGGCGAGCGTTCCCTGTCCGGCGATTCCGCGGCGCTGCGCGAATGCGTCGCCGGTGGGGGTGTCGCCGTGTTCCCCACCGACACCGTCTACGGACTCTGTTGTGACCCCGGGAGTGCGGCGGCGATCGATCGTCTCTACGCGCTCAAGGGGCGCGACCAGCGCAAACCCGCAGCTGTGCTGTGCTTTTCGCTGGAGGTAGCGCTCGCAACGCTGCCGGGCGTCGGCGAGCGCACGCTGGCGGCGATCCGCGCGCTGGCGCCCGGGCCGGTGACGCTGCTGCTTGCCAACCCGCTACGGCGCTTCCCGCTGACCGGCGGTGAGCTGCTCGGGCTTCGCGTCATCGACGTCGGGCTGTCGCTCCAAATGCCGGTGCTCCAGTCGAGCGCCAACCGCGCCGGCGGGCGCGACGCCCGCCGGCTCGAGGACGTGCCGCGAGCGATCCGCGACGGCGCCGATCTCGTGCTCGACGGTGGCGAGCTGCCGGGGGTTCCGTCGACGGTCGTCGACCTCAGCGCGCTGGAGGCCGATGGCTCGTGGCAGATCGTGCGTCCCGGTGCGCTGAGCGATGCCGCCGTGGCGGCAGCGCTCAGCCGTGTCTAGGTCCGCTGATAAGCTCGCCAGACGGTGCCCGACACGCTTCCTGACACGCTTCCGCAGGACTATCTCAACCGGCCCGTCGGCGAGGTGGATCCAGAGATCGCCGAGGTGCTCGAGCACGAGCTGGACCGCCAGCGGCGGACCATCGACCTGATCGCCTCGGAGAACTACGCGCCCCAAGCGGTGCTCGACTGTCAGGGCAGCGTGCTCACCAACAAGTACGCCGAGGGCTATCCCGGCGCGCGCTACTACGGCGGCTGTGAGTTCGTCGATGTCGCCGAGCAGCTCGCAATCGATCGCGCGCAGGCGCTCTTCGGCGCCGAGCACGCGAACGTGCAGCCGCACTCGGGGGCTCAGGCGAACACGTCGGTCTACCACGCGCTGCTTGACCCGGGCGACACGATCATGGGGCTGCTGCTCGCGCACGGCGGGCACTTGACCCACGGGATGAAGATCAACGTCTCTGGGCGGCTGTACGACATCGCGCCATACGAGGTCGATCCGCAGACCAGCGTGATCGACATGGACGAGGTCGCGCGGATCGCCCGCGAGCGCCGGCCGAAGCTGCTGCTTGCCGGCTGGTCGGCCTATCCGCGTCAGCTCGACTTCCCGCGCTTCCGCGAGATCGCCGACGAGGTGGGGGCCTACCTGATGGTCGACATGGCGCACTTCGCCGGCCTCGTCGCCGCTGGGTTGCATCCAAACCCGATCGAGCACGGTGCCGACGTCGTCACGACGACGACCCACAAGACGCTCGGCGGTCCGCGCGGCGGCTTGATCCTCTGCCGTGGGGAGCTCGCCAAGAAGATCGACTCGGCGGTGTTCCCTGGGCAGCAGGGAGGCCCGCTCGAGCATGTGATCGCCGCCAAGGCGGTGACGTTCCGGATCGCTGCCAGCGAGCCTTTCCGCGAGCGCCAGCAGCGCACGCTCGAAGGCGCCGCGGCGCTCGCGCAGTCGCTGCTCCTGGCTGGTCATGGCGTCAAGGTGCTCACCGGCGGCACGGATGTCCACCTCGTTCTCGTCGACCTGCGCGACAGCGAGCTGAGCGGCCAGGAAGCAGAGGATCGGCTCGCCGAGATCAGCATCACCGTCAACCGAAACGCGGTGCCGTTCGACCCGCGGCCGCCCAGGGTGACCTCCGGTCTGCGCATCGGCTCGCCGGCGATGGTGACCCGTGGTCTGGTTCGCGAAGACTTCGAAGAGATCGGCCAGATCATCGGCTCGGCGCTCAGCCCGGACTTCGGGGCGCACCGAGACGAGCTGCTCGCGAGAGTCGCGGCGATCATCGAGCGCTACCCCCTCTACAGCGAGCTTTGAAGGCAAGCTGGTCGATATGTCTGAGCCGGGGCGCGGCTGGACTGGCCTGCGTGCCCCAGCCGAGCATCACAGCCGTGCTCCTGCGATGCTTAGGCGCAGCGCATGAGTCCCCCTGAGCTCCACGCGCTTTACGCATTTGCGGCGGCGCTTGTTGCCACCGCGCTGCTGACGCCTTTGACGATGCGGCTAGCAAGGAGCATCGGCGCCGTCGACCGGCCGAGCGCGCGCGGCCTCTCGGATCGCCCGACGCCGCTGCTCGGTGGTCTCGCGATCTTCGCCGGCGTGTTGCTGGCGGGCTTGCTGTGGCTACCGGGCACCACTGTCTCCTTCCATCCCGGGGTCGCTTCGGTGCACTGGCACGGCGTCCTGCTCGCGGCAGCCGTGATCGTGGTCGTGGGCGCGGTCGACGATCGCTTCGACCTGCATCCCGCGATCAAGCTTGCCGGACAGATAGCCGCGGCAGTGGTGGCGGAGCAGTACGGCATCGTCGTGGAGCACCTGACCGTGCCGCTCCTCGGCGTGCTCAGCTTCCCGAACGCCGGGCCGACGCTGACCGTGATCGGGCTCGTCGGGATGATGAACGTGGTCAACTTCTCGGATGGCGTCGACGGCCTGGCCGCCGGCGTTTGCGCGATCATCGCGGCCACTTTCGCGCTGATCGCGTTCAACCTCGGCACCGTCGACGCCGGGGTGCTCGCGGCGCTCACTGCAGGCGCCGCGCTCGGATTCCTGGTGCACAACTTCCCGCCCGCATCCAGCTTCATGGGCGACTGCGGCGCGAACCTGCTCGGACTGCTGATGGGCTGCATCGCCGTCGCCGGCGATCTCAAGACGACCTCCGCGATCGCGTTTGCATTGCCGTTGATCCTGCTCGCCGTGCCGTTCCTCGACACGACCTTCGTTGTGCTCAAGCGGCTCAAGTACGGGCGTCCCGTCTACGTCGCGGACGCCGAGCACTTCCACCACCGCCTTGCCCGCATCGGCTTCAGCGTTCGCCACACCGTGGTCGTGCTCTACGGCTGGACGCTGATGCTCGCCGGCCTCGCGCTGGCGCTGCGGTTCATCCCCTACTCCGCTCCGGGCGGCCACCTTCGTCTCGGCTGGTCATTGGTGCTCGCCGGCCTCGGGCTGATCGTGGCGGCCGCGAGCGTCTACCTCGTCTACCTGCTCGAGATCCTCAAGTTCAGGGGCCATGGTGCGCCGCCCGTGGTCGGCGTCCAGGCGACCGCGGAGCCCCCAGCTGACGGATCAGCCAAGCACGAGCCGCCCGCGGCGCGTTCCGACGCCTTGCCACGTCGTCATCCATCTTCGGCCGGCGCTCCGCGTCCCCTTTAGCGAGACTTCTGGCGAAGCCGGCGGTTGTCTCTCTCAATGCATCATCTTCGCCTCAGACTCGCCATCATGGCGTGCTTGGCGTGTGCGGCGTGCGCACTCGTTGCGCGGCCGGCCGGTGCGCAGCCGGCCGGCGTGAGCACGCACCCGCTGCTCGGGATCGGTGACAACAAGTTCGAGCTGTTCAGCGATCCTCGCTTCCTCGCACTCGGGATCACGCAGGTGCGCTACGACGTGCCGTGGGACGCGCTCACGGCCAACTACCCGCACCACAACTACGAGGCCGTGAAGCTCGCCTTGTGGCTCACGGCGGCGCAGAAGGATGGGCTCACGCCGCTGATCACGTTCGATCACTCGTCGGTCTCGGGCAAGGCGGCGATCACGCTCCCGACCGTTGCGCGCTACAGCGCAGCGTTCCTCAAGTTCCGCAATCTGTATCCGTGGGTCACGCAGTTCTCGACCTGGAACGAGGCCAACTACTACGGCGAGGCGATCTCGCGCCAGCCACGGATCGCGGCCGAGTACTACCTTGCGCTGCGCCGCGACTGCCCGACCTGCACGATCCTCGCCGCCGAGTTGCTCGACGCCCCAGCGCGGTTCGCCGAGAACGATGTCCAGTGGGCTCACCAGTTCATCCATTACGCGCACCAGCAGCCGGAGTATTGGGGGCTGCACAACTACCTCGATGCGAACAAGCTGGAGGACTCTGCGACGAAGGCGCTGCTCGGCGGCGTGACGGGGAACATCTGGTTCACCGAGACCGGCGGTCTCGTGTACCGCGCCAACACGACCGACTCGTTCCCCGAGGGCCTCGCCCATTCAGCGGTCGTGGACCGCTACATCCTCACCAAGCTCGCCAACCTCAGTCCACGGATCCAGCGCATCTACCTCTATGAGTGGAACGCGATAACTCCGCACGACGGCTGGGACTCGGCGCTGATCTCGTCGACGGGCGCGCCGCGCGAGTCCTATGATGTTGTTGCGGAGACGCTCTTGTCCTGGGGTATTCGACCCGACTGCGCGATCTCACGCGTGCCGCCGACGTGCACAGGGATCGGTGCCGGCGGCAAGCCGCTGTCAGGCAGTTAGCGCAACTTCCCACGACCACGAAAGTCTCGGTACTGATGACTCGCTCACGCCGCCTCCTGATCGCCCTGCTCTGCACCTGCTGCCCGCTGTTCGCACAGTCGGCGGTCGCGAGCGCCCATCCGCTGGTCGGGCTCGGCGACAACAAGACCCAGCTGTTCAGTGACCCCCGGTTCCTCGCGCTTGGGATCACGCAGGTCCGCTACGACATGCCGTGGGATGCGCTGACCGCCACCACCTACTCGGGCAACTACGAGTCAACACGCCTCCAGCAGTGGCTGACCATGGCGCAACAGGACGGCCTCACGCCGCTGATCACGTTCGACCACTCGTCGCTGTCGGGTCATGCGGGCAAGCTGCCGACGGTCAAGCAGTACAGCGCCGCGTTCGTCAAGTTCCACGAGCTGTATCCGTGGGTGACAGAGTTCGTGACTTGGGACGAGTCGAACTTCCACGGCGAGCCGACCTGGAACCATCCCACCCTCGTCGCGCAGTACTACAAGGCGCTGCGCAAGGACTGCCCGAGCTGCACGATCCTCGCCGCCGAGCTGCTCGATGTCCCGCGGAGCAACGGCGGCGTTCCGATCAAGCAGTACACGCACGCGATGATCCACTACCTCCACAGCCAGCCCGGCTACTGGGGCATCAACAACTACGTTGGCGCGAACACGCTGAGCACGACCACCACCAAGCAGCTGCTGCATGCCGTCACGGGCAAGATCTGGTTCACGGAGACCGCTGGCCTGGTGTCAAGGCACAACAGCTCGCACGTCCACTTCACCCAGAACGCCACGCATGCCGCCACGGTCGACAAGTTCATCCTGACCAAGCTCGCCGGGCTGAGCCCGCGGATCCAGCGGGTCTACCTCTATGAGTGGAACGCGATGACTTCGTATGACAGCTGGGACTCGGCGTTGATCTCATGGACCGGGGTGCCGCGGCCGGCCTATGACGTCCTCGCGAACACGCTCGACTCGTGGGGCATCAAGCCGAACTGCGCGTTGTCGAACGTGCCGCCGGCCTGCGCGGCGAGCGGCGCGACCGGCGCGAGCGGTCCGAGCGGCAGCTCCTAGAACGACACGATGAGGTAGGCGCAGACGACCAGCGTCACCGCGCGTAGGCGCCTGCTCGAGCTGACCGAGGCCGGTAGCAGCGCCCACACGCCGTACCACGGCAGCAGCCAGGCGGTGCACACGATCAGCGCGAGCGTCGCCCACGCGTAGCAGTCGAGCCACCACGATCCGCGCCAGGTCCGCCACAATGCCGCGAGCAGCGCGACTGCGAACAGGGCGACGAATGCGAGACGCACACCCTCCGCCAGGGGGGCCTTGTGCGGAGCCACCCAATGCGGCGCGAGACCGAGCAGCTTCGTGACCTCTGATGGGACGCTGTGGATGGCCACCTGCCGCTGCTGCGCCAGCAGCGCCCGCGGGATGGCGAGGAGGTGCGCATCGATCGTCAAGGCGCTGACCAGGACGACAACGGCCAGGCCGGCGAGCACCTCGAGGGCCAGGCGCCAGCGCTGCTTGGAGCCGAGAATGGCGAACGGAAGGACAAGCCCGGCGGAGATCTTGACGGCCGCCGCGAGTACCAGCGAGACCCCCGCCGCGCGCTCCCGCGCGGTCAGGATGCACAGCGCTCCCGCTGCGACAAGCATCCCGAACAGCGTGTCGTTGTGGGCGCCGGCAACCGTGAACACGAGCAGCAACGGGCTGAGCGCGTACATCGCCACGGCCCGTTCCGGTGGACGTCCGAGCGCTGTCGCGATACGCCATACCAGGGCGACCGTTGCCAGGCTCGTGAGCACCGCGATGGCCTTGAGTGTCCACAGCCCGCCGACGATCCCGAGCGGCACCATCGCGTAGGTGAGCAACGTGAACAGGGGGCCGTACGGCGTCGTGACGGTCGTCCAGCCGAGGTAGTGGAAGATCGCGTCGTGCGGTGCGGCATTCGCCGTGTAGCTGTACGGGCTGAGCCCGTGAAGCACGCCGAGGCGCGCGAAGCCGATGTAGTCGAACACATCGCTCGAGAGCACAGGCGGCGCCAGGAATGCGCCGACGTGGGTGAGGACGATGGCGGCCCACAGACGGCGACCTCCGAGCTTGGTTGCGTACCACACGGCGATCGCGTAGCACACGCACATCCCGGCGAGGACCGCTTCGAGCACGCCGAACGACGCCTTGAGGGCGATGAAGTGCAGCGGGCCGGCGATCCAGCCGGGGAAGTGCTCGGTGCTCTTGGGGACGAAGTTGTCCGACGGTCGCGACGCCGCCCCGGCGGCGAGCACGAAGCCCGCGATCACGAGCCCGACCAGCGCGATGCTGCCCGCGCCGGTGGGGCCCGCGAGCGCACGGCGCAGCGACCGACGCTCGTACGGCTGCGCAGCCGCGACTGAGTCCTCCACGCTCACGGCCGTGTTCGCACCGCCGGCGGCGCGCGGGGTCAGGGGCACGGCGGAATGATCCATGTTTATCACGGCGCGTGCCTCCTCCACCGGCATAGGTTCGTATGAATTCCTTACGTTCCTGCGCTCCGGCCAGTAGAGTGTTTCGTGGCTTCACGCGCCGGACTCAATTTGCGCTCTAGCGACCGACACGAAAGCTCCGCGCCGAGCGCCACCCCGCGCCGACGTGTCCTAATTCTCTCCGCTGATGTCGGCGAGGGGCATGCTGCCGCTGCGCGCGCGCTGCGCGATCAGCTGGAGCGCTCCGCTGAGCCGGTTGAGGTGACGGTGATCGACGGTCTCGCGGCGATGGGGCGGCTGCTGCGCTCGGTCATCGAGGATGGCTACCGCACGCAGCTGCGCGTTGCCCCCCGCTCCTACTCCGTCCACTACTGGCTGCTGAAGCACGTCCCCCCGCTGCGGGCGGTGACCAAGCTGGCGCTGACGCGCGTCGGCGCGCGCTCTTTGTCGCGGGCGATCGCGGAGCACTCCCCGGATGTGGTCGTCTCGACCTATCCCTTGATCACCGTTGTCCTTGGCCACCTGCGGCGGCGTCGCATGCTGGCTGTTCCGGCGGTCGCGACGATCACCGACATGACTGGGCTGTTCTTCTGGGCGCAGCGTGGCATCGACATGCATCTCGTGATGTACGAGGCGTCAGTCCGCGATGTCGAACGGATCGCCGGGCCCGGCAGCGTGCAGATCGTTCGTCCCCTGATCGCTGCAGAGTTCCTCGAGCCACGCGATCCAGCTGCGGCTCGCGCGGCGCTCGGCCTACCTCGTGGCGGGCACGTCGTCGTCGTCTCCGGCGGCGGCTGGGGCGTCGGAGACATCGCCGGGGCCGTGCAGGAGCTGACGCAGATCCCCGACACCACGATCGTTTGCATCACAGGTCGCAACGTTGACGTCCGTGAGCGCATCGCCGAGCGGTTTGCCGGCACGGACCGCGTGCGTGTTCTCGGCTTTACCGACCAGATGTCCGAGCTGCTGGCCGCGGCTGATGTGCTGGTGCACTCGACCGGCGGCGTGACGTGTCTGGAGGCGATGGCGCGAGGTTGTCCCGTCGTCTCCTACGGCCTGCCGGTGGGGCACGCGAAGCTCAACACGGCCCGCATGGCCAAGCACGAGCTGCTCGCGCTCGCGAGCTCGACCGAGGAGCTGGTGGAGCATGTCGAGCGCAGCCAGCGCGGTGACGCTGCGCATCGTCCGCCCGCAGCGAGCACGAACCGGCCCGACGCTGCGCAAGCCGTGCTGGCCGCCCCGAAACGCGTGCGCCCGATCGCGCGCTGGCGGCTACGGACCGTTCGCATCGCGACCTCCGTCTTGCTGGCGCTCAGTGTCGGCACATGGCTGCTTTCGACCGACGAGATCGACGCACTTGCGGCCGTGATCGTCGGGCATCAGGTGCGGACCGTCGCCACGCATGGTCTTGATGCTGTCGCCGTGATCGTGCGCAGCCCGACCGGAGAGGTGGCTGCGGCCGCGGCGCAGTTGCACCAGGCTGGCGTGTCCGCATCGTTCGCGAACACAGTCGTTCCCAGCCCGGCGATTCTCGCGAGACTGCACTCGCTCGGCGACGACGCGATGCCCGCGATCAAACGCTCGAGCCTGTTCGGGTGGATCCACACCCCGGCGCAGCTGCGCCGCGAAGCACGTGAGCTCCACCTCCACCACCACTTCTTCTACCTAGCGGCGGCAAACGCGACGCTGGGGCAGATCCTGCTCGCACACGTCGATGGGGCGGCGGCCGTCGCCGGTTCGGTTCAGCTGGATTCCCACAGCCCGCGCTTCTCACGCGCGCTCCGTCCAGGCGATGTCGTCGTCATCACGCTCGACGGTCCCGCGGGGTCGTCACGCATGCTGGATCGCGTCGTCTCAGCACTCCACTCCTCCGGGCTTTCGGGACTCGCGTTCTCGACGCTCGCCAGCTGATCTCGCTCGCGACGCCTGCTCAGCGCGAGCAGCGCGGGCGAGCGGGCGAGGACGGTCGCACCGGTGAGCAGCACGCCAAGGCAGCAGAGCAGCGGAACGCCTGAAAGCGGCGTCTCGATGAAGCTCTCGTGCAGGATCAGCGGAGCGAGCATGATCGGCACGAACGTCTGCGCCACGAACACGACTGGCGCAACAAGGATCGCAGGCCGTTTCTGGAGCGCAGTCATCTCGGCCATGAGACCGACGATCGAGGCTGACGCCGCCGCGAGGGCCCAGATGACGGCGGTGAGCCAGTGGGCGTTCGACAGCGCGTCAGAAACGAGCTTCGTGACCAGGCCGCTCCATGCGAAAGCAAGCCCTGCGCAAATCATCGTGAGGTTCGCGATCGAACGTCCGATGAGCTGCGCGAGGAACGGGAGCGCCGCTGCGAGTCCGAGCAGCGCGAGCACGAGGACCAGCGCCACGCCGTGCACGTGATGCGTCGTGCGCGCCGGTGCCAGCGCGGCAATCCCGCCGACGCCGGCGATGATCGCGCCTACGGCGAGCAGCTCGCGCCGACCGGGCCGCTCCCCGAGCATCCGATCGCCCACGAGCAGCAACACGAGTAGGCCGGACGCGAGTGCCGGCTGTACGACCTCGAGCGGCGCGAACAGGAGCGCGACGATCTGCAGCGGCCAGCCGACGATCGACATCGCGGTGCCCGCCAGCCAGCGCCCCCGTCGCAAGAGGTAAGTCAGCAGCGATAGCCGCAGCGAGTGCTCCTGACCGGCCGTACGGGCGTCGATCGCCTGGACCGCGATCCCTAGGCTGTAGAGCGTGGAGGCGGCCGCTGCAGCCGCGATGCCAATGAGCAACGAGAGCATGACCAACATCGATCATCGCAACTCTGGCGTCGTCCGGGCGTTTGGCCTGGCGTGCGGCGTGGCAAGCGGCGCCTATCTGCTGCCCGCGCTGTCGTACTACGTGGCGCCGCTGCGGCACCGGCTCGGCATCGCCACCCAGACGCTCGATCGACGTGGTTACGGGCTGACGTTCGACGACGGCCCCCACCCTTCGGGTACCCCGGCGGTGTTGGAGCTGCTCGCCGCTCATGGCGTGCACGCCACTTTCTTCCTCGTCGGCGAGCAGGTCGTCCGCGAGCCGTCGCTCGCCGCCGAGATCGTCGCCGCCGGACATGGCATCGGCTTGCACTGCGACCGCCACCGGAACCTGCTGCGTCTCGGGCCGCGCGCCGTGGCTGACGACATCGCCCGTGCCCAGGCGAGGATCGAGGACGCGACGGGGCTTCCCGTCGAGCGCTACCGCCCGCCTTACGGCATCTTCAACGCTGCCGCGCTGGCGATCTCCAAGCGCAACGGGTGGCGGCCGCTGCTGTGGACGCACTGGGGGCGGGACTGGGAGAAGACGGCGACGCCGGAGTCGATCAGCCAACGGCTGGTCGGCGGTGAGGTGGCGGAGGGCTCGGTGCTGCTGCTCCACGATGCCGACGACTACTCGGCGAGTGGGTCGTGGAAGAGGACCGTCGCGGCGCTGCCACGCGTGCTCGACGAGCTGGCGGCCCGCGGCCTGGAGCCGTCGCTGGCGCTCTGAGGCGGACGAAAGGCGCACGTGTCACAAGCTTGTTACAAGCTGCGGCGACGTATAGAATGCCATGCGCCGCTGTAGCGCCCCGCCTCCCGGTGCTCGCGGTGCCCCGGCGGCTGGGCTGCTGCGTGGGCGTTCCTGCCGACAGGGTGCGCACCCCACGATGCCCCAACAGACCCGAGCAGACGACTTCGCCTCGCGCCCATGCGAGCCTCTGAACGCCGCCGGCGCATGCTCGGCTTGAGCGGAGACGGTCGACATCGTGCCAAACACGCGCCCGCCGGTAACCGGGAGGGACGCGGCTGGGGCTGGCGCCTTGATGCTCGCGGTGAACCTGCTGTGCGCGGGCGTCGGTGCCGGGCTCGGAGCGCTGGTGGGGGCGACGGTGCCGCTGGCGCTGGCCGGCTTCGGCGTTGGCTTCTTCCTTGGGATCGGCGTTGTCGCACGGCGCTTCCACGACCTCTGAGCGACCGGTGATGGCGGTAGACCTCGACACAGCCGCTGCCCCGCCATCGAGGATGTTGCTGCGCAACCTCGACCTGGTGCTGGTTCTCATCGCGGCGGCGCCCGCGCTGGCGCTCGGCGCGCCGGCGACCGGCTACGCGATCGGCGCCGGCGCTTGGATCCTGCAACGCGTTGTCGCCGCCTTGGATCGGCGCTGGATCACTAGGGTCACGGCGCCGGTGAAGCAGCTGGGCGCCCGCCTGTTCGAGGCCTTCGGGCGGATCTGGCTGCTGGCGGCGGGGATCATCGTCGCCGGCGTGATAGCGCGCGCCGATGGTCTCACCGCGGCACTGGTCATCTTCGCCGCCTACTCGGTGGCGCTCCTGATCCGGATCGCCAGTGGACCGCCGCGACCGGGACCCGCGCGATGAGCTGGTGGCGCAAGCTCAGCAAGACGCGCAAGATCGTCTATTCGGTCGCAGTGGTCTACGTGATCGGCCTGGTCGCGTTCGCGCTGATCTTCGGCCTCAAAGGCCACAAGAACAACAGCTACTCGCCCGTCGCGGAGTTCCGTCTGCTGACCTGGGCCCACCTGTTCGGCCCGATCGACTTCAACAAGGGCGTGCTCTACCTGCTGATGGCGGCAGTGCTCAGCGTCGGCGTCATGGTTTGGGTGGCAAGGCGGATGAAGGCCCGCCCGAATCGTGTGCAGACGGCCGTCGAGATGGCCTACGGGCTGTGCTCGAGCCTGGCGAACGACAACATGGACCAGCGGATGGCGAAGAAGTGGTTCCCGCTGATCTGCACGCTGTTCGTCTTCATCCTCGCGTCGAACCTGCTCGGCTACATCCCGCTGCCGGTCGACTCCGGCGCCAGCTTCCGCCTGTTCGGCGCCTCGATACCGTCGTTCCAGATCTACGCCGCCACCACCAACGTGGCGTTCCCGCTGGTGCTGGCACTGATCGTCTTCTTCGCCTACAACATCGAGGGCGTCCGCGCCCACGGCTCGGTCGGCTACCTGAAGAGCCTCGTGCCGGAGGGCGTCGGCGGCGGGATGGTGCTGTTCATCTTCCCGCTGGAGATCGTGTCGAACTTCCTGCGGCTGATCTCGCTGACGATCCGGCTCTGGGCCAACCTGCTGGCCGGGCATCTGCTGATCGGCTTCATGGCCGGCGATCTGGCGGTGCTGATGGGCATGCAGTTCGTCGGTTGGCTCACACTACCGTTCGGAATCGTGATCTTCCTCTTCGAGGCCGTGCTGATCGCCGGCCTCCAAGCCTTCATCTTCGCCATACTCGCCGCCATCTACCTCGGCGGAGCCGTTACCCGCCACTAGTCCTACAAGGAGCTTCATGCTTAGCCACCTCCTCACGCCTGTCTTCCTCACCGTCTTCCATCCACTGATCGCAGCTGTCGCGGGCTCGAACCTGACGATCGGCGAAGACGCCGGCAAGGCGATCGCCCTCGGCGTTGGTGCCGGAGGCGGCGCGGCTGGCGCCGGTGCCGGCATCGGCGTGCTGTTCGGCAAGGTGATCGAGTCGGTCACCCGCCAGCCGGAGATGCGCAACGACATCCAGAGCATCCAGTGGCTCGGCTTCGCGCTGACCGAGGCATGCTTCTTCTACGGGCTCGTCGGCGGGTTCATTGCCTTCTTCCTCTAGACCGATGACTCCGCTAACCGCGCTCACGCACACGCCGATTGCCTCCAGTGGCTCGTGGCTCATCACGCCCAACGTCGGGCTGATGATCTGGACATTTGTCGTCTTCGGTGCTGCGTTCATCATCCTGCGCAAGTACGTGTTCCCGCCGATCGCCAAGGTGCTCGACGACCGCCAGCACGCGATCGACGAGTCGATGGACGCCCAGGAGCGTCTGCGCGTCGAGGCAGAGAAGGTTCTCGCCGAGTATCGCGCGCGGCTCGAGGAGGCTCGCACGCAGGCCGAGGAGATTCTCGCGCACGCACGGCGCACCGGTGAGGAGCACGAGCGCGAGACGATCGAGGCGGCACGCAAGCGACGCAACGAGCTGCTCGATCAGACCAGGCGCGACATCGAGGACGAGACGCGGCGTGCGATTGGCGAGATCCGCAAGGAGGTCGCGAACCTCACGATCATCGCCACAGAGAAGGTCACGCGCAAGGCGCTCGACAGCGCCGACCAACGGCGCCTCGTCGAGGAAGCACTCGGCGAGCTCGACTTCACGACGCTTCAAGGCTCAAAGAACTAGCTCTCGATGCAAGAGATCGCAAACGTCTACGCCCGCTCGCTGTTCGAAGTTGCCCGTGATCACGGGCGGCTCGACATCGTCGGCGAACAGCTCGGCGCGTTCAGCGATGAGCTCGAGCGCAACCGCGACCTGCAGGTGTTCTTCTACTCGCCCTACTTCTCGCCGGAGGAGACGACGGCGGGTCTCACTAAGGCCCTGAGCGGAGCCGATCCGCTGGTCTCGAACTTCCTCACGCTACTGATCGAGAAGCGCCGGATGCCTGTACTGACGCTGATCCGGCGCCGCTTCGAGGCGCTCTGCGACCAGGAAAACAACGTCCTTCCGGTCCATGTCACGAGCGCGATCGCGCTTGGGGCGGAAACAGTCAAGGATGTCGGCAGACGTATCGGCGAGCAGACCGGTCAGCATGTCGAGCTGACGAGCGAGGTCGATCCCGACATCCTCGGCGGAATCGTTCTTCGGGTCGGGAACTCGATTCTCGACGCGTCGATCCGCAACCGCCTCGAACAACTACGCAAAGAAGTCGCGCGCGGGTAGTTGCGCAGCAGCGACGCAAGGAGCCAATCGCACATGCAGATCAATCCCGACGAGATCACCAGCATCCTCAAGGCCCGGATCGAGGGCCTCGATGCAGGTGGCGCCACCCTCACCGAGGTCGGCACGGTGCTGTCGATCTCCGACGGCATCGCCCGTATCCACGGCCTCGAGAACGCGATGTCGCTCGAGATGCTGGAGCTGCCACACGACGTGGTCGGCCTCGCCCTCAACCTCGAGGCGGACAACGTTGGTGCCGTCCTCTTCGGTGACTGGGAGAGCATCGTTGAGGGGGATATCGTCAAGCGAACCGGCCGGCTGCTCGAGGTTCCGGTGGGTGACGCGCTGCTCGGCCGGATCGTCTCGCCGCTCGGTCGCCCGCTTGACGGCAAGGGTGAGATCGCTACGACCGAGACGCGGCCGGCTGAGTTCAAAGCCCCCGGAGTCGTGCAGCGACGGCCGGTGATCGAGCCGATACAGACCGGCTTGAAGGCGATCGACTCGATGATCCCGATCGGGCGCGGGCAGCGCGAGCTGATCATTGGCGACCGCCAGACCGGCAAGACCGCCATCGCGGTCGACACGATCATCAACAACCGCGACACCGGCGTCATATCGGTCTATGTCGCGATCGGCCAGCGCATGTCAACGGTCGTGCAGCTCGCCGAGACGCTGCGCGAGGAGGGCGCGCTCCAGCGCACGATCATCGTTGCCGCCCCAGCCGACGAGGCGGCGCCGATCAAGTACATGGCGCCCTACGCCGGTTGTGCGATGGCCGAATACTTCCTCTACAAGGGCGGCCACGCGCTCTGTATCTACGACGACCTGACCAAGCACGCCTACGCCTACCGGCAGATGTCGCTGCTGCTGCGCCGTCCGCCAGGGCGCGAGGCCTACCCCGGTGACGTGTTCTACCTGCACTCACGCTTGCTCGAACGCGCCGTGAAGTTGAACGACGATCTCGGCGGTGGCTCGATGACGGCGCTGCCGATTGTCGAGACCCAGGCCGGGGACATCTCGGCGTACATCCCGACCAACGTCATCTCGATCACCGACGGCCAGATCTTCCTCGAGCCCAAGCTGTTCAACTCCGGCGTGCGGCCGGCGATCAACGTCGGCATCTCCGTCTCGCGGGTCGGCGGCAACGCCCAGATCGCTCCGATGAAGAGGGTCGCCGGGCGCCTCAAGCTGGAGCTCTCCCAGTACCGCGACCTCGAGGCGTTCGCGCAGTTCGGCTCCGACCTCGACGCCGACACGCAACGGACGCTTGCGCGCGGCGAGCGCCTCGTGGCGTCACTGAACCAAGGTGAGCGCGCGCCGCTCGCCGTCGAGGACCAGGTGCTGCAGGTTTACGCGGCGACCAGCGGCTTCCTCGATCGCATCACCGTCGCACGCGTCCCCCATTTCCTCGGCGACCTGATCGAGTGGGCGCGGGCGCATCACCGGGATCTGCGCAAGAAGATCGCCGGGGGGGACTGGTCCGATGAGGTTCAGGCCTCTGTCCGTGAGGCGCTCGACGCGTTCGCCGCTGACTTCGGCTACGACCTCGACGAGGAGGGCCAGCCCGCCGTCCCGGACGCGACGCCGCCCGCTGCCGCAGCCCAGCCGAAGAGGCGGGGCGGCGGCAAGCGCAAGCCGGAGGGAGCGGCGGCCTAGCCGCCGCCGCACGTCGCAGTGGCCTCCCAACGGGCAGTTCGCAACCGCATTGCGAGCTTCAAGAACATCCAGAAGATCACGCGCGCGATGGAAGCCGTGTCGGCGGCTCGGCTGCGCCGCGCGGAGCAGCGCATAGCCATCTTGCGGCCGTATGCCAGCGCGATTCGGCGGATGACCCGCCAAGCCGCCAGAGACGCCGGCGCCGAGGTGTCGGGCCTACCGCTGCTCGCGGTGCGCGAACCGCAGGAACGCGTCGCCATCCTCCTGGTCACCGCTGATCGCGGTCTGGCCGGCGCGTTCAACTCGCAGATCATCCGTGCCGGCCTGCAGCTCGGTGCGGAGACCGAAGCCGCCCAGCGGACGGCTCTGTGGTTCGCCACCGGCAAGCGCGGCGTCTCCTCCCTGACCTTCCGTGGCAAGGAGCTCGTCGGGGCCTACACCGGCTTCACGGATCGGCCGGCCTACGCCGATGCGCGACGCATCGCAGACGACTTGATGACCGCCTACATCGACCGTCGAGTTGACCGCGTCGAGATCATCTACAACGGCTACGTCTCACCGCTCACGCAGCGAGTCACCCGCGAGACGCTGCTGCCGGTGGCGGCGGCGACGATCCTCGGCGAGGACGAGGAGCCCTCCTCCGAGGCGCCGGCGCGTTCGCGTGCGCCGGTCGAGTACGAGCCGGACCCCGAGGCGATCCTGCGCGTGCTGGTTCCCGATTACGTCGAGATATCGCTGTATCGCGCGTTGCTCGAGTCGACCGCGTCCGAGCATGGGGCTCGCATGACGGCGATGCGCAGCGCCTCAGACAACGCTGCTGAGCTGATCGATGACCTGGCGCTCGAGATGAACCGTGCGCGTCAGGCTGAGATCACTCAGGAGATATCTGAAGTCGTCGCCGGCGCCGGGTCGCTGGACTAACAGATGGCTCACCCATCCGGGCAGAGGCCAGCAACAGAGGAGCGCATATAGATGCAAGCGTCCAAGGCTGTAAACGTCGGCTACATCGAGGATATCCAGGGCGTCGTCATCGATGCGGTGTTCCACGACCGCCTGCCGCAGATCAACCACGCCATCACCATTGCCCGTGCGAGCGGCGCCGAGGAGTCCGAGAACGTCAGCTCGGGTGTGACCGACGTGCTCGTGTGCGAGGTGCAGCAGCACCTCGGCGACAACCGCGTGCGGGCCGTCGCGATGGACAGCGCCGACGGGCTTGCGCGCGGTGCCGAGGTGATCGACACCGGGGCGCCGATCACGGTGCCGGTCGGCGAGGCGACGCTGGGACGGATCTTCAATCTGCTCGGCGAGCCGATCGACCTCGGCAAGGCGATGCCCAAAGGCATCGAGCGTCGGGCGATCCATCAGCCCGCGCCGCGCGCCGACGAGCTGACCACCACAACGGAGATGTTCGAGACCGGGATCAAGGTGGTCGACCTGCTCGCCCCCTACGCCAAGGGTGGCAAGGTCGGACTGTTCGGCGGTGCCGGCGTTGGCAAGACGGTCTTGATCCAGGAGCTGATTCACAACCTGGCGAAGGAGCACGGCGGCCTGTCCGCGTTCTGTGGTGTCGGCGAGCGCTCGCGCGAAGGCAACGACCTGTGGCTCGAGATGAAGGAGTCCGGTGTGCTCGAGAAGACGATGCTCGTCTTCGGCCAGATGAACGAGCCGCCGGGCGCGCGCATGCGGGTCGCCCTTTCGGGCCTGACGATGGCGGAGTACTTCCGTGACCAGGGGCAGGACGTGCTGCTGTTCATCGACAACATCTTCCGTTTCGTCCAGGCCGGCTCCGAGGTCTCCGCGCTGCTCGGCAGGATGCCATCGCAGGTCGGCTACCAGCCGACGCTCGAGACCGAGATGGGCCAGCTGCAGGAGCGGATCACCTCGACGCGGACCGGGTCGGTGACGTCGGTGCAGGCGATCTATGTCCCCGCCGACGACCTCACGGACCCGGCGCCGGCATCGGTCTTCGCTCACCTCAACGCAACCACCGTGCTCTCCCGGGCGATCACCGAGAAGGGCATCTACCCGGCCGTTGATCCGCTCGACTCGACGTCCACGATCCTCAAGCCGGACATCGTCGGCGACGAGCACTTCCGCGTCGCGAACCGCGTCAAGGAGATTCTCCAGCGCTACACGGAGCTCCAGGACATCATCGCGATCCTCGGCATCGACGAGCTGTCCGACGAGGACAAGCTTCTCGTTCAGCGAGCCCGCAAGGTCGAGCGCTTTCTGTCCCAGCCGCTCTTCGTCGCCGAGGCGTTCACCGGGACGCCGGGCGCGTATGTGCCGGTCGCCGAAACGATCCGCGGCTTCGCCGAGCTGATCGAAGGCAAGCACGACGACGTGCCGGAGCGGGCCTTCTTCTTCAAGGGGACCATCGAGCAGGTCGTCGCGGCAGCGAAGCAGGACGCCTGATGGCGCACGCGCGGTTCGTAGCGGAGGTGCTGACGCCCGAAGGGGAGGTGTTCAACGAGGAGGTTGAGATGCTCTCCACGCGAACGAGCCTTGGGCTGGTCGGCTTGCTTGCCAACCACTCGCCGCTGCTCGCGCGTCTCGAGCCGACGGAGCTGCGGCTCTACCGCTCAGACAGCGACATCGTCCGCTTCGCCCAGGCCGAGGGCTACGTGCAGATGGCGGGTACGCACGCGCTGCTGCTGATCGAGGAGGCAATCGATCCCGCGAGCCTCGATCGTCGTGCGCTCGAGCGCCAACGCGACGAAGCGCGCCATGTCGCGGACGTTGCCGAGCCGAACAGCGAGGAGGCGGCGGTGGCCCGTCGCGACATACGCCGTGCCGAGGCCTACCTGCAGATCGTCGATGCGCGGTAACGCGGCGGCCGGCGGGGCGGGTTGATTCTCAGCTGCGCTACAGAGCAGCCGTAGGCAAGCCGATACCCTGCCATCAAGGCTATGTCCAGCACGCGGCCGCAGCCGACCAGACGCAGGACCGCTGTGGTACTCGCGGTCGCGCTCGCGCTGGCCGCGAGCGCCGCTGGCGCCTTTGCCGCGGAGATCCCGAGCCAGGTCAGCGCCAACTGGGCTGGCTACGTCGCGCTGACCGGGCCATCAACGCATGCGTTCGCCAAGCGTTTCACGTCGGTGTCGGCGTCGTGGGTCCAGCCGACCGCGACGTGCACGGCGGGTCAGGCGACGTTCTCGGCGTTCTGGGTGGGTCTCGGCGGCTACAGCGAAACATCAGCGGCGCTCGAGCAGATCGGCTCGGAGGCGGACTGCAGCTCGGTCGGCCAGACGTTCTACTACGCGTGGTACGAGTTCGTTCCGGCCGGCCCGGGAACGATCCACGCAGTGCCGGTGGTCCCGGGTGACGAGATCTCGGCCAAGGTGAGCGTCCACGGTGACCTCGTCACGGTCACGCTCCGCGACGTCACACGGGGAACGCATTTCAGGCTGACCAAGCTGATGCGCTCACCGAAGCCCGACACCAGCTCCGCCGACTGGATCGCCGAAGCTCCGTCGAGCTGCTCGGGCGCGAACCAGTGCAAGGCGCTCCCGCTGACAGATTTCGGCACGCTGAGCTTCGCCAACGCCACGACGTCCTCGGTTGGGCGCTACGGACACCACACCGGTCCGATTGACGACCCGGCGTGGCTCTACGGGCCGATCACCCTGCAACCCCAGGCCAGGCACGTCGGTTTCACCCACCAGGAGTTCGCGGCGTCGGCATCTCCGGGCCCGCTCGGGCTCACCGGCAACGCTTTCGTCGTCAGCTTCGCGCCCGGCGGACCGGGTGGCGCGACCGGACCCTCGGGTCCCACAGGCAGCACAGGCAGCACCGGCGCGACCGGCACGACCGGCACGACCGGCGCGACCGGCGCGACCTCCACCACCGGCGCAAGCTAGCGTTCACCGCCCCCACCGGGCCCGGCACTCACCGCCGGCTCCTATAGCCTTCGGCGCAGATGCACTCGCAGCGCGAACCGATCGGCGTGATCGGCACCGGATACGTAGGGCTGGCCACGGCCGCGGGATTTGCCGACCTCGGTGGCGAGGTGTTCTGCGTCGACATCGACGAAGCGAAGATCGAGCAGCTACGCCACGGCGAGGTGCCGATCTACGAACCGGGCTTGGCGGAGCTGATCGTGAGCAACGGCGAACGCCTGCACTTCTCGACGACGCTGGCCGACGCCGCGGAGCACGCGCGGCTGCTGTTCGTCTGCGTCGGGACGCCGCCGACGCACTCCGGCGACGCTGACCTCTCGGCGGTCAACGCGGTAGTCGATGTGATGCCCGCCTCGGCAGAGCATGCGCTGGTGATGAAGTCAACGGTGCCGTGCGGCACCGGCCGGACGCTCAAGCGGGTTCTCGCGGAGCAGGGGAAGGGCTCGCTTGCCTACGTCTCCTGCCCCGAGTTTCTCAAGGAAGGCACGGCGATCCACGACTTCGCCCATCCGGATCGTGTCGTTGTCGGTGACGACGGCGGCCCTGCCGGCGACGCCGTCGCCGCGCTGTACGAGCCGCTTGGCGCCCCGATCGTGCGTACCGACATCGCGAGTGCGGAGATGATCAAGCTTGCCGCCAACGCGTTTCTCGCGACCAAGATCTCGTTCATCAACGAGATCGCGAATGTCTGCGAAGAGACCGGGGCAAACGTGCTCGAGGTCGCTCGCGGCGTCGGCCTGGACTCGCGCATCGGACCGAAGTTCCTGCAGGCTGGGGTCGGCTACGGCGGCTCGTGCTTCACCAAGGATGTCAGCGCCTTGAAGCTGCTCGCCGGCAACTCCGGCTACCACTTTCAGCTCCTCGGCGCTGTCATCGAGGTCAACGAGCTGCAGAAGCGCCGTGTCGTCTCCAAGCTCGAGCGCCACCTCGGCACGCTTGCCGGCAAGCGCGTCGCCGTGCTCGGCCTGGCGTTCAAGCCGAACACCGACGACATGCGTGGTGCCAGCTCGCTCGTCCTCGCCGCTCGCTTGGAGGCGGAGGGGGCGCACGTTCGAGCCTACGACCCGGTGGCCGCGGTGGAGGCGCGCAAGATCATGCCGCACCTCGAATGTGCCAGTTCGGCGATCGATGTCGTGGCGGACGCCGACGCTGTGGTGCTCGTCACCGAGTGGCCGGAGTTCCTCGAGCTCGACTGGCAGGCTGTGGCCTCGGCGATGCGCGGCTCGCTCGTGATCGACGGGCGCAACGCGCTTGATCCGCAGCTCATCGCTGCCGCCGGACTCGAGTACGAGGGCATCGGCCGCGGGTGAGCGACCCGCGCCGGAGAGCACCGTGCAAGCGGTGATCCTGGCCGGTGGCACCGGCACACGTCTGCGACCGCTCACCACCCGGGTCCCGAAGCCGGTCGTGACGCTCGTCGATCGCCCGTTCATCGCGTTCATGCTCGAGTGGCTGAGCGGTCACGGCGTCGATGATGTGATCCTCTCGTGCGGCTTCCTTGCCGACAATGTGCGCGCGGTGCTCGGTGACGGCGGCGCCTACGGCGTCGAGGTTCGCTACGTCGATGAGCCTCAGCCGCTTGGCACCGCCGGCGCGCTCAAGTACGCCGAACCGCTGCTCGACGAGCGCTTCCTCGTGTTGAATGGCGATGTCCTGTCCGACATTGACCTCACCGCCCAGATTGCCCAGCACGAAACGACGGGCGCGATCGCGACGCTCGCGTTGATCGGCGTCGAGGATCCGAGCGCCTACGGCCTGGTGCGCATCGGTGAGGACTGCGCGGTGCACGAGTTCTTCGAGAAGCCCGCGGACGGCCGCGCCGTCGACGAGCTGATCAGCGCCGGGGCCTACGTGCTCGAACGCAGCGTGCTCGATCTGATCCCAACCGGCCGGCCCGTCTCGATCGAGCGTGAGATCTGGCCGGCGCTGATCGGCAAGGGCCTGTTCGGCTACGAAGCCTCGGGGTACTGGCTCGACATCGGCAGCCCGGAGCGCTACTTGCAGGGCACGTTCGACATCATCGAGGGGCAGCTGCAGACGTCGCTGGCCGCGACGCTCGGGCCCGATCACCTCAGCGTGGCGGACTCCGCGAAGATCAACGGTCGCGTCGCGCCGGCGGCGCTGATCGGACCCAACTGCGAGCTTGCGCGCGGCGCGCAGGCCGGGAGCCTCGTCGTGCTGGGTCGCGGTGTGCATGTCGCGGAGCACACCCGCGTCGAGCGGGCGGTGCTTCTCGACGGTGCACAGATCGGCGCGCGCTGCGTGCTGCGCAACTGCGTCGTTGCGGCACGGGTGCGGGTGGGTGCGCACACCGAGATCAGCGGCGGCGCTGTGATCGGCGAGGATGCGGTGATCGGTGAGCACAACGTGATCACGCATGGCGCCCGGATCTCGCCCGGCGTCGTTCTCGGCGACGCGGCGATCGGGTTCTGATGGCGGCGCTCGACCGCAACGCCGTCAGTGCGCTCGATCCCAGCCATCTGATCGACGACATCCTCGGCTTCTCGGAGCATCTTGGTGACGCGCTGTGGCGCGTCGATACTGCTGGTCTCGAGCTCGCCGACACCGCCAGCGGGCTCGTCGTCGCCGGCGTCGGCGGCTCGGCGATCGGCGGCGCCCTTGCCTGCGCTGCGCTTGGTGACCGCGCTTCGCGGCCGATCCTCGCAGCGCGCGGCTACGGCCTCCCGGCGTGGACCACGCCCGACACCACGGTGCTCTGCGCGAGCTACTCGGGCAACACTGAGGAGACGCTCGCGTGCTACGAGTCGGCCGGTGCTCTCGGCGCGCAACGTGTCGTCGCGACGTCCGGCGGTCGCCTCGCACAGCTCGCCCGGCAGGACGGCGTCGGCGTGATCCCGCTCCCCGGCGGCTTCCAGCCTCGCGCCGCCCTCGCCTATCTGCTTGTCAGCGCCCTCGATGTGGCGGCACTGTGCGGCGCGGCGCCGCGGCTCGCCGCCGAGATCGACGTGGCGGCGGCGCATCTGCAGGCACTCGGCGCGGAGTGGGGTCCCGACGCCCCCGAGGACTCGCTGGCGAAGTCGCTGGCCCACTCGCTTCACGGAACGATCCCTGTGATCGCTGGCGCGGGGATGACCGTGCAGATCGCCTACCGCTGGAAGACGCAGATCAACGAGAACGCGAAGCTGCCGGCGTACTGGGGCGAGATTCCCGAGCTCGACCACAACGAGATCGCCGGTTGGGCCGGCGCAGCGG
This sequence comes from Solirubrobacteraceae bacterium, assembly GCA_049512455.1. GTDB lineage: Bacteria > Actinomycetota > Thermoleophilia > Solirubrobacterales > Solirubrobacteraceae > Palsa-513. The sequence goes on along the minus strand of JBEKXB010000002.1, from coordinate 31,992 downwards.
GGTTCGGCCCGTTCAGCGCGGTCTTTCTCGATGACAGCGACAGCCATCCGCGGGTGCGCGCACGGATCGAGCTGACCGAGCAGATCGTCCGCCCGTTGGCGCGCTCCACGCACGTCATCAACACGCGCGGCGAGAGCGCCCTCGAGCGGGTGTGCTCGCTGGTGCTGCTCGGAGACCTCGTCTCCTGCTACCTCGCCGTGCTTGCCGGCGTCGATCCGACGCCGGTGGACGTGCTCAGCGAGCTCAAGCGGGCGCTCGCCGAGCGCGACTAGTGGACGGCGGCGCGACGCGCTGCCCGCTGTGCGCGGGCGAGTTGCATTCGACCTCGGTGCACGCCTTCGACCGCCTCGTGACGGGTGACGGCCCGTTCACGGTGCTCGAGTGCCGAGACTGCCAGTACGGGGTGAGCGACCCGCAGCTGCGCGGCGAGGCGCTGGCTCGCTACTACGGCGCCGCTTACTGCGACGGCTACTACGGACACGCAGGGCCGCCACCGAGCGGATGGCTGGAGCGCGCCCGCGCACGCTTCCGCGTTCGCGCCGCCCAGCGGCGCTTCGAGCGCCCGCCGTTCGCGCTCCCCGACACCCCGCCAGGACGCGTGCTGGACGTTGGCTGCGGCTCGGGCGAGCTGCTCGAGCGCTACGCCAAGCTCGGTTGGCAGACGTTTGGCGTCGATCCCTCGCCGTCCGCCGCTGCAGCGGCCCGCCGGCGCGGCGCGACGGTTCACGTGGGAACGCTCGGCGACCATCCGTGGCCGGCCGCCAGCTTCGAGCTGATCACCTTCTCACACTCGCTCGAGCACATTCCCGAGCCGCTCGAAGCGCTCCGCGCGGCACGCCTTCTGCTCGTCCCCGGCGGCCTGATCGCGATCGCCCTGCCCAACTGGCGCAGCTGGCAGCGGCGCTTCCTGTTCCGCAGCCGCTGGGCGCATCTCGACCTGCCGCGCCATCTCCAGCACTTCTCGCCGCGCGCGCTACAGCGCAGCGCTGCGCTGCTCGATCTCGACGCACTCCAGATCGGTACGAGCTCGACCGTGATCTCCGTCGCCTACAGCCTGCACTATCTGCTGGCCGGCCACTGGACGCCCGGCTGGAAGCTGTGGCTCTCCTACGCGCTGGGCGCCGTGGCGTTCCCGCCGGCCGCAGCGCTCAACAAGATCGTCGGCGGCGACTGCTGCTACGCGCTGCTCGCGCGCACGGCCAGCGGCGAGCAGCAACCCGCCGCGGCGGGCGCAGCTACGCTGTGAGCGCGTGGCCGAGCCGGTCGACATCATCCTGCTCAGCTACAACCGCCTCGACTTCCTCGTCGAGATGGTTGACGCCATCGAGCAGCGCACGCGCTGGCCGCATCGGCTGACGATCGTCGACAACGCCTCGGGGCCGGCGACGCGCGAGTGGCTGCGCGAGCACACCGCTCGCTTCCACCAGGTCATCTTCAACGACGCCAACGAGCATCTCGCCGGCTTCCAGCGTGGCATCGCCGCCACTTCCAGCGAGCTGTTCGTGCTCTCCGACGCGGACCTCATCCCCGCCGAGCCGACCGCCGCGGGCTGCTGGCTGGAGCGGCTCCTCGGCGTCGCCGAGCGTCACGGCGACTTCGGCCTGCTGGGCGTCCGTCTGGATTCGATCAGCGACGCACGCAACGTGCGGCTCGAACGCGCACCGCTGATCGACGCCGAGGTGTTTGAGACGTCAACCGGCGTCTGGCTCAACCTGATCCGCCGCAGCGCGCTGCGCATCCCCTACATGAGCGACGGCATCACCTGCCACGCGCTGCGGCGCGCCGGGTTTCGCGTCGGGATCGCCGCCGAGGTCTATGCGACGCATCTCGGCGACGCCGATCCCGCCCGCCACCCCGACTACCTCGCCCGCAAGCAGTCGGCGGGCGGCTGGCGCACGACCTACCCGGACTACCCGGAGCTTTCAGCGAGCGCTCCGCCGCCGACGCTCCACGAGCTCGCGCTCGCCGCGCCCGTGCTCGCCGCGCTCACTCGCAACGCGATCGCCACCGAGGACACGATCGAGCTTGCGGCCGCCGGCGGAGTGCTCGCGGCCGCCGCGCCACAGATCGCCGCCCACGCTCCGGACGACCCCGAGCTCCGCCCCGCGCGCGCGGTCGTCGTCATCGAGGCGGCCGAGGCTGACACGGACGGCGTCGCACGCGCGTTTGCTCATGCCGCGGAGTGGGTCCTGCTGCTCGCCTCCCCACGCATCCCGCGCTCGCCGGCGGGCTGGGCGCTCGTCGGCGAGCACCCGGGTCCGCACCCGGTCCTTGCCCGGCTCGCCCAGCTCGCGAGCCGGCCGCGCTGGCGCCGGCGGCTGCTGTACTCGACCTCGGAGCATCGCGAGCAGTGGCTCGCCGTGTTCCGCGCGGGCTGTTTCGGCGAGCAGCAACCGCTCCGTGTGTACGTGTTCCGCCGAACGCCGCCGCTGGCGCTGCCCGCTGCGCCCGAGGCGATCGGCCGCCCGCCGGCGGCCCGTCCGTCGCGCCGGCCGCCCCGGCTTCGCCGCCACCGCATCGGTTCGCTGGTCACGAAGGCGCGCCGGCTGATCCGCGCCGAATGGCAGCTCGCACGTCATCGCCCGGGCGCGCGGTAACGTACCTCGCCAGCCGCGCCACGCTCAGATGAACCGATACATCGCCATCGTCCCGGCGCACAACGAGGTCGGCGCGATCGCCGACACGATCCGCGAGATCCACGCCGCCGCCCCGCAGTTCGACGTGCTCGTCATCGACGACGGCTCGAGCGACGCGACGGCGGCGAGCGCCCTCGGGGCCGGCGCGCGCGTCGTGCGCCTGCCGTTCAACCTCGGGATCGGCGCCGCCGTCCAGTCCGGCTACATCTACGCCCGTCGCCACGGCTACCAGGTCGCCGTGCAGGTTGACGGCGACGGCCAGCACGACCCGCGCGACATCCCGCGCCTGCTCGAAGCCCTCCAGGCCGACCCGCAGGCGCACTTCGTGATCGGCTCGCGCTTTCTCGGGCCACCGACGGGGGACCGCTCGACGCCGTTTCGTCGCGTTGGCATCGCGCTCTTCGCACGCGTCGTCTCGCTGCTCACCCATCAACGTGTCACCGATCCGACATCCGGCTTTCGGATGACCGACCGCACCGGCATCGAGCTGTTCGCGCGCGACTACCCGAGCGACTATCCCGAGGTCGAGGCGATCGTGCTCGCGCACCGCCATGCGATGCCGGCCCGCGAGCTGGCCGTGACGATGCGCCCCCGCACCAGCGGAACCTCGCGGATCTCGGCCCCCGTTAGCGTCTACTACCTCGTCAAGGTGCTGCTGGCGCTGGCGGTGACCGTGCTGCGCGCGACGCCGCCGCAGGGGCGCTCCCGGCCCGCGGAGCGGACGTCGTGACCGTCGCCACCCGGCTTCTGCCTGCCGTCCACGTCAGCTCCACGACGGCGACGCTGCAGCGGATCGCGGTGATCGCGATCGCCGTGATCGTCTTCGTGATCGTTTTCGAGCTGGTTCGGCGGCGCGCCCTGATGGAGCGCTACGCCCTGCTCTGGCTGCTCGCTGCGGTCGCCCTGCTGGTGCTCGCGCTGTGGCGCGGCCTGCTCACCACGCTCGCCGGCGACGTCGGCATCTACACGCCCGCCAACGCCCTGTTCGCGGCCGGCTTCGTGTTCGTCATCGTCTTGCTGTTGCATTTCTCGACCGTGATCTCGCGGCTCTCCGAGCAGAACAAGGTCCTCGCACAACGTGTCGCACTGCTCGACGAGCGCGTCGAGCAGCCCGCGCCGCCAAGCTCACAGCCGTCCGACCCTTGAGCGACGCGCTTGCCGTAGTCGTCGTCACGCACCAGTCCGCCGCCGAGTTGGCCGGGCTCGCCGCGGCGCTGCTGCCGCAGCTCGACGAGGCTGACGAGGTGGCGTTCGTCGACAACGCTTCGAGCGACGCCAGCGCGACCGTTGCACGCAAGCTCGACGACCCGCGCATCGCAGTGCTCGAGGCCCCCACCAACGTCGGCTTCGGCGCCGCCTGCCGGCTCGGCGTGAACGCCACACGGGCGCCGCTGCTGCTGCTGCTCAACCCCGATGCCCGCCCGCAGCCGGGCGCGATCGCACGGTTGCGCGCGACCGCCAGCGAGCGGCCCGGCTGGGCCGCCTGGCAGCCGGCGGTGATGCTGCCCGACGGCGCGATCAACAGCTCGCGGGGCGTGGTCCACTTCCTCGGCCTGGCCTGGGCCGGGCAGTGCGGGCAGGATCCCGCGGCGCTCCCCGTAACCCCTTATGAGACCGCCTTCGCCTCCGGCGCGGCGCTGCTGATCCGCCGCAGCGCCTGGCAGAGGATCGGCGGCTTCGCGGATTCCTACTTCCTCTACGGCGAAGACGTAGATCTCGGGCTGCGGCTGTGGCTCGCCGGCGAGCGCGTCGGCGTCGAGCCGCGCGCCCGGATCGTGCACGACTACGAGTTCGACAAGGGCCGGCAGAAGTGGTTCCTGCTCGAGCGCAATCGCTGGCGCACCGTGCTCGCGCTCTATCCGGCGCCGCTCCTGCTGGCGCTGGCCCCCGCTTTCGCGCTGTCAGAGCTCGGCCTCGTCGCGATCGCCGCCCGCGACGGCTGGCTCGCCGCGAAGCTCCGCGCCGACCTCGCGATCGTGACCGGCCTGCCCGCCGCCGTGCGCCGTCGCCGCGCCGTCCGCCGGACGCGCCGGCTCCCGACCGCCCGCTTCGCCGGCCTGCTCGGCGCCTCACTGGACAGCCCGTACCTCGGCGAGCTGCCGCGCGTGATCGTCGCGGCGCAAGCCGCCTACTGGCGGGTTGTCTGCCTGCTGCTCCGCACGTGAACCCCTGTTAGCGTGCCGCAGGCATGTCGCTGATCACCTCGTGGGTCTTCTTCCCAATCGTCCTTGCGGCGATCGGGCTCGGCTGGGGCGCGCTGGTCCAATGGCTGTCGGGCGAGCGTCAGCTCGGTCCGTTGACGATCCCGCTCGGCCTGGCCACGGCGATCGTGGTCGCCGGGCTGCTCACCGCCTTCTCGTCCACGGCCCCGCTCGCCGCGCCGATCGCGGCGATCGGCGCGATCGCCGGCATCGGCTACGTCTGGGGGCGGGCCAGGCTGGGCGCCGCCCCGGCGCTCGCCGCGCTCGGCGTGCTGTTGATCTACGGCGCACCGGTGATCCTCAGCGGCACGGCGACGTTTCTCGGCTACGTCCGCCTCGACGACACCGCGACCTGGCTCGGGCTGGGCGACCAGCTGTTCAGTCACGCCCGCTCGTTCGGGATGCTCCCGCCCTCGACCTACCAGCTGATCGTCCAGACGAACCTCGGAACCTCGCATCTGGGCACCATCGCCGAGTCCTCCTACCCCGCCGGCGCGTTCATGCTCCTCGGCGTTGGCCATTGGGCCACGGGGATCGACTCCGCCTGGATCTTTCAGCCCTACCTCGCCTGCTGCGCCGCCGCGACGGCGCTGGCGATCTACGCCCTGCTGATCCCGATCGTCTCCTGGCGCTGGCTGCGCGCCTTCGTCGCGTTCGTCGCCGCCCAGTCCGCGCTGCTCTACGGCTACGCCGCGTGGGGCGGGATCAAGGAGCTGACGGCCGCGTTCCTGCTCGCCACGGGCATCGCCTTCGCGCTCGTGCTGCTGTCGCACGAGCGGCCCCGCGCCCGCAACACGATCCCGCTCGCGCTCGTCGCGGCGGCGCTGATGCTCACGCTCGGCCCGGGAGCGGCGATCTACGCCATTCCGGCGGTCCTCGTCGTGGTTACCGGCGCCACCTGGCGGGCTTCGACGGGGATGCATTGGGGGCGGCTTGAGTGGGTCCTCGCGTCGCTCCTCGCGGCGACGGCGCTGTTTGCGCTGCCGTTCTGGCTGACGCTCGCTCACTACCTGCACGTCGATCAGGGCTCCTACACGGCCGGTCAGACGCTCTCGACCCAGTACGGCAACCTGATCCAGGGACAACCGCTGCGGGCGCTGCAGATCGCCGGGATCTGGCCCTACAGCGACTTCCGCGACTGGCCGGGCGCACCGCCCTTTGACAGCACGCACGCGCTGATCTGGCTGACCTTCGCCTCGGGTGCCCTCGCGCTCGCCTGGACGGCCTGGCGGCGCAGGGGCGGCCTTGCGCTGTTTGTGGGCGTGGCGCTGGTCGGCGCGTTGGCGTTGTACTGGGGTGGCAGCACGCCGTGGCTGATCGGCAAGGCGCTAGCGATCGGCTCTCCGGCGATCCTGCTCGCCGGCCTCGTCGGCGGCGCGCTGCTGTTCGGCAGCGAGCGGATCGTTGCGCTGATCGCGGGGGTCCTCGTTCTCGGCGCGATCGCCGCTGGCGTGCTGTGGTCGAACTGGCTGCAGTACCGCAACGTCACGCTCGCGCCGCGCGACCAGCTGTCCGAGCTGCAGACGCTCGGCGCGATGGTTGCCCACAAGGGCCCGACGTTCATCAACGAGTACGAGATCTATGCCGACCGTCACTTCCTGCGCGCCGGCGCGCCGGTCGAGCCGGCCGAATACCGCACCCCGCTGCTCCCGACGGTGACCGGTGCCGTCCTCACGGACGGCGCTTTCGCCGACATCGACTCCTTCCCGCTGAGCACGCTGTTGCCGTATCGCTCGCTCGTGATCCGCCGCTCGCCGGTTGAGAGCCAGCCGCCGTCGGTCTACCACCTCGTCTGGCAGGGCCGCTTCTACCAGCTGTGGCAGCAGCCCGCGCAGCCGACCGAGCGGATCGTCACCCACGTCCCGCTCGGCGACACGGCGCTCGACTACTGCGGCCCGGCCGAGTACGGGCGGCCGGAGGAGCCGCTCTGCTCGATCCAGCCGGCGGCGATCCCGTCCTGCCCGCAGGTGCTGGCGCTCGCCCGCCAGGCTGACGGCGTCGGCGGCTACCTCCTCGCTCACGAGATGACCAATCCGATCGTGCTGCGCGGGACGCAGACGGTCTGGCCTGCGGCGTGGACCGACGACGTCGCACAGCAGGCGCTCACTCCGACGACGCCCGGGACCGCTGTCGCGCACGTCGAGATACCGACCGGTCCGCATCGCTACCAGCTGTGGCTCGGTGGCAGCTTTGCCCGCGGCTTCAATGTGTCGGTCAACGGCCGGCGGGTCGGCTCGATCTCCAACGAGATCAACAACAACGGCGACTACAACATGGTCGGGTCGCCGATCGAGCTCGGCGCCGGTGTCGCCACGATCGACATCACCTATCCGCAGCCGACCCTCGCTCCGGGCGGCGACGAGGATGAGGCGGATTACACGGCGCTGTCGGAGATCGCCCTGCAGCAGCTCGGCACGCCGTCCGCGCTGCTGCGCGTGAAGCCGTCGCAGGCCGCGACGCTGTGCGGCCGCTCGCTGGACTGGATCGAGGTCGTCGTACCGCTGATGCCCCAGTAGACGCCAGCTCCGCTTGACCGCTCCGGCTCACTCGGCCGCGATCGCGTCCAGCACGTCGAGCTTGGCGGCGCGCCGCGCCGGCCAGCTGGCCGCTACCAGCCCGAGCAGGCCGGCGAGGATCAGGAACACGACCAGGTTGCTGAACGGGATGACGATGTCGTTGATGCCCTGCTGCCGCAGCGATGAGACCATCGCCACGCCCAGTCCGGTTCCGATGATCACGCCGACGACGGCGCCGAACAGCGCGATGATCACCGATTCCGAGCGGATCATCGAGCGGACCTGACGGCGTTTCATCCCGACCGCGCGCAGCAGGCCGATCTCGTGGGTGCGCTCGAACACCGACAGCATCAGCGTGTTGACGACACCGATCAGCGCGACGATGATGGCCAGCGCGAGCAGGGCGTAGACGAGGTCGACCAGCTGGTTGATGTTGGTCTGCTGCTGGCGCTCGAACTGGGCGCGGGTCTGGACCGAAACGGGGTATGGGTTGAAGGCTCTGTGCAATGCCCGTCCGACGCGGCTGGCTGCGCCGGGCGTCGTCCTTACCAGGAGCGCCACCGGCAGCGGAGCGTGGAAGTGCGAGACGAAGAACCCAGCGCCGACGAGGTAGTGGCCGATCAGCGGGTTGGGCTTGAAGATGCCGCCGATGCGCATCGTCTCCTGCCCCGTCTGGGCGAAGGTGACCGATACCGTCGAGCCGACGCTGAGGTGGTCGGCGTTCGCCGTTGTCGCGTCGATCAGCAGCTCACCGGCGGCCAGAGCCGGTGCGCCTCGGCCGGCGGTCATGACCAGGTTGACCGTTTGCGGGAGGTCTGCCGCGCTGACCGCCCCCACGGTCGACAGTGCGCCTCGGAAGGCAAACTGCCCGCTGTACACGGTGGTCACCGCCGTCACCCCCGCCATGCGGGAGATGGCGGGGACCGTCGAGCCGCTGACGGTGCCGCCGATGATGTAGTTCGCGTTGACCGCGCTGTCGACGTCGCTCGTCGCTGTCTTGGCTTCCGACGCGCCCCAGACGGCGATCGTCGACACGAGCGCCAGGCCCACCATCAGCGCGGCAGCGGTCTGGGCGGTCCGGCGCGGACTGCGCATCGAGTTCTCCCGTCCCAGCTTTGCCGCGGCCCCGAGCGCCGACGCCAGCGGGCGCCCGAGCGCACCAGCCAGCGGCCGGGCCACGAGCGGCGCCAGCATGCCCATGCCGATGAACACGGCCAACGCGCCGAGCCCGACGAGCAGGATCGCCGGCTTGCTCACGCCGGCCAGCACGGCGCACAGGCCACAGAGCGCGACCAGGCTGCCGGCGATGGCACGCCCGCGTAGCGACTCATCTTGGTCCTCGCGATGGTCGACCAGCGCCGCCACCGGCGGGATCCGCACGGCGCGCCGCGCCGGGCCGATCGCCGACACCACGGTCACTCCGACGCCGACGGCGATGGCGACCACGGCTGTTCGGGACTTGAACACCAGTGGCGCGGCGGGCAGCGTGATGCCGAACGCCTTCAGCAGCGCCACGAGGCCGAGCGCTGCCAGGACCCCGAGTCCGAGCCCGATCAGCGAGGCGACGGCGCCCGTCAGCGCGGCTTCTCCCAGCACCGAGCGGAACAGCTGTCGCCTGCTGGCACCGACCACGCGCAGCAGTGCCAGTTCCCGCGTCCGCTGACCGACCGTGATCGCGAAGGTGTTGACGATCGTGAAGCCGCCGACGAACAGCGAGATGAAGGCAAACACCAGCAGCGCCGTCGAGAAGAACGACAGGTCGCTGTTGATCAGGTTCGTCTCCTCGTTCACGACCGTCTGACCGCTGACGACCTGCACGCCCCGCGGGAGGATCTTCTCGATCGCCCGCCGCAGCCGGGCCCTGTCGGCCCCCGGCTTTGACAGGACGTCGATCGCGTCGTAGTACCCGCGGGTGTTGAACAGCGCCTGCGCCGTCGGCAGGTAGAAGCCGGCCAGCGTGTCGCCGACCAGGTCGTTGTCGCCGCCAAAGGTCACGATGCCGGTGATCGTGAACGTCTGTGACGGTCCGGTCAGGAGCACGCGGACCCGCTCGCCGACCCTGAAGTGGTACTTCGTCGCCGTCTCCTTGTCCATCACCACGTCGTGTGCGTTGGTCGGCGGCCTGCCCGCGGCCAGGTGCAGAACCGACAGCTGCTTGTTGGGGTCGAACGAGAAGCCGAGCGCTGACGGACCGCCGTTGCCGATGTCGTTGGAGGCGCCTTGGACGAACTGGGCGTAGCCCTCGACGGACCCGTTGACATACGCCACTCCCGGCAGGCGGCGGACTGCGGCGGCGATCGACTGAGGGATCGGCTTGCGGTCGGTGGTGCTGTCGGCACCGCTGTAGGCGCCCTTGCCAAGCGTCGCGTCGCCGCGGATTTGGAAGTCGATCTTGCTGTAGACGTTGCCGACCAGCGCGTCGAACGTGTGATGGAGCGTGTCTGTGAGGATCAGCGTCCCCGATACGAACATCACCCCCGCGACGATCGCGAGCGCGGTCAGCGCCAAACGCAGCTTGCGAGTCAGGAGGCCCCTGACGGTGACCCTCCGCATCTCAGTTGCCGAGCTTCATCGTCTGTTCGAGTACCGAGTCGGCTGTCGGCGAGACGAGCTCTCCCACCACCGTGCCGTCGGCGAGGAATACGACCCGGTCGGCGTAGGCCGCCCCGCGCGGGTCGTGGGTCACCATCACGATCGATTGGCCGTGTTCGTCAACGCAGCGGCGCAGGAACGCCAGCAGCTCGGTGGACGCGCTCGAATCGAGGTTGCCGGTGGGCTCGTCGGCGAAGATCAGATCAGGCCGGCGGATCAGCGCCCGGGCACAGGCGACGCGCTGCTGCTGGCCACCGGAAAGCTCGCTTGGACGGTGCGACAGCCGGTCGGCAATGCCGAGCGCGCCGACGAGATAGTCGAACCACGCCCGGTCGACCTTGGCCCCCGCGAGGTCGGCGGGAAGCGTGATGTTCTCGCCCGCCGTCAGCATGGGTACCAGGTTGAACGACTGGAACACGAAGCCGATCCGGTCGCGGCGCAGCTCGGTCAGGTCGGCGTCATCGAGCAGCCCGATCTCGCCGTCGCCGACAAAGGTGTGCCCCGACGTGGGTGAGTCCAGCCCTGCCATGCAGTGCATCAGCGTGGACTTCCCCGACCCGGACGGGCCCATCACGGCGGTGAAGCGACCGCGCTCGAACTCGACGCTCACGCCGTCCAGCGCCCGGACGACGACATCGCCCTTGCCATACGTCTTCGTCAACTCGACGGCGCGAGCGGCCGGTGACGGCGGTGACGGATCAGTCTGGCTCATCGTGCTCCCTCGCTCATGTCCCTAGATAGTGACGCGGCGTATTGTGGCGAAAACGTTGGCGAGCAGACCCACTTTCAGTTCATACGCGCCGCTGCCAATCGCCAAGGCGATCGCCCCACCCGACACGAGCAACAATCCCGCGCACGAGCGAGCGTTGCGGCACCCTCGGCATGCCGGTAGCCGCCGCAGCAGCGTGCCACGTGAAAGGATCGGCTATCGGGACGGGTTTGGCGGCGTTGCGCGCCGAGTGTTTCCGGGCTTTCGGGTGTCCCGTTTGACCAGTTATGCCGCTGTCGGCATAACGGGCTTCATGCCGAGCGGGTGGTTATGCCGATGCGGGTGACGCGGCAGACGATTTGCCTGGTTGTGGCGTTTTCTGTTGGTTAGCTGCTCGGCATAATCAGAGGCCTTGGAGGAAGGCGAGGAGCTTGTCGTTGGGTTGGTATCGGCCGGGCGGGGTGCCGAGCGGGGCGGTTCTCGCGATTGCTTGTTCTTTGAGCGCGGGGTCGGCGTGCTGGTAGATCTGGGTGGTCTTGATGCTCTCGTGTCCGAGCCATAGGGCGATCGTGGCGATGTCGACGGCGTTGGCTTTGAGCAGCATCGCGTTGGTGTGGCGCAGGGCGTGCGGTGTGACGCGTTTGCCGGCTAGCGATGGGCAGCCTGAGCCGGACCGATTTTGACGGAGACGGTTTTGTTTGGGTTGGTTGTTCTTCTTCTGGTTGTTGATCAGGTGATGTCTGGGTTCTGGTCTGTCACCCCCGCGGTCGAGAGGAGCGGCCCGCAGGGCCGCTCGTCGAGATCCGCGGAACTGAGCGTCTGGAGGGAGACCTCTAAGAAGTCGAAAGCGCCCGCCGGGTGGGACTTTGAGCGCTGGCTCTCAGGACTTCACTGAACGTTCTCAGGTCCATTATCGACCGTGTGGTGGCCTCGCCGCGCAGCGTCGGAATGAGATGGACCCACTTCGTATCGGCTGCACTTAGCGGCTTAGCCTCTCCGAGGCACGAACACCCGGGGCTCCGACAAGGCAGAATGCCCAGCCATGAGACGGAAAGAAAACAGAAGGAACAGGGATGTACGAACTCACCGTGGTGATGCTCGTCATCCAAATCCTCCAACTCATGGCCGTCATCGTCCTCATAGCGAGGGCATAGCGCGCTAGCGAGTTGGCGTGGGCGGGAAAATTGCCGGTCGCCCGTCCGCGACCTCAGAGAATCCGGAGTGCGGCCTGGGCCGTGCCGCGGACGGGGCTTCAGCGAGGTAGCGCCACAAGGGTCGCGGAGTATCCGTGCTAGCGGACCGCGGCTCAGGAGACTCAAGAAAGAGATGGCGTCCGCTCATATGGTTCCGTGGAGAGCGCCGGACCGAAGCTACCGCCGCGAATGCCAAATTCGCCCGACACCGTTGCGAGATGGCGTAAACTGATCAGTAGTCGTGCAATGGGGTCAGGATCCCCGCACCTTCTGGGAAACGGCGTCGCTAGCACGGCGCCGTTTCTTTGCCGACGCCCGCCTTTCAAGACGTGACGCGCGAGCCGAGGTCGATCGCGGGGCCGAAGATGCTGGCGAGCTTTCGGTGCGCGGCGTTGTCCCACCACACACCGTTCTCGTTGGGGCTGCCTACCTGCTCGGCGTGTCGTTGCGGCACCGCAACGCCGGAAGGCTCGGGTCCGTACAGGTCGTAGCACGGGCGATGTGGGTCGCTATTCGTGGCGAATTCCAGATCAATGAAGAGCGGGACTCCTTCCCGTACGACGATGTTGCCGTCGTGCAGGTCGCGATGGCAGATGCCGTGCCCATGTAACTCCTTCACGCGCGCGACAACCAATCGACCCATCGGGTTGAGCTCGGCGGGGTTCTCGGCAAGCCAGTCCCACAGCGGCTGATACCAGCGCGACACGAGTTCCTCGTCCGTTGCGGCCACGAGCTCCGGCGACAGTCCGAGCGCACTGAGACGCGTGTAGAAGGCGATCGCGTTGTGCCAGTCGGCCATCGAACGCGGGCCGCGTTCGCGCGTGTCGGTGCGGAAGTCGGTCACGGTGAGTGGTGTCACCGGAGGCTACGAGGCGACGGACGTCAGCGCCGCTCGTATCGCGACCTCGAAGTCGGCGAGGGCTTCGTCGTTGAGGCTCGCGCTCTCGCGGTCGCACCAGATGAACGATTCGACGAACGGCCAGAGGAGAGCAATGGTTGGGCGCTCGTCAAGCGCGAAGGCCTGCGGCAGACCGGGCAGGCCTGCGGCGTAGATGACCTGGAGCACGACGCGGCCCACCACGAGCGTCCCGATCTGGGCGACGCCGGTGCTCGTCTCGTCGTCGTGATCGGTGACTTCCATGTGCGTGCCGTGAAGGTTCGTCATGTGGGCCTTCGGTTCGAGGCACGACGCGACTAGGACAAGCACGTTCTGGGACGGCTCGCCGTGCTCGACCACGTAGCGGAGTTCATCTGCCGACATCAACGCCGGCCACGGCGCGCCCTGGCCGTGTTCCAGCATCGCGATCGTCTTCACCGCCCATGCAGCGAGCGTCCGTTGCTCATCTGGACCGATTTCGACGTCCGCGCCCTGGAGCATTGGTTCAAGGATCGGCTTCGCGAGCCCCTCAAGCTGTGAGAGCGGGCCGTTGTTGCAGCGCCGGCACAGCAGGTGTGCGCGCTCCTGGTACGGGCGGCGCTGCCAGTCGCGCTCTCCTACCGTCTCGTCACCGTCTCGAAAGACCTGACTGATCGGCACTGATTCGCTTGACGGGAGCGTCCCCGAGAGCCATGCGGGCAGGAGGTGCTCGCGCGTATCGGCCGGTTGACCGCAGACGATGCAAGCTCTGAACGTCATGCGAGCAGGTTACGCGCGCTCGCGGCGACGTCAGCACCGGCGCGTACTCTGAGCAGCCCATGACGTCGCCCGAGGGGGTGGCGGCTCGTACGCGACGACTTCTGACCACTCTCGCTAGAGCCTTCCCTCGCGCTGGGCCAGCTTCCCTCATTCGGGCCGGCATACCCGAGAACCTGAGGTATGTGTACAGGATGTCGAGGAAGCTACGGCGCGCTCTCAGCCGCTCGCTTCGGCTGAGTTGCAGTCCGCCTCAGCCGTGCTCGCGTAACCGTTCGCGGTGCTGACCATCTGCTTGCCCTGCGTGAGCGCGCTATCAACGGCGCTGTACTCACCGCTGAGCTTCGCGTTCGCCGCTTTGATCGCGGCGGCCACTTGCGCATCGGTCGGCGCGCCCGTCGGCACGTCGGCTGACTCGGTCGCGCGACCGTTGTCGAGTATCGCGTTGTCCTGCTGAAGCTGCTTGATGGCTGGCGTGATGCCCGAGGCGTCGCTCTGCACGCCGGAGTGATCGCTCTGCAGCCCGGCGTAGTCGCTTTGCACGCCGCTAGCGTCCGAGCTGACCGCTCCCGCGTTCGCGCAGAGGGTGCCGCCACCATCGTCGTTCTGACCGACCTCGCTCTGCACCAGCTGCAGATCAGTCAGGGTCTGCGCGAGATCGGTGCGCGTCTGCGCGAGATCGGAGGCCAGGGTGCTGGTCCCGTTCGCTTCCGAGACATAGGACTGAAGGTCGCTCAGGTCGGTGGCGACGGCTTGCGCGTCGCTATAGACCTGCTGAGCCGTCTGCTGAGCGGCCTGAGCTCGCTGAGTCTGGTTGTTGGCGCGCGTAGCCTGGCCCTGAAGATCGGCGACATCCCGATTGAAGCCCGAGGCGATGCCGCCGGTCAGATCGACCGTGATGACGCCACTGTTCTGGCCGGGGAAGCTCAGCGCCAACTGATTGCCGTTCAGCGTCCCCGTCAGGTTGCCCCCTCCTTGATCGAGGGAGAGCGTGACGCCTGACCCGCTGATCGTGCCCGTCAAGGAGTAGTTGGTGCTACTGACCGAGTTGGGGGTCGAGCTACCGGACTGGTCGTTCTGCAGGATCGCTTCCTCCATCGAGCCGCTGAGCTGGCTCCCGTTCCTGGTCCACTGGATGAAGAACGCGGCGTTCGAGGCCCTACCAACGAAGGAAGCGGGGCCGTTGCTCGATCCGCACGCCGCGAGCGCGAGCGCGGACAGCGCGGCGCCGGCGATCACGATGGGCTTCATCAACGCGAAGGCCCTCAGACGCCGGCGGCTTGACCGCCTGGGCTCAGGATCACAGCCGGACGAGCGGTGCAAGGGGAAGCGCGCGCCGCTGGCGGCGCCGTGATCGAGGCGATGGATTCCTACTCGCACCCTGCAACCTCCGGGCGCCAAGCGTACTGCGAACCCCAGGTCGCGGTCACTGGTCCGAGAATCTCTACCCTTGTCTTATGGAGTCCAGCTCCCACCGTGGACAGCAGCAAGAGTGGCTCAACGTGCTGATGGCGATCGTCTCGACGCCGTCGTGGTTGCGCCCGCGCCCAGTCGTCGTTGACGCCCACATCCTGATCTCGGACGTGCTGCGCTGGGCGCGTGACGGCTGGACGATGCTCACCGCACTAGCGGAGATGGGCGCGATTGTGCTGGTCACGCCCAGCCATATCGAGGACAAGGTGGTGAAGCACTTGCCGCGCGTCGCGGAGAGCGGCGCGAACCCGATCGACGCGGAGGTCGCGTTGCAAGTGTGGGAGAACGTCCACTGCACACTCGTTCGCTTCGTTGACCTTCCCGAGTGGACCCTCGACCCTCGATATGCGACAACGATCGACTGGCTTGCAGGCGTTGCCGGCGCCGACCCCGAAGACGCACCAGCCATCTACCTTGCGGCGCTTCTTGAATCGTCAATCCTGCTGTCGCGCGACCACCATCACACTGACCACGGCTACGGTGCTGACGACTGGCTCGCGATCCTCATGCTGCTCGGCGAGCTGGCAGAGGAGGAGCCGGTCCTGCTCGCGATAGGGCAGATGGTCGGTGTCAGCGTGGGCCTGCCCCCCGTGGCCTTGTTCGCCGGAGGGCGTCTGCTGTGGCAACGATCGCCGCTCGCGCTTGGGTTCCTGTTCGGGCTGTTCGTCGGCTCCTGGATATTCGCTCGCCCGCAGATGCGCGCCGGTGCCGAGAAGCTCAGGGCCGCGGTCGCTAGCGCGGCTATTACGGTCAGCGAGACAACCGCACCGATTGCAATGAAGCGCAGCCAACTACAAGCCGAACTGGACAAGTACATCGTCGCGATCGACACCGACGACATCGCTAACGAGGCCGCGATCGCTCGTGTTCTCGTCGGTCACGACGAGCCGGTACCAAGCCACGAGGTCCACAAGCTCGTCGCGACTCGCGGCTCCACTCTCTCGCTCACAGGTACGCGACAGCTCCTGCGCAGCCACCCCGCATTCGTCGGCGTACCCGGTCGTGGATACACGCTCGGTTGGCTCGCCGCCTAAGCGGGCGACAACCCATGCCCCACGCGTCAACCGGCTCGGGCTGCTGGCTGAGCAACGCTGAGCACGCGTTCCGCGATGACCGAATAGCCGAGGTAGAAGTTCGCGAGCTCCACGCCGACCCGTCGTGCGGCGAGCTCCGCGATCGCTTCTTGCATTGGGTCGCGGCGGATCAGCGCAAGGGCTTCGCGGTGTTGCTCTCCGAAGTGGAGCTGGTCGGCATACCAGAACGTCTGAAGTAGCTGGAGCGGAGGGGCTGGGTCGGCGATCACGGTCGACCGTCGCTTGCCGCTCGCCTCGATCAACTCTCCTGGCATCCTGCCTTCCGCGATCAGCCGCTGCTGGACCAGGACTTCGACCGAATGGTTGAGCAGCCGCGCGTGCGCACGCCGCCACGTCTGGGCGGTCTCAAGCGACGCATCGTCGCCGGCTTCGTGAAGGCCACGCTCGACGATTCTCCGGAGGACGGGGAAGCTGGCTTCCTCGCCGTCCGCTACGCACTGACGGAGAAGTGCCATGAAGCCGGTGGTGACATCGAGGTCGGAGAACTCAGTTTCGAGCTGCGGCGGAACGTCGGGGAACGGAGCGCTGACCCGCCAACTGTCCTTTGCGCTCATCAGTGTCGTGTCCGCGATCCTTGCGGTGTGGTCAATGAAGCGCTGCAGAAGCACTTGCTCGGCCTCGGTGAGCGTCACGGGCTGCGGCGCGAACGAGTGAGGGTTGGGCAGGCCCAGCACGTACTGCAAACGACGCCACACGTAGTCGGCCGCGCTCGGGTTCTTCAGCAGCTCACGGTGCGGCGCGGGCCAGTCAAGCGGCCGATCTTGAATGAGATCGACGAACGCGATGCCTTCGAACTCGATGGTCTGCGCCCGAGGGCCGTGATCCCGTTTGGCCACGAACTCACCGTAGCGCGAGGTGCGGGCGGCGCGGCGGCTTGGCTATTTGCTGGCTGCGAGCTCTTGCAGACGCTGTCCGAGCGCTAGGAATCGCTCATGGCTCTTCCGATCCTGCAGCAGATCGGACTCAGCGCCGTCGCCGTGGTAGTCGACGGACTGCAGCACGAGCTGGTCGTCTTGACGGAATTCGAACTCGGGCCAATCAGTGGCGATGAGATCGAGCGCCGACGCCAGCTCCGCCGGCGTCAGCTCGATAACGACGCTTACCCAGCGGAGCTCACGGTCGCGGGAGAGCTCGTCCTCGAAGGCATAGCCCTCGAAGACCGGTGCGCCTTGCTCGTCGCGAACGTAGTCAATGACCTTCATGTTCGAAACCATAGGCGCCGAGGGTGTGCCGCCGGCCATATTTCGCTTTGGCGCCTGGCCCGGTCACGGATAGCACCCGTCGGCTGCTCTGCGGAGGTCTATCGTGGTGCTTGCCATGAGCGCACCCGTGGCGAGCGTCGGGCCTGGCCGCGCGAGGCGGAAGCGAGTCCTGGTCGTTTGCGTCGTCTCGCTGTTGCTGCTCGCCGCCGCGGCCGTGCCGGCGATCGCGGCACATCCGTCGTACACGCCGAGGCCCGGTCACTCGTGCAAGAGCGGTTACAAGCGCGAGAGCACGCGCAAGCACGGTCACAAGGTCATCAGATGCGTGTGGGTCGGGAAGGCGAAGAAGCCGAGCACTGGATCGAGCGGCACGAGCGGCACGAGTCCATCCGGTGCGAGCGTCCCGGCGGCACAGGTCGTCCGCGCCTTCATAGACCCGAGCTACACGCTCGCCGTTAGCGCGCCGCAGCCCCCGCCGATCCCGGTCACGTTCACGTACGCGGCGACCGACGAGTCCGGCGGTGCGCTGCCGGATGGGGAGCTGACCCTCCAGGTCTATGTCCACGCCTCCGTCTCTGACGCCGGCGGCTGCGAAGCGAACGTCGGCGGCACGATCACGACGGCGAGCTGCACGCTCACGGTGCCGGCCTGGGGCTCCTACGACCTCATCACGAGCTACTCCTCCGGCGTCGGGAACGCCGCTGCGACGGGCGAGACGACCACGCTCGACATCGAGCCACCCGCGCTCGCCCCGACCACGACGACCTCAGCCTGGCCCGGAGACACCGCGACGATCGCGGCCACGGTGTCCAATCAGAGCGCTCAGGTCGCCCTCACCGACGGCCAGTGGGGTGGCGCCACGCAAGTCGGGATCACCGACCAGCTCGGGGACTCCTGCGAAGCCACCGTGTCCGGGCAGACCTCATCGTGCGCGCTCGCCCTGACCGGCCAGCCGACGTCGTTCACGATCACCTACCCCGGCGGGCAGAGCGTCGGCGAGCAGACCGTGAGTCCGTGGGGCGTTGCGCAGCAACAGCAAGTCACGACCACGTGGGAGGCGAGCACACCCAGACTCACCGGCGCCGTGAGCGGCACGTACACGCCGCCGCCGTCGGCGACGGTCGTCTGGCAAGGCGGCTCGATCATCCCGACGCCCGTTCACTGGAGCACAGGGCCGTACCCGTATGGGCCACCAATCCCGCTCACGCTCGGCCAGTCAGTGGAGCTTGGCGCGTACGCGGAAGGTTCATTGGGGAGCGACCCGATCGGCGCAGGCTCGATCGCCTTCAGTCTCGATCCCGACGACGGCACGCTGACCGACGAGCAGCCATCCGCCTCCACGAACTGCACCGCCTCCGCGGACTACGTCGGCGATGCCTTCGGCGAATGCACTTTCACGCCGTCGCAGGACGGTACGTACACGATCGGGACGAGCTACACCTCGACGGACCCGAACTACCCGTCGATCACAGGCCCGAGCATCACGGTTGATGTGACCGGCTGAGCCTGGCGAGCTGCCGGTTGATATGACCGGCTGGGCCTGGCGAGCTGCAGCGACGGTCGGTGGGCGCACCGTTCGCCGGAAACCGCAGGCCCGGAATCTTGTCGTCGAGGGCGCGCGGGCTCGCAACTCTACGTCCACAAGCGTGGCGCGCCGTCGTCTAACTCTGCACGCGTGTGCCTCGACCCGTCGGACGTGGCGCGTTGTGTGCTTCCCGAGCTTCCCGAAGCGTTGCCCGCCACGCCGTCGCGACCTTATCCGGGTCTTCGATGCAGCGGCTGAACACCGCCAAACCCTCATCCTCGGTTAGCGCCCCGGCAGCCGTCATCTCTGCAGCAAGCTGCGCCGTCGAGAGACGCCTGACGTTACGGTCTCTAGCCAGCCGTTTGCCGGTGCGATCTTCGAGGACTATCAGTGCCGCGCCGTCAACCTCCGCGGCGAGAACGGTAGTGATTTCGCCCGAGTTCTTGTCCGGGTGATCGTGTTCGTCGTGGCTGAGATCAATGAGTCGGCGGGCTTCATCGACTACGGACGTGGGGAGGCCGACAGCTCCCTCAGGAGGCCACCGGGTCTGGAGACATAGGAGACGGATTTCCTCCTCGCGCCGGCGCTTGAGCTCCGTTTCGACGTCAGTTGTTATCCGGAGTTTGCTGCCGAGATACCGGCTAAGGGCGACACAGTGACCCGCCTCGGCGAACGCGACAAAGCACGCCGTATCGACGAAGACACGCTCCCAATCGCCTGTCCGCTCCATTACTCTGCACAGTCCTCGCCCGTGCTGTAGTCGGGATCGTCGTCCGTGAGAGGAACGATGCCCCGCTCGTTCACGACGTCCGCAAGAGCGTCTGAGTCCATTTCGAGCATCTGGGACGCGCGCGCGAGGCTCACGTAGCCTCTCTCGTATGCCCTAAGGGCCTTATCGAGCATTGCCGCGGGCTTGCGGGGCAGATTGGACTGCGCTCGCCAGAGTTCATCGGTCAGCTCACCAAGTCCGAGTCTCGTCTCCAGTTGCTTGTGCGCTCCCGCATCGATTTGGCGTTTCAGCTCTTTCGACAGTCGAGGTGACAAGTACCTGTCAGTTTCCAGGCGGATACGTGCGGCTGCTGCCGATATCCCGAACGCGTCAGCGAGGCGCACAACGACCTCTAGGTCACCTACGGTGCTCTGGTGCGCTTCCATCCAGTTCCTGACAGCGGGCATTGGCGCGAGGAACTCGGCGGCGAAGTAATTCGCCTGGACCTCTTTAGGATCGCGGGTCTTGCCCTCGATGGTCTTCTCATCATCAACTAATGATCCGTGCCGGAGACAATGATGCCCGTATTCGTGCGCGAGAGTGAACCTCTGCCGCACGACAGCGACAGACGCCGATACGAGAATGTAGGGACGACCTTCGCGGAGCCGGTAAGCGCCGTAGAGACCTGCCGGCAGGTGCTCCAAGAACACTGGGATGCCGGCTGTCTCCTCGATGAGCTTTAGGAGATCCGGAATGCGGCTCTCGTTACCAACGCCGAGCCGAGTGCGCGCCTCACGCGCCGCGAGGACAGCCTCATCACGGGCCTGAACCGCGGGCACCGGCCCCACCTACCTCACGGCGGCTTCAAAGGAGAGGAATGCGTCGATGTCGCGGTCGAACTTGGCCAGCGCGCGCCGAACATCGTCGTTGTCCACATCGGCCCTGAGCACGAAAGCTCCGTCCTCGGCACGCAGAATGGAGTCCACAGATACGCCGAAGAAGTCGGCGATGCGCATGACTTCGCCTGCGCCAAGCCCTCGTTCGCCCTTCTCGATCCTGCACAGCACAGATGGGTCGAGTTCGAGCTCCTGAGCAAGACTCGCCTGTGCAAGGCCGCGTTCCTCACGAAGACCAGTGATGCACGCTCCAATCTCTTCTCCGCTCCGATACGCCACGATCATCCCCTCCATGCTCGCTCAAGGCGGCGTCCGCACTTGCGATTTTCGCAATGTTATCGGCCGAAACGAGTCTATCATTGAGCCTTGATGCTGCCGTGCGCCCAAGGACTTGGTCGCCGATCGGCAACGACTGCACGCCGCACGGCTCGGAAGCCTCTACCGAACGTGATCGCGGGGCCAGTGGCGCTAGCGGAGCGGTGGCGTCCGGCGCTCGCGACTATCACAGATTCTGTTACACGCTATAACGGATTTTGTTATAGCTCGGCGTCCGACACACGAGCGCGTCGTAGGGCGCGGGCGTGTTCGCGGACGGCGCTGAAGCCTCCGTGTTGTTGGAACCGGCTTGGAGCCGGTGCGTCGCGGTCCACGGCCCAGACGCCGTAGGGCTTCTGTTTGGGCTCGGTGCCGGGCGGGAGCGTGTCCCAGTAATCGTTGAGCGCTCGGGCGCAGACGGTGATGTCGGCCCAGCGGTTCCGGCGCTGGAGCGCCAGGTCGTCCGGCAGATCATCGGGTAGCGGCTCGTAGAGGGCCGGTCGACTAGCTCGTGGAAGCGATCGCGCCGGCCACCATCGACCAAGGTTGATCCATGCTTGTCTTGCGTCCGCAGAGTGCGCTTGCCACGGTCGTCGTGGGGTCTCGGAGAGGCGAAAGTTGACCTTGGAGGCGAACGCGCGAAGCTCGTCGCGTGAGGGAAGGCGACCTTGCGTGGCGAGAAACAGATGTATCCCCTCGGTCACTGAGACCGGGCGCTGCCCGTCCTCCCATCGTGACGGGTCGGCCCGGTGGCCGCCGGCGGGGGCGCGTGAGACGAGACCGGCCAGGATCAGCGCTTCGTTCCAGCCTCCGGCGAACGTTGCGAGCTGGTTGGCGGTCGGTAGCAGCTTGGCGAGCGCGTGGCGCCGTCTGTGGCGCAGCCTCGTGACGAGCGCGTCGTACTGGTCTGGTGACGGTGAGCGCGAGGCGAGCTCCTTCGCCGCCAGGTTTAGCGCGAAGAAGACGAGGTGTTCGTCGACTGGTACGTCGGGATTGGCGCGGCGGGCTGCCGCGATCGCTTGTCGTTCCGATGCCTCGCCCGTGACCGCGGCCTTCACGAGTGATGACCATGGGACGGTTCCCTGCGTGCCCGAGTTCAGGCGCATGTAGATCGCGCGCGCGGTCGGCAGGTCGGGGTAGGTGTCGGCGATCCGAGTGCGCCCCGCGTCGTAGCGCGGCTGCGAGAGACTCTCCGGTGCGTTAGGCGCTTCGAGGAGCGCGATCTCGCGCACGGCGTCGAGCAGCTCCGTGTCGGTGTAGCGGGCGCGGTTCGTGCTCATCCCGTGAGCCTAAGTCCCTGCAAGGACCGAGATGAGGCATCGCGGGCAGCGACCGGTGTCGCTAGCGTGCGATCGCGATGCCTTACCGCGTGCGACGACCCGTGACCGCGACCGCGCAAACCAAGCTCGCTCAGGCGCGCGTGCGCCGCGGCGTGACGCAGGAGGAGATGGCTGACGCGACCGGCATCTCGACCGCGACGTACTGGCGCCTTGAGCACGGTCGCTTGAGCGACCCGTCGATCCGCTTGCTCGCCAACTGCGCCCTCGCGCTCGGCGTCGAGGTGGAGGAGCTGATCGAGGACGAGTGGCGTGAGTGGCTTGTGCTCGACCAGCGCCGGCCGCATCCGCCAGACGCGGCGTCGTTCTGGCGTAAGCAGTAGCCGGCGATCGCCGGTTGCCTGATCGAGGGGCATCACTCCACCGCGCTGTCGCAGGACGCACCGTCAGCCAGGGGCCAATGAGGGCACGCGCGTGCCGTCTCCGCGCCAGGTCAACATGTCCGCGTGTCCGACAAGCAGCTGGATAAGTGGCAGCGCTGGCTCCGCGAGCTAATCGAGCCGGACGTGATCGGCATGCATTCACGGCGGTCGATGTGGCGATCAGTGCAGCAGATGCTCGCCGCCAACGACACGCTCCCCGAGTCGCACTGGTGGCAGTTCATGAGCCACACGTATACGACCACGCAGGCCAGCGCAATCCGACGCCAAGCCGACACGGACAAGCAATCCGCGAGCCTCGGCCGGATACTCACCGAGATCAAGGGCAACGCGCATCGCATTACGCCCGAATGGTGGATCGGACAATGGCCTGACCACGACGAGCTTCTACTGGTCGAGGCGCAACGCTGGTGGCGTGACCAGTGGGGCGGCACCGTCGGGACCCATCTCGATCCCGAGATACCAGCGCGTCACCTCGAACGGCTTACTCACGCCGCCAAGGACGTAACCCACTACGTGGACCGGCACATCGCGCACATCGATCATCGCGCCGGCCGCGACGTCGTCACGCTCACCCTTGGCGACCTGCACGAAGCCATCGACGTCATCGGCGAAGTATTCAAGCCCGTCTTCAACCTCCTGACTGCGAGCAGCATGGTCCAGCTCGAACCGGTCTTCCAGTACAACTGGATGGCCGTCTTCGAGCAGCCATGGCAGGCTCAATCGGCGCATCCAGCGGCCTGAGCGCACGACGCTTCCCCCAGCACACGAGCGGCAGCGCGCAGCTCGACTCGGCACGATCGCCGCGCGCCGACGCCGGGTTACTCTGGCACTAGCTGCCCGCGCGGGGTGACGTTCCCGGCGCCGTCGATGTCCCAGGCGAATAGCTGCCAGTCCACGACGATCCGTCCGTTGTCGACGTCTCCATGCTCGTCGAGCTGCTGCACGACCAGGACGGGCTTGCCTTCCGCTTCCTTGACGATCGTCGTTGGGCTGCTAACAACCGTCTCGGTCCATGCGATCGCTCGGAGTGGGATCGGGTCGCCATCATCGACGGGAAGAAGCCGCCCGTCCTCGAAGGTCACGCTGTGCGGGTAGGTTCCTTCTTGCAGCGGCGGTCCGTGATTGGCCGCCATCAGCTCAGCCAACGACTCTGCTGGCGAACCGTCGGTGTGAAGCAAGCGCGTCTCGGAGCTCACGCCTGTCCGTAGATTCGGTGGCGCGTCCTGCGAAGTCTCGACGCGGAAGGTGGGCGGCACGCTGAAGAGCGCGTTGATCGTCAGCACGATCCTCTTGACGTACGGCGTCGGATCCTCGGGGTCGAACGGTCGAATGACGACGAGCGCGATGTCGTTGTCGGCGGCGACGGCCCTCGCGCCCTTGGTGAAGTCCTTGGTCGTCACGACGGCGCCGTCTTTCACGTCAAGCTGACCGAGAACGCCGACCAGGGCGTCGAGGGTGCCCTTCCCGACCTTCCTGTCCCAGTCCTTGCACTCCACGATCAGGCGCTTGACCAGTCCAGTCGGGTGCCGGGCCGTCACGTCGAGCTGGTGCTTTGCCCGCTTGCCTGGCTTCGCCTCACGCGTGTCGTGCTGGACGTCAGTCCAGCCGAAGACCGCAAGGACTACGGCTGTCAGGCGCTCGTAGGCCGCTCCCTGCTTCGGCGGCAAGGAGCCGAACAGCGCCTGATGCAGATCGTCGATCGCGGACAAGACCAAGAGGATGCCACGCCCGCACGAGTAGGCCGGTTCCGTCCGCAGCTCTGGCTATAAGTCATCAAGGCTGATGAGTCAGAGATGATGAGCCAGATTCCCGGTCAGAAGCGGCCGCGGCCCCATCGTTACTTGTGAGTGGCGGCGGCAGCAACGATGCGAAGGACACGAGCGAACTCTCGCCGGGCGGCTTTCGAGCGGCCCGTGGAGACTCTGCCGGGCGCGTGCGCGTTCGCGGACGATCCCGAGGCGATTGACCCGGTCTGGCTCGTACGCGAGCTGAAGTGCTACCCGCAGTTCCTCGCCCCGGTCCGCGACCGCGTGCGCGCCTTCGAGCACGACATGGGTCGTGATCGTGAGCCGGGCGATTGGGCGCTCCTGTACCTCGCCTACGTCTTCTCGGGCGAGACACGCGTTCAGCGCTTCTGCGCGCGCTGGCGCTCATCGCAAGTCTGGCGCGAAGCCGGCTTCGGCGAGTGGGCCCCCTGCTACCAGACCGTCTGGCTGCGCTTCGATGAGCTGGAGCGGGCCGGCGTCGCCGACGCGATACGCGAGGCTGGCGATCTCGTGATCGCGCACGCGAAGCGCCACGAGGACCGCATCGGTCAGGACGTCTCCTTTGATGCGACCTCCTACCAGGCGCACGCGCGGCTCGTGCACTGCTGCCCCGACCGCGACGCCTGCCGGGGGCTGCCGCGCTTCCCAAAGAGGCTCAAGACCGCCACCGGCGAAACAGTGGAGAAGGGTCGCCATCGCGACGCGGAAAAGGCGCCCGAGCTAACCGAGGCGGGCGGGAAGCTGGACAATCGGCTGCGCGAGCTGCCAGCCGACGACCCGCGGCGCGAGCTTCTCCCCGAGGGGCCGCGCTACTACCTGCAGCACGGCCACATCTACCGCAACCGCGACGCGAGCTCGGGTGCCCGCAGCTACGACAAGGACTTCTGGGTCGGCGGCCTGCTGATGGCAGCGGTCGACGTGTTCATCGGCGCGCCGATCGCCGTTCGCGCAATCGCCGCTGATGAGTCCGAGGGCAGCCATTACCCGGAGCTGCTCGAACAGGCTCGCACGGCCAGCGGCTCCTACCCCGACCGCGTTGCAGGCGATCGCGGCTACTCCATCAGCCCAGTGTTCGCGCTCAACTCGCAGCTCGGTATTGCGTCGGTCTTCCCGTGGCGGCGACACAGCACGATCAAGACGCGCGAGGAAGTGGATCGCGATGAGTACGACCGGCACGGCATCCCGCGCTGCCGACACTGCGGTGGCCCCGGGCAGATGACCGGCGCCGGCCTCGGCTTTCACCTGGTACGTGGAGACGAGCCAGTCCTTCGCTACAGGTGCATGCTGCAAATCACGCCCGAGTGCAAGCACGAGCAGCAAATCTCCTGCTCGCTCAACCCGCGCCTCCTCATCCCGCTCAACCGCCTCACCGACCAGTACCACGCGCTGAGCGTCGCGAGCAAGAGCATGGAGCGCGTCTGGCATCACTGGCGCGATCGCTACGGCGTCGCTGGTAAGCACGCGGACACGAGAACACTCCGGCGCGAGAGTCGCGAGTGCCAGGAGCTGCGCTCTCAAGCAGCACGACTGATCGAATGGTTCCGCATCCTCCTGCGCAACGGCTGGGCCGGCTCGCACCGGCGCGCCCCTGAAGCCGCGCCGAAGCAAGTTAGTGGCGCGCGCCGCCTTCGCAGCACCCTGCGATCACGCGAGCGCAACCGCGTTGACGTCCCGTACGGGCGTTACGCGGTTGGCGCCGGCTACGCCCCGGACGCCGAACCGCCACCACCCGGCGACGACCGGCCCTTCTAACACTCCTCTCGCCACTCCAGCCGCCCGCCGGCAAGCCGGCCTGCGCAACTAGCACTCTCGGCGAGCCGGGCGACGCTCGATTGCGCGCACGGCAGGGCGCGACACCGACGTTGAGCTGGCATTCGCGCTCTGCGGGCCATCAAGCCCACACTTCGGGCACTTCTTAGAGCGTCACATAGAGGTGACGTGGAGTTGGTAGGCGAACTCGAACTCGGCGGGCGGGATGTCGCCGAGCGCTTCGTGCAATCGCTGGTTGTTGTACCAGCCGACCCATTTGACGAGCGTGAGCTCGAGTTGGGCGCGCGAGCGGAAGCGACGGTCGGCGATCAGCTCGGTCTTCAGGGTGTCGACGAAGCTCTCGGCCATCGCGTTGTCGTAGGCGTCGCCGGTCGTGCCGACCGACGCGAGGATGTCGTGACTTTGGAGCGCGTCGGCGAAGTCGCCGCTCGTATATTGGGTGGATTCACGTGGTCGTTGCAACACCTTGAGATGAGGAGTTGCGATGGGCAGGCCGGCTGGTTGGATGATGGAGTTGACGGGGCGGTCGGCGATGAAGTCGCCGGGCAAGCCGTCGCACCGGCGCGAGGTCGAGCTGTGGTTCTGGCGTGAGATCGCGAAGGGTCTGAGCAGCGACGACGCTGCGCACGCGGTTGGCGTGTCGACTGCGGCTGGCGTCCGGTGGTTTCGTGAGCGTGGCGGGATGGCCACACTCCTGCGCGAGCCCGACTCCTGCCGATACTTGTGCTTCGCCGAACGCGAGGAGATCGCGTTGCTGCGCGCCGAGGGTAAGGGCGTGCGCCAGATCGCAAGGGAGATCGGCCGGTCACCGTCGACGATCTCACGCGAACTGCGGCGCAACGCTGCGACCCGAGGCGGCAAGCTTGAGTACCGGGCGTCGGTAGCGCAGTGGAAGGCCGAGCTCGTGGCGCGCCGCCCGAAGACGGCCAAGCTCGCCGGGAACGAGCGGCTGCGCGAATACGTCCAGGACCGGCTCGCGGGAAACGTGCGTCGGCCCGACGGCACCGCGGTGGCCGGCCCCGCGGTCAAGGCGTGGAAGGGCCGCAACAAGCCACGCCGCGAGGATCGCAGGTGGACGACCGCGTGGAGCCCGCAACAGATCTCGGCCAGGTTGTGCTTTGACTTCCCCGATGATCCGTCGATGCGGATCTCCCATGAGGCGATCTACCAGTCGTTGTTCGTGCAGGGCCGCGGCGCGCTGGCCCGCGAGCTGACGGCGTGCCTGCGCACCGGCCGGGCGCTGCGCGTCCCCAGGGCCCGTGTTGGTCAGCGCGGCAAGGGGTTCATCTGCGAGGAGGTCATGATCAGCCAGCGTCCCGCCGAAGCCGCCGACCGCGCCGTCCCCGGGCATTGGGAGGGCGACTTGATCATCGGGGCTGGCCGCTCGGCGATCGGCACGCTGGTCGAGCGGACCAGCCGGTTCACGATGCTGCTGCACCTGCCGCCGGTGCCCGACCGCGATGGCCCCCGCATTAAGAACGGGCCGCCGGTCACCGGCGCCGGCGCGGAGGCAGTCCGCGATGCGATCGCCGCGCAGCTTGGCGAGTTGCCCGCGCACTTGCGCCGCTCGCTGACCTGGGACCAGGGCGCCGAGCTGGCCCAGCACGCCAAGCTGAAGATCGACACCGGCCTTCAGGTGTACTTCTGCGACCCGCAGAGCCCGTGGCAGCGCGGCACCAACGAGAACACCAACGGGCTGCTGCGCCAATACTTCCCCAAAGGCACCGATCTGGCGCGTCACAGCGCCGAGGACCTCGCCGCCGTCGCCGACGCGCTCAACAGCCGCCCCCGCAAGACGCTCGGCTGGCGCACCCCGGCCGAAGTCCTCGACGAGCACCTCGCCGCAGCAGCCTGACGCCCCCTCCACGACCAACGTCGACGACCCCTCCCGCGGCAACGCGCGCGTGCCTATCGCCGCTCCGGCTTCGCCCTCCGGGCGATCCTCCGCAACGACAGGCACGCCCCAACAACCAAACTCTCCGACCCCCAACCTCACCCGCTACCGTTCACTCACCGAAACCCGGTGTTGCAACGACCCCTTGAGTTCGGGTTGCGAGCCGCGGTCTGAGTGGTGCACGAGCTCGAGCTCGGGGTCGGGGGCGCGTTCGCAGGCCGCCATCTCGAGCGCGTCGATCACGAGCTCGTCGCGCATGTGCGACGCGAACTGCCAGCCGACGAGCATCCGGCTGTAGACGTCGATGATGAACGCGAAGAACGCGACGCCCTCCAGGCAGCGCAGGTAGGTGAAGTCGGCAACCCAGCGCTGGTTCGGGCGCTCCGCCGTGAAGTCGCGCTGCAACAGATCAGGCAGCTGTTGAGCGTGCGGATCTGGCTTCGTGGTGCGCCACGGCTTGCCGCGGCGCTTCGCGCCCCGGATCCCCGCGTCGCGCATCAGCCGCTGGATCTGGCAGCGCGGCGCGCTCTCACCCAGCCGGCGCAGGTGCTTCCACATCCGCCGATACCCGTAGGCCGACCAGTTGCGCGCATGCTCCACGCGAATCACCCCGAGCAGCCGCTCATCCTCCAGCGAGCGCGCTGAGCGACTGCCGCTGGCGCGCGCATAGAAAGCGGACGCCGACACGCCCAGGGCCCGACAGATCGGCTCGACCCCGAAGTCGGCGCGCCGCTCCTCGATGAACGCGCTCACCTCGATCGGTGCGGGTCGAGCTCGCCGGCGAAAAACACGCTCGCCGCCTTCAGAATCTCATTCGCGCGCCGCAACTCTCGCACCTCGCCGCGCAACCGCTTGAGCTCCTCACGCTCGCCCGAGGTCAACAGATCGCCGCGCCGGCCAGCATCAGCCTCAGCCTGCTTGACCCAGTGGCGTAACGACTCAGCGCCCACCCCCAGATCAGCCGCGACATGCGCGACCGGTCGACCCGACTCGAACACGAGCCGCACAGCCCGCTCACGCAACTCCAACGGATACCGCTTCGTAGTAGATGCCATCGCCGGAGAATCTCCTTCCCCCAGGACAGAACCTGGGATCAAGGCCTCCGCGAAACCCGGCCTGGCTCAACGATCGCGATCTGGTGGCCGCGGCGGGCGCGAACGCGCTCGTAGAACGCGCGGATCGGTCCGGGCTGACGCACAGCGCTCCAGCAGGCTTCGACGAGCGCCCAGCGCGCCGAGGCGGAGCCCTGTTTTGAGATGTGGCCGCTCGTGCCAGGCCCCGGGCCGGACTGGCGGATTCTCGGGTCAAGGCCGAGGTAGCCGACGAGCTTGCGCGGGTCCTTGAAGCGGCCGATATCACCGATCGCCGCGAGGAACGTCGCGGCGCAGACAAGGTTCACACCGGGAACGCTCATCAACCGTTTGATCTCCACTGATGTGAGCGCGTCGAGCGCGATCAACCGGTCGACCTCGCCGATCTCACGGTCCAAGAACTCGACCTGGCGCAGCGAGCCATCAACGCTCTCACGCTCCTCGACTGGCAGCTCGAGCTCGGTCAGGAACCGCCGTCCGGCCTGGCCGAACAGGTCACTGACCTTCGGGCGAGGGATCAGGCGGCGCATCAACACCGCGTGAATCTCATTCTTCGAGCGCGTCCGCGCAGCGATCGGCTGCGAGCGCCGTTGAAGACGCCGGCGCATCACCCTCGTTCGTTCATCAGCCATCCACACCGCGTCAAGCGAACCAGCCGCGAGCAACCTTGCGAGCGTCCTGGCATCCAGCCGGTCGGTCTTCGCGCGGGCCTGGCGGATCCCCGTATCCGACGGGCTCACAACCACAACCCTTGCGACATGCCGCTCCAGGATCCGCGCGATCTCCCCGGCATTACCGCTCACCTCGAGCGCAACCCAGTCCTCGCTGCCAAGAGTCGCCGCGAACTCCTCGAGCGCCTCAGGTGATGTCTCGACGCGACCCGCGGAGCGCAGCTCACCGCGCTCCATAAACGCGACCTCACAGAAATCGCGATGGATGTCCAACCCGACCGCCTTCATCTCAACCACCCCCATCAACACGACGTGACAGGACGGGAGAGCTGCGGGCAAACGACACCGACGGATACGCGCTCGAAGCGCAACCGGGCAAGTCGCAGGGGCGGCCAACGAAAAGCACGGGCTCGAAGCCCATCGCGCAAGACGGCCTGCCCAACATGCGTTCTCCCAAGGCCCCTGTCCCAGTCACCCGACCCTAAGCCCGGACCGACCAGACCAGCAACCTCAACACGACATTCTCATGCCACGAGAAGCGCACAGCCAGCGGGGGACTGGAGGCATGCGTCCCGGTGCAGCGCGTAACAATTCCAGTCCACGAGCCACCGTGGGCTCCAGGCGCCGACAGCGACCGCCAATCCAAGTCACCAGGCCGCAAGCTGATAGCCGTAGCGACCGTGAGCGCGTCATGCCCCGTGACCGTCCGAGGCACCGTGGAAGCGCCGGTTCCACACGACGCGAGGGCCATAACAGCAGCGACCGCTGCTCTAACACGAACCGGCGTGCTCATCGCCCGACCGATGCTACCCCCACCAACCGGCGAACCTCGCGGCCACCTGCGCCAAGCCTTCGGCATACGCGGACAGGGAGCTATCTCTACTCCCGTCCCGTTCGCGTGAGCTCGCACGCCTCGACACCCTGGGGGAGACCCCAAACAAGCGCTCGCTTGAATGCTCGCTAACGTAGCTTCTGTAAACCAGCGTGCGGACCGTCGCGCGTCATCCGTCTGGGCGTGAGCGGTAGCGGGCGGCGATCTCCGCGGACTCCTGCTAATCGTTCGTTGCAGTAACAGACGCTCCAGTTCACGCGGGAGCAGCTGCGTGGAGCGGCAGCTCGTCCGCTGTCCCTTTCGCCCGGTAATGCGACAACGCGGTCGAGGCGAACGTCTGACGGCTACGCCAGGTGTGCGTGTGCGACTGGTGGACATTGACCGCGATGCCCTTTACCGCTAAGGTAAAGGGATGTCTCGTATCTCGACGAAAAACCAGGTCACGATCCCAGTGGCGGCGCTCGAGGAGTCCGGTTTGCGCGCGGGCGAGCAGGTCGTCGTCGAGCCGCTGGGTGACGGTGAGTTGCGCGTGCGCCGCAGCGCGCTCACGTTCGAGAACGCGTTCGGCGCCCTCACGGGCAGCTACCCGCCGGACTACCTCGCCCGCCTCGACGCCGAAGACGAACTGCGTTGAAG
The DNA here is from genome assembly GCA_049512455.1 of Solirubrobacteraceae bacterium. Taxonomy (GTDB): domain Bacteria; phylum Actinomycetota; class Thermoleophilia; order Solirubrobacterales; family Solirubrobacteraceae; genus Palsa-513. The sequence goes on along the minus strand of JBEKXB010000002.1, from coordinate 918 downwards.
CTGCTGCTAGACGCGGATGTAGTGATCGGTGCGCTCGACCGCAACGACCCCCATCACGACGAAGCGCACGCCCTCTTCGAGCGCTGGAACGAACACGGCGACACACGGCTGATCAGCATCGTGAACCTGAGCGAGGTGCTCGTCGCCCCCGCCGCCGACCCGACGAAACTCGCTGCTGCACGCGAAGCGATCGCAGCACTCGGCATCAGCGCCCATCAGCCGAGCGAGACGATCGCCGTAGACGCCGCGAGACTTCGCGGCCGTCACCCGATCAGTCTTCCCGACGCCTACTGCCTCGCGACCGCCAAGCAGACCGGCTCGACGATCGTCTCCTTCGACGAAAAGCTCCTGCGCGCCGCCAAGAGCGAACCCGGTATCACCGCCATCGCCCCGCCCGCGCAAGCGTCGTCCTGAAGACGCGCGACCACGCGTCCTCGCTTCGCGCTGACACAGAAGGCCATGAAACAGAAGTCATCAACGCGGCTCGTTCTGATCTGTGGGCTTCCAGCCTCGGGCAAGACGGCACTCGCACGCGAGCTCGCCCCCAGGATTCCCGCGATCAGGTTGAACAAGGACCACTGGACGACCGAACTGGGTCACGACGTGTGGGACGACGAGTTCCGAGTCCGTATCGAAGCACAGTTGTGGGCTCTCACCCAGGAGCTCCTCGCTCAGGGTCAGAGCGTGATCCTGGAGTGGGGCCACTGGGAGCGTGTTGAACGGGATGAAAAGCGACTTGGAGCCCGGGCTTTGGGGGTGGAAGTCGAACTGCACTACCTCGATGCGCCTCTGGAGGGAGGTTGTCCGGAAGCTCGTAGAACTTTGATTGGCGGTCCTCCCGCCTCGTCCGTTCGCGTTGCGAGCGTGACAGGCGCCAACCAAGTCCGCGAGGACAGGAGGAACCGCCATGAAGAAGGT
>JBEKXB010000001.1:0-235262 GCA_049512455.1 Solirubrobacteraceae bacterium | reverse complement strand
CTAGCCCGGATCGTGCGTGAGGGGCTGGTGGTGTGACGGTTGTCGGGTTTGGTTGTGCGGATTGTCAGTGATCGCGGTTTGGGGGGTTGGGGTGATCGGGTGCGCTCTTGGTGTCGGCGGTCAGCGGGCCGGGGTCGGTCGTCGAGGGCTGTTCTCGCGCAGGGGTTTTGCGCGAGGTTGCCGCGGGCGGTCAGCTGTTCGGCCGGGGGGCGTGCGGGCCGGGGTCAGCCGGTTGGCGGTGGGAGTGCTGCGAGTCGCTGGAACGCGGCGGCGAGTTCGGTCGCCCAGGGCCAGGTGCGTTGGATGCGTAGTGTGGCGCGGCGGGCGTGGAATGCGAGGCGGCCGGCGGTGTGCAGCAGCCGGTAGCGCAGCGTTTTGGGCTCGCAGAGCGCGAGTTCGCCGGTGAGCGTGAGGGCCTGGGTCCAGACGGTGAGGTCGCTGGCGATCAGCGAGAGCTCGAGCCAGACCTCGTTGAGTGCGAACTCGCGGAACGGGAGGTTGTCAAGGCCGGTCTGTTTTGCGCAGCGCACGCGGTCCTCGGCGTTGGCGCGGGCGCGGTGGCGGCGCTCGATCTCGGCGGGGTTGCCGGGCTGGTCGGTGAGCGTTGCGAGGAAGCGGTGTCCGTCGTGGTCGGTGAAGGAGAGCTGCGCTCCGGGGTGCGGGCGTTCGCGGCGAACGATCACCCGCGAGCCTTCGGGCCAGGCCGTGAGGTCGAGGTGGTCGGTGAGCTCGGCGACTTGCGCGCCGTCACGCTCACTCCCGTCCTGACGCAGTGCCGGGACCCAAGCGTTCTCGGGCAGATCGAGGATCGCTCGGCGCACGCCTTCGCTGAGATCAAGGCCGCAGAGGTAGCCGATTCGTCCTTCGCGCAGGTAGTCGAGGAACTCGTGCGTTGCGCCCGCGGAGTCGGTGCGCACCACGATCGGTGCGTCCTTGACGATCTCTTGGGGGATCTGCTCGAGCGCGGCATCGACCACCGTGATGTGGTCGGCCGCGGTGTTCGCGCCGGCGTTCCCCGCCCGCAAGATCCCGGCGAGCGACTCGCGCGAGCCGTCCAGGAACGCCAACAGCGGATGAAAGCCAAAGCCGCCCCTAAACGTGCCCGCTGCGCCTTCCTTCTCGGAGTGCGCGCCGATCAGCGTCGCATCGACATCAATCACGATCTCCGCTGGACGCGCACCCAGCTCCCACGCCCGCTCGCGAGCCTTCGCGCGCGCCGCGCGCAAAGCGTCGAGCAACCCGGGCTCGGTTGCGACACGATCGATCAGCCGAAACGCCGTCGTGTCCGACGCGACCACCCCGAACAACGGTTGCTGGTCGCGCACGACCCGCAGATCCGACAGGCAGTCCCCGCCATCGGCGAGCATCACCGCCAAGTCACGCATCACACGCCCCGGATCGTGGCGGCCACGACGCCCACGCACCCCCGCCAACCCGGCCGACAACGCCCCAGTCAGCCCGACGCGATCAGCACTCTCCGCAAGCAGACCGGCACCGGCATGCGACACCAACCCCTCTCCGTCCGCCGCGACATCTAGCGTGCAAGGTGATCCTCCCAAGCTCGATCTTCAGGCCTCGATAACCAGAAGAATCGCCGCAAGGGCGGACAGTCAAGCGGCCCCGAACCCCGGGGCCGCAACTGCCTCACGCACAATCCGGGCTAGGCGAGCTGCTCGGATGCGCACCTCGAGAGTTCCTCGGCAGTGCGTTGAGCGATTTCATCCACCCGGACGATCGGCAGCGAGCGCTGTGCGAGTTCGCTCGCCTGATCGGTCGCCGCAGGACCACATACGATGGCGTCGGGCGACTGCTCGACGCCTGGGGAGAAGTCCACTGGGTGAGCGTGCACGCGAGTCTCATGTCGGCCGGCACGCGCGAACTGCTGCGAGTCCGCGCCCTCGCACTGCCGTTGCGACCGTTGTCCGCGCGGGACGCGGATGACCATCGCACGAGCAGCAATGACAGGCTCTCAGTGGCGTTGGACGTTGGCCTCGGCGCCTCCAGGATTGCCGCGTGATGAGTCTTCCTGGAGCGTCTGAGCGCGCATATCGGCGCCAGCCCCGTAGCGGCCCGTTGCAGGGTGCGCTGACTGGGGTGACCGACCGCGTCTCGGTGCGGCAACCGGTCAAGCGGTTTGCTTGCTAGATCCTGCCAGCAACCGGGTTGCTCGGCAGTGCTCTGCATCGAGGTTGACGGATTCAGGAAGATCAGCCGGACGTTCGGGCAGGCGGCCGGGGATGAGCTGCTTGGGGTCGTCGGCGAGCGACTGTCCCGTGCGACGCGCGGCACGGGCACGGTTGGACGCTTGGGCGGCGACGAGTTCGCGGTGCTCATCGACCCGTCCGCGCGCGGCACGAGTCCGCAGCTCGTAGCGGCGTGCCTGCTCGACGTACTCCACCAGCCAATCGCGCTCGCGGCTGCAAATGGCAGGCCCCTGTTGATCACTGCGAGCATCGGCATCGCCTGCGCCGAGAACAGCGGCGTGGCCGAGCTGCTCCGCGACGCGGACCTCGCGCTCTACCACGCGAAGCTCGCCGGGACGAACCGCTACGCCATCTTCGAGCCAGGCATGCAAACTGCGATGTACGACCGGCTGGTCTTGGAGATGGATCTCGGAGAGGCGCTTGAGGGCGGCCAGCTGTTCCTGCTCTACCAGCCAATCTTCGAGCTTGCGTCAAGACGGATCGCAGCAGTCGAGGCGCTGATCCGCTGGCGGCATCCGCAACTCGGGATCATCGCCCCAGGGGCCTTCATCCCGATCGCCGAGGAGACCGGAATGGTGGTGCCGCTCGGTCGCTGGGCACTGGAGGAAGCCTGCCGGCAGGGGGCTGCGTGGCACGCCCGGAACGAACGCCTGCGCATGTTCGTGAACGTCTCAGCGCGTCAGCTCGAGCGCGACGAGTTCATCAATGAAGTACGGCGCGCGCTGTCGATGAGTCGCCTGGACCCTGCGAAGCTCACACTCGAGATCACCGAGACGACACTGATGCGGGGGGCCGAATCCGCGCGCAGGGTGGCGTCACTCAAGTCGCTGGGCGTCGGCGTCGCGATCGACGACTTTGGGACCGGGTACAGCTCTTTCGCCTCCCTGCACGAGTTCCCGGTGGACGTGATCAAGATCGACCGTTCGTTCGTCTCGGGTAGCGCCGCATCCCGCGAACGCTCAAGCGCGCTGATCCATTCGCTCGTCCAACTCGGCAAGACGCTCGGCATCACCACCGTCGCCGAGGGCATCGAAGACGATGCCGCGCTCCAGCGTCTGGTGCGCGAGCAGTGCGACCTCGGACAGGGCTTCTTCCTCGCACGCCCCGCCGAGGCCGCCACCATCGAAGGGCTCATCACGACGGCTCGGGCCACGCCGCACAGCTATGCGACCAGCAAGACAACGTGGGACAGCGCGCGGCGAGGGCAACTAGCTATGGCTCAGCCTGTCCCCTCCGTCGCGCAGCGCAGAGCACGAGCTGGTCGTGTCCAGGGGGGCAGACATCCGATAGTGCCAACGCTCAGACATCCGGGGCGGCGCGTGTTATGCGAGGCACACCCGACGCGGCACTAAGCCGTCTTGCCGCACAATCGGCTGGTTCGCATTCCCTCCGTGCGAAGTCCGCGGTTGGTGGTGGTTGGGTTTAGGGTGTGATGGTGACGGGGGTGCCGGGTGCGATGTGTGCTGCGAGCCAGTTGATGGCGGTGGTGCTGAGGCGCACGCAGCCGTGTGAGACGGCGCTGCCGAGCACGCCACCGATGTTGTTCACGCCGTGCAGCGCGACCTGCCCGGGCCCGCCGTCGAAGATGCGCAACGCGTTCGAGCGGGCACTGAGCGCGAGCGCGTACGGTGCGCCCGGGTAGCCCGCGCTGAGCTTCACCGTCTCCTCGACAAAGAACCGGCCGGCCGGTGTCGGCGTCGCCGGCGCACCAACGACCGCGCCGAACCGGCGCACCAAACGACCATCGTTGAACACCTTCACGACGCGCGTCGAAAGGCGCACCGTGATCCACCACGGCGTGAACGTTTCCGTCGTCGACGCCGCTGAGATCCAGCCGCTATGCCCGTTCGGCCGGCCCGGCAACAAAACCTCCAGCCAACCCGCGCCAGCAACACTCGCCTGACCGACCACCGGCAGCACCGTCCGCTCACCAGTGATCGGCCGCACAGCACTCACGACCACCACCACGCCACCACCACCAGCCTGCGCGAACACCCGCGTAGCCTGCTCCAACCCCACCAGCTCCTGGCTCACCCCGACCACCGATGAGCTACGCGCAACCACCGCCGCCGCCGCACCACCACCGGCCCCACCAGCCACCAGCAGCACCCCAGCCAGCAGCACCACGACAACGACCCGACCCGCCAAGCGCCTAGCGTGACCCATCACAATCCAATCCCAACCCGGCCAACAAACACCCCCCCGAGGACAAGGGGCGGGCAGCCAACGATCGACGCCCGCCCCACCCAGCCCGTCAACCCGTGAAACCAAACGGCTTCTCAGGCGGCTTCGGCTGATGCTTATGCGTAACCACACCACCAGCACCAGACGAACCACTACCACCCGTCGAACCAGTACCAGTACCAGTACCAGTACCAGTACCAGTACCAGTGCCAGTGCCGCTGCCGCTGCCACCCGAGCCAGCCGTGCACGCCGCCCTGGTGATCGTGTTCGTGTCCAGAGTCACCGCGGCATTGCGCGCCAGCGCACTGCCTTCCAAGGTCGCACCCGTCACCAGCGTGATCGAGTCCAACGCCAGGATGTTCCCCGCAAACGCGGCACCAGAACCAATCGTCGCCGAACTCCCGACCTGCCAGAACACGTTACAGGCCTGCGCGCCACCAGTCAGAAACACATGACTGCCCGAACCAACAATCAACGTCGATCCCGCCTGAAACACGAACACCGCCGCAGAATCACCCTGCGCGTTGAGCGTCAAAGCGCCACTCAAACCAAGCGAGCTCGCCGACGTATACACACCCGGCGTCAACGTCCGACCAGCCAAATCACCCGAAATCGTCGCCGTCGAGCTACGCCCCGCAGCATCATCATAAGCCGTTGTCAGATCACTCTGCGCCTGCAACGCGACACCATCAGCAACATGAATACTGCCATCACTGACCAGCCCCGGCGGGAACCCCGTCACCGACGTACCCGGCATCAAACCAACATCACCACTAATCACACTCGAACCCGTATTCGTCACAGTGCTACCAGCAAGCACCGCAAAACCACCAGCGGTCCCCATCGGCACCGCGGGAGTCGACGCGCTCGAGGCGAGCGGAGCCGTCAACAGCATCACTCCCGACACCACACCCGCGACCGCGAGCAGCGCTGCCGCACAGACTCGACCGTGCGGGTGCCGACGCTTAGCCACAGGATCGCTTCCCGACCGTGGGTTGCGTTGATCTTCCATGAATCCCTCCTGGCCGCGGCACAAGGCCGCGATTAGAACGGAGGATTCGATCGGCGCCGCGCGCCCACTTCGCACTTGAGTGCGAGCCTCGTCAGTCCAAACCTCTAAGGAGAGTCAGCGTAGCGCGAAAATCGTGGCAAGTGCCACAAATCGGCGATCTGGTCTTGCGTCTAGTACAAACGTTGATGCTGGCGCCGAATCGCCGCTGCGCGAGGGCTCACCCAGCTGCGACGGCCAGCTAGCGAGTCTCTCCGGGCGCGTTGAAAGAGCCAGCGTTCACTGGCCCTTTCGCGTCGCGGGCGGCGCCGTATCGACGGCTTCGAGCTGCCCGGAGGCCGGCCCGCCCGCCCAGCGCGTTGCTCGGTCTCGTGGCGGACGCCCCGCACCCTGCCACGACGCCAGCCACCAGCAATCCGACGAGAAGACCGCACGCGACGGAAGCACGCGTTGGCGCCCGTGGACCGCGCGCTGCGATCATTCCCTACTAGTTACAAGCGATCGGAAAGTCGGTGCCGCTCACGTAGAACGAGCTTTGGCCGCGGGACATCTCAAAGCCGGACTTCGTGATGCTCAGCTTCCAACCGTCGAACTTGTGGAGCTTGAGCACCACCCCTGGCGGGCTGCTCGTGCACTTGTAGAGCTTTGTGCCGTTGGCGTCCTTGTTCTCCCAGCTGTACAGCGACAGCGCCACGGGGCACGCCGTCGCAGTGCTCACGTGGCGTAGGTTCGAGACCTCCACGCCGGTCACGACCGGGTGCTGGCACTCGGTGTACTTGGTGTCAGCCTGTGCCGGCGCGCTCATCGACAGCGAAGCGGCTGCAGCGGCGGCCACAACGAGCGCGCCAAGCAAAGAGGGCGAGCGCATGCCCGTTACGTTAGCGAAACACCGCTCGGCATGCGGTCCAAGCCACGCCTCCGGTGGATGGCCAACGGTGCCGTAGGCAACGCCGCAACGCGGGGCTGACAAGTACTGCATCCGTGGTAGCCCTCAGATACGATCACCGCCACATGAGCACGGACCTCGGCAAGCCGCGACGTTCACACGCCTCGCCCAGGCAGGCAACCGATGCGAAGGGTACGAGTGTTCTCCGGCTACGCGTGGATCACGTGCTCATCGTCGCCGGGATCCTGCTGATCGGACTCGTGATCTACGGCATCGTCGACACGAACGGCACGCAGGACAACGGCTGGATCGAGGACGTCGGCTCGTGGCTGCTCGGGCTATGGTGCGGCGCGTCGCTGGCGCACAAGCACATCGTCAAACCGATGCGCGAGCATCACGCGGAGGTCATTGCCCTTCACAAGGCACACCACGCTGAGCTGCTCGAGCGGATCGACAGGAACGCGAGATGACTGGGACATTCTTCCTGCTGCACTGGTGGAACGTGATCGTGGAGCCGGCGTACTGGCCGGAGAGCAGCAAGGGCTACGCGTTCTGGTCGAGCCTTGCAGGCGCGACCGCGATCTTCAGCGGCTCGATGGTCGTGGCACTGCATCTCCTGCGTTCCTACTGGAAGGACCAGTGCCACGTCACGGGCTGCCACGCCTACGGCCACCCTGTCTACGGCACCTCACATCGGGCGTGCAGGACGCATCACCCGCACCTCGACAAGACGACGGTCGTGACAGCGGAGGACATTGCGCGCGCCGCCCGCGAAGGACACAACGCTCCGCCGCAAGCCTAGTTCTGCGATCGTCCACACCGTGCGGCGCAGCGCACTTTCAGTCAGGCACACAGGCGTCGCAGTGATCGGCGTCGCCATGCTGCTCGCCGTCGTGCTCGCCGTCGCCGTCGCGCTTGCGGCGAGCGCGATCACGAAGCACCAGGATGGCTTCCTCGCCATCCCCGCAGGACAGACGCGGACGCTCACGGTCCCCTTCCCGGACGCGCTGGAGTACGGCAACGCGCGCTACTCCGGTCGCGCCATCGTCGTCGGACCGTGGCCGAACGTGAAGCGCCGAACGCCCGACCTGAAGAAGGTCAAGATCATCAGCGCCGGGTCCGTCGAGGGTGGCTCGGCCTACCAGGCGCGTGCCCGTAACGACAACCGCCCGGGCACCGCTCCGGTCCGGCTCGAGGTGATCGCCACGACGGTCGAGCCGCTCCCGCACAGCTGACCGTCATCTCGGCGCGAACACGCCGCCGGCACGCGCAGCCGGACCGCGCTGGCCTACTCGATCGTGATCAGCCCGTCGCCCCGGTGCTCGACCTGGAGCGTCGTGTGGTCGAGCGCGAACTGGTCGTGCAGCATTCGCTCGAGGTCACGCCGGACGGCGTGACAGTCGGTGTCCGGGCCGACGAGCACGTGCGCCGAGAGCGACGGGAACCCGGAGCTGACCTCCCAGACGTGGAGGTCATGGACCTCGCTGACGCCGGCCTGACCCGCCATCGACCGTCCGATGACCCCGGGATCGAGCCCGCGGGGCGCCGCCTCGAGAAACACCCGGCCGGAGTCTCGCAGCAGTCCGTACGCGGCCCGCAGCATGATCGCCGCGATGACGAGCGACGCCACGGCGTCGGCACGCCGAAACCCGGTCGTGATGATCACGGCGCCGGCGATCGCGGTGAAGACGAACGCGGCGAGGTCGGTGACGATGTGCACAAACGCTCCCTGCACGTTCATCGACTGACGGTTGGCGCGCGACAGCAGCTGCGTCGCGCCAAGGTTGACGACGACCCCGGCCAGGGCGACGACGAGGACCGCCGTGCCGTCAACGTGGGGCGGATGCAACAGGCGCGTGACGGCCTCGTAGACGATCAGCAGGGCCAGCACCAGCAGCGTCGCCCCGTTGAACTGCGCCGAGAGGATCTCGACACGCCCGAAGCCGTAGGTCAACGCGCCCTTCGCCGGCCGCGCGGCGAGCCGGATAGCGAACAGCGCCAGACCGATCGCACCGGCGTCGGTGAGCATGTGCGCCGCGTCGGATAGCAGCGCGAGCGAGTGCGCGACGGCGCCAACGACGACCTCCACCACCATCAGGCCGACGATCAGCGCGAGCGCGCCGATGAGCTTTCCCGCGTCACCACCAGCCGAGCCGTGGCGGCGCTCGGCATGCACCGCGTCGTGTCGGTGCGTGCCGGTCAGTTGAGATGCTCGGCGAAGAAGGCCAGGATTCGTCGCCAGGCGTCCTCGGCGGAGGGGTGGTGGTAGCCCATGCCGGTGACGCGCAGGAGCGGGGTGAGGACGGGGCCGGTGTTCAGCCGGTTGAGGAAGCCGTGGCCGGCGTCGGGGTACTCCTTCACATCGTGCTCGACCCCCAGTTCGCTGAGCGCCGCGTCGAGGCGTTCGGCGCTGCCGCGCAACCGCCGGTCGCGCCCGCCGTAGCTGGCGACGATCGGGCATGCGCCGGCAAGCCTCCCCGCCGCGTCGTCGGGCACCTCGCCGTAGTTGACCGACGCCGCCGCGTATCCGCCGCTGGGCGCCGAGAGCAACGCGAAGCCGCCCCCCATGCAGAAGCCGATGATCCCGATCGGACCGCTGCAATCCTCGCGCCCAGCCAGGAACGCCCGCGCCGCGTCGATGTCCTGGTAGGCGGGGCCACTGCCGGAGCGCGACGCGCGCATTGTGGCCACGACGCAGCGAACACCGCGACCCGAGTAGAGGTCTGGCGCGAACGCGAGGTAGCCCGCGGCCGCGAGTCTGTCGGCCTGCCCGCGGATGTCGTTGGACAGGCCGAACGCGTCCTGGATCACTATCACGCCGGGATGCGCGCCGTCGCCCATCGGCTGCGCCAGGTAGGCCCCGAGTTCTGCAGAGTGCGCGTCGTAGCGCAGGTCGGGCATCGCACACGCAATGTACGTCAGTTCCTCTCCCGCCGCGCGCTAGCAGCGCCCGCCTGAGCGCGCGCACCCCTTCTCAAACAAGCAACATCTTCGCGCTGGCAGCCCGTATTGTGGGCTCTGAGCAGGCATTTCCCATATGGGCATGCGCGCCGACCACATCAACCTTGCTGACGGACGGCGGCTGAGCTACGCCGAGACCGGCCCTCGCCACGGCTTCCCGGTCGTCTACTGCCACGGGGCGATCGGCAGCTCGCTCGAACGATCCGTAGCGCTCGAGGCGATCACCTGGGAGCTCGGGGTCCGCTACGTAACGGTCAGCCGCCCCGGCTTCGGCGCCTCGGACTGCTCGCCGGGCCGCAGCGTGCTCGGCTTCGCCGCCGACGTGCGCCAGCTGGCCGACGCACTCGCGCTGCAACGGTTCGGCGTGCTCGGCGTCTCGGCTGGCGGCGCATACGCACTCGCCCTCGCCTACGCGCTGCCCGGCCGGGTGGAGCGGGTCGCGCTGTGCAGCGCCCTGTCGCCCCTCTGGCCGCACCAGGCAGGAGGCATCTCGCTGCGCAACGGCCTCGCGCTCCGCTTCCTCGCCCGCGCGCCGGGTGCATGCGCAGCGCTCGGCGACGCCATGCTGCCGCTGATCCGCCGCCACCCCGACCTGCTCTCGAGGCTGATCGCCGTCCACGCCGCTCCCAGTGAGCGTCCGCGCCTGAGCGAGCCGGCCGAGCGCCGGGCGGCGAGCACGAGCTTCATCGAAGCCTCGGCCGGCGGCGTGCGCGGCATGGTCGACGACTACCTCACATGCGCCCGCTACTGGGGCTTCTCCCCCGCGGACATCGACGCCGAGGTCCACCTCTGGCACGGCCTCACCGACCGGCTGATCTGCATCGACGACGCGCTCGCTCTCGCTGCGAGCCTGCCGCGCTGCCGCATCTTCGTCGACCTGAACGAGGGCCACCACTTCTTCCGCCGCCGCCTGGCCGAGATCCTCGCGACGCTCGTGGACGGTCGGGTGCACCGCGGCGTCGCCGCCAAGTCGGCCGCCTGACCCCCGAGCGCCACGACCACGCCGTGAGCTGTTGATCTGGTGCGGTCGCCGAGGGGCGCGGCCGCGGCTCTTCACGTACTAGGCGCCGATCAAGTCCGTCCCAGGCCTGCCGATGCAAGTAGGTGGTGTGATGTCGCTACCACCGGTATCTGGTCCTGCGCGCATGAGCCGCCGGCGCCGGCACCTCCTGCTCGCGCTCGCGGCCCCGCTGGCAGCCGCAAGCACGATGGCCGCAATCGCTCTTGCAGGTGGCTCGGACCCCGCGATAACGCTGAGCCAGTCCGGCGGCGGCGTGCTGTTCGGCAACACGCAGACGGTGACGCTCACGGCGACCAACCCGAGCAGCCAGTCCGACTGGGGCTACAACCTCAGCTACGAGGCGACGCTGCCGGCCCACACGACCTACCTCACAACGACCAGCGCAGACGCCCCCACGCCAACGGTCCTGCACAACGTGCCGGCCGCCAACGAGACGACCGTCATCTGGCAGAACGTCGCCGATCTCTCGCCGGGCTCCTCGAACTCGATCAGCTTCACCGTCTCTCACAGCACGACCGCGTTCGCCCCCGGCGACCAGTACACGATCACCAGCGGCGCCTACGTGAACAACCTCGCCAACGTCCGCCAGGTGCCGCAGTTCGACCAGACGACCGGCGCGCCAAGCCTGTTCACGGGCTCGGCGACCACCTCGCAGACGAGCACGATCTCGGCGATCGAGCTGCAGACGAGCGAGCCGAGCCCGGAGGGCAAGCTGTTGCGCGGCGTCCACGACCACCGCACGATCTACACGCTGACCGTCACCAACAACGCGGTGAACCCGACGGACGCCATCACGGTCACCGAGTACCTCCCCGCCGACCTCGAGTTCCTCGGCTGCGGCACCGACGACAACACCACCGACGCCCCGACCGATCCAGGCACCACCATCGAGTATCCGGGCGCCCCGGCGCTGAACGCCGACGGCGCGCCGGGCGGCCTGACGAACTGCGTTACGCCGACATCGGTCAGCACGGTCTCCACGACGCCCCCGGGCGCGTCCTCGCCCGCCGTGTACACCGCAGTCACGTTCCCCGTCGGCACGCTCGCCGCCAGCGCGAGCACGCAGCTGCAGTTCGTCGCCGGCGTACCGCTCGAGGCCAACACGACCACCTGGAACAACATCAGTGAAACGGCGCCGGGCGGACTCGCGCAGGAGTCCAACCTCGACAACAACAACGGTCCCTTGACCTACCACGGCGAGGACGCCACGGTCTACGGGCAGGCCGCCGGCACCTACAACGACACCACCGCCGTCACCTCCGACAGCGCCCTGTCGCGCACGATCATGAACATCCGCATCCTCAAGGGCGCCGACTCCGGCGACCTCGTCCAGGGCCAGGACACGACGTGGACGCTGACGATCGAGACCGGCGAGTACCGCTACTTCACCCCGGTCACCGTCACCGACACGGTGCCGAACGGTCTCTGCCCGATCGCCTACACCAACCCGACGACCAGCGACCCAGAGTGCCAGGCGTCGGGCAGCTCGGACGATCCGTCGCTCGACTGGGACAACACCCCGAGCGAGAGCAACGACGGGACCTGGACGCTGCACTGGACGCTCCCCGACACACTCGGCCCTGACTCAACCTACGTCATCACCTACCACACGCGCACGCGGACCCACTACCGCTCAGACCAGGCGAACACGACGCCGATCTCCTCCAACGACTCGGTCACCAACAGCGTCGCGTTGGCGAGCACCTCATACGCGAAGTGCATCGACGGCGACGACGAGTGCACGATCCCGGACGACACGTTGATCCCGGACGACGCCAACGCCGACTCCAACAGCGACAGCGACTCCGCCACCCAGACCGCCGCCGCCCCGACGATCTCGAAGACGATCCAAACCACCGCGGCTGACCTCCCGGACTGCACGACCGGCACCTACGGCTCGACGGCGCCGACCGGACTCGTTCCGGGCGACAAGGTCTGCTACGAGCTACGGGTCGTCTTCCCCGCCGGCGTCAACACGCAGTCGCCGACCGTCACCGACTTCCTTCCGCCCAACCTCACATACATCCCGGGCTCCGCCGCCCGCATGGTGAGCGATGACACCGTCGACGCAGCCGCACCGTCGGTCAACGGCAACACGATCACCTGGTCGCTGGGCAGCACCGTCGCTCCTGGCGCGATCTTCGACGTCGTGCTCGCCGGAACGGTCGCAGGGAACTTGACGACCTACCCCGCCGGCTACCTGACCGGCAATCTGATGAAGACCAACTTCTCGAACACCCCGGGCGCCACCTTCCCCAACCGCGCGGAGCAGGACTTCACGCTGACCGCCCCGAGCATCGACCTCTACAAGGGCGTCGCGGCCTACACGCCGCCCGGCGGCGGCACGGTCACCGAGTCCGGCCCGAACGTCGATGACGTCACGGTGCCCGGCGACTCCGCGGTGCAGTGGCGCGTCGATGTCGAGAACCAGGGCGGCGAGGACGCCGACGCCGAGATCTGGGACTACCTGCCGGGCGGGCTGACCTGTGCGGACGTGAGCGACATCTCCAGCAGCGGCACCTGCGTCAACGCCACGACGGACTACATCGACTGGACGGGCATCGACCTCCCCGCCGACTCGACGATCGCCACCGACAACCAGACGACGCTGACCTACACGACGGCCATCGGCACAGGCTTCTCTCCGGGCCAGCTGATCGCCTCCTCCGCCGGCGTGCGCACGTTCACGACGACCGACAACCAGGGCAACACCGACACCTACTACCCGCAGAGCAACATCGACCCATCGGTGACGAGCGGCGAGGAGAACGCGCCCGCGGCCAGCGACCCGAGCTCCGTCCAGCTGACCTCGCTCGGCTTCACCCACACCGACACGACCAGCGTCAACGAGACCGGCAACAACGCCACGAGCCAGGCGACGATCGGCGAGGACATCACCTACACCGACACGCTGACCGTGCCGAACGGGACGACGCTGTACGGCGAGCCCACCATCTACTCGACGCTCCCAGCCAGCCTCTCGACGGCAACATCCGTTGCTGCTACCTACGACGGTTCCTCAACGCTGCCCGGGGCATGGCACACGACGGGGGACGGCACAGCTAACCCGATGCTGACGTTCTCCAACGGGGCCTGGACGAACAGCACCGGTTCCACGGAGACGTTCGTTCTCACCTACACGGCGAACGTGCTCCAGGTCGCAGGCAACGTCAAGGGCGACGTCATCTCTGACAGCGCGGCGCTCGTCTACTGGGACCAGTCCGGGCTGGAGCAAACGGACACCCCCGCAGCGGCCAACGTGACGATCGTCGAGCCGTCGATCACGACCTCGTTGACGAACAATTCCTCCGGCGGCATCGTCGTGCCCGGCTCGACCTACACCTACACAGCGACGTTCAAGGACAGCTCGGGCACCGACATCTCCCCAGCCCACGACAACACGCTGGTCGTGACGGTGCCTGCGGGCCTGACACCGTGGTCGGCGGCAAGCGGCGGTACGGCGGTCGCCGACGGCGGCTCGGACAACGGCTGGACGTGGAGCCAGTCGCTCAGCACGCTCACCTACGACCCGGCTGACGTGAACGCCGGTATTTCGGCGACCGTGCCGACCTTCTTCCTCAACGTGAACTCGCCGGCCATCTCCGGGACGACCTTCCCCACCACGGTGGTTGCCGACACGACGAGCTATCCAGGCTCGCCGCCGAACGGCACCGAGCGCACTGCGACCACGACGCCTCACGCCGGCTACACCGCGACGCAGACCAGCACCACGACGCTGGCGGCACCGGCGCTGACGAAGTCGGTCAGCCCGAGCACCGCGACGTTCGGCTCCACCGTCCTGTACACGGTCACCGTCGCGCTGGCGGCCAACGTCACGTACTACGACACGACGCTGCTCGACACGATGCCGACAGGCGTCACATATGACGGCAACGCGACGATCACCGGCTGCGTCGGTTGCACCGGCAGCAGCGACACGCCAACGCTCGGGACAACCAACACCTCGACCTCGGGGTCCCCGGCGGTGACAACGGTCGCGTTCTACCTCAGTGTCCCCACGGCCAGCCCCAGCACGTCGATCCCGACCTCGACAAGCGCCCGCACCCTGACGCTGACCTTCGACGGCCACGTCAACTCGAGCGCCACCGACGGGACCGGCCACACGAGCAACTCGATCAACGTCTACGACGACACGACGTCCAAGGACGGCTCCTCGTGGCCGAGCAGCCCGCCCGCGACGAGCGGCTTCGACCAGCACGGCACCGCCGCCACGGCAGCCGTCACCGTCGTCGAGCCGACGCCGACGATCACCAAGACGGTGTCCGGCAACGACGCCACGGGCCACGTCGGTCCCGGCGACAGCCCGACCTACACCCTGACAGTGAAGGACACCGGCGCCAGCTGGCCGCTCTACAACGTCGTCGTGTCCGACACGCCGTCGGCGGTCTACACCAACATAGCGGCTGGGACGGGCGCCGCCGACATCACATCGCCATGGACCACGCAGGGCTCGACGATCACGTGGACGATCCCGGAGATCCCGGCGAGCGGCACCGTGACGCTCACCTACACCGCAACGTTGCCACCGTCGACCTCGCTGCATGCAGCCGAGGCGATCGACAACTCGGCTTACGTCACGGCCTCCTACCCCTTCGACTCGGCCGGCGACGGGATGTACACGGGCTACACGGAGAAGGACTACACGGCGGGACCGTCCAGCCAGGACCTGACGTGGGATCCGCCGGTCGTCACGGTTGCGCAGGCTCCGGCCAGTGGCTCGACGGCGACGATCGACGCACCGTTCAGCTGGCAGGTGACGCTGACCAACACGAGCGCGGGCGCGACTGCTGACGTCGTCAACGTGACCGACACGGTCCCCGCCGATTGGAGCTACGTCGCCGGGTCGGCGAAGGTCGGCGGGGTCACCGTCGCTGATCCGAGCCAGAGCGGCCAGACGCTCACCTGGACAGATCTAGTGGCCAGTCTGGGCCACGGCGCGAGCGCCGTCCTGACGTTCGAGGAGACGCCGACGATCCAGGCGGCGCTGACCTACGGTATCGGGCCATCGAACCCCTACCAGGTAAGCGCGTCCGACACCTGGCAGGACAGCACCGGCGCAACTGCCGACGCCGACGGGAGCTATGCGTCGGGTCCCGCAACCGCCGACGCGTACCTCAATCCGAGTGCTGATCTGGGTGTTTCCAAGACGTTGGAGTCCTCGCCGGCGTTGACCGAGGGCAACACGGTCACCTACCAGATCGTGTTCACCAACAACACCTCGACGACCGGCGCGTACGCCCTCGACGCGGTCGGCAGCGACACCCTGCCGGGATTGCTCGACCCGTCCGGCGTGACGCTCGCGCCGGCGACCGCGTGGAGCTCCGCGACCAGCTACTCGACCGGCAACGAGGTGTCCTACAACGGCACCAACTGGACCGCGACGCAACCGTCGAGCGACCAGCAACCGGCGGCCGGCTCCTACTGGTCCTCGGAGGCGAGCGTCTGCTCGCTGTCCTCGCAGACCGTGACCTGCACCTGGCCGTTCCTCGGCCCCGGCGCGGTCCGCACCGTGGACGTGTCCGCGCTCGTCGAGCCGGTGATGAGCGGCTCGATCTCCAACACCGCGACGATCTCCACCACCTCCACCGACCCCGTCAGCTCCAACAACACCTCCACAACCACCAACCCGATCCAATACCCCACGCTCACGATCACCAAGACCTACAGCGGCACCAGCATCAACTCGACCACCGGCCAGCCCGGCGACACGATCACCTACGACCTCGCGATCACCAACAGCGGCAGCGGGACCGCCTACGACGCGACCGTCACCGACCAGCCCAACAGCGCGCTTGACGGCGTCACCGACACCACGGGCGTCGGCGACGCCACCACCCAATGGTCGACTCCCGGCTCCACCATGGCCTGGACCATCCCAACGATCAACGCCGGCCAGACGATCCACCTCGACTACACCGCAACCCTCACCAGCAACGTCGACAACAGTCAGTCGATCAGCAACACCGCCAATGTCACCGGCTACTGGGACACCCCGCTCGCCACGCGCCAGGCCAACTCCGGCTTCGACTACGACGAATACCAGAACGTCACCCCCTCCACCGCCACGCTCACCGCCGAAGTACCCGACGTCACGATTGCGCAGACGCCGAATGGCGGTTCGTCGACAGCGACGATCGACTCGCCGTTCACCTGGAAGGTGACGCTGACCAATATGAGCCCCGGCGCCATAGCCGACACGGTCAACGTCACGGACACGCTGCCGGTCGACTGGAACTACGTCGCCGGGTCGGCGAAGGTCGGCGGGGTCACCGTCGCCAACCCGACCCAGAGCGGCCAGACGCTGACATGGACCGACCTCGAGGCGAGCATCGCAGGGAGCGGGCAGAAGGTTCTGACCTTCGAGGCAACGCCAACGATTCAGGCAGCGCTTACGACGGGCATCGGGGCCTCGCACCCGCACAGCGTGAGCGCGTCGGACACCTGGCAGGACAAGGCGAGTTCGCCCTCGGACGCGACCGGCGCTTACGCCGCGGGGCCTGCGAACTCCTCCGCGTATCTGTATCCGAGTGCTGATCTGGGTGTTTCCAAGACGTTGGAGTCCTCGCCGGTGTTGACGGAGGGCAACACGGTCACCTACCAGATCGTGTTCACCAACAACACCTCGACGACCGGCGCGTACGCGCTGGACGCGGTCGGCGCCGACACCCTGCCCACATCGCTCGACCCGGCCGGCGTGTCGATCGCCGCGGCGACCGCGTGGAGCTCCGCGACCAACTACTCGACCGGCAACGAGGTCTCCTACGGCGGCACCAACTGGACCGCGACGCAACCCTCGAGCGACCAGACACCGAACGGCAGCTCGGCCTACTGGTCCTCGGAGGCGAGCGTCTGCGGCCTCTCCTCACAAACCGTGACCTGCACCTGGCCGTTCCTCGGCCCCGGCGCAGTCCGGACAGTCGACGTGCAGGCAGTCGTTCAGCCCGTGATGAGCGGCTCGATCTCCAACACCGCGACGATCTCCACCACCTCCACCGACCCGAACAGCTCCAACAACAGCTCGACCACCACCAACCCGGTCCAGTACCCCACGCTCACGATCACCAAGACCTACACGGGGACGAGCGTCAACTCGACCGCCGGCCAGCCCGGGGACACGATCACCTACGATCTCGCGATCCACAACAGCGGCACCGCCGCCGCCTACGACGCGGCGGTCACCGACCAGCCCAACAGCGCGCTTGACGACGTCACCGACACCACGGGCATCGGCGACGCCACCACCCAATGGTCGACTCCCGGCTCCACCATGGCCTGGACCATCCCAACGATCAACGCCGGCCAGACGATCCACCTCGACTACACAGCCGTCCTCACCAGCAGCGTTCACAACGGCCAGTCGATCGCCAATACCGCCCACGTCACCGGCTACTGGGACACCCCGCTCGCCACGCGCCAGGCCAACTCCGGCTTCGACTACGACGAATACGAGAACGTCACCCCCTCCACCGCCACGCTCACCGCCGAAGTCCCAGACGTGACGATCACCGACAACACCGGCGCGGGCGGCTACCCCAACAGCGCCGAAGCCCAGATCCTCCAGCCGTTCTCGTGGCATCTGGTGTTCACGAACACGGCAGCCGCAGGCGCCCACAGCGTCGTGGTCAAGGACACGCTTCCAGCCGACTACAGCTACACGACCGGCAGCGCAAAGCTCAACGGCTCGACGATCGCCGACCCGTCGATCTCCGGCCGCATCCTCACTTTCACCGTGACGGCGCTGGCCGGCAGCGCCTCCGACACGCTCGACTTCACGTCGGTGCCCGCCACAACCGCGATCGACGACTCGCAACCCCAGCAGAACGAGGCGTACGCGACCTGGAAGGACAGTGCCGGCGCAACCGCGTCGGCGGACGGCACCTACCAGACCGTCGATGAGCCGGCCTACGGCAACCTCATGGTGCCCGACCTCACCGTCACGAAGACCGTCGCCTCGCCGACCGTCGATGCCGGGGCGAGCACCGACTACACGATCACCGTTGCCAATACGGGTGACGCGCCTGCGCGCCAGGTCGATGTCGATGACACGCTCCCGAGCGGGGAGAGCTACACGCCCGGATCGGCGACCGCCGCGCCGTCAACCGGCTTCAGCGAGACGTCGGGCACGGCACCCGACCTGTCCTGGCAGGTCGCCGAGCTCGACGCCGGCGACTCGGTGGTGATCACGTTGCCGGTGACGCTCGACGGCACGCTCAACGCCGGCCTCGTCCTCGACAACACGGTGTCCGTCACGAGCAACGAGCTGCCGACGCCGGTCACGGCAAGCGTCAACCTCACGACGACCCGCGACGTCGATGTGTCGCTCGTCAAGACCGGGCCACCGGGGGACGCAGCCGGCGACGAGGTCACCTGGACGCTCGACGCCCACAACGCCGGACCGTCCGACGCTCGCTCAGTCGAAATCACCGACCCGCTGCCCGCCGGGACCGTCTTCAAGTCCGCCGACAGCGGCTGCACGAACACCTCGGGCACCGTCACCTGCACCATCGGCACACTCGACGCCGGCAGCGACGCGACGTACCACATCACCGCGACGATCAACTCCGGCGTAACCGGAACGATCACCAACACCGCCACCGTGTCGAGCACCGACCACGACACCAACCTCTCCAACAACGTCTCCTCCCAGACCGTGAACATCGGCAACTCCGTCGATCTCGCCATCATCAACACAGCAGCGGTTCCGGTGATCGGGCAGACGCTCGATGACACGTTCACGCTCGTGATCACGAACGCCGGACCGTCCGATGCCTACACCCCGACGGTGCTCGACACGCTCCCCACCGGCCTCTCGTACGTCTCGGCGACCCCTTCGCAGGGCACCTGCTCAGACAGCGGTCAGACGGTCAGCTGTGCCTTGGGCACGGTGCCGGTCGGCACGGTCCCAACGATCAAGATCGTCGTCCGCGGCGACGACACCGGCTCCTACAACGACACCGCGACCGTGTCGGTCCTCCCGCAGACCGACATCAACCTCGCTAACAACACCTCGACCGCGCCGATGAGTGTCGTCCTGGCTTCCGACCTGGCGGTGACGAAGACCGGGCCCGCCAACGTCATGCCCGGTACCGACGCGACCTATGTCATGACCGCGACCAACAACGGCCCGTCAGCCGACACGGGGGTCACGGTCACCGATCAGCTCCCCGCTGACGCCGCGTTCGTCAGCTCGAGCACGGGGTGCACCGCCGGCGGCGCCACCGTTACCTGCCCGATCGGCGCCCTCGCGGTCGGCGCCTCGAACCAGCAGTCGGTCACGGTGCTGATACCGGCCACACTCTACGGACAGAGCCTGACCGACACCGCTTCGGTCACGGGCGCCTTGCCGGATCTCGATCCCGCCAACAACTCCGCGTCCTTCACGACCGTTGTCGGGTCACTCGGTCAGTTGATGGTCACCAAGGTCGTCAACCATCGTCACGCCCATGCCGGCGAGGTCGTTCGCTACACGATCGTCGTCGGCGCGAACGACGCTCCGGTCGTAGACGTCACCCTCTGCGACCGGCTCGCGCCGCACATGGTCTACGTCGCAGCGCCAGGAGCCCAGTTCCACTCCGGCTCGGCGTGCTGGACGGTCCCGGACCTCGGCATGGGCTCACGGATGACGGTTCACGTGCTGGCCCGCCTCGATCTGGGGGCAACCGGCACGCTCGTCGCTCCCGTTACGGCGAGCGCCCCAGCGGTGAAACCGGCGAAGGCTCACGCAAACGTGGTCACCTCGCCCAAGACGCCGACCGCCGGCGGCGGCGTAACCGGGTAGCTATGCCCAGCCGTCGCACCGGGGGAATCCTCCTCGCCTGCTTGCTAGCCCTCGCCACGGCCGGCTCAGCTCAGGCCGCGTCGACGTCCGGCGCCACCGGCTCGTCCGGCGCGACCGGCGCCACTGGCTCGACTGGCGCGACAGCCACTGCCGGCACGCAACCGGGTCCGGTGCCGGGACCGACCGAGCGCCTCGCCTACCTCGCCTACGTGGTCATCCCGACCGAGGCCCGCACCGCCCCCAGCGTCTATGCATCGGTCGCCGAGCATGTCGGCACCCAGTCGCTATGGGTGGGCGGCCCGGTCCAGCTGCTCGTGCTCGGCTCGGCGATCGACGCGGCGGGGCGCGAATGGCTGCAGGTCCGCCTGCCGATCAGACCCAACGACGCGAGTGGCTGGATTCCGTCCAACAACGTGATCCTCAAGCGGACGGAGTGGCGGCTCGTCGTCTACCTGCACCATCGCCGCCTCGAGGCGCTCCATGACGGGCAGCTGGTGCGCAGCTTCCAGGTGGTCATCGGCAAGCGGGCCACGCCGACGCCGATGGGCCTGTTCGCGCTCTACGCTATCGCCCGCCAGCCGCCGGGCTCAGAGCTCGGCCCGTATGCCCTGCACCTCACAGCGCATTCGGACGTCCTGACCAACTACGGCGGTGGCCCGGGCCGCGTCGCGATCCACGGCCGCGCTGGACCCCTGCTCGCCGACCCGATCGGCTCCGCCCGCTCGCACGGCTGTATCCGCGCCGACAACAACGAGATCCTCTGGCTCGTCGCCCGCCTGCCGCTCGGAACGCCCGTCGAAGTCGTCTACTAGCGCCTCGCGCTCACGCTCACGCCTCGCGGATCTTCTCGAAGTAGACGAGCTTGTAGGAGCCGACGCTGCGGCGGCCGGTTTCCAGATATCCGAGCCGCGAATACAGGTGCAGGTTACGCGGGCTGCGCTCCCCCGTGAACAGGCGCACGGTCCCCACCCCGGCCGGCAGCCGCTGCTCGGCGGCGAGCATCAGCGCGCTGCCGATACCAATCCCCTGACGGTCGGGCACAACACACAACCGGCTGAACTCCGCCGCGTGCAGCCCGACCAGCGCCACCCGGACGCTCGCCACAAGCCTCGGGCCGTCACGCACACCCCACGCAAACCGTTCCGAGTCTCCGAGCTCGGCCGCCAGCTCCGTGAGCGTCTGTACGAGCGGTGGGAGCAGCGGGTCTTCGTGCAGTTGCGCCTCGCTCACATATGCAGCGCGTTGCAGCGTCAGCAGCTCGCCGGCGTCCGCCACCCCAAGGCGCAACAGCTCGATATCGGCAGCCATCACGGCCCAAGCATGACCGATTGATGAGCCGCCGCCCTCGCTACGCTGGCCGCACGCACGCCGCCCGGCCTCCCGCTCCGCCCCTCCCACTGCCTTATGTACACTCACTCGGGTGAGGCGTGGGGGACTCTCAGTGGGGGCGCGCGATCGTGCGTAGGTTGCCACCGGCACGCGTCGCACGGCTCGCCCTAACGTTTGCGGCTGCCGCTGCCGCAATCGCCCTCGCTCCGGCCTCCGCGTTCGCGTCGAGCGTGACCCTGTTCGCGGTCTCGAGCGGCGGGGCGGGATCCGGCCCCTGTACGTCCGCCGCTAGCGCCTGCACGCTCTCGTGGGCGCTGACCGAAGCGGCGAGCAGCGGGAGCACCGTCGATGTGACGATCGATCTCGCGGCGTCGGGGGGGACCCCATACAGCGGGTTCTCCATCGAGAGCGGCAGCGAACACTCGCTCACGCTTGACGGAGCCGGGGAAACCACGACAGACATCAGCGGTGGCGGCACGCCGGCTTCAGGGCCGCTAGTCGAGGTTGACGAACCAGGCCAGTCAATCAAGTTGATGAACCTCGAGATCTCCGGCGGGAACAACACCGGCAGCTATGGCGGCGACCTGGGGCTAGACGGGGGTACCGTAACGCTCTCGAATGCGTGGGTCGCTGACGGCGTGGACACTTTCAGCGACGGGCTCGGTGGCGGCATGGAGATCGG
Organism: Solirubrobacteraceae bacterium; assembly: GCA_049512455.1. Taxonomy (GTDB): domain Bacteria; phylum Actinomycetota; class Thermoleophilia; order Solirubrobacterales; family Solirubrobacteraceae; genus Palsa-513. Next base: position 213,187 of record JBEKXB010000001.1, on the reverse strand, counting down.
CGCCGGCACGGTCACGATCGAGAACAGCAAGATCACCGGCAACAGCGCCGGCACGATCAGCGGCGACGGCGGCGGCATCATGACGTTCGACGGCACCACGCTCACGCTCGAGGACTCGACCGTGAGCGGGAATACAGCGGTAAACGGCAGCGCGATTCACACGCAGGGCACGGTGAACATCGAAGACTCGACGATTGCGAGCAACACCGGCGGCGACGCGCTGGACAACGCGGGCGGCACAGTCGGCGTATACGGCTCGACGATCGACGACAACCCCTACGGCATCATCAATGGAAGCGGGACGTTTGATCTCGGGGCGAGCATCCTCGCAAGCAACGGCCCCGGCCACGACTGCGACGGCGGGACGATCACCGACGAGGGCTACAACTACGCCGACGACTCGAGCTGTAGCGGGTTCTCCGGCACGAGTCGCGACAGCGCGAGCCCGCTCGACCTTGGTGTGCTCGGCTTCAACGGAGGCCCGAACGACACGATGCCGATCACGAGCTCGAGCCTGGCCTACGACGTCGTCCCGACCGGCACGACGCTGACAGGCGAGAGCCACGCATTCTGCTCCGGCGACGATCAGCGCGGCGTGCCGCGCACGCAGGGGAGCGCGACCCATTGCGACTCGGGCGCCTACCAGTACGCGCCGCCGATCTTCACAACGACCTCGCTCCCCGCAGGCCAGGTTGGGGTGGCCTACTCGTCGACGCTTGCGGCGAGCGACACATTCACACCGCTCACCTTCGCGCTGGTGTCGGGGTCGCTGCCGCCGGGCCTCAGCCTGTCGAGCGCAGGCGTGATCTCGGGCACACCGACGAGCGCCACCAGCGCCACCGTTGGCGTGCAAGCGAGCGACCCCTACGGAGTCACGTCGGGAACCGACACGCTGTCGATCAACATCGCTGCGGCGCCCGTCAGCACGCCGCCCAAGCCGGTGATCGCACTGGAGTCGTCAACCGTCAAGCTCAAGCACGGGAAGCTGCCCGCCTCGATCTCCTGCAGCGCGGCTCCGTGTAGTGGTGACGCGAGCCTGACCGAGTCCGTGAAGGTCAAGGTCAAGCATCACACGAAGACAGAGACGGTGACCCTCGCATCGGCCAGCTACAGCCTCACGACGGGACAGACCGCGACGGTGAAGCTGTCGCTCACGGCAAAGGGCCGTCACGCGCTCGCAAACGTCTCGAAGCACCACCTGCACGAGACGCTGATCGCCACCGTCACGGGCGGCACGACCGTATCTACGCGCGTAGAAGTCACCTAGCCAACGCGCGCAGGACGCCAGTACGCGCACCGCTCGTTGCTTGCCGGGCCGAGTTGAGGCTGGCGGCGTGACAGAGTTGAAGGTGGTGGCTACGATCCTCAACCCAGAGCTGACCGACATACCGATCGAGCGGCTGCGGCGCCGGCGCAGCTCCAAGTGGGCTCGCTACAGCGCCGACGTGCTGCCTGCCTGGGTGGCTGAGATGGACTTTCCGCTTGCCGGACCGGTCAAGCTGGCGCTGGCCGAGGCGGTGCAGCTGGACGACTGCGGCTATGCCTCGCCGCAGGAGCTCGACCTGGCCGGGGCTTTCGCGGACTTCGCCGATCGCCGTCTCGGCTGGAGCGTTGACGAGGCACAGGTCTCCCCGAGCTCGGATGTGGTTGGCGCGATCAGATCGCTGTTGCGAGTGCTTACCAAGCCAGGCGATCGGATCGTGATCAACACGCCGGTTTACCACCCGTTCTTCACCCTGATCGAGGAGCTCGACTGCGACCTGGCCGAGGCGCCGTTGGCCGCCGAGGGACTCGATCCAGAAGCGATCGAGCGCCAGTTCGCCGCGGGCGCCAGTGCCCTGATCCTCTGCAGCCCGCACAATCCGACCGGCGGCGTGCCCAGCCGCGAGCAACTCGCAGCGATCGCTGACAGCGCTGCGCGCTACGGCGCCTGGGTGCTTGCAGACGAGATCCACGCGCCGCTCGCGCTCCCGGGGGCTCGGCACGTGCCTTTCCTGACGGTCTCGGAGGCCGCTAGCGAGCGCGGCATCGCGCTGTGCTCGGCTTCGAAGGCGTTCAACATCGCCGGCCTGCGCTGCGCCCAGATCGTCACCGCGTCCACAAACGCCGCCGCGGTGATCGCACGGCTCTGCGTGAGCGACAGGAGCTGCGGCCATCTCGGCGCCATCGCCTCGGTTGCCGCCTTCCGCGATGGTGGACCGTGGCTGGACGACGTCATCGCCGTGCTCGACCACAACCGGCGCCTGCTGGGCGAGCTGCTGGACGCGCGCCTGCCGCAGGTCCGTTACACCCGTCCGCAAGCCGGCTACTTGGCCTGGCTCGACCTACGCGCGCTCGAGCTCGGCGAGGACCCCTCCGCGGTGATCCTCGAGCGCTGCAAGGTGGCGCTCAGTCCAGGGCCGAGCTTCGGCCGCCAAGGCGTCGGCTTCGCCCGCCTCAACATCGGCACGTCGCCAGCGCTGCTCGAAGAAGCGGTCGAGCGAATCGCCAAGGTGGTCCACCGCGGCTGACGTCACTGTTTTGATGTTGCGCGGGAGAGTGAGGCTGTTGGATTTCCTAGCGATGTTCTGAGCCAGGCCGTCGCGTCCTAACGATTCGCGTGAGAATCGCGGGACCATGGTGGCGAACCTGTTCATGCACGTCCGCTCACTTCCGGGTGGGCGCGTTCTCGCGACCCCGATCCCGTTTGTGGATTTGGCATGGGACGGTGCGACCGAAGCGGAGGCGCGGCGTGCTGCCATCGCAGCTTCGACTGAGCGGCTCGCGAAGGTGCACGGATCGATGCGCGCGGCTCTGTCCGAGCCGGCGGTCGCCCACCTGGACGCCATCGACCTCACGGTCGGCGACTCGGGGGTCAAAGTAACGATAGGTCTTGTCGTCGTGCGCCGTTTGACTACCGCTGGCCCGATGCGGCTCGTGTTCGCGCCCGAGATTCCGCGGTTCACCTTGGCGGTGAGCGAGGCTGCGCCGCTACAAGAGACGGTACTTCCGAAGCTGGCCGAACATGTCGCGGACTGGCCGGACGAGGTCCTCATCGCCTGCGACGAGATCGGTGCCGTGCGGCTTTCAGATCTGCCACTTCCGTTCCCGCCGGACGCGAGCATCGACTCGAACACGAGTCCGCCGCCGCCAGGTGGCGCGATCGAGTCGCTTGCCGATGACCTGACCGCCCGTGCCGCAAAAGGCGGTTTGGGACGCCTAGACCGTCGAGACACGCTTGTGGAGCGAGTTCTTGCTGCACTCGCGGCCGACGGCCGCTCCAGCGTCTTGTTGGTTGGGCCCAACGACGTCGGCAAGACCGCCCTGATTCACGAGGTGGCCGCTAGGCTGGAGAGCGGCGCAGTTCCGCCCGCGCTCGTCGGACGGCGGCTGTTGCGTCTATCGGCGAACGAGCTGATCGCGGGCGCTCGATTCACAGGCATGTGGCAGGACCGCGCTCGAGCACTCATCACTTTCGCTCGCGAGACCCGCGCAATCATTGTCATGGGGGAGCCAACTGCGATCGTCGACGCCGGTCGTTGGAGCGAGAGCACGAACAATCTTGGTCGCGTGCTGCGACCGTTTATCGAGCAGGGCGACCTGCGGCTCATATGCGAGTCGACCGAGCAGGGGCTAGTCGCAACCCGCTCGTGGGAGCCCAGTTTTCTTGAGGCGTTCTATCGCGTCGACGTGCCAGAGCCGGACAGCGATGCCGTCAACGAGATACTCGTTGCCGCCGCTCGTCGTCTAGAGCTCAACCACGCCGTGGCGATCGGTGCAGACGCGGTTGAAGCCGCCATCGAGCTGACGGCGAGATTCGAGCCGTATCGCGCACAACCCGGCAAGAGCGTTCGCCTGCTCGAAGAGACGGTTCAGTTCGCGGCGCCGTCTGACGAGGCGGTCGGCCGCGAGGCAGTGACGCGAGCGTTCGCGCAACGAACGGGTATGCCGCTCGCGATCCTTTCCGATCAGGTGCAGCTCGACCCCGCAGAGGTGCGGGCGTTTTTTGATGAGCGCGTGCTGGGCCAGGACGAGGCGGTTGACGCAATCGTTGACCTCATTCTCGTGGTGAAGACGGGCCTGCACGATCCGCGCAAGCCGCTCGCCAGCCTCCTATTCGTTGGTCCAACTGGTGTCGGCAAGACAGAGCTCACCCGCGTCCTCGCCGAGTTTCTGTTCGGCAGTCGAGAGCGAGTCATTCGTCTCGACATGGGCGAGTACGCAAGCGGCGACGCAGTTCCGCGTCTTGTCGGGTCAGCGTGGCGACGCGATGATGAAGCCGCATTGATCCGGAGAGTTCGGGAGCAGCCGTTCTGTGTTCTGCTGCTCGACGAGATCGAAAAGGCGCACCGTGATGTGTTCGACGTTCTGCTCGCTGCCCTCGATGCCGGCCGGCTCACCGACGCGTCTGGCGAGACGGCGGATCTCAGGAACGCGATCGTGGTCATGACGTCGAACCTCGGGGCCGGGAAGGGCGAGCATGGCGGGCTCGGTTTCGCCGACTTGAGCGATCCTGCTTCTCGTCGCCACTCGCATTTCGTCGATGAGGCCGAGCACTTCTTCCGACCGGAGTTCTTCAACCGGATTGACCGACTGATCGTCTTCGACGCGCTCGGTCCGGACGCGCTGAGACGGATCGCGCGACGGGAGCTGGGAAGGATTCTCATGCGCGAGGGCGTTGCTCGCCGGCGATTGCAAGTGGAGGTCGAGGACGGCGTGGTCGAGCAGCTCGCGACCCGGGGCGCTGACGCGCGCTACGGCGCGCGGCCACTTCAGCGCGAAATCGAGCGGGCGATCGTGCGGCCACTCGCCCGTCTCCTCGTCCAGAGGCAGCCGCAGGCTGGAGACCTCGTGCGGCTGCGGAGCATCGCCGGCGAAATCGTCCTTGACGTTCACGCCGTCACGGACGCGCGCCCCACCAAAGCCAAGGCCGCTGCGCACCTTCCTGAGGGCGGTGGGGAACCAACTCGCCGGACCGTCGCTCAGATCGCTGAACTGCGAGAGCGCGTACGTGCCGCCTCCTTCTCAGGCGATGCCAACACGGCCCGCGACGCCCTCACATCGTTGGTCGATGAGTCCAATCACCCAGGCTTCTGGGACGAGCCAGATCGTGCACGCGATGTTCTGGCTCGCCTCTACGAACTGCAGCGGATCTTCGACGATCTACGCAGCCTCCTGAACCGAGTTGACGGGCTCGCGGAACTCACCGAACGCCAGCGCACAACACGAGATCGAGCGCGTATCGCCGAGGTGCGTCGCGCGAGCGACGAGATAGAGGAGCGACTCCAGCGCCACGGCCAGGACCAGCGTCCCTGCTTCGGGGTCGTCGCGAGTCGCTCGAACTGCGAGCCGAGCTCTTCCAGAACGCGAATCTCGTGCTTCATCGCTGCGCTCCCTCCAAGTCCGCTACAGGCTCAAGCGCGCGCGCCAGTGCTCGCAAACCACGCGACACGCGCGAGCGCGCCGCGGCCTCAGACACGCCCATGCGCTGAGCGACAACGCTGTAGGGCAACTCGTCAACGATCCGCAGTCGAATCGCATCGCGCTGATCCGCACCCAACGACGCGAGCTCGACCGCGAGCGCGGCCCCAACTCGCCCAGACCAGCCGCGTCGTCAATCTGAGCGAGATCGTCAACGTGCACGGCCGGCGTGGTGATCCCCAGCCGGCGCACGGCGCGGCGCTCCACGCGCCCCCGCCGCAGATAACCACTCAACTGCCGGCGCGCAATCATGAACAACCAGCCACGCACCTCCTCCGGGCTACCGGAGCGCACGCGCGCCCACCCTTGCCACGCCTGCGCGAACGTCTCCGCCGTCAAATCCAACGCCAGCTCACCATCCAGCGTGCGACGAGCAAAGAACACCAACACCGCCTTCGCCTCCCGCTCATACAACCCCACGAACTCTCGCGCCGCCGCCATTACGCCCTTAGATTGGCGCAAGCCACAAATCTGTGACGAGGCAACCCGGGAGCTAAGGCCGCGCAGCGGGCGAGCGCGGAGTTCAGCCGAGCGTCGGCGAGGCGGGTGATCTGCCGGCTGAGCTGGGACGAGCGGTGAGGTGCCAGTAGAGGGCTGCTGCCGCAATGATCGCTGCGATACCGACGATCATCCACGGGATGCCGTCAACGCCCCCACATGAGTAGCCGACGCTCGTCTGGCCCGGACGCAAGACCAAGCTGATGTGCGCAGTCGAACACGCCTGATACTTGACGTGGAGGCTTCCGATGAACGTAGCGACGATGCCTACGCCCATTAGCAGGCCGAGCATCTCTCGCCCGCCGCTCCGTCGAGCGAGAGCGATCATCATGAGAACGCCTACAGGGATCGTGAACAGCCCAATCACGCTCACGCACATCCCAAGACACGCGCCGGGAACGGCCCACGCGACGAACCAGCCCCATCGACGTTCCGCGACGCCGACCGAAGCGAGCGGCGTGTCGGCGTTCATGGTGTCTTCTGTTGCGACGAGGGCACGACGGCGTCGGCGAGTCCCGAGAGGCGCGTCGCGAGGTTGAGTAGCGAGTCGGCGCGCGACCGGTCGCCCTGCAGGTGGCTGAGCATGTCCACGCCGAAATACAGGGCCACGAGCCCGAAGGCGAGCTCCCGCGGGGAGGCGAGCAGCGCCGCGGGGGTTCCCCGGAGCAACTGCTCCAGCTTGCGCTCGACCATCCCTATCCACGGCTCGATACGGGCGGCCACGTCTACGCCGAGATCTGGGTCGCCGACCCCGCCGCTGACCATCTCCCCAAGCACCGTGATGTATCCGCGCTCAAGATCGTCGGCGTAGATCGAGCGCGCCAGACTCGCCAGTTCAGAAGCGGTTCGAGCACGCTCGAACAGCGGCCCGTATTCCGCCATTCGGCGCTCGCTGATCAAGTCGAGCACAGCGAGCAGCAGATTCCGGACGCTGCCGAAGTGGTAGAAGATCAACGCTTGGTTGAAGTCCCCTTCGCGCGCGATCGCACGCGCGCTCGCCCCAGCGAACCCCTTCGTCCGCAACGTCCGCAGGGCAGCCTCGACGATCGCCAGCTTCGTCCCGCTCGGGCCCTCCCGCGACGCGTCATCCGACACTGCCTGTCGGCGCAGCTGCTCTGACGATCGCGCCTCCATGCCAACCAGTTTAGCGTACGCTCAAAGCGATTGCTCAAAGCGAGGCGGCACGCCCCACGCGGCGCGGCGGCAACTCGCGCGAGCTAGGCGAGGCTCTTGATCCACGCGGCGACGGTCAAGACCTGCGCCTGCCGGGGGAACACCTTCTCGCACAACACGCGGTGGACTTCCTCGTCGGCGTCGCTGCAGCCATCGGACAGCACGGTCAGTGAGAAGTCGAGGTCGGCCGCCTGACGCAGCGTCGAGAGCACGACGCCACTGGTCGCGATCCCGCTCAGCACGAGCGACTGGATCCCGCCGGCCCGCAGCACCACGTCGAGATCGCTGCCCGCGAACGCGCTCACCCGCCGCTTGGTGACCACGACCTCGCCCGGACGGGGCGCGACCGCGGGATGCACATCACTCGAGACGCCCTCGACGAACCCGCCAAGCTCGGCGATCCGCGAGAACGTTGCACTGCGCGGACTGATCTCCGGATAGCCCTCACGGAAGCCGACCTTGACAAAGATCACGCGCACCCCCGCGGCACGGGCCGCAGCGGCCGCCTGCGCGACCCGCCCTACGAGCTCCGAGTCACCCAGCCGCTCGACGATCTCAGGCTGCACATCCATCACCAGCATCGCGGTGCGTTCAGCATCCATTCCGGCTCATCCTAATTCGCGGGCCGGGGAACGTCGGCAGCGTGACGCCGTCAGCCGGCCTGCGCGCAGGAGCCGGGCGGCGGCGTGACGTCGAGGTCCTTCTGGATCGCTCGCGGCAGCCCGCAGCCGAGGTCCGAACTGCCGAACTGGATCACCCGCCAGCGGCCGTGGCTTGAGTGCAGGATCACGAGCGCGCCTTGATGGGTGGTGGGGTCAACCGGTGCCGTATTGGCGCTCGCGTACTGGTTGCCGCTCGCGACGCGAATGTCGACGACGTGGTAGGTGCTTGGACTGCCCAGTGCACGGTCGCCGTGGATTGCGGCGTCGATCGCCGTCCTAGTCGCGCTCGACGGGCTGTGGCTGCCCGGCGGCGCAGCCGATGCAGCTCCGGTCCACGCCGCTGCGCAGACGGCCAACGCCATCAGCACTGCGCGTCCTCCGTGCTCGCACACCACCGCCGGATCGTACGCGACCCGGGGCGCGAGGAGCCTCACCCTGCCCGCTCACGCTCGGCAATCCGACGCCGCGATCCCTCCAGCTCGGCGTGCGCGACGTCGTCGCCGAGCAGGCTTACGGCGCTGATCAGCCGCTCATGGCGGTTCTGGGTGACGAACTCCCAAAACCAGCGGCGGACGATCTCGGCTCGCTTCTGCCAGTCGACGAGAAACGCGATGTGGACGCAGGCCCAGATCACCCAGGCCGCCCGGCCGGCGAGCTGCAACCCCTTGATGTCGGCGACAGCCCAGCTGCGCCCGACCACGGCCATGCTGCCCTTGTCGCGATAGCGGAACGGCGCCGGCGGTCGCTTGCCGCGCAGGCGGCGGGCGATGACGTCGGCGACGTAGGCGCCCTCCTGGAGTGCCGCCTGCGCGACCCCGGGGACCCCTGGGAGAGCGGCCATGTCGCCGATCACGAAGACCTCCGGATGTCCGTGAAGCGTCAGGTCGCGCCCCACCATCAACCGCCCCAAATGATCCACCTCCGCACCACAATCGGCGGCGAGTGCGCGCGCGAGCGGTGACGCACTGACGCCGGCCGCCCACAGCACGGTGCGGGCGTCGATGCGCTCCAGCTCGCCGGTGGCGCCGGCGACGTCCAGCCCGTGCGCGTCGATCCCGCTGGCGGCGGAGCCGACGCGCACCTCGATCCCGACCCGGCGGAGCTCGGCCTCGGTCTTGTGGCGGATCCGCTCGCGAAACGATGGCAGGACGCTCGGGGCGGCATCGAGCAGCACGATCCGGGCATCCTCGCTGCGGATCGCGCGGTAGTGGCCGGCGAGCGTGTGGCGGGCGAGGTAGGCGATCTGGCCCGCCAGCTCGACCCCGGTCGGGCCGGCGCCGACGATCACGAACGTCAGCGAGGCCTTGCGCTCGGCGGGATCGCTCGTCGTCTCAGCCAGTTCGAAGGCGCTGAGGATGCGCGTGCGGATGCGATAGGCATCGTCGAGCGACTTCATGCCGGGGGCGTCGCGCTCCCACTCGTCGTGGCCGAAGTAGGAGTCGCCGGCCCCGGCCGCGACCACCAGCGTGTCGTAGGGCGCCACGATCTCGTTCGCGGCGCCGGCGAGCACGGTCCGGGCCCCGAGGTCGATTCCGTGGACCTCGCCGAGCAGGACGCGGACGTTCTCGCGACCGACGAACAGGCTGCGCAGCGCCGGCGCGATCTGCCCGCCGGCCAGGATGCCGGTGCTCACCTGGTAGAGCAGCGGCTGGAACAGGTGGTGGTTGGCGCGATCGATCAACGTGACCTCGACGTCGCGCTTGGAGAGCCGCTTGGCGACCTTCAACCCGCCGAAGCCGCCGCCGATCACGACGACGCGCTGGCGTGCGCTCGCCTGGTGCTCAGCGGTCGGCGTCGTGGCGGTCACTCGCGCCTGGAATCATCGCAACGCGACCGCGCCGACCAGCTAACGTCCGCCGCCAGGAATCGGGACCGAGGAGTGCAAGATGCGTGTTCAGTGGTACGGCCAGACCGCGTTCAGCCTGCGAGCCGCCCCGACCACCGCGATGGTCGACCCGTGCTGCGACGAGGGCACGCTCGTCGTCGTGCCCGCGGTGCCCTAGCCTCGCCAGATGACCGACGAGCAGCCCGGGGGCATGATGTTCGCCGCGCGGACGGCGTGGTCGCGCAACCTCGCCACGCCGCTGCGCAGCTTCCTGCGCACTGAGAACAGCGGAGCGCCGATCCTGCTTGCCGCGGCGCTCGCCGCCTTGCTGTGGTGCAACCTCGATCCGGCGTCCTACGCGAGCGTCTGGACGAGCCGCCTGCAGGTCCGGCTCGGCGGCAGCGGGATATCGCAGGATCTCCGCCAGTGGATCAACGACGGCCTGATGGTGCTGTTCTTCTTCGTCGTCGGCCTCGAGGCACGCCGCGAGTACGACATGGGCGAGCTGCGCGAGCGCCGCCGGATGGCGGTGCCGCTGCTCGCAGGGATCGGCGGCATGGTGGTGCCGATCCTCATATTCCTCGCCTTCAACGCAGGCCACGCGTCGGCCAGCGGCTGGGGCGCGGCGATGTCCACCGACACGGCGTTTGCGCTCGGCATGCTGACGCTCGTCGGGCCACGCATCTCCGGCCGCCTGCGCGCGTTCATGCTGACCGTTGCGGTCGTCGATGACCTCGCCGCGCTCGTCGTGATCGCGACCGTGTACACGCGCCACGTGGCGCTCGTAGCGTTTGCGGTGGCCGTCGGCGTGTTCGCCATCGTGTTGCTGGCGCGTGCGACGGGCGTGCGCTACGGGCTCGTCTACGCCGCGCTCGCCGCGGTGATGTGGGTGGCCGTATATGAGTCGGGGATCGACCCGTTGGTCGTCGGGCTCGCGATGGGCCTGCTCACATACGCCTACCCGGCCGTTCGCAGCGAGCTCGAGCACGCCACCGCGAGCTTCCGCTCGTTCCGCGAGCAGCCGACGCCCGAGCTTGCGCGCTCGGCGCGCCTCGCGCTGGAGTCGGCGATCTCGCCGAACGATCGGCTGGCGCAGCGCTTCCACCCGTGGTCGAGCTACGTCGTCGTCCCGCTGTTCGCGCTTGCCAACAGCGGGATCACGCTCAGCGGCCCGATGCTTGCGCGCGCCTTCTCCTCGCCGATCACGCTCGGGATCCTGATCGGCTACGTAGTCGGCAAGCCGGTCGGGGTGGCCGGGACATCGCGCGTCGTCACGTGGGCCAGCCACGGCAGGCTGCGGCTGCCCGTCGGCTGGGCCGGCGCGTTCGGCGGCGGAGCGATCGCCGCGATCGGCTTCACGGTGTCGCTGCTGATCGCGACGATCGCCTTCACCGGCGGGGAGTTGGCCGAGGCCAAGATCGGAATCCTCAGCGCCGCGGTCTGCGCGTCGGCCGTCAGTTGGCTCATCTTCCGTGTGGTCGACCTGCTGCCGGCGGGGCAGCGGGCGCGAGCGCTGTCGGGCCGGCTGGAGACGATCGTCGACCTTGCCGTCGACGTCGATCCCGGTCGCGACCACATTCGCGGGCCGGCCGACGCTTCGATCACGCTCGTCGAGTACGGCGATCTCGAATGCCCATTCTGCAACCAGGCCGAGTCGGTGCTGCGCGAGCTGCTCGCCGACTTCGGCGATCTGCGCTACGTCTGGCGTCATCTGCCGTTGAGCGACGTGCACCCGCGAGCCCAGCTCGCCGCCGAGGCCGCGGAGGCGGCCGGCGCGCAGGGCGCGTTCTGGGAGATGCACGACCTGCTCTTCGAGCACCAGGACGCACTACGGCCAACAGACTTGGAGCGCTATGCGGAGCAGCTCGGCCTCGACGTCGAGCGCTTTGCGCGCGATCTGCTGGGGCACGCGCTTGCGCCACGCGTCGCTGACGATGTCGACAGCGCTGACCTCAGCGGCGTGTCCGGCACACCGACGTTCTTCATCAACGGGCGCCGCCACCACGGCTCCTACGACATCGACACGCTCTCAGCTGCGGTCCGAGTGGCTCACGCGCAGACGACGGCGCGGAGCGGGCGCTGAGGAGGTGACGGTGAAAATGCGAGGCGGGCAACGGATGAAATGTGGACACCACACTCACCCGTCCAGCACCAGCGGTTATGGGGGCAGTCCGTCGGGCCGGGCCGCCTCGCGCTTAACAGTGTGGACACTTGCGAGCCGAACGGGGGCGATTGCACACGACGTTGTCAGGATTCGGACCGAAACGGACGGGGACGTAAGATGCTTGCGTGACGCGCACCTCTCGACAGCCGCCGCACGCGCCCGCCGGTGCGATGCCGCGACCGCATCGAGCCAACAGCTCCGCCAACATCCTCGAGCTCGATCCGGAGCTCGGCCAAGGGCTTGCGCCGCACCGTTTCGCGCTCGCCGTGGAGCGCGCCCAGGCGTCGTGCATGGATCTTCCCCGCGGGCACTTGCAGGAAGTCGCGTGGCCGGGGCCGGTCCGCCTCGGACCTGGGCTGCTCATGCTCGACGGGTTGCTGCTGAGACGCATCGAGCTCGGCGGTCGCTGGGGCGCGGAGCTGCTGGCCGGCGGCGACGTGCTGCGCCCATGGGACCGCGAGGACTCGCTCGCATCGGTCCCGCGCCACACCGGCTGGCGAGTCCTCGAGCGCGCGCGGATCGCGGTCCTCGACATCGACTTCGCCCGCCGGATCGCGGCGTTCCCGGAGATCTACTCCGAGCTCATCAGCCGCGCGCTACGCCGGCAGCGCCAGTTGGCGGTGAATATCGCGATCGTCCACCAGCCACGCGTCGAGGTGCGCGTGCACATGATCCTGTGGCAGCTCGCCGACCGCTGGGGCACGGTGCGGCCGGACGGCGTCCTGCTTCCGCTCCGCCTGACGCACACGCTGCTCGCCGAGCTGGTGGCCGCACGCCGGCCAACGGTCAGCGCAGCGATCGCGACACTGGAGCGCAGCGGCGAGATCAGCCGTCCGCCAGAGGGCTGGCTGCTCCATGGCAGCCCGCCCGGAGAGCCGTACACGCACCGATCAAACGCCTAGCTGAACGTGGAGCCGGCCCGGCACACCGCTACCCTGGGGGATAGCGCGTGTTCCGGCAAAGACAGGCGGCCCAGGAGCGGGAGGGTGGACCCATGAGCAACCGGTGGCGAGTGTTGAGCAGGGTCCTGATGGGCAGCGTGGCGCTCCTCGCGCTCGTCCTCTGCGGCGTCGCAGTGGCGAAGGCGACCGGCCCGAGTGGCAGCTCCGGGGCCAGCGCCGGCTCCGGGGCCAGCGGCAGCTCGGGCCCGAGCGGCAGCTCGGGCGCCAGCGGCAGCTCCGGGGCCAGCGGCAGCTCCGGGGCGACTGGCGCTACGGGCGCCACCAGCGCGTACCCGCCTCTGCTCACACCACCCGCGGGCCACGTGTTCACGGGCCTCTCGGGGATCGACGCCGGCGCGTTCCAGGCCGAGACCGGCAAGCACCCGGCGGTCTACGGCGTCTTCATCACCTGGTCCCAGGGCTTCCACTGGGCGTTCCGTGATGCGAACGCCGAGCACTCGCGCCTGATGCTGCACATCTCGACATCGGCCGGCTACGGCGCGCCGCAGGAGATCACTCCCGAGGGCATCGCCGACGGCAGCGGCGACGGCTACATCCTCGCGCTCGCCGCCCAGATCCACGAGCACCACGCACCCGTCTACATCCGCCTGATGCCGGAGATGAACAACGCCCACAACGCCTACTCGGCGGACAACGCGGACGGCAGCGCGCGCGGCCCCGACTACACCCATCAGGCGTTTATCGCCGCCTGGCGGCGTGTCGTGCTCATCATGCGCGGCGGACCGATCGCCACGATCGACGCGAAGCTGCAATCGCTTGGCCTCCCCCCCGTCCAGGAGGCGTCAGCGTCGTCCACGCTGCCCGCCTCGCCAATCGCCTTCGTGTGGTGTCCGGAGACAGCCGGGACCCCGAACGTCCCGTCGGAGAGTGCCGCTTCCTACTGGCCGGGAAGCGCCTACGTCGACTGGGTCGGCACCGACTTCTACAGCGCGTTCCCCAACTTCACCGGCCTGCAGACCTTCTACAACGAGTTCCGCTTCAAGCCGTTCGCGTTCTCCGAATGGGCGATGTGGAACAACGACAGCCCGGCGTTCGTCGATCAGCTGTTCGCGTTCGTCAAGAGCCACAAGCGCGTCAAGTTGATGCTCTACAACAACGGCTTCCCGGGCGGTCCGCTGTTGCTCAGCAAGTACCCCGCCGCCGCCGCGGAGATTCACAAGGATGTCGCGTCGCGGCGCTACCTCGGCTACACGCCCGAGTGGCAGCCGGCGACGTAGCTCCGCCGCGCGCGGCCGCCCATTACGCTTGAGGCGATGCCGAGGTCGTGGCTATGGCTCCAGGGAGCGATCGTCGTCTTCGTTCTCGCGGGCATGATCATCGCGATCGTCAGGCTCAGCTGAGGCGCGACGATGTTTGAGGCAATCGTGGTGGGAACAGACGGATCGCCTACCGCCCGCGAGGCGGTGCGTCAGGCAATGGAGCTCGCGAAGCAGCTCGGTGCCCACGTGCACCTCGTCTGTGCCTACGAGCCCGCTCCGAGCATCGCGCTGCGCGACGCCGACGATCAGCGTCCGCCCGGCGCGGACTGGGCGCTCGGGCCACCGCGCGAAGCGGTGAACGCGACGCTGGCCGAGGCCGCCGAGGAATTCGTGCGCGCGGGCGTCAAGGTTGACGTCTACCCGCGGCGCGGCGACGCGGCCGACGCGATCATCGATGTCGCCGAGGAGCGCTCGGCCGACCTGATCATCGTCGGCAACCGCGGCACGACCGGGACGAAGCGCTTCGTCCTCGGCTCTGTTCCGAACAAGGTCGCCCACCACGCCCCGTGCGCGGTGCTGATCATCCGTATCGCCTGACGGGCGCTACGTCGCGCCGGTGGGTCCACTCGTTCCCGTAGGTCCGGTCGAGCCGGTCGGAGCGGTCGCCGCCGCAGCGTTGACGAGCCCGTAACCGTAATGGGTGGGATCGTCCACCCCGTTCGGTCCGAGTGGTGTCGCCGTCGCCTCGAGCCGCGCAACGATCTCGGCAACCGTCGGATGCGGGCCGAGCACGCCGCTTGCGATCACCAACGCCGCCGTGGCGCTCACGTGCGGCGCCGCCATCGAGGTTCCGTAGTAGCCATCTGGCAGGCCGAACACCCTCGGATCGGGGTAGTTCAGCCCGAGGAAGGTCTCCTGGATGATGTCGGGCCCGGCGGTCGCCGAGTCGGGCACGCAGTTCGCATCGCCCGGCACCGCCGCGTCACCGCCACCGCCCGGCGCAACAAGGTCAAGAGCAGCTCCGTAGTTGGAGTAGTAGGCGAGGCAACCGTCGTCCGTGCTCGCCCCGACGGCCAGCACGTAGCGGGCCTTCGCGGGATATGACAGCTGGGCCATCGACTCGTTGCCGGCCGCCGCGACGACCAGCACGTTCTTCGAGTGCGCGTAGTCGATCGCCGCGATCAGCTGCGGGATGTCGTTCGCGGTGATCGTCCCTGCGGTGAACTCGAGGCTCATGTTGATGATCTGCGCGTGATGGTTGACGGCGAAGTCGACCCCCTCGGCGATCCTCGTCGCGTCGCCGTTGCCCTGGCCGTTCAGCACGCGAATCGGCATCAGGCGGACGCCGTACGCCAGACCGGTGACGCCAACCCCATTGTTGGTCTCCTCGGCGATTGTCCCCGCGACCTGCGTGCCGTGGCCGTTGCGGTCCTCCGGGTACGGCGAGTTGGCGACGAAGTCCCAGCCGTGGACGAACTCGTAGGGGCTGAAGTCGGGCGAGCGAACGTAGCGCCCGTGGTTGGCGTAGGCCACGCCGGTGTCGAGCACTGCAACGGTCACGCCCGATCCGCCGGGGTGGCCGTCGGCGATCAGGTTCGCCCAAGCCTGCGGGGCGCCGACGCCGTATTGTCCGACGAAGTTCCACTGCAGCTGCTGCCAGCCTCCCGGCGTTCCCGCACTTCCCGGGTCGTTGGGGATGAACGGCGCTGCGAGTTGGAACGGGCTGCCCAGCGAAAACGGCTCGAGCAGGTCAACCGGGTCGACCGCCTCGTACGGGTCGAGGCTCTCGGCCGTCCCCGCCTCGTGCGCGATGTAGTCGGGCACCGCCCACAGCACGCTGCGGTTGGCGCGCAGTCGCGCGATCGCGTCGGCGACGCCCACGCCGCGTCGCAGATGAACCTCGCGGACATCACTCTGCGGAGCGCTCACGCGGGCCATGCCGGCGCGCACGAGCAGCGCACCCCGCGCTGCCGCCGGCGTGCCGTTCGCGAAGCCGACGACGACGACGCCGGGGACGTAGGGCGCCGCCGCAGCGCGAGCGGCCGCGGGGGCGATCGCGAGCAGCCCGACGACCGCCGCCAGCGCGAGGCGGCGGAGGCGGCGAGAGCGGTGGAGGCGGGCTGTGTCGGCTGTCACGAGCATGTCCAGCCGAGAGGTTGACGGCGAGGGCAGAGTGCCACTTAAGCGTAACGATCGGACCGTACCGTTCGTCGCGGTCCACGGCGTGCTTAGCTGGATCGATGCACGAACGCTTCCTCCCGCTCGACGAGCATTTTATGCGCCTCGCGCTGCGCGAGGCCGAGCGGGCGCTCGACCACGACGACGTTCCGATCGGCGCGGTCCTCGTACGCGATGGCGAGCTGGTCGCCGCCGCGCACAACGAGCGCGAGCTCCGCGCCGACCCCACCGCCCATGCCGAGATCCTCGCGCTGCGCGAGGCCGCCCGCGCGCTCGGCAGCTGGCGCCTGCTCGATTGCGTCCTCTACGTGACGCTCGAGCCGTGCGCGATGTGCGCCGGCGCGATCGTCCTCGCGCGTGTTCCGCGCGTCGTCTTCGCCGCCAGCGACGAGAAGGCGGGCGCCGCTGGCAGCGTGCTCGACGTGCTGGGCGAACCGCGTCTCAACCACCGGCCGGAGGTGTCGAGCGGTCTGCTTTCGGGGGCGGCTTCCGAGCTGCTGCGCACGTTCTTCACGACGCGGCGCTGAATGGTGCTCACACGAGAACGCGGCGGCGGAAGTTGCGCAGGCCGAGCGTGAGGAACAGGACGGCGAAGCCGGCGAGCACGGGATAGATGGCGTACAGCGGCATGTGCGAGAGCTGGGTGAGCCCGGCGCGCATCCCTTCGGCGACGTAGATCAACGGGTTGAGCAGCACGAGCGCCTGCAGCCAGTGGAATCCGTCGATCTGCACCGGCGCCAGCTTCGTCCACTGGTAGTAGGTCCCGCCGAGGAACGTCAGCGGCAGCACCACGAAGCCGAACATCAGCCCGATGTTGCGCGCCTGGAAGGTGGTGCCGAGCAGCAGCCCGAGCGAGGACATCGCGATGCAGGCGAGTGGGATCAGGGTGAGCACGATCGGCCAGTCGACCGAGAGGTGCGCGTTCACGCCGTTGGCATGGACCACGGCCGCGATCGGGAAGACGATCACCGCGGCGATGACACCCTGCACGGCACCGGACAGGACCTTGGCGATCGCGACGAGCCAGATCGGGCACGGCGCCTGAACACGGTCCTCGATCTCGCGCGTGTAGCCGAACTCGGTTGACAGCGGCAGCGCAACGGCCTGGATCCCTTGGAACATGATCGAGATCGCAACGACGCCGGGCACGAGAACCGCGGCGAAGTGCGAGCTGGTGTGGTGGGCACCCCCGCCGCCGATCCCCTGCCCGATACTCGGAAAGACGTAGAGGAACACGAACACGAGCAGGAACGGCTGGACCAGCGTGCGCACGACGAACTCGCCGAAGTTCTTCTTCAACACCCTCATGTCGCGCAGGATCAGCGCCCGCAGGACGGTCCGGCTCGCCGCCATCGCCGAGCGGGTCGGCGTCAGCGCGATCACGCGCTCCGCTCCGGTGGTCTGGGCAGGGGCGGTCATTCGCGGAGCTCCTTGCCGGTCAGGTTGATGAACACGGTCTCCAGCGACGGCTCGGCAACCGACAGGTCGACGAGCTCGAAGCCGCCGGCGTCGGCCGCCGCGACGACGCGCGGCACGATCCGTTCGGCGCCCGTGACGTGCAGCTCGACCCCGCCGTCGATGACCCGCGCTCGGCGGACGCCGGCGATGTCCTGCTCGAGGCGGCGGGCGAGCTTGGCTCCGTCACCGCTCGCCTTCACCGTGACGATCGTGTCGGCGCCGACCGACTGCTTGAGCGCTGCCGGCGTGTCGAGCGCGAGGATCTTGCCGTGGTCCATGATCGCCACGCGGTTGCAGAGCTGGTCGGCCTCCTCCATGTAGTGCGTGAGCAGCATGATCGTCTGGCCTGCGTCGTTCAGCGCTCCGAGGATCTCCCACAGCGCCAGCCGGCTCTGTGGATCGAGCCCGGCCGTTGGCTCGTCCATGAACAGGACGGCCGGCCGATGGAAGATGGCGCGGGCGACCATCAGCCGCTGCGCCATGCCGCCGGAGAGCGCGAAGACCGATGCTTTCGCCCAGCGCGTGAGGTGGAACTGCTCGAGCAGCTCGTCGGCGAGGCTGCGCGACTGCGCTCCGGCGATGCCGAACAGGCGGCCGTGGTAGTAGAGGTTCTCCCACACCGTGAGCTGCCGATCGAGCGTGTTCTGCTGCGAGACCACGCCGATCATCTGCTTGACCAGCGCCGGATGGGCGATCACGTCGACGGTCCCCACGAAGGCGGTGCCCGCGGTGGGGATCACACGCGTCGTCAACATGCCGGCGGTGGTCGTCTTGCCGGCGCCGTTGGGCCCCAGCAGACCGAAGATCTCCCCTGCGCGGACTTCGAGGTCGAGCTGATCGACGGCCGCGAAGTCGGTGCCGGCGTACACCTTCGTCAGCCCGGCGGTGGCGATGACGGCGGGCGATGCGGGCTCCAGGGGCTCGATGCGGAGGACAATAGCGGGCTAGCCTTCGTCATTCCGGCGGCGATGGGCTACCCTCCAACGCGTCATCCGGAGGGGTGGCAGAGCGGTTGAATGCGGCGGTCTCGAAAACCGTTGTGCGTCTTATTGGCGTACCGA
Organism: Solirubrobacteraceae bacterium; assembly: GCA_049512455.1. Classification (GTDB taxonomy): domain Bacteria; phylum Actinomycetota; class Thermoleophilia; order Solirubrobacterales; family Solirubrobacteraceae; genus Palsa-513. The sequence goes on along the minus strand of JBEKXB010000001.1, from coordinate 194,547 downwards.
GAGTTCGAATCTCTCCCCCTCCGCTGCCGTTGGCTCGCGCCGTGTCCTGCCCATTCCGACGAGGGCACACCTGACCACACGGGGCGATAGCCTCCGCGATGTGAGGAAATGGATGGCGCTGATCTTGGTGGGAGCCGCGCTCGTCCTGTCCGGCTGCAGCTTGAGTTCCTCGTCGGGCACCCCGACCTATTCGGGCTCCGGCAACAAGGCCATCGGCACGATCAAGGTCCGTGTCCTTTCGACGCTGCGCTGGAAGTGCGCGGGCTGCGCGAACGGCACCTTCGAGATCAAGAACAACCTCAGGCAGGTGCCGATCGGCGTCCTCGGCTTCGATGAACCGAGCGGCATAACGGTCGTCGACCGCGGGACCTACACCGGCGTCGCCGTCGCCACCGACGGCGGCAAATGGTCATTCGCCATCACCCCCGGCAACAGCACCCAGACGGGCGCCTCCCGATCAGCGTCCGGGACGCGCAGCTTCTCCGGCAGCGCCAACGAGAACATCGGCACGATCAAGGTCCCGGTCGCCTCAACGCTGCGGTGGTCGTGCCCGGGATGCGCAGGTGGCGTCGGCTTCTCATTGCAGAACGATCTAACCGACAAGTGGCAGCTCTTTGTCAATGGGGCGGCAACCGGCGCCACGGCCCTCAACCCCGGCACCTACAACGACGTCATCGGGATCGGGGTCGGTCCATGGACGTTGACGATCACCCCGGGTGACAGCACGCCGACGCCGCCGTCGAGCGCTTCACGGCAGGTCTTTTCGGGCGCCGGCAACGAGACTCTGGGGACGGTCAAGGTTCCGGTTGCCTCGACTCTCACGTGGTCGTGCCCGGCCTGTTCAACCGGCTTTTCCCTCTGGTCCAACGCCACCTCCGGCAGCGCCATGTTCAACATCTCCACCACCGGCGGGACGACCGGCACGATGATCGTCACCCCCGGCACCTACAGCGACTCCCAGGTGCAGGTCTTCGGCACCCCGCACTGGACGGTCACGATCACGCCGGGCTTCACCGCACGGACACCATGAACCCAGGCGTGGAGTAGCGGACTTGCCCGAGTCTCCCGCGATCCTGCGGCCCGGCGAGGTGTTGGGGGCGTATCGCGTTGGCGACGTGCTCGGCATTGGCGGCATGGCGATCGTCTACCGCGCGGAGCAGATCTCGTTGGGCCGGCCGGTCGCGTTGAAGGTTCTCTCGGCGCGATTTGGCGACGACGTGATGTTTCGCGAGCGGTTCCGCCGCGAAGCGCAGCAGGCTGCGGCGCTGGAGCATCCGAACATCGTTCCGATCTATGACTTCGGTGAGATCGACGGGCTGCTGTACTTGGCGATGCGTCTCATCGACGGGTCGGATCTTGCCGAGCTGATCCGCACGCGCGGGTTGAGCGCCGATGAGACGGTTGAGCTGTTGCGCCCGATCGCGAGCGCACTGGATGCGGCGCACGCCGCCGGGCTCGTGCACCGCGACGTGAGGCCGCAGAACATTCTGATCACTGCTCAGGGTCACCCCTACCTGTCCGATCTTGGCGTCGCCAGGGGCTCTGAGACCGCGGGACTCACGCGCACCGGCGGTTTTGTCGGCAGCGTGCAGTACGCGGCGCCGGAGCAGATCAGCGGGCTGCCGCTCACCGGCGCGACCGATGTCTACGCGCTGACAGCGGTGCTGTATCAGTGCCTGACGGGTGATGTGCCCTACCCGCATGACACCGAAGCCGGCGTGATGCACGCCCACCTCAGCGAGCCGCCGCCAAGCCTGCCGGGCATCGACGGCCCCGGCGTCGGCCTGAACGGCGTGATCGTGCGCGGAATGGCCAAGGATCCGGCGTACCGTTGCGCCCACGCAACCGAGCTGATCGATGATGCGGCGGCGTCGATCAGCCAGCTCCCGAGCCGGCAGCGAACGGCAGTCCCGCCGTTCCCAGTCGAGCGAGACGAGGCCGCAGGCCCGGCGGTTGAGGCCGCGGCCGCACCGCGCGGCGATACCCCGCCATCACCACAGACGGCCGGTGCGCAGCCTGTGGCGGTTGCTCCTGGCGATGCGCCCGGCCCGTCAGGTGAGCCCTACTCAGCCGGCGGCCCACCGACCGGCGGCCACGTAGAAACCCTCCCACACGGACTGACGACCGCCGACCCACGCCGCGCGGCACCCCCGCAACCACAACCACCCGGCAGCCACCCCAACACGCTCAGAATCGCCCTCACCGCACTACTCGCCACAGCCCTGATCGCGGTCATCGCGGTCGCAGCCATCGTGATCCTGCCGGGAAGTGGCCTGTTCAGCTCGTCGTCGAGCGGCCAGACCTTCTCCGGCAGCGGGAACAAGCACATCCGCGTCATCAGGGTCCACGCGCTTTCAACTCTGCGCTGGACGTGCCCGGGCTGCGGCCAGTTCAGTTACTTCGCGATGAACTCCCGCCCCAGCAATGGCACTGGGCCGTTTCTTGACGTCTTAGGCGGCCCCGGGCAGAAGAGCGGCGCCACGGTCATCGACGGCGGGACCTACACCAACGCAGCCATCGACAGCAGCGGAAAATGGTCGTTCACCATCGCCCCGGGCAACAGCACGCAGACGAACGCCCAATCGCAGTCGCCGTCCGGCACGCGAACCTTCACCGGAAGCGAACAGGAGGACATCGGCACGATCAAGGTTCCGGTCGCATCGACGCTGCGGTGGTCATGTTCTGGGTGTGCGGGCGGGCCGTTTTTTTCCGTCAACAACAACGCCGGTGACAAGCAGCAGCTTGATGTCAACGGAGCAGCAAGCGGCGCGTCGGCGCTCAACCCGGCGACCTACACCGACGTTACCGGGAACGGGATCGGTCCTTGGAAGCTCACCATCACCCCGGGGGACAGCATGCCGGGAGCCTCGTCCTCAGCGGCACCGCAAACCTTCTCGGGCAGTGGCGACGAGACGCTGGGCACGGTCAACATACCCGTAGCCTCGACGCTCACTTGGTCGTGCGCGACATGTGCCGGCTTCTGGCTGACGTCGACTCCGCGCTTGACCTGGTTGAACGTATTCACCACCGGTGGAACGAGCGGCACGGCGATCGTCAACGCCGGCACCTACCCCGGCACCGCGACCCAGGACGTCCTGGGGTCGCACTGGTCGATCACGATAACCCCAGGCTTCACCGCAGGGACGCCATAGAGCCGGCGAAGCGCCTGCGCCGTGCGGCCCGGCGCAGGCTAGGCGCCCTCGCCGGCAGGCTGCGCCGCGGACGGCGGGCGGGCGGGCACGCGGGCCGCGTCGCGCGCGGCTGCTCCGACGAAGTCGCGCTGGCGAATCAGCACGAAGACGAGAGCCGCCGCGGCGAACGCGAGGAGCGCGCCGATCAGGACGATCTCATTGAGGCCGCTGACGAACCCGGCTCGGGCGAGGTGCGCGAGCATCGCGCGCGACGGCGCCGGTGTGCGCGACAGCGCGCTCGCGACGGCGCCCTGACTGATCATTCTCGCCAGACCATGAGCGCTCGATGCAAGCGCCGTGTGGGCGAGGCCAGCGATGACGCGCGAGCGCAGCTGCGTGGCGAGCAGCGATCCGAGTGCCGCAACACCGGTCGCGGTGCCCACCTGGCGCAGCGTCGAGTTGATGCCCGAGGCCATTCCGGCACGCGCCGGCTCGACGACGCCCACCGCCGTCGAGGCGAGCGGCGTGTTGACGAGGCCCGCTCCGATCCCGGCGAGAACGAACCCCGGGATCAGATGCGTCCAGCCTGACGCGGCGTCGCCGCGCATCAGGACCAGCCCGAGGCCGATGAACAGGAACCCGGGAGCGATCAGTAGTCGCACCGGTGCATGGCTCGTGAGCCGGCCGGCGATGCCCGAGACGAGGAACAGCGCAGCCGTCAGCGTCAGGAAGTGCAGGCCTGTTGACAGCGCTGAATAGCCGAGGATGTCCTGCTGGTAGATCGTGAGGTACGTGAGCAGCGAGAAGATCGAGCCGTTGACCGCGAACGCCGCTACAAGGCCGCCGACGAAGGTTGGTACGCGGAGCAGGCCCAGGTCGAGCATCGGATGGGCCTGGTGTCGCTCGAGCGCGACGAATGCGAGCATCAGGACGACGGCGGCGGCGAAGCATGCGAGCACGACTGTCGCTCCCCAGCCGACCGCGTTTGCGCGAATCAGGCCGTAGACCAGTGCGCCAAGCGCGGTGCTGAACACGAGGAAGCCGGCCCAGTCGGCACGGCGGGCATGTGGGTTGCGCGACTCGCCGACACGGGTCAGCGTGATCGCGAGCGCGACGGCGGCCAGCGGGACGTTCACGAAGAAGATCCAGCGCCACGACAGGCCGCTCGTGATGATTCCCCCGAGCACAGGTCCGACCGCGACCGACACGCCCGTGACCGCACCGAACACCCCGAACGCGGTTCCACGGTCGCGGCCGCGGAAGGCATCGGACAGAAGCGCCAGCGAGGTGGCGAACATCGTCGCGCCCCCGATGCCTTGAGCCGCACGCGCGACGCACAGGAACAGCGCGCCGCTGCTGAGCCCGCACAGCAGTGATCCGACGGTGAAGATCCCGACGCCGAAGGCGAACACGACGCGCCGACCAAAGCGGTCGGCCAGCGACCCGGCAGTGAGCATCAGCGCGGCGAGGCTGAGCGCATAGGCATCGATGACCCACTGCAGATCCGCCAGCGACGCCCTGAAGCTCCGCTGGATCGTCGGCAGCGCCACGTTGACGATCGTCAGGTCCAGCAGCAGCATGAACACGCCGAGGCTGACTGCGATCAGGGTCCACCACTTGCGGTCCATCGGGTCTCCTAGAGCCGTGAGGTGCGCGCGTGCGCTGCGCGCCTGCGCGTAAACGGTAGCGTGGCGGTCACCTCGGCCGGCCGTGCGGCAGGGAGAGTAGCGTCCGGACTGCGTGTCGGAGCGAACCGCATAGCCTTGTCCCGGACGCGCTTGCTCCTCGATCTGCTGGCGCCGCAGCGGCTCTATCGCTACGGCGCGCACCGCTGCCAGTGCGCTGACCTGCAGCTACCCAAGGGTCCTGGCCCACATCCAGTCGTCGTGACGATTCACGGCGGCGCCTGGGCAGCGGGCTACGGCAAGCTCGTGATGCGCGGCGTCGCCGGCGACCTCGTTCGGCGTGGCTGGGCTACCTGGAACATCGAGTACCGCCGCGTCGGCCGCGGTCAGGGCGGCGGTTGGCCCAACACGTTCGCAGACGTCGCCTCCGCAATCGATCACCTTGCGCAGCTCGACGCCCCGCTGGATCTCGACCGGGTCACGCTGCTCGGGCATTCCGCCGGCGGCCAGCTGGCGCTGTGGGCAGCCGGCCGGGACCGCTTGCCCGCGGGTGCGCCCGGCGCAGACCCCGCGATAAGGGGTGCCGCCGCGATCTCGCAGGCCGGGGTCAACGACCTTGCGAGCGCGTGCCGTGAGACGCCGGGTGGCGGCGCCGTCGCGAGCCTGATGGGCGGCTCCCCCGACGAGGTTCCCGAGCGCTATGCCCTCGCCGACCCGATCGCCCTCCTGCCGCTTGCGATGCCGGTCCTGCTCGTCCACGGAACGGATGATCGGACCGTATCTGTGCGCCGCAGTCGCAACTACGCCGCCGCTGCCCGCGGCGCGGGCGGCGCGGTTGAGCTTGTTGAGCTGGCCGGCGAGGACGGCGGGCATCGGCGCCACGTCGACCCCGACAGTGCTGCGTGGGCGAGCGTCACTCGCTGGCTCGAACGCTGACTCGCAGGGCCGCGTCGTTCACGGGCGCGGCAACCAGCAGCTCCGGGCCCTCGGTGACACCGGCCTTGTTGAGCACCGGATTGGCGGGCGTTGCGGCGATCAGGTGAGCAGGGAGCGGCACGCACAGGGCCTTGGCGCCGGCGGCGTCGAGGTCCCTCGACAGCCAGGCCAACTCGCTCTCCCGGTCCGGCAGGATCACCGGCATGCGGTCGTGCAGTGAAGCCACCACGGCGTTGGCCGTCGTCGTGAGAATCGTCGCGCTGGCGATCGCCTCGCCGGTCCCGTCCGCCGAGGTTGGTTCGAGGCGCCCAGGTGTCCACAGCCCCGCAAATGCGAACAGCGCGCCGTCGCTGAGGGTGAAGCGAAACGGGATGCGTTGCTGCTTGCGGTCCTCCGGGCGCAACCATTCGTAGAAGCCGTCCGCCGGCAGCAGCGCGCGCCGGGCGGCAGTCGCGATCAGCCGTCCATAGGCTGGCTTCTGGTCGACCGTTTCCGACCGCGCGTTGATCATCTTGTGTGCGCTCCGCGGGTCGCTCGCCCACGCCGGAATCAGACCCCACCGCACCGCGCGGGCCTCGGGCGCGCCCCCCTCGCCAAGCACGATCGCGACCACCGTTTCGCTCGGCGCGATGTTGTATCGGCGCGAGCCTTCGCTGAATGGGATCGTGACGCCGAAGCGGCGCTCGAGAGCCTGTGGGTCGGCGATATTCGTGTAACGACCGCAGATCACGTCAGGCTATCGCCATCATGTTGACGGGATTGCCGTCACGTCATGGCGCTCACGCGCCTTGGGCGCTTGACAATCACTCGTCCGCCTGGTCCGATCTGGGTTGCACGTGATTAACTCCCGGAGCACAGGCGACAGAGCGAAGGCGCCAATGATTCGCAGCACAGTGACAATCGGTGTGTGATTTGCGTGAGGCAGCGGTGCACGACCGCCTGACCCGCGGTTTCGGCCGGCACCGGGGGCGAGGGTGAGCGAGCAGCCAGCCGCGACGCCACCTCGTTCGTCGCACCACTCAGCGCGATCGCGGAAGGCAACGTCTGGGCGCCGTCGCACGGCGGCGCTCGGTGCGCTCGGCGGCGCGGTGCTGGCCGTCGTCATCGTCACCATGGCGACGCTCGGACTGCCGTTTCGCCTCCCGTCGCAAGGCACCACGACCCCTGCTAGCAGTGGCCCGACAGGCGCCAGCGGAACGGGCTCATCCGTAACCGCCTCAGCGCTCGGCACGCTCGCGAGCGCGATCAGCGCCAGCGCCGCCGTACCGAGCGGCTCGAACGGCGCGCTGTTCTTCGGCGGGCTCGATGCCGCGAACACACCGCTCGACACGGTGCAGAGCTTCAACGGGAGAGCCACGACATCCGTGGGCCAGCTGCCAACAGCTCTCGCCTCATCGGGAGCGGCGGTGCTCGGCGGCACGACCTACCTGTTCGGCGGCACCGACTCCACGCCCACAGCGTCGATCCTTTCGCTCAGCAGCGACGGCACGAGCTCGACGAGCGCCGGCCAACTGCCACAACCGACCGCCGGCGCGGCGGTGGCTAGCGTCGGCGGCACGGCGTACGTGATCGGCGGCTACAACGGCACGAGCGACCTCGACTCGATCGTCGCATACACGGTGGCCGGTGGCGCGCAGAGCGTCAGCACGCTCCCGCGGCCGCTGGCGGATGCCGCGGCGGTTGCGTTTGGCGGCGACATCTACGTCATTGGAGGCGTCGACCAGGGAGCCGTCAGTGACGCGATCTACCGCTTCGATCCGGCGACGAAGACCCTCGCCGAAGTCGGCGCGCTGCCCGTGGCACGGCAACAGGTCGCCGCCGCCGTGCTCGGCAACCAGATCATCGTCCTTGGCGGCGTGGGCAGCTCCGCCACCAGTGAGACTCGCGCGATCTACGCCGTCGCGCCAACGACCGGTCACGTCACGCTAGTCGGGTTGCTGCCCCAAAAGCTCGCCGGTGCCGCAGCGTTGACGCTCGGCGACGAGATCCTGCTCGCCGGAGGCACTGAGCCGAGCGGTCAGACCAGCTCCGAGGTCTACGCGATCAAGGTCGCCTGAGCCAGCGCCGGCGCCCAGCCGGCTAGGAGCCGAGGCGGCGCTGCCGCTCGGCGCGGTACCGCTCGTTCCGTACGTGCTCGCCGCGTACCTGGATCACGATGTAGACGATCAAGGCATTGACGACCACGCCGATGCCGCCGAACGTGGCGATCAGGCCGATTGTCTTGTCAAATGCTTGGCTGGCAGCGAGCACGATGGTCCTTTGCACCTGGTGTGGCCGCATACCGCGGATAGCGGCCGCGTCATTGCGCGGCAGATTAGCGCGTGGCGTAGCCTTGGGCCGCGCTCACACCACGGAGAGGTGCCGGAGCGGTTGAACGGGCGCGACTGGAAATCGCGTGACGGGGGAAACTTCGTCCGAGGGTTCGAATCCCTCCCTCTCCGCTATGCCGCGTTGCGCCGCGGAGCCGGCCCAGCACGCAGCTGCCCCGCAGCGGACGGCTCAGCGCGCCGCAGTGGTGGGCCACCGGCGCTCCGAGCGCGGGGACGGTCGGCCTATCCGAAAGGCGATGGCCAAGGCGTCGGCGGTCTCAGCATGCTGGCGCGCCGTCGCTCGTAAGGCCGCTGCACAGCGACGTAATAGATGGGTCCCGCCAAGGGTCCCAGGAGGACGAAGTGCAGAACGATCCAAAGCACCCTGTCGGGCACATCCTGGTGGCCGAGGACGTGCACAAGCGATATGACCCAGAACACCGCGCAGACAACAAGCAAGATGAACAGGGGGATGACCACGAAGAGCAATACGGGCAGCACGTCATGCAGCACGCGGGCGCAGCTTGCCGGCCGCCCGTTGATGGTGCATGTCGCCCGAGCCGCGGCGGTAGACACCGACCCATAGAGCGCCAGCGCGGCCACGACCGCCGCCGCGGCGAGCAGCGTGATCCGTCTTCGAACTCCGACCCGCCCACGACTCGCGGAGAAGCGCCTCACACCGTCCACACTCACCAGCTAGCTCATCACAGTAGCGAGAGGCCGGTCACATCGCTGGCGCGATGTGACCGGCCGTGCTCTCGCATCTACATCAGGCGACGGCCGGGGTGATGTCGACCGTCTCCTTCATTGCCTCCTCAGGCAGCGGGACCGTCGCCTCGACGACGCCGGAATAGAGCGCCAGGGAGCGGAAGGACGCATCGTTGCGACGCTGGCGCCCTAGGTGTCCCTGTTCCTCCTCCTTGCGCTCACGGCGCACGAGGTCGATCGCTGGTTTCGACATCTGCTCGGGCCCGTCAAGCAACTCGACAGCCATGCAGGGCGGCCGAGAACTAGGTTCGACGTGTTCGGCGAAGGGATCCGAACGCGCCAGAGCGCCTGGCATGACGGTCCTCCTGGGTAGATGAGCAGAGGCAGGCCAACGGTACGCAGCGCCGTTCGGCACGCCATCCGTGCTCACCCGAGGGGGCTATCCGTAGAAACTCCGACCGCGATTGGCGCCTGAGATCCGGCGCGCCGAGGGGCCTGCGTTCCCGGCTGTACGGGCCCTCAGCCACGCCACGGCACAGCGACAGCTGGCAGTCTCCGAGGGCGCCGACCAGCTCGAGCGCGGCGCCACTGAGTCGCCGTCAGGTCGCCTCGGGGATCATTTCGATCGCGCCGCAGGGGCATTCGGTGGCACAGGTGCCGCAGCCCTTGCAGTAGTCCAGATCGAAGACGTACGGCTCGCCCTCGTCGCCCGTCTTGATCACGGCGTTGTCGGGGCAGACACCGAAGCAGTTGTCACACGAGAAGCAGTTGCCGCAGGACAGGCAGCGGCGCGCCTCGAACAGCGCCGAGGACTCGTCGAGGCCCTTCACGACCTCCTCGAAGGTGGTTTGGCGGCGGATGTCCTCGAGCTGCGGCCGGACCGTCCGCGGAGCATCCTCGTAGTACCACGTGTTGATGTTCTCGATGCTCGCGAGCTCGCGCTCCGCGTCAAGGGCAGCAGCCTCGTCGCGCAGCCAGGCGTCGATGCAGCGCGCAGCGCGACGGCCATGGCCGATCGCGACGGCAACGGTGCGGTCATCGGGAACCATGTCACCGCCGGCGAACACGCCGGGGTGGCCGGTCATCATGTGGTCGTCGACCTTCACCGTGTGGTTGGCGACCTCGATGCCGTCGAGGCCTTCGAGCAGCTGCAGGTCGGCGTCCTGGCCCAGCGCGAGCACGACCGCGTCGGCGGCGAGATCCTCGAACTCGCCGGTCGGCTGGGGGTACCCGGTGTCGTCGAGCTCCATGCGCTCGATCTTCAGCTGACCCTCTTCTGCGCTGGCGATCGTCGACAGCCAGTGGAAGGTGATGCCCTCCTCCTCGGCTTCGATCAGCTCCGACGGGTCGGCGGGCATCTTCTCGCGATTGCGACGATAGACGATGATCGGCTCGGCCACACCGAGGCGGAGCGCGCTGCGCGCAGCGTCGAGTGCCGTGTCGCCGCCACCGTAGATGACCACCCGGCGGCCGAGCTGCGGCTTCTCGCCGTCCTCGATTCCGTGCAGCAGCGCGACGGCATCGAGGATGTGGGAGGCAGTGCCACCGGGAATCTCAGTGTGCTTGGCGACATGCGCACCGACCGCAAGGAAAGCCGCATCGAAGCCGCCCTCGCGCATCGCACTCTTCACGTCAGTGATCCGCTGGTTGCATTCGAGCTCGACCCCAAGCGCGAGGATCCGTGCGATCTCGGCATCGAGAACCGTGCGCGGCAGGCGGTAGGTGGGGATGCCGTAGCGCATCATGCCGCCCGGCTTGGCGGCCTGCTCGCGGATCGTCACGTGATGGCCGCGCAGCGCCAGCTGATAGGCCACCGAGAGGCCAGACGGCCCGCTGCCGACGACGAGCACGCGCTTGCCGCTTGCCGGCGCCGGCTTGGGCAGCTCCCATCCGGCGCGGATCGCCTCGTCGCCGAGGAAACGCTCAACTGCGTTGATGCCGACCGCGTCATCGACCTGCCCGCGGTTGCACGCCGTCTCGCAGGGGTGGTAGCAGACGCGGCCCATCACCGCCGGGATCGGGTTGTCGACCACGAGCTTGCGCCACGCCGACTCGTATCCGGCACCGCCCGCCTCGGCCTCATACAACCAGCCCTGGATGTCCTCGCCGGCCGGGCAGGCGTGGTTGCACGGCGGGAGCCGATGTACGTATTGCGGTCGCTCGGTGCGCCACTCGCCGGTGCGGTTGGCAAGGCTCGAGCCGACATCGAGCGTGATCGCATATGGGCGCCGGTCGCCGTTCGTGAGAGGCGGAACAACGTCGGGCTTCGCGCTGCGTGCAGGGCTCACACTGCCCCCTTCTCTGCCGTTGCGAGCGCCTCGAGCAGGTCGATGCTGACGTCGCCACCGTCATCGTCGAGCAGGCCGTAGCGCTCGATGTTGCGATCGGCGAGCTCCTGCAGCCGTGCGACCACGTCGGGGCGGCCTTCGCGCGCGAAGAGGTGAGCGAAGCGCCTTTGAGCGCGCAGGTACTCCTCCACCGGCACCTTCCGGCGGATATGAGAGACGGAAGTGATACGCCCGCCGACCGCCTCGAACACTGGGAACAGCCCACTTTCCTTGGCCAGCCGGGCGATCTGGATCGTCTGGTCGGTCGGGTGGCCCCAGCCGAGCGGGCATGGCACGAGAACGTGGATGTAGCGGGCGCCGTGGATCTCCATCGCGCGAGCGACCTTCTGCTCGAGGTCACGTAGCTCGGCAACGGTCGCGGTCGCGACGTAGGGGATCTCGTGAGCCATCGCGATCAGCGGCGCGCTCTTGCCCTCGCCAAAATCGGCGCCGGGATGGCCGCCCAACGGCTCGCTGGTGGCAGTCCGCGCTCCGGCGGGCGTGGCGGCCGAGCGCTGGACGCCGGTGTTCATGTATCCCTGGTTGTCGTAGCAGATGTAGAGCACGTCGTCGTTGCGCTCGAACATCCCCGACAGACAGGCGAAGCCGATATCGACAGTTCCGCCGTCGCCGCCCTGGCCGACGACCCGCACATCGGTGCGGCCCTTCGCACGAAGCGCGGCGGCCACGCCGGTCGCGACCGACGGCGCATTGGCGAACAGCGAGTGGATCCATGGAATCCGCCACGAGGTCTCCGGGGAGGGGGTCGAGAACACCTCGAGGCAGCCGGTCCCGTTGGCGGCGATCAGCTTGCCCCCGGACGCCGCGACCGCCGCGTCCAGCACGTAGCGCGCGCCGAGCGCCTCGCCGCAGCCTTGGCATGCTCGGTGGCCTTTGGTGATCGCGTTGGGCCGCTCGGGGTCGGACTGCCCGGAGCGGTTGTCCTCGTCGAGCAGCCGTCCGCCGACCGCGAAGGTGCCGGTCTGGTAGAAGCGCGCGGTCATACCGGCCCCGCCGCGACGATGCCGAGCTCGCGCAGGATGCTTTCGGCGTGTGGACCGGGGCGCGCGCCGTCGGCGGCGTCGAGCATCAGCTCGTGCTCGATGATGTCGGTGCGCAGGTCGAGGAAGTGCAGCTCGCCAAGCTCGCCGGCAAGGGCCTGCGCGAACAAGGTGCGCAGCGAGCGCCGGGTGATCGCCCGCCCGCCGAGCCCGGCGATCACGGTGTGGGTCTCCACCGGCAGTCCCGCGAGGGCGGCGCGCACGTCGGACGACACGATGCCGCCCATGCCGACCGCGAACGCGCGCTCGAGAACGACGACGCGCCGGGCATGCGCCAGCGCCTCGCGCAGCTCATGCAGCGGGAAGGGCCGGAACAGCTTCAGCGCGACGACGCCGATCGACGTGCCCTGCGCCCGCAGCTCGTCGATGACCTCGGAGATCGTGCCGACGACCGAGCCCAGGGCCAGCACGACCGTCTCGGCGTCATCGCTGCGATACCGCTCGAGCAGACCGCCCGAGGTGCGGCCGAAGCGCTCCTGGAACTCCTCAGCCACCTTCGGGACCAAGTCCAGCGCCTCAACCTGCTTCGCGTGCGCGAGGTAGCGCACCTCGGTGAAGGCCTCAGGACCGACCATCGCCCCAATCGAGATCGGGTCGTCCGGGTCGAGCACCTGACGCGGCTTGAACGGCGGCAGCAGCGCGTCGACCTGCTCCTGGGCCGGGATCTCGATCGGCTCCATCGCGTGCGTCAGAACGAACCCGTCCATGCAGACCATCACCGGCGTCGACAGCTCCTCGGCGATGCGGAACGCCTGGATATGCACATCGACGGCCTCCTGGTTGTCGACGACGTACAGCTGGATCCAGCCGCAGTCGCGCATCCCCATCGCGTCGGAGTGGTCGTTCCAGATGTTGATCGGCGAGCCAACCGCGCGGTTGGCGCAGGTCATCACGATCGGCAGGCCAAGCCCCGAGGCATTGAACAGCGCCTCCGCCATGTACAGCAGACCCTGGCTGGCCGTGGCCGTGTAGGAGCGGGCGCCCGCTGCCGAGGCGCCGATCGCCACCGACATCGCGGCGAACTCCGACTCTACGTTGATGACCTCGCAGCGACCGAGCTCATCCTTGCGAGCCATGCGCGACAGGGCCTCGACGATGTGCGTCTGCGGCGTGATCGGATATGCGCAGACGACCTCTGGCCGGCAGCGCCCGACCGCGCGCGCTACGGCTACGGAGCCCTCCATCTGCTCACGCATGAGTCTCCTCCAGCGTGGCGGGGGCGTTTGCGATGAGGTTGAAGGCGTCGAGCGCGGCCGCCGAGTTGGCCTTCGCCGGCGCGGCCGGGAAGCGCTCGGCGATGGCGCTCTGGAGATGCTCAAGCGAGACGAGCCCGGTGAGCGCCGCGAGCGCCCCGAGCAGCGCGGCGTTTGGAATCGGACGGCCCAGATGGGTGCGCGCCAGCTCGCTCGCCGGCACGGTCCTGATGCGGCCGCTCTGGAGGCGGTCACGCAGCTCGCCAAGGCCGAGATCATCGACGCTGTGTTCCGAGTTGATCAACACATAGCCGTCGGCGGCCAAGCCACCGAACACGTCAACGTGATTCAGCAGCGTCGCGTCCTGCACGACCACCGCATCCGGCTCGGCGATCGGCTCACGCAGACGAATCGGACGGTCATCGACGCGACAGAAGGCAATCACCGGCGCACCCATGCGCTCTGAGCCGAAGCTAGGAAACGCCTGTGCCTCGAGCCCGCCGGCAAACGCCGCGAACGAAAGCAGCTCGGCCGCAGTCACAACTCCCTGGCCGCCGCGACCGTGGATCCGTACGGAGAACATCAGACCTCGGCGGTCCGCTCAGGCTGCCGAATCAGCTGAACATTGGTTGTCGCTCTGATGACGCTCGTCATCGCTTCGCTCCGCTGGATTGCGCTGAAATACCTTGAAAACCAGGCTAGGTGGCGACGGGGCGTGCTCACATCCGTCGCTCTCCGTGCAGGCGCTGCGTAGTTGACCGCATCCGCAAACGGCCCGCCACAAGCGCGCACAGCGCGCGCGCAGCGGCGTTGCGCCGGGGCCGAGCAGCTCCTCGATCCCGGCGCACCCACTGTCGTTTGGCTATGCCGGCGTCGGGACCTTCGCGAACATCCGCGCGGCAAGATCGGCGATCCGGCTCGAGTAGCCCCACTCGTTGTCGTACCACGCGACGACCTTGGCCTGCGTCCCATCGATGACGGTCGTCAGCGCCGAGTCGAAGATCGACGAGAACGACGAGCCGACGATGTCTGACGAGACGATCGGATCCTCGGAGTAGGCAAGGATGCCTTCGAGTCGTCCGTGGTCGGCGGCTTCGCGGAACGCGTTGTTGATCTCCTCGACCGTCGTTGGCCGCTCGGTCTCGACCGTCAGATCGACGAGCGAGCCGGTCGGCGTGGGAACACGAACGGCGAAGCCGTTGAGCTTGCCCGCGAGCTCTGGAACCACCAGACCAAGAGCCTTGGCGGCCCCGGTCGAGGTGGGGACGAGATTGAGCGCCGCGGAGCGCGCACGGCGGAGATCCTTGTGCGGCGCGTCGAGGAGGTTCTGGTCGGAGGTGTATGCGTGGATCGTGGTCATCAGGCCGTGGCGGATGCCAACGGTCTCGTGCAACAGCTTCGCCACAGGGGCAAGGCAGTTGGTCGTGCACGACGCGTTGCTGATGATGTGATGCTGCTCGGGGTCGTAGACATCGTCGAAGTTGACGCCAAGCACGACCGTTGCATCAGGCGGCTCGGTCCCCTTCGCGGGAGCGGAGATGATCACCTTGTGCGCACCGGCGGCGAGATGCTCCGCCGCGCCTGCGCGCGTGGTGAAGAAGCCGGTCGACTCGATCACGACGTCCACCTCGAGCTCGCGCCACGGCAGCGCCGCAGGCTTGGACTCGGCAAGGGCGCGAACCTCGCGTCCATCGATGATCAGGGCACCCTTGGCTGCCTCGACCGTGCCGTGGTAGCGGCCAAACACCGAGTCGTAGCGGAGCAGGTGAGCGAGCGTGGGCTCGTCCATCAGGTCGTTGATCGCAACGACCTCGATGTCGTTACCTTGCTCGTGCGCGGCCCGCAGGACGGTACGGCCGACGCGGCCGAACCCGTTGATGGCTACTCGTACAGGCATTTATCTCTCTCTCCCGGTCGCTGAAGTTTCTCCCAACAGACCATAGGTCCTGCCGAGCTGCGTGCCATCGGGAGTGCGCGCGCCTCCCGGTCCGTGCGATCTACTGATTGCCCCGGGTATGTCTTGCTCTCCAGAGTTGCGATCCTCCCACCGCGGCCCGTAGTTCCATTCGGTGCTCAACGTCGCGACGGCCAGTCACCGCGGTGACTGACGCGGGCACAGGCGCTTCCAGACCGCGTCGCCCAAACAAGAAGCGCTCGCCGGTGCTCAGGCGACCGCCTTGCGGAACACGCTGGTGGCCCAGGCGAGAACGACCGCGCACAGCGGCACGAGCACCGCGAACGCCTGCCATGTCGCCGCACCGGAGAAGTGCCCGGCGGCGAGGACGCGTGACGCAGCGACGAGGTAGTAGAGCGGATTGAAATGACCGAGCACCTGCATCCAGAACGGACCGAGGGAGATCGGCAACAGGACGCCGGCCAGCAACAGCACGGGCAGGTTGAGGCCGTTCATGATCGCCGCGAAGCTGCTGATCTCCTTGGTGACGAGCGCGATGGCGATCGAGAAAGCCGCCACGATCGTCACGAGCAGTGCGAGTAGGACGCCCAGCACGGCGAGCCCGAGCCAATGGACATCGAAGCCGAACGCCGCACCAACCGCGACGAGGATGGCGTCGAAGACGAACATCAGCACCATGTTGGAGAGGATCGGGCCGATCAAGATCGCGAAACGGCTCGCCGGGGTGACGCGAAACCGCTCGATCACGCCGGCGCGCAGCTCGAAGATGGTGTTGAAGCCCGGGCCGATACCGCTCGCGAACGCCAGCAGCGAGAGGATTCCCGGCAGGAAGCTGTCGAGGACGTTGCCGCCGTGAAACAGGGTCTTGTGGAGGAGCGGCGCGAACAGCGCGAGGTACAGCAGCGGCGTGGAGATCCCGACGGCGAGCCACACGGGGTTCCGTAGCGACTGAAGCGTGGATCTCCAGTACAGCAGAGCGCTGTCACGCACCGTCTTCACTGAGCGACCTCGTGCGGGGCGGTCGACTCACCGGCGTCCCGCAGCGACCTGCCGGTCTGGTGGAGGAAGACATCGTCAAGCGTCGGCTCGGACAGGCTGACGGACCGCAGACCGATGCCCTCACGATCGAGCGAACGCAGGATCTCAGGCAGAGCTGCGCCGCCGTCCTCGACGTAGAGGCGGATCTCCTGGCCGTCGGCGGTCAGCTCGCGCACATAGTCCTGCGTCTGCAGCAACTGCTCAGCACGCGCAACGGCGCCGGCATCGTCGTGGAGGTTGAGGAGCACGGTTTCGCCGGCTACTCCTCGCTTCAGCTCGGCCGCCGTGCCGTCGGCGACGATCTGGCCATGATCGATGATCATCAGCCGGTCGCAGAGCTCGTCGGCCTCCTCGAGGTAGTGCGTGGTCAGGAAGATGGTTGTGCCACGGTCGCGCAGCGCGCGCAGGTGCTCCCAGAGGTTGGCGCGGTTCTGCGGATCGAGCCCGGTGCTCGGTTCGTCGAGAAACAAGATCTCCGGTCCGTGGACGATCCCAAGCGCGACATCGAGGCGCCGGCGTTGGCCACCTGAGTAGGTCATGGCGCGGCGATCGGCAAACGGCGCGAGGTCGAGCAGCTCGATCAGCTCCGCGGCCCGCTGCTTGACCGTCTCGCGCGCGTCGCCGTACAGGCACCCCTGTAGAACGAGGTTTTCGCGGCCGGTCGCGAGCTCGTCCGACCCGCCCAGCTGGCTCACATAGCCGATCCGCGCACGCACCCGCCCGGGCTGGCGCCGAACGTCAAAGCCAGCGACCATCGCAGTGCCGTCGTCGATCGGCAGGAGCGTCGTCAGCATCCGCAGCGTCGTCGTCTTGCCGGCGCCATTCGGACCGAGGAAGCCAAAGATCTCGCCTCGAGCGACCTCGATGCTGACGCCACGCACCGCCTCGATCTTGGCGCCCCGCTTCGCGCGGAAGCTCTTGCGCAGGGCGGCGGTCGCTATGACGGTGTCGTCCATGTGCGTTGAAGGCGTGCTTGCTCGGCGTGGCGGCGGCGTTGTGGAGCTTGACAGGCTACGCAACCGAGAACGTGCTCGCCGCATGCGAGCTGCCCGGGCCTTCACCTGCTGGCGCCAGCACGGCCATGGCGTCGCTGCTGCGAGCACCCGCCCCAAACGATGGTAGCCGGCGCTGCTAGCATCGCGTCGAAGTCCGGCCCGGGATGCGAAGGCCGAGCACGGAGGAGAAGTGACAGACGGGCCGGTAGAGACGGACCGGACAGTGGCGGCACTCGGGCCCGAGGCCTATCGGGCGATGTACCTCCACAGCCCTGACGGCGTCTTGTTCACTGTCCCCAGCGGGCGAATCCTCGCCGCGAACCCCGCCGCATGCCAGATCTTCGGCCGGACCGAGACCGAGATCTGTGCCTTGGGCCGCCAGGGCCTCGCCGACCCGACAGACGGGCGCTGGCCCGCGCTGCTCGACGAGCGCGAACGCGCCGGTCAGGTTCGCGGGGTGGCGAGGATGATCCGCGGCGACGGCACGATCATCGAGGTGGAGATGAGTGCGCGGGTCTTCAGCGAGTCGGCTGGCGAGCCGCGAACCTGCACCATCGTGCGTGATGTCACCGAGCGCGTGCGCATGGAGCGCGAGATCGCGCAGCTGAACGCACGACTGCACGAGCTGGCGCTCACCGACGAGCTTACCGGGCTGTGCAACCGCCGCGGCTTCGTGGCCGCGGGCTCGCAGCTACTTGCCCTGGCCGATCGCCAGCAGTGCACGACCGTGCTCCTGTTCCTCGATCTCGACAACATGAAGGAGCTGAACGACACCCGCGGACACGGGGCTGGCGACGCCGCGCTCAAAGCTGTCGCGCAAGCGCTCACCGACGTGCTCCGGCGCGCCGACACGTCTGCCCGCATCGGCGGCGACGAGTTTGCGGCGCTCGCCTTCGGCGTGGACGCCGCCGGTCACGAAGCCATCGAGCGGCGAATCCGGGACCAGCTCGACGCGCCGGCCACCGTGGCTGCGGTAGGCAGGCAGGCTGAGGTCTCGATGGGCTGGGCGACGCGCAGCCCAGGTCAATCGACCACCGTGGAGGATCTGCTGGCCGCGGCTGACCACGCCATGTACCGAGCAAAGGCGAGCAAAGCCAAGCAGCCAGGTCGCCCACGCCCGGCCGGTGAGGACTAGCGTCTAGCGGTCCGGCGATTCACCCAGCACCAGCCGTGTCTGGCGGGCGATCTCGAGGTCCTCACGCGCCGCGATCACAACCGTCCGCGCCAACGCCTCCACAGCTGAGACGTCGCTGTCGCGCTCGCTGGCGAGATTGCGCTGCTCGTCGATCGCGAGACCGAGATAGCCGAGTCCGCGAGCCGCAAGGCTGCGCACCGCCGCGGAGCGCTCACCGATGCCGCCGGTGAACGCGAGCACGTCGATGCCGCCGAGCGCAGCGGTCATCGACGCGACACCGGCCCGCAGTCGGTGCATGTACACGTCCAGCGCCAGCTGGGCGGCGGCGTCGCCGGCCCGTGCGCCGTCAAGAACCATCCGCATGTCCGCCGTGCCGGCGAGGCCCTTCAAGCCGGACTCGTTCTCCAGCCCCGCCGCGAGGTCACGTTGCGAGAGATCGCCGCGCTCGAGCAGCCACAGCAGCAGACCCGGATCGACATCGCCGGAGCGCGTGGCCATCACGAGCCCTTCGAGCGGCGTGAACCCCATCGTCGTGTCCACCGAGCGTCCGTCGCGGATCGCGCAGAGCGAGGCACCGGCGCCGAGGTGAGCGCTCACGATCCGCAGCTCCCCGCCCGCAACGCCGAGCAGCTCGGGCACGCGACGTGCCACCCAGGCGTGCGATAGGCCGTGGAAGCCGTAGCGGCGAAGGCCCCATCGCTCCCGCCAGGCGGCCGGAATCGCGTAGGTCACCGCAGACTCCGGCATCGTCTGGTGAAACGCCGTGTCGAAGCAAGCGACGGCCGGAAGGGCGGGCAGCTCCTCCTTGACGGCCGCCAGCACGGCAAGCGCCTTGGGCTGATGCAGCGGGGCGAGATCGACCAGCTCGTGCAGCGCCGCCTCAACGCCGGCGTCGATCCGCGCGGGACCGGGGAAGCGCTTGCCGCCGTGGACGATTCGGTGGCCGACCGCGTCGGCTTCGCCGAGACCACCCTCCAGCGCGCCGTGCAGCTCGGATTGATCGACGCCCGTGCCCGGCGCCTGCAGCTCGCGCGAGGCGACCGTCTCGTCATTGCCGTCGAGTAGCGCGAGCTTGAGCGTGCTCGAGCCGGCGTTGACGACGAGCACGCGCACAGGGCGCGCGACTACCGGGCTTCGGCCGGCGGGCCCGGCCAGATCCAGTCGCGCACGTCCGGCGGGTCGTCGCCATACTCGCGCGTGTAGGCGCGGTGGCGGAGTCGCTCGTCGGTCATGTCCTGGCGCAGACGACCAGCGTGTTCGCCGAGACTGGGCACACGGTCGATCACGTCGATCACGAGATGGAAGCGATCGAGGTCGTTCAGCATCACCATGTCAAACGGCGTCGTCGTCGTGCCCTCTTCCTTGTAACCGCGCACATGGATGTTGTCGTGGTTGGTGCGGCGGTAGGTCAGACGGTGGATCAGCCAGGGGTAGCCGTGGTAGGCGAAGATCACGGGCTTTGAGGTGGTGAAGATGGCGTCGAACTCGTTGTCGGTCAATCCGTGGGGATGCTCGCTCGCCGGCTGAAGGCGCATCAGGTCGACGACATTGACGACACGGACGCGGAGATCGGGCAGGCGCTCGCGCAGGATCGCGGCGGCCGCCAGCGTCTCCAGCGTTGGGACATCGCCGGCGCAACCCAGCACGACGTCGGGCTGCGAGCCGCCGTCGCTGCTCGCCCACCCCCAGATTCCGAGACCACGCGTGCAGTGCAGAACCGCCTCGTCGGCGCTGAGGTAGTTCAGCGCCGGCTGCTTGCCGGCGACGATCACGTTGACGTAGTGACGCGAGCGCAGGGCGTGGTCGGCCACCGACAACAACGTGTTCGTGTCGGGCGGGAGGTAGACGCGGATCACTTCCGCCTTCTTGTTCACCACGTGGTCGATGAACCCCGGGTCCTGATGGGAGAAGCCGTTGTGGTCCTGGCGCCAGACGTGGGAGGAGAGCAGGTAGTTCAGCGAGGCGATCGGCCGGCGCCACGGTATCTCGCTCGTGACCTTCAACCACTTGGCGTGCTGGTTGAACATCGAGTCGACGATGTGGATGAACGCCTCGTAGCAGTTGAACAGGCCATGACGTCCGGTGAGCAGGTAGCCCTCGAGCCAGCCCTGGCAGAGGTGCTCGCTGAGGACCTCCATCACCCGGCCATCGGGCGCGAGGTGATCGTCGGTGTCGAGCCGCTCAGCCTCCCAGGTGCGGTTGGTGACCTCGAGCACCGCGCCGAGGCGGTTGGAGGTCGTCTCGTCGGGCCCCATGATGCGGAAGTTGTCGTCGTTGTCGCGCATCACATCGCGCAGGTAGGTGCCGAGCACCCGGGTTGCCTCACTCAATGTCGTGCCGGGCGTCGGCACGTCGACGCAGTAGTCGCGGAAATCCGGCAACTCGAGGTCGCGGAGCAGCAGACCGCCGTTGGCGTGCGGATTCGCTCCCATCCTGCGCTCACCGCGTGGCGCCAGCGCAGCGATCTCCGCTCGCAAGGCCCCGCGCTCGTCGAACAGCTCCTCGGCGTGATAGGAACGCAACCACGTCTCGAGCTGTTTGAGGTGCTTTGGGTTGGTTCGTACCTCCGAGAGCGGCACCTGGTGGGAGCGGAACGAGCCTTCCGCGGGCAGGCCATCGACCTCTTTCGGACCGGTCCAGCCCTTCGGCGTGCGCAGCACGATCATTGGCCAGCGTGGCCGCGCCTGATCGCCGCCCTCGCGCGCCCGGCGCTGGATCTCCGCTATCTCGTCGCAGACCTCATCGAGCGTTCTCGCCATCAGCTGATGCATCACGGCGGGCTCATCGCCGTCAACGAAGCGTGGCGAGTAGCCGTAACCCTCGAGCAGCGCCCTCAGCTCCGCCTCACCGATGCGCGCGAGCACCGTCGGGTTGGCGATCTTGTAGCCGTTGAGATGCAGGATCGGCAGCACCGCTCCGTCACGCTTCGCGTTGAGGAACTTGTTGGAGTGCCAGCTCGCCGCGAGCGGGCCGGTCTCAGCCTCGCCGTCGCCAACGACGCAGACGACGAACAGGTCCGGGTTGTCGAATGCCGCGCCGAAGGCGTGGACCAGCGCGTAGCCGAGCTCGCCACCTTCGTGGATCGAGCCGGGTGTCTCCGGCGCCACGTGACTCGGGATTCCGCCAGGAAAGGAGAACTGGCGGAACAGCCGCCGAAGCCCCTCCTCGTCGTGGCCGATGTGATGGTAGACCTCGCTGTACGTGCCCTCGAGGTAGGTGTTCGCGACGAGGCCCGGCCCACCGTGACCGGGGCCGGTCACATAGATCGCACTGAGGTCGCGCCGCGCGATCTCGCGGTTCATGTGGGCGTAGATGAAGTTGAGGCCAGGTGTCGTGCCCCAGTGGCCGAGCAGCCGCGGCTTGACGTGCTCGGGGCGCAGCGGCTCGCGCAGCAATGGGTTGGCGAGCAGGTAGATCTGGCCGACCGACAGGTAGTTGGCCGCGCGCCACCAAGCGTCGAGCAACGCCAGCTCGTCCGCCGAGAGCGGGCCGGTAGCGGTGTTGGTCGGAGCCGTCAGTGACATGACAGGCTGAGGCTAGCAGCGCCCGGAGCTAGCGGAGCCTGCCGTCTCACGGCGCGCGTGAGCACCGGCGCAGCTCAAGCCTGTAGTGACGGGAACTCGGGTCCCGGAGCTTGGCTCTCGAGCCGGATGCGCGCATCCACGACGATCGGGCCGTCCGCCAACGCGATCACCGGGTTGAGATCCATCTCGGCTATCTCAGGGTGCGCCTCAACAAGCACGCTGACCCGCAGCAGCAGCTCCTCGATGGCTGGCACGTCGCAGGGCGTCGCCCCGCGGTAGCCGTCGAGCAGTGGGAACAGCTTCAGCGAGCGCAGCATCTCGCCGGCATCGAGGTCGCTGAGCGGCGTGAGGCGGACCTGCACGTCGCCCAGCAGCTCCACACCGGTCCCGCCTGCGCCGCAAGCGAGCAGCGGGCCGAAGGCACGGTCCTGGACGACGCCGACGAGCAACTCAACGCCGACCGGCGCCATCGCCTGCACCAGGAAGCCGTCCGTGGCAAACCCGGCCCGCTTCACGGCGCCCACCATCTTGCGCGCCGCCTGCTCCACCTGGTCCGGTGCCAGCCCGACGGCTACCCCACCCGCGTCGCTCTTGTGCAGCAGCCCGGGCGCGATCGCCTTCAGCGCGAGCAGGCCGCCGATCTCCACTGCGGCGTCCCTTGCGCCAGCCACATCAGCTACCTCGCGTGAGGCGGGCATGCGAACGCCGTAGCAGTCGAGCAGCTGGGCGACGTCGGCTGGCTCGAGCCACTCGCCGCCGACACCGAGCGCGTGCGCGATCACCGCCGCCGCCTCGTCGGAGCGGCAGTCCTCGAACACTGGAATGCTCCCCGCCGCTCCTCCCCGCCAGGCGCCGTAGCGAGCGGCGTGACCCAGCGCGCGTGCAGCATCCTCGGGAAACGTGTAGGACGGGATCGCGCGGCCCGCCCGATGCAGCTCCAGCGTCTTGTTGTCCTCGGTCATGAACACGGTGAGGATCGTGAGCTCCTCGGGCATCTTCTCTGCAGCCTGCGAGATTGCGAGCGCGACATCGGTCGCCTCGGTGACGAGCGGTGGAATGAAGATCGCGATGATCGCGTCGGCGATGTCCGGGTGCGCGACCGTTTCGATCACGCGGCGGTAGTCGTCGGCGGTCGCTGTGGCGACCATGTCCACTGGGTCATCCACGGTCGCCTCGGGCGGGAGGAACCGCCGCAGTTGGGCGAGCACGCGAGCCGGCAGCTCGACGACATCCAGGCCGCTCGTTTCGCAGGCGTCGGCGCAGAGGATTCCAGGGCCACCGGCGTTGGTGATGATCACGACGCGATTCCCATGGGGAGCGCGCTGGGACGACAGCAGCGCGGCGACATCGAACAGCTCGCCGAGGGTGTCGGTGCGGATTACGCCGGCTTGGCGGAACAGCGCATCGACGGTCACGTCCGAGGCGGCCAAGAGCGCGCCGGTGTGTGAGGAGGTAGCGCGAGCGCCGGCCGTCGAGCGACCGCTTTTCACTGCTGCGATCGGCTTCACATGTCCTACACGGCGCGCAATCCGGGCGAACTTGCGCGGGTTTCCGAATGATTCGAGGTACAGCAGGGTCACGTCGGTGTGCTCGTCCTGCTCCCAATACTGGATGAAGTCGTTGCCCGACAGGTCGGCCTTGTTGCCGATCGACACGAATGCCGACAGGCCGATCCCGAGCCGGTTGGCTGCATCGACGATCGCGATGCCGATGCCGCCGCTCTGTGAGAGGAACCCCACGTTCCCGGGGCGCGGTGCGCGCGGCATGAACGTCGCGTTCAGCTGTACTTCGGGGGCCGCGTTGAACACTCCCAGGCAGTTGGGGCCGACGAGGCGCATCCCATGAGCGCGGCAGATATCGACGAGCTCGCCCTGGCGCTGTACGCCGGCCGCGTCGCTCTCGGCGAACCCGGCCGAGATCACGACCAGGTCACGCACTCCGGCGGCGCCGCAGTCGCTCGCCACTTCGAGCACCGAGGCCGCGGGGATGGCGATCACAGCGAGCTCGGCCGGTCCGGGGAGGTCGCGGACCGAGCGGTAGGCGGGCATCGAATGCACCGCGCCTCCAGCCTGGTTGATCGGGTAGACGACGCCCTGGAAGCCGCCCTCGATGAGGTTGTGGAGGATCGCCCCACCGATCGTCTCGCGCCGTCGCGAGGCGCCGATCAGCGCAACCGCGGTCGGCGCGAGCACACCCTGCACGGCCGCGACGCTCGCGATCCGCTCGCGCTGCTCGAACCGCTCGCGGCCCTCCGCGGTGAGCTCGGTCGGCAGCTTGATCGACACCATGTCGATGCCGGCGCTCACTTCGACGGGGAAGCCGCTCTCGCGGAAGACCTCGATCATGCGGTGGTTGTTGGGCAACATCACCGCGACGAATGTCGTAACGCCATGGGCATTGGCGTGCGCAGCGAGGTGCGCGAGCAGCGTCGTCGCCAGTCCGCGACCCTGATAGTCGTCGGCGATAGCGAACGCAACCTCGGCCTGCGCACCGCTATCGCGGGAGTAACCGGCGTGGCCCACGATCTCTCCGGCGACGCCGGCACTGGCGATCAAGCCGTAGGAGCCTTCGCCATCGACGTCAACCGCCTTCTTGGCCTGACCTGCGGGGTTGGGCGCAACGGAGAAGAAGCGGAATGCGCGCGACCGCTCCGACAGCTCCGCGAAGAAGGCGCGCACCGCGGGCTCATCCTCACGGCACACGGGGCGCACCCGTACCGTCGAGCCGTCGCGTAGCGCGATGTCCGTCTCGTCCCCGTTGCGCACGGGAGGCGCTGGGGTGTCAGGCGTGACCAAGGTCGCGCCCACCGTGGAGGGATCGTCCTGGCGGGCGGCACTCATACGCTGATGATCGTAGCTTGGCCTGGCCGAGCCACGATCAGTGATACGCCCGAACTCATCGGCGCGGTTACTACGCGCCGTGCGTCAGCGGTTGCCCGTCGCGTGCGGCGGGCCGGGCCAGCTGACCGGCGCCGCCGCTTCAGCGTGCTCCATCATGGCGCACGGCGTCGTGCAACAGGCCGCGTCTCAGCGCGTAGCGAACGAGCTCCGCACGCGTCGACAGACCCAGCTTGCGATGGATATGGGCGCGATGGGTCTCGACTGTGCGAATCGAGATCTCGAGCGTTTGCCCGATCTCGGCGTTCGTGTACCCGAGTGCGATCAGGCGCAGCACCTCGAGCTCGCGCTCGCTCAGCGTGTCCTCTCCCCGCGCAGCGTGGATCGTCAGCCTCGAGGCGACCTCGGGAGCTATGAAGCTCTCGCCTTTGGCAGCCCGGCGCACCGCCTCGGGAAGGTCCTGGTCCGCCGAGTCCTTGAGCACGTAGCCACTCGCCCCGGCCGCGATCGCCTCCCGCGCGAACCGCGGCTCGTCGGTCATCGTCGTCACGACAATCGTCGTGGCGGGTGCCGCCGAGCGAATCTGGCGCACCGCGGTCAGACGCGCACTGCCAGGCATATCGACATCGAGCACCAGCACGTGGGGGTGGTGGTCGCAAACCTGCTGTAGGGCGGTCGAGTTGTCGCCCGCCTCGGCCACGACCTCGAATTCCGTCTCACGATCGAGCAGCTGCCTCAGGCTGTGACGCAGGAAGGCGTGGTCGTCGGCCAGGACGACCCGGATCGGGGCGTGCGACGCGGCGGAGCCGGAGCCCGATCCGGGAACCGCACATAGCGGAGCGGTTGGCATCGCTACGTCCCTGCGCTGCGTCTGCCGAGGAACATGCTGTTCCCACGGTAGGCCGACGTGAGGTGCCTGCCATCCGTCCTGCCCCACCGCACATCCGCCGTCTCCACGTAGTGCGCCTCCGCACTTTCCACGGGGCGGCGCTACTCGTCGCTGATCAGGCCCCGTTGCAACGCGTAGCGAACCAGCTCTGCGCGCGAGGACACGCGGAGCTTCTGCAGGATGTGCGAGCGGTGCGTCTCGACCGTGCGCACCGAAAGGTAGAGCTGTTCGGCGATCTCGGAGTTGGTGTGGCCGAGCGCGATCAGGCGTAGGACCTCGACCTCGCGCTCGCTGAGGTTGTCAGGCGGCCCCGGTGGCGGCTCGCGCGCGATACGAGCGCCGAGCGTCGGGTTCAGGTAGGTCTCGTTTGCCGCCGCACGCCGCACCGCCTCGACGAGCTCGCTGTCGGCGGCCTCCTTGAGCACGTAACCCGACGCACCGGCACCAAGCGCCTGGCGGGCGAACGCCGGTTCCTCCTGCATCGTCAGGACGACGATCTGGGTGTCGGGGGCCTCTTCGCGAATCTCCGGAATCGCTTCCAAGCTCGAGCCGCCCGGCATATTGAGATCGAGCACAAGGACCGCTGGGTGGTGGCCGCGAACGTAGCGCCGAGCGCTGTCTACGTCTCCAGCCTCCGCAACAACCTCGAAGTCCGGCTCGGCGTCGAGCAACAGCCGCAGCCCACTGCGCACCACCGCGTGGTCGTCGGCGATCACGATCCGGATCGTCGCCGTCGCCGGATGATCGTCCGTCTGCTCCTGCGGCGTCGCGGCGTCGTCATCGACGGTCATCGGCTGCACCGTAGCGCTCCCGGCCGTCAAGCGCGTTCGCAAAGACTACGCCGCGCGTTGCGGTCTTATACCGACCCTCGCAGGCCGCCGGAAGCGCATGGCGGATGTCAGCGCAGGACGAGGAGACCGCCTCGGGGCACGTGATGCGGGATAGTTCGCGCCTGATGCCGAGCGACAATCCGTTCAAAGTCGTGATCGCCGGCGGCGGCGTCGCCGCGTTGGAGGCCGCGCTGGCACTGCGTGATCTCGCGGGCGATCGCGTGGCGCTGCAGATCGTCGCCCCGAACGCCGAGTTCAGCTACCGGCCGATGGCGGTGCGTGAACCGTTCGCGATCGCACCCTCGAACCGCTACCCGCTGGCCGAGATCGCCTCCGACATCGGTGCCGAGCTGGTCAGCACAGAGTTCGGCTGGGTCGATACCGAGCAGCGGCTGGCACACACGACCGATGGCGCCGGGCTGCCCTACGACGCGCTGCTGCTGGCGCTGGGCGCGCTGATGCGTCCCGCGTTCGCCCACGCCGTGACGATCGACGACCGGCGCATGGATGAGTTGATGCACGGCGTCATCGAGGATGTCGAGGGCGGGTATGCGCCCCGCCTAGCTTTCGTTATCCCGAGCCGTCCGGGGTGGCCACTGCCGATCTACGAGCTCGCGCTGATGACGGCTGCCCGCGCGTATGACATGAGCGTCAAGGTCGAGATCACGATTGTCACCCCCGAAGCCGCCCCGCTGGCGGTGTTCGGCGACGCGGCGAGCGACGCGGTCGCGAAACTGCTCGCGGACGCAGCGATCGAGACCATCACCGCGTCGCATGCGCAGGTGCCGGAGCCCGGCAAGCTCGTCATCGAGCCGGGCGACCGCACGCTGTCCGTGGACCGCGTGATCGCCCTTCCCGAGCTGTTCGGACCCGCGGTGCGCGGGCTGCCTGCCGGCGAGCACGGCTTCATCGAAGTGGATCGCTTCGGCCGGGTGCACGACGCGCCGGGCGTCTACGCCGCCGGCGACGCAATCAACTTCCCGGTCAAGCACGGTGGCGTGGCCGCGCAGCAAGCGGACGCCGCGGCCCAGTCGATTGCCGAACTGGCAGGTGTGACGATCACGCCGACACCGGACCTGCCGGAGATCCACGGCATCCTTCTCACCGGACGCAACCCGCTCTATCTGACCGCGCAGCTCACCGGAAGCCACGGCTTCAGCTCGAAGGTCACCAACGAGCCGACTTGGTCACCGGTGACCAAGATCACATCGAAGTACCTCGCGCCGTATCTCGAGCACCGCGATCAGACCGCGCCGGCCGCCTGATCCGCCGTCGCCCGCGCGGTCCCGTCTCGCCCCGCCGATGCGATCAGCTGCCGGCGTGCCAGGTGTCGGTGAAGCTCTCGCCGCCGCCGCTCAGCCCACCCGGCGCCGCCAGCACGGTCGAGCCGAGCATCTCGATCGGCTCGAACGAGAAGGCCGAGATCGATCCGGTAGTGCCGCTGGCGGTGGCGGTGGCACCGGTGAAGCTGACGCTGCCAAAGTCTGAGAGGTTGGCGAGACCGCAGGTGGACGAGCACACGTCTGGCCGCTCAACGATCCACTCGGCCGACGCCTGCTCGGGGGCGGACCAGGCGACGTTGGTGGAGAACGTCCAGTGTTTCGTGGTGTCGGCAATCGCGAGCGTCCACGTGCCGCCGCTCACGCTGACCGACGCGGTCATCGTGTCACCGGGAGCCACCGGATAGCTCGACGTCGCGAGCGGCACCTCGTAGCCGTAGTCAACGCTCGGGCTGTCGTCCCCGTACATCTCCCACCAAGCACCGTAGTAGGGCGAGCCGTCGAAGCAGTCAGCCTCGGTCCCGTCCTGCTCGACGGTGTCGCTGCCGGCACCGTCGATGCCGATCCAGTGCGAGGAATACGCGGTCGCGCCGGCGGGGCAGGTGACGGTCGGCACCGTCCAGCTGCCGCTCACCGCGCTGAACGTCTTGCCGGTCGCGAAGTAGCCCGACCAGTTCTCGCTGGTCGCATCGGACACGACGGTCAGCATGGCACCGTTCGTCGTCGCGCTGGAAACGCTGTTCGTGAACACGGCGCGGTACTCGTAGCCGTTCTGGCTCGAGCCCGCCGCGAAATCGTAGGTCGTCGATGAGGCTCCGGCGACGTTGCCCCACGCACCGCCGCCGTTGGTCGAAACCTGCCACTGCACCGTCGGTGCCGGCGTTCCAGACGCTGCCGCCGTGAACGTCGCCGGACCACCGGCTGCCACTGTCTGGCTGACGGGCTGCAGCGTGATCGTCGGCGCCGAGGCAGGGCTCGTCGTGACAGTCAGCGTCGCTGGGGCGGTTGTCGCGCTGCCAGCAGAGTTCGTGAACACGGCGCGGTACTCGAAGCCAGTCTCACCCGTTGTGGCGGTGAACGCGAAGCTCGCTGAGGTGGCGCCGGCAACACCGCTCCACACGCTGCCGCCGTTCGTCGAGACCTGCCACTGCACGGATGGCGTCGGCGTCCCCGACGCAGCAGCGCTGAAGCTGGCCGTCGCACCGCTCAGGACGCTCTCGCTCACCGGCTCGGTCGTGACCACTGGCGCCAAGCCATTCGTCGGTGGTGGGGTGACCGTGAGCATCGCGGCGCTGGTTGTCGCGCTGCCAGCAGAGTTCGTGAACACGGCGCGGTACTCGAAGCCTGCCTCGTTCGTAGAGGCGATGAACGCGTAGCTAGTCGAGCTGGCGCCGGCGATGTTGCTCCACGATCTGCCGCCGCTCGTCGAGACCTGCCACTGCACCGTCGGCGTCGGCGTCCCCGACGCAGCGGCGACGAAGCCGGCCGTCGCACCGCTCAGGACGCTCTCACTCGCCGGCTCGGCAGTGATCTGAGGCGCCGTGCCGCTCGGCCGTGGCGACGTGGCGGTGAGCGTCGCGGCGCTCGTCGTCGCGCTACCGACAGTGTTGGTGAAGACGGCGCGCAGCTTCTCGCCGCCGTCTGCGGCGGTCGCGGTGAACGAATACGTCGTCGCGCGTGCGCCGGCGATCCGCTGCCAGCTGCTGGCACCGTAGCTCAATCGCTGCCACTGCACGGTCGGCGCCGGCGTGCCCGATGCGGTGGCGCTGAACGTCGCGGTCCGCCCGACCGTCACCGTCGCGCTGCGCGGCTCCGAGGTGACTGCTGGGGCTCTGACGCTGGTTCGCTGCCGCTTGCCGGCTTGCACGCGGACCACCACCGGCGCGGTCGTGCGGGTCCCGCGAAGGCCGCTGGCCGAGAGCTCGAAGCTGTAGGTCCGCACCGACGCGCTGGCGTTGCCCGCGATCTCCACCTCCGCCGACGCCGCGCCCGACGCGCAGTCGTGACGGGCCGGCAGCTGCGCCGCGCCAGCCGTCGACGAAAACCGGCAGGTCAGCGCGTTCTGCACGTCTGCCACCAGGCGAACGGTCCCGCCCGAAGCCGGCACCGTGGCGGGGATCGCCGTGAACAGCGTCACTTTGGGCACTCCGGCGCCAGCGGAAGCGCTCCTGAAGATCGCCGGCGCCCCCAGCGTGCCGTGCACGCTGCGCGCGGACGCTGACCGAAGCCCGCCCGGGCCGCCCGTCCCGGCGAGGGCACTCGCCGGCAGCGACGCCGCAGCGATCGCGGCAGCGACTGCGACCGCGCACAGGAGCGGCGCGATCATCCTGCCACGGCCCACGGCGTTGGTTGGGCGGCGGATCCTGCTCATAGGATTGTTTCGGCACCGAGCCGGGATTCTCCAGCGCAGATAGGCAAACGTAGGCGCGCGTTTGACGTGAAACCGAGGCGCGATCAGACCGACTCGGGGCCACCTGGACGGTGGCGGCGCAGCGATCGCTGGCGATCCGGAGCGCGCCGGTGGATGCGAGGCGCCAGCAAGCGCGCGCGTTGCCTTGCGGCCCCCGTGGACGTCTCAAGAACGCCCCGCCAGCGTCGATGATCCGGGGGCAGGCCAATGGTCGCTTTGCATTTGATCGCGGACGTCTAGCAGCGAGGTGCTTGTGGACAACGGGCACGACACGCTGATGCTTGTGGACGGGCTGGCAGGAGTTTCGGAGCTCATGCCGGGGATCCACGTCGAGTCCGGTGAGGGCGGTCGCTGGGACCTGGTCGCGATCGTCGAAGGGGGCGGTCCGGCAGCGCACCTCGCCGCCGAAATGGCTCGTGCGCTTGACGAGCTTGCCCAGACGACCAGCGACTTCTCCGTCGGGGCCGCACGCAGCTCGCAGTCGGTCGAGATGATCGGCAAGGAGATCGAAGGCTTGCGCGATGAGCTAGAGGGGCTCGCCCGGCGCGCGTCATCCCTGCTGTCCTCGTCCGGTGAGGGGGCAAACACGGCGCGCGAGGCCGCAGATGTCACGTCTGAGCTGTTGAGCGAAACCGAGCGCGGGATCGCCGTGGTGGGGCGCGTGATCGAAGGCCTCGGCGCACTCAGCACGCGCACTGAGCAGGTCGCAGAGCTCGTCGACGGGCTGGCACGCGGCGAGTTGAGCGACATCAGCAGCTTCTCCTCGATCATCGACGGGGTCGCCAAGCAGACGAAGCTGCTCGCGCTGAACGCCGCGATCGAAGCCGCGCGGGCGGGTGAGCACGGCCGCGGCTTTGCGGTAGTCGCCGACGAGGTCGGCCGGCTCGCGTCGGAGACAGCCGCACAGACTGCCCAGATCGCCCAGACGATCGCCCGCACGCAGACACAGATGAAGGCCGTGCAACAGGCGGCCAGCGCCGCGCGCGAGCGCGCCGCCGAGGGTGCGGGCGACGCCAACGAGGGGCGGGGCGCCCTCGAGGAGCTCAGCACGCTGATCGACTCCTCCAGCGGGCGATCAACGCGCATCGCCGAGATCGCTGCTCAGCAGCTCGTTGACGCCGGCGCCGTCAACGACGCCATCGTCGCGATCGCCGCCTCGAGCGCACGCATCGAGGAGCAGGCGCACACCCTGGCGAGCCATCAACTGAGCCTGTCCACCGGGACTGAGGACGCCTCACAGGTGATCGGGCGGTTCCGCACGTCGGGCGCCGTGTCGCGCTGGTACGGCTGCTGCCAAGAGCTCGCCCAGGAGCTGCGCGAGGTCTTCGAGGACGCGATCGAGCGGCGCGAGGTGACGCTGGAGGAGGTCCTGGCGCTCGACTATCAAGAGGTCCGTGGTCCACTGATCGAACGCTTCGCGCGGTTGTTCGACGTCTCGCGCGTCCCGCCCGAAGGCTTCGACCCGCCGAAGTTCGTCACCGCCTACGACGCGGTCGTGGACCGTCAACTGACGGTGCGACTCGACGCCGCGCTCGCGTCCGATCCCAAGCTGAGCTTCGCTGCCATCACCGACCTGAACTGCTACGCCCCGGCGCACACGAGCGACGCGACGGCGGACTGGACCGGGGACCACGAGACCGACCTCCTCGGCAACCGCACCAAGCGCTTCTTCATCGAATCGGGCGCGATCCTGCGCTCCTCACGGATGGGCATCGGCGTCGATCTGCCACCGCGGCCACTGTCACGGACCGAGATGCTCGCCGCCGGCGCGCAGCTCGGCGAGCCGCCTGCCGGCGCCCAGGGCTTCCTGCTGCAAACCTACGCCCGCGATACGGGCGAGGTGCTCACGACGCTGTCGGTGCCGCTGCACGTGCGCGGGCAGCGCTACGGGCGAGTGACGATCGGCTGGGATCCCGAGCGGCTTCACACCTAGCCCTGGCCCGGATCGCCCGCCGCGTCGCAGTTCGCTACATTCGCAGCAATTATGAGCGAGCCAGAGCCCGGCGGATCGGCGACGCCGCAAGTTCCCAATCGCAGCCGAGCCCTGCTCGCGCTGGAATTCCCGGCAACGGCCTCGTTCCTCGACTCCGCGCTCGAATGGCGACGGCTGTTCTCTGAGCTGCTGGGAACGTTCCTGCTCGTGCTGGTGGGGGCGGGCGGAGCGGTGCTCGCCGTGAGCACTCACGGCGCCGTGAGCCGCACGGCCGCAGTCACCGCGCCTGGCCTGATGGTGATGGCGATCATCCTCTTCATGGGCGCAGTGTCGGGCGCCCATCTCAACCCGGCGGTCACTTTGAGCTTCACGCTGCGCGGCGACTTCCCCTGGCGGCGCGTCCCGGGCTACCTCATAGCCCAGCTGCTCGGGGCAGTCCTCGCCTGCCTGTTCGTGCGCGCGGCAATCGGTAGCAGTGCGCATCTCGGCGCCACGCTGCCCGGTACACACTTCGCCGACTGGCAAGCGATGCTCATCGAGATGGTCCTCACGCTCGGCCTTGTCAGCACGATCCTGGGCACGGCTTCGGCCGCGCAGAACGTCGGGACGCTCTCAGCCGTTGCGGTCGGCGGCTACATCGCGCTCGCTGGCCTGTGGTCGAGCCCGGTGAGCGGGGCGTCGATGAACCCGGCCCGTTCGCTCGGCCCCGCGTTCGTCACCGGCGACTTCACGCACATCTGGATCTACATCGTCGGACCACTCGCCGGTGGCCTGCTCGCCGTGGGCTGCGCTTGGCTGCTGCGCGGGCCCGGCGGCGATCCTGGTGGCTTGGCCGCGGCACAGGGCCGCCTCGAACGCGTGATGCGAGCCGGCCTCGAGGCGGAGGCGATGGCGTCTGACGCTGACAGACCGTGATCGGGGCTCGCTGAGCGCTCGCGCCGCCCGCGGCTCCGCCGTGGCCGTAGTTGCGCTCACCTTGCTCGTCGGCGGCTGCGGTGGGCAAGCGCCGAGCGCCGTCCGGCCGGGAGGCCATACGTTCATCGACGTGGTGCCGGAGATCCCGGCCGATCTCGACGAGACCGGCACCCCCGACCCCGCACAGAACGAGATCCTGCCGAGTTGGTCGAGCGAGCTGGTGCGCCCGCGTGGCGGACGGCCGGGACCAGATGCCACGCTCCCAGCGGCCGACGCGGTCGTGCCGTACCTCGCAACGTCGTGGCGGCAAAGCCCGAACGGCGACTACACCTTCCAGCTGCGCCGTGGCGTGCGCGGCGCGACAGGCGACCCTTTCACGGCGGCCGATGTGAAATGGAGCATCGATCGCGAGTTCGCGACCTCGCCCGTCGCGCCGTTTCTGTTCTCGCTTGCCAACGTCGATGCGAGCGACCCGGTGACGATCCTCGGGCCCTTCACGGTGCGCATCAACGTCACCGCGCCGAGCCCGTTTCTGCTTGGCGTGCTGTCGTGGTTCGACGAGGGGATCTATGACCGCCGCGCCTACCTCGCCCACGCCACGGCGACCGATCCGTGGGCGGAGCAGTGGGGAGCGACACATTCGGCGACCTTCGGCGCCTACTCCGTCAGGGGGTTCCTCGCGGGAAGGCGGATCGTGCTCAGCGCGAACCCCGGGTCCTGGGTCCATCCCTACTACACGACGGTTGAGATCGAGCAGATACAAGACTCGGCCACCCGCCTCGCCGCCGTGCTCGACGGGACGGCCGATCACACGACCGACCTCACCTGGGGCGACTTCCTGACGGCGACACAGTTCGGCCCGGTCGACGATGTGAGCGCGACCATCCTGCAGACCGGCCCACGGGTCGAATCATGGCTGCTGGACCTCCACAGCGGGCCCTTCGCCAACCCCCTCGTGCGCCAGGCGCTCGACATCGCCGTCAACCGCGGCGAGCTGAACGCCACGGGCTACGACGGCTACGCGACGCCGGACACGCTGGCGCTACCAGCTATCTACGGCCAGCCGCAGACCACTGGCCCCAGCCAGGCGGTCGCCCGCCGCCTGCTCGCGCGAGCCGGCTACCGGCACGGTCTCACGCTGCACATCGATATCGACCCCGACATAGTCGATGAGGGAATATCGCCGCAGCTGCAGGTGCTCACCAACCAGCTCGCGGAGGTTGGCATCACGCTCGTGCCAACAACCGTCGCCAACACCAACCAGATGCTCAGCCTCGAAGCCAACCACATGGTGCCCTCGACGATCGAGGACATCGCGCCGCTGATCGGCGGTGGCGGCTTCCTGCTGCTGCAAGACGACGACTCCGCGCTCGACAACGTCAGCCCGGCGGCGGAGGACCGCTACGACGACCCGGCCCTGCTCGCGCTGCTCCAAGCGATGCGCCGCACACCGAACGGGCCCGCGTATCGCAGCCTGCTGGCGCGAGCCACCGCCATCGTCGATCGCGACCTCCCAGCCGTCAACCTGCTCGCGACGCCGGTACAGAACGTGACGAACGCCAACATCACGGGGTACGCCGCCCACGCGGTCCCGGTCACCTACTACGAGCTGCTTCATCCGCTCCATCGCAGCACCAGACACCATCGGCGATGAGCCACGACGTCGATCCGCACGTCGATCCGGAGCGTTTCCGCCACGTTCTCGGCCACCTGCCAAGCGGCGTCACCGTGGTCAGCGCATATCACGCGGATGGCCCGGTCGGCATGGCCAGCAGCTCGGTCACCTCGGTCTCGCTGGAGCCGCCACTAATCCTCTTCTGCCCGGCGCGGACCTCGCAAACGTGGCCAAGGATCCATGAGGCCGGCAGCTTCTGTGTCAACGTCTTTGCGGCGCACCACGAACGGACGGCGCGGCGCTTCTCCCAGCGCGGCATCGATCGCTTCGCCGATGTGGCTTGGCACGAACGGCCCGCTGGTCCTGCGCTCGATGACGCGGTGGCCTGGATCGAATGCGGGATCGACGCTGTGCACGACGCTGGCGACCACCTGATCGTGGTCGGCGCCGTGAGCGCACTCGAGGTGCGCGACGGACACGTCAGCCCGCTCGTCTTCTTCCGCGGGCGCTACGGCTCATTCGGTCCACCGCCGCCGACGGGCTGACGTATGGCGGCGGCTATGCTGCGAGCATGAGCGCCGGGGCGAGGCGGAGGGTCACATTCTCGAGAAACGTGACTCTGTCGCTCTCGCGAACGTGCGTTTCGTACTGCAAGTACTGCGCGTTCGCCACCCATCAACCCCACCTGCGCCAGCCCGATGAGGTGCGGGCGCTGCTCGAAGGGGCCGCTCGGCGCCGCGTCAAGGAGCTGCTCGTCCTCACCGGTGACGACCCCGCATACCACCCCGCCGTTGCCGCACAGCTCGCCGATCTCGGCTTCAACGATTTCGTCAGCTACGTCGTCTGGGCCTGTGAGCAGGCGCTTGCGCTCGGCCTGTTGCCGCACACGAACATCGGCGCGATCACACGCGCGGACCTTGCGCGTCTGCGCGAGGTGACCGCCTCGCAGGGCCTGATGCTCGAGTCGCTGCGAGGGGATCTCATCGCTCATCAGGGCTCACCGACGAAGGACCCGCAGCTGCGCTTGCAGACGATCCGCAACGCCGGCGAGCTCCAGATCCCGTTCACCAGCGGCATCCTGGTTGGCATCGGCGAGCGCCCCGGGGATCGCTTCGCGGCGCTCGAGGCACTCGCGGCGGTGCACAGCGAGTACGGACACCTGCAGGAGGTGATCATCCAGAACTTCGTCCCGCACCGCCGCTACTACGGTGAGGAGCCTGCCGAGCTGGCGAGCGCCGCCGCGGAGTCCTACTGGCGAAGTGGCATCGGCCACCATCCCGAGCTGCCGCTCCCGTCGTGGGCCTGTGAGATCAGCATCGACGACGTGCGCGAGCTCGTCGTGCGCGCCCGTGAGCTGATGGGGGACGTCGCCGTCCAGGTCCCGCCGAACCTCTCCGACTGGTGGCCCGAGCTGGTTCGTGCGGGTGCGAGCGACCTCGGCGGGCTGTCGGCGAACGGCGACCACATCTCCCCCGAGCACCCGTTCCCCTCCCCCCACCAGGTCCGACGCACGCTGCTCGCGGACGGCGTCGCGCTGACCGAGCGTCTCTGCGTCCACGCCCCGTTCATCGACTCCGACTGGATCTCCCAGGGTGTGCTCGACGTGATCAAGACGCGTTACTGGTCGTTCATTCCGCGGCGCGGATCCGGACGACGCTCGGACCGCCCGATTCGCCGAGATCTGGTTTCTGGTGCGGTCTGTAAAGGTCGCGACGGCGTCCTGTTGAGCGAGGATGAGCTGACCGCGCTGTTTGCCGAGACGCGCCCGGAGGCAATCGAGGGGATCCGCGAGGCCGCCGACGAGCTTCGCAGCGACCTGGTCGGTGACACCGTGACGTTCGTCGTCTGTCGCAACATCAACGTGTCGAACATCTGCATCGTCGGCTGCGCCTTCTGCGGCTTCGGCCAGAGTCGCCGCTCGCCGGACGCCTACGAGCACGATCGCGCGATACTCGAGCAGAAGGTCCGTGAGGCGGTTGCGGCCGGCGCAACCGAGATCTGCATGCAGTCGGGCATCCACCCGGACTGGCGGCTCGAGGACTACGAGCACTGGCTGCGCGTGATCAAGGAGACAGCACCGCAGCTGCACCTGCACGCCTACTCGCCGATGGAGGTCGCACACATGTGCGACGTGTCCGGCCTCGCACCTGCCGAGGTCTTTGCCAGGCTGTGCGAGGCGGGGCTCGGCTCGATCCCCGGCACCGCGGCCGAGGTTCTCGATGACGGTGTGCGCGAGCGCATCTCTCCCAACAAGCTGCCGGTCGCGCGCTGGATCGAGATCGTCGAGGCGGCGCACCGGGCGGGCCTGCGCTCGACCGCGACGGTGATGTTCGGGCACATCGAGGAGCCATGGGAGCTCGCCGAGCACATGCGGGTGGTGCGCGAGCTTGCGGAACGGACCGGCGGCATCACCGAGTTCGTGCCGCTCTCGTTCATCCCCTACCAGACCCTGCTCGGGCGCACCCACGGCGTGGAGGAGCTGACGAGTGAGGAGAAGCTGAAGCACACCGCCGTGTTCAGGCTCGCACTCGGCGCCACCGTCGCGAACCTGCAGAGCTCGTGGGTGAAGATGGGACTCGAAGCCGCCACCGAGTCGCTGCGCTGGGGTGTCAACGACCTCGGCGGCACACTGATGGAGGAGTCGATCAGCCGCCTTGCGGGCTCCTACCACGGCGTCAAGCTCGATCCCGAGGATCTCGTCGGCGCCGCCCATCGTGCCGGGCGGCCGGCGGCGGAGCGCACGACGCTCTACGAGATCCGCCACCGCTACGACCTCGAGCCGGTCGGCGTGTGAGGAGCTCGCCCGGGCGGCTGCGTCGCGGGGCAGATGTGCGCCGCGCCGTACCACGCTAGGATCGGTCGTTCGCGTCCACTCGCTTGGGCGCGCAACGCAGACCAGCCAGTCACCAGAGTGGACGAGGTGCAGCGGCCCTGAGCACGGTTCAACACACCAGCACCACACGCCGACGGGCCGCGTCCCCGGCGAGTTCCGTCGCACCCGAGCCCGCCTCGCCGCATCTGCGCCAGACAGACCGCGTGGCGCTGCTGCGCTTCATGACGCTGCAGCGGGCGATCGAGGAGCGCGGCGTGAGCCTCTACAAGCAGGGCAAGGTGCCGGGCTCGTTCTACGACGGACGCGGCCAGGAGGCGATCGCCGTCGGCGCAACGTTCGCGCTCGATCGCGGCGACCCGGTCTGCCCGCTGATCCGCGACCTCGGCGCGCACCTCGTCAAGGGCGTCCCCGCGGCCGCGATCATCGCCCACTACCTCGGTCGGGCCGGCGGGCTGAGTCGCGGGCGCGACGGCAACGTCCACCTCGGTGACGCCAATCGCGGCGTCATCGGGATGGTTTCGATGCTGCCCGACATGATGGCCGTGGCGGTCGGGATGGCACTCGCATTCAAGCTGCGCGGCGAGGCGCGCTGCTCGCTGTCGTTGTTCGGCGACGGCGCGACATCGGTTGGCGACTGGCACGAGGCGATGAACTTCGCGGCGGTGCAGCGTGTCCCCGCGATCTTCGTGCTCGAGCACAACGGCTACGCCTACTCGACGCCGAGCGCGCGCCAGTTCGTCGTTGACCCGGTGGAGCGCGCCGCCGGCTACGGAATGGTCGGCGTGAGCGTTGACGGCAACGACGTCGAAGCTGTCTTCGAGGTTGTCCGCCAGGCTCGCGAGCGAGCGCTCGCCGGCGACGGCCCGACGCTCGTCGGCGCGCACACGATGCGCATGCACGGCCACGGCGCCCACGACGACGCGCGCTACGTGCCACGCGAGACGCTCGCGGAGTGGGCGGAGCGCGACCCGATCGCCGGTCAACGCGAGCGCCTCACTGCGCTCGGCGTCGACGTTGACGGCGTCGCCGCGGAGGTCGCGCGTGAGGTGGACGAGGCCACCAAGGAGGCGCTCGCTGTGCCGCAGCCGGACCCGGCGAGCGCCACGACCGGCGTCTTCTGTGTTGGCGAGCCGGTGACAGTCGGCTTCGGGGACGCACCGTGGAGTGGCTTCGGCAAGGCTGGGAAGCGTTGAGCGAGCTGACCTACCTCGAGGCGATCAACGGCGCACTGCGTTTGGCGCTGCGCGACGATGAGCGGGTGATCCTGCTCGGCGAGGACATCGGCGAGATGGGTGGGCCGTTCAAGGTCACCGATGGCTTGCTCGCCGAGTTCGGTCCGCAGCGCGTGATCGAGACGCCGATCTGCGAGGAGGCGATGATCGGCGGCGCCGTTGGCGCCGCGATCGTCGGCATGCGCCCGGTTTGCGAGATGCAGTTCGCGGACTTCGTCGCCTGCGCGTTCGATCAGATCGTCAACGTCGCCGGCAAGCTGCACTACCGGCTCGATCTCGCCGCTCCGATCGTTGTGCGACTGCCAACCGGGGGCGGCTTCTCCGGCGGCCCGTACCACTCGCAGAACCCCGAGGCGTGGTTCCTGCATTCGCCCGGGCTCAAGGTGCTCGCGCCATCGAGCGCCGAGGACGCCAAGGGCCTGCTGCTGGCGGCGATCGCCGACCCGAACCCGGTCATCTTCCTCGAGCACAAGCATCTCTACCGGCGCGTGCGCGGCGAGGTTCCCGACGGGCCCTACCAGACGCCGTTCACGGCCCGCACGGTTCGCGACGGCGACGAGCTGGTCGTGATCGCCTACGGTGCGATGGTGCACACCGCGCTGGAGGCGATCGAACAGCTGGGTGATGCCAGCATCCGCCTGCTCGATCTCCGTTCGCTCGCACCGCTGGACGAGCAGGCGATCCTCGACGCCGTCCGTGACTGCTCGAAGGTGGTGATCGTGGACGAGGCCAACTACACGTGCGCGCTCGGAGCGCAGGTCTCCTCCCTGATCGCCGAGCACGCCTTCGAGCACCTCGAAGGGCCGATCGTGCGCGTCGCAAGCCCCGATGTCCCAATCCCCTTCGCCCCGGTGCTCGAGCGGGCAGTCCTGCCGAGCGTCGAGCGCATCCGTCACGCCTGCCATGAGCTCCTCGCCTACTGAGAACCACGTCGAGGTCGTGATGCCGTCGCTCGGCATCTCGGTCGCCGAGGGCACCATCGTCGAGTGGCGCAAGAGCGTCGGCGAGGACGTCGCCTACGAGGAGCCGATCTGCGACATCTCGACCGACAAGATCGAGTCTGAGCTGCCGGCTCCCGAGGCCGGCCGGCTCGTCGAGATCCTCGTTGATGTCGGCGAGACGGTGGACGCCGGCACACCGATCGCCGTGATCGCGGTCGATCGACCGGCGAGCGTGCCGGCGCCGATCGATCCGGCCGCGCTCGACGGGGCCGCCGTCGAGCCAGACGAGCAGCCGGCCGAGCGGGGGTCGGGCCGCGAGTCGCTCTACTCGCCGGTCGTCTCGCGACTCGCCGCCGAGCACGACATCGATCTCAAGACGATCAGGGGCACCGGTCGCGACGGTCGCGTGCGCAAGCAGGACGTGCTGGCGGCAATCGAGTCGAACGGTCGCCCGCACCGGACCGCATACGAGCCCCCCGCCCCAGTCAGCCTCTCGCGCCTGCGGCAGGCCATCGGCGAGAACACCAAGCGCTCGCTCGACACGGCGGCGACGGTCACCTCGTGGATCGATGTCGACTTCAGCCGCGTCGAGCTCGTGCGCCGCCGGCTCGGCACGACCGCGCTGCCGGTC
The DNA here is from genome assembly GCA_049512455.1 of Solirubrobacteraceae bacterium. Classification (GTDB taxonomy): domain Bacteria; phylum Actinomycetota; class Thermoleophilia; order Solirubrobacterales; family Solirubrobacteraceae; genus Palsa-513. Next base: position 154,304 of record JBEKXB010000001.1, on the reverse strand, counting down.
GTCGGCGCTGCCACGGTGGCGACGCTCGCGGACTTCCCAGACCTCAACGCGTGGCTCGACGTGCACGACTACATCCGCCATGAGACGGTCAATCTCGGCATCGCCGTCGCAATCGGCGCGGCCGGCGTGCTCGTTCCGGTCATTCGCGAGGCTGAGCAACTCGATGTCGTCGAGCTGTCACGGCGGATTCGCGATCTCGCGACGCGCGCACGCAGCGGCGATCTCGTGCCCGACGACATGCGCGACGGGACGTTCACGCTGACCAACCCGGGCCAGTTCGGCACGATGATGGCAACGCCGGTGATCATCCAGCCGCAGGTGGCGATCCTCGATGTCGAGGCGATCGTGCGACGCCCGACCGTCGTGGTCGATCCCTCGGGGGAGGAGCGGATCGCGATTGCGCCGATGTGCGTGCTCGGCCTGTCCTGGGATCACCGTGCGCTCGACGGCGTGCTCGCAGCGCAGTTCCTCGGCGCGCTGCGCAAACGGCTGGAGAGCTTGGAGGAGCCGGCTTAGCGAGCAGCGGCCAGGTCGGCGAGAGCGCCCCGATAGAACGCCAGCGCGAGGCCGCGCTGATCATCTGTCGCGAGTAGCGCGTCGTAGCCCAGCTCGGCACCGGAGAAGCCGATCGCCTGCCAGCGATCGCCTTCAGGCGTCTGCCCCCAAGGCGCCACGTACAGGTAGGGGACGGGGTGCTCGTCATCTCCTGGCGAGGAGCCGTAGCCGGCTCGCTGGCCGGCGCCCTCGCTGCCCAGCTCCACGGAGACATCGAAATGCTCGGGCCAGAGCTGCGTTACGGCGTCTTTGACGCCGTAACGCAGCTCCTCGAGCACTGATGTGGCGAAGCCGAACCAGTCCCCCAAGGCGGTCGCTGCAGCGGGGTCGACTTCCAGCACGCCGGTGCTCGCATTGTTCCTTGCGGGGGCCGCGAGGTCGCCAAGCAGCTCCCGGGCGGCTTGGAGCGTGGTGATGGGCGCACGCGTTGCGCTCGCTCGTTTCTGCACAACGAGGGCGCCGTGCTCCACGCGGACTTGGACGTCGTCGGCGAAGAAGGGGGTACCGAAGCCGCCGAGCGTCCAGCGCAGGCCGATCTTGGTGTTGGCTTGCTCGCGAGCGGGCGAGATCACTTGCTCGGCCAGCTCATGGAGAGCGTCGCGTGTGCTTGCGAAGTGCGCCGGCAGGGCGGCCAGCCGGCGGTAGGGGCCGAGCCAGCGTTCCTCGCACCAGCGCCGCAGGGAGGGGTCCTCGGCTGCAAGTGTCTCCCAGCGGAGCTCGAGCGCTCCGAACGGACTGACGATCCGCTCCCCGGCGGGCTCGTGGTCCGCGAACCACGGCGGCTCATCGACTGCGGGCGGTGCGGGCTCGAGTATCCGAACCTCGCAGTCGGCGCCGCGCAGCGTGCGCGCCCGCTCCGCCGCCTCAGCCCGAGCGTCGCGCGCCGGCACTGCCTCCATCGACCGCTAAGGCTCGAGCTGGCCGGCGTAGAGCGCGAACACGGCGCCCTGAGGATCGCTCACGACGGCGATCTTCGCGACACCGATGTCGATCGGTCCGGCGATCTTCGCGCCGCCGAGCTCCGCCACCTTTGCGAGCCCCGCGTCGATGTCATCGACCGCGAAGTAGACGAGCCAGTACGGCGGCGTGCCCGGAGCGGCCGGCTCAGTGATGCCACCGTTGTTGGTCTCGCCGTTGCGGATCGTGAGATACGCCATCGGCATCCCCTCGACCGGCGTGATCGTCCAGCCGAACAGCTCGCCGTAGAAGGCCGCGGAGGCATCGACATCGGGCGAAGACAGCTCATTCCACGAGAACGCCCCGGGAGCGTTCACGAGTGCGGCGCCGAAGCGGTCGCCGGGCTGCCAGATCTCGAAGAACGCGCCCTGGGGATCCTGGATCACCGCCATGCGCCCCGCCGTCATCACGTCGAACGGGGGGGCGTGAACGGTCGCGCCGAGCTCCTTCGCGCGCGCGGCGCTCGCGTCGGCGTCGGCCACCGTGACGTAGGAGTTCCACATCGGCGGCACGCCTGCTTCGCGCTGCTGCGCGGGCTGCGGTCCGATCGCCGCGACGTGCTTGGAATCGACGCTGGCCATCGAGTAGACGGCGCCCTCGCCGGCCGGCATGTCCTCGATCTGCCAGCCGAACAAGCCCGTGTAGAAGGTCTTCGCAGCGTCCTGATCGGTCGTGCTCAAGTCGACCCAGGAAAAGGTTCCCGGCGCGTACCCGCTGCGCTCACCCATGCGCAAACCCTAGCGCGACCACGAGCACCGGCGTGAAGAGGCAGTGACCACCACCGCCTCCCGCTACACTGTCCCGCCAATGCTGGCGTGCATCTACCACTGGTACATGGCGGGGCTGTACGCGTCGCCGGTGATCCTGGTCGGCGGCTTCGTCTGGATCAGCAGCCTGCGCGAGCGCCGTCGCGGCGAGGACGGTCCGCCGGACCAGCCGGGAGCGCTGGCCTAGCGCGCAGGATCGGCGTGCTCACGCCGCTGCCCGAGCCACTCGCACCGCAGCACCACGCCACGTCCCTCGATCTGCTCGCCTGGCAGCTGATCAGCCATGTCGTTCTCGCCCCAGCCGGTCCAGCTCGGCCTCAAAGGCTGCATAGGTGCGGGTGTCGAACAGCCAGAAGCGTGCCTGCGCAATCTCGGCGTGGGTGGCAAGCGCGCGATCCACGGCAGCGACTGCGACAGCCGCTGCCTCCCCGACGGGATAGCAGAAGGCCCCGGTCGAGATCGCCGGCAACGCCACGGTGCGGCAGCCGTGCTCGGCGGCGAGCTCGATAGCCCGCTCGTAGCAGCGCGTCAGCAGCTCGCGTTCGCCGCGCTCGCCGCCCCGCCAGACCGGGCCAACTGCGTGGATGACGTGGCGCGCGGCCAACGCGCCGGCGCCGGTGATCTTGGCGTCGCCCGTCTCGCACCCGCCCAGCATGCGGCACTGCGCGAGCAGCTCCGGCCCGGCGGCGTCATGGATCGCGCCGTCGACGCCTCCGCCGCCGAGCAGGCTCGAGTTGGCCGCGTTGACGATCGCATCGACCTCGCGATCCGTCGTGATGTCACCGAGGTGCAGGGTGATGCGGCCCATACCCGCAAGCGACTGTAGCGCCGCCTCGCCGGCCACCCCTCACAGGAGCCGCACGGCCGCGACGATCCCGACGGCGACGATCAGCGCACGGAGCGCTGTCGGGTGCAGGTGGCGGCCGTAGCGGCCGGTGAGCGTTCCGCCGAGCACCGATCCCGCCGCCAGCAATGCGACCGCGGTCCAATCTGGGTGCGCCGCGAAGGCGAAGATGACGCCGGCCAGCAGGTTGGCGAGGCCGGCGAGCACGTTCTTGGCGGCGTTGACGCGGTGCAGGGTCTCGTCGAGACCGAGGCCGAGGATCGCGAGCAGCATGATCCCCTGCGCCGCGCCGAAGTAGCCGCCGTACACCCCGGTGAGATAGATCGCGCCGAGCATCACGACCCCGCCGCCAGCGTGCCTGCGGGGAGAGGGCGTGGCGCGCGCCGCGACGATCCGGGCGAGTCGCGGCTGCGCGATGATCAACACGAGCGCGAGCAGGATGAAGCCAGGCACGATCGCCCTGAACGCCGTCGGCGGCAGCGAGAGCAGCAGGACCGCCCCTGTCGCGGCCCCCAGCAGCGACGCGCAGCCAAGCCGCACGAGCCGCCGCCCCTGGCCGTCGAGCTCGCGCCGGTAGGCATAGGCACCGGCGAGCGAGCCGGGAACCAGCCCGAGCGAGTTCGAGACGTTGGCGATGACCGGCGGGAAGCCGAACGCGAGCAACACCGGGAAGGTGATCAGCGTCCCCGAGCCGACGACGACGTTGATCGCGCCGGCCGCGCCACCAGCGGCGAGGATCGCCAGGACCTCGAAGAGGCTCAAGCGCGAGGATCTTCCGCAGTCGCCGGCACCCGCAGGGAGCCTACCCGGGACGGCGTCGTGGATTGCCCGTCGCTGCGGTTCGCGATAATCGTCGATCGCCGCCCGCCGCACGACAGGAGGTCTTCAGTGTCCGCCGATAGCTTTGCCGCACGCGCCGAGCTCGAGGTCGGCAAGCGCCGCTTCGAGATCTTTCGCCTCGACGCGCTGGCACCACGCTTCGACGTGACGCGGCTGCCGTTCTCGCTGAAGATCCTGCTCGAGAGCCTGCTGCGCAACGAAGGCGGCGCGATCTCCGCCGCCGACATCGAGCTGCTCGCGAGCTGGGACGCGAACGCCGAGCCGGCCAACGAGATCGCGTTCATGCCGGCGCGTGTGCTGATGCAGGACTTCACCGGCGTGCCCGCCATCGTCGACCTGGCCGCCATGCGAGACGCGATCGCGGAGATGGGCGGCGACCCGCAGAAGATCAACCCGCTGGTGCCCGCCGAGCTGGTGATCGACCATTCGGTGCAGGTGGACGTGTTCGGCCGGCGCGACGCGCTTGCGCGCAACGCCGAGCGCGAGTTCGAGCGCAACGTCGAGCGCTACGCGTTCCTGCGCTGGGGCCAGGACTCGCTGAACAACTTCGCCGTGGTGCCGCCGGACACCGGTATCTGTCACCAGGTCAACCTCGAGTACCTCGCGCGCGTGGTGTTCGTGGCGGACGGCGGCAGCGGTCTGCCACGGGCCTACCCGGACACGCTCGTCGGGACCGACTCGCACACGACGATGGTTGGCGGGCTCGGCGTGCTTGGCTGGGGCGTCGGCGGCATCGAGGCGGAGGCCGCGATGCTCGGCCAGCCGGCCTCGATGCTGGTGCCACAGGTGATCGGCTTCGCCCTGCACGGAGCGATGCGCGAAGGCACGACGGCGACGGACCTCGTGCTCGCCGTCACCGAGCAGCTGCGCGCGAAGGGCGTCGTCGGGCGGTTCGTCGAGTTCTTCGGCGCCGGCCTTGCGAACCTGCCGGTCGCCGACCGCGCGACGATCGCCAACATGTCGCCCGAGTTTGGCTCAACAGTCGCCGTCTTCCCGATCGACGCCCAGACGCTGCGCTACCTCGAGCTCACCGGCCGGCCAGCGGAGCAGATCGAGCTCGTCGAAGCCTACGCGCGCGAGCAGGGGCTCTGGCACGACGACCGGTCGCCGGCGCCCGTGTTCACGGACATCGTCGAGCTCGACCTGGGTGATGTCGTGCCGAGCCTCGCCGGCCCGCGCCGCCCGCAGGACCGCGTCGCGCTCAGCGCCTCGCGCGGGGCCTTCCGCGAGGCTCTCGCGACCTACGGATCCTCGCCCGCCACGCACGCAGCCGGCGCGAGGGCCGTAAGCGAACGGCTCGAGCACGGCCATGTGGTTATCGCGGCGATCACGAGCTGCACGAACACCTCAAATCCTACGGTGATGATCGGCGCCGGGCTGCTGGCTCGAAACGCGGTTGCACGTGGACTGCAAACCAAACCCTGGGTCAAGACGTCGCTCGCTCCAGGGTCGATGGTGGTCACCGACTACCTCGCGAGGGCCGGGCTCACCGAGCCGCTCGAAGCGCTCGGCTTTCACCTCGTCGGCTACGGCTGCACCACGTGCATCGGCAACTCGGGGCCGCTCGCCCCGGACATCTCGCGGGAGATCTCAGAGCGCGACCTGACCGTCGCAGCGGTGCTGTCAGGCAACCGCAACTTCGAGGGGCGGATCAACCCGGACACGAAGATGAGCTACCTGGCATCGCCACCGCTGGTCGTCGCCTATGCACTCGCCGGCACGATGGACATCGACCTGACGAGCGATCCACTCGGTGAGGACGGCGACGGCGAGCCCGTCTACCTGCACGACATCTGGCCGAGCTCGGAGGAGATCGCCCGCACGGTGGCGGAGTCGATGCGCCAGGACATGTTCCGCAAGCGCTACGCGGAGGTCTTCGACGGCGACGAGCGCTGGCGCTCGCTGGAGGTGCCGACAGGCGACCGCTTCGCCTGGGACGCGCAGTCGACCTACGTCCGCCGGCCGCCGTTCTTCGAACGGCTGGCGGCCCGGCCGGCGCCCGCGTCGGACATCGCCGGAGCACGGGTGCTGGCGCTGCTGGGTGACTCCGTCACGACCGATCACATCTCGCCCGCCGGGTCGATCAAACGCGACAGCCCAGCCGGGCGCTACCTGCAGGAGCGAGGCATCACGCCGGCTCAGTTCAACTCCTACGGCGCGCGGCGCGGCAACCACGAGGTGCTGCTGCGCGGAACGTTCGCCAACATCCGCCTACGCAACCTGCTCGGGGCCGGCGAGGGCGAGGCGTTGCCCGAGGGCGGCTACACGCGCCACCTGCCCGACGGCGAGGTGATGTCGATCTACGACGCGGCAATGCGCTACGAGGACGAGGGCGTGCCGCTGATCGTGCTGGCTGGCAAGGAGTACGGCTCGGGCTCCTCGCGCGACTGGGCGGCGAAGGGCTCACGACTGCTCGGCGTACGGGCGGTGATCGCTGAGAGCTTTGAGCGCATCCACCGCTCCAACCTCGTCGGGATGGGCGTCGCGCCCCTGCAGCTGCAGCGTGGGGACAGCATCGCCTCGCTGCGGATCACGGGCGAGGAGCGCTTCGCGATCGAGGGCCTCGCCGCGCCGCTGGCCGCCGGCGAGCTGCCGGCGCAGGCGACGGTCACCGCGGGGGAGAAGGTGTTCGCGGTGCGCGTGCGGATCGATACGCCGATGGAGGCGGAGTACTTCCGCCACGGCGGGATCCTGCCCTACGTGCTGCGGGCGCTGCTGGCAGCGTAGAGCGAGCGCGCCGCCCGGTCAGGAGACGATGCCGAGCGCTTCGATGCCGAGACGCTTCTCGACATCGAGCCGCGCCGCGTCGTCGGACTCGGACGAGCCGTCGCGCACAACCTCGAGCGGCTCGACGTAGCGCGACTGGCCGTAGCGGCTCCAGTAGCGGCCAGTCGATCGCAACAGCTCGGCGTCGAGGTAGCGCCGCTGCTTGACGTGTGAGGTGTAGGTACGGATCACCGCCAGCTTGCGGTCGATGTACTCATCGACCGCGACGAAGCGGCTCGGGTGGAACTCAACCGTGCTCGAGGCGCTCTGGTAGCAGAACAGCCGCGGCACGTGTTGCGCGGCAACCAGCGTCGCTTGATTGACGTTGCGGTGGTCCTGGTTCAAGTCGTGGGGGCTGTGCGTGTAGACCGTGTCGGGCCGGACCTCCTCGATCACCCGAGTGATCTCGTTGATCGTCGCGGCACCCTCCGCGACGTTCGCATCAGTGACGTTGAGATGGAACAGGCGCACGGCCATCTGCTCGGCGGCCCGGGCCGTTTCGCGGGCCCGCTCGGCAGGCATGCCGCCCACCTCGCCGCCGGTGAGCACGAGCATCGCGACGTCATGACCTTGGGCAACGTGACTGAGCAGGATGCCCCCGCAGCCGACCTCGATGTCGTCGGGATGCGCTCCGATCGCGAGCACGGCCGCGCTGTGTGCCTCCTTGCGATGGGCGCTGAGCGCAGCAAGCTCATCGATCTTCTCGATCAGCGTCGCACGATCGACGGGCTTGGTCAGGAAGTCGTCCGCGCCTACGCGGATCGCTTCGACCGCGTTATCGAAGCTGCGGTGTCCGGTGAGGATCAGCGTCGCGACGTGCGGCTGCGCAGCCTTGATCTTCATCACCAGCTCGAGCCCGCTCATGCCGGGCAGCTCGATGTCGGTGATGATGACGTCCCAGTCCTTCTCGCCGGCCGCGGCCAGCGCCGCTTCAGCGGTTGGTGTCCAGCGAACGAGGGCGCGCTCGCGCATCACCTCCGCTGTCACGGCAGCGAAGATGGCGTCATCCTCGACGAGCAGGATGCGCAGGCGCTGGCGGCCGCTCATGCGCACTCACCTACCGCTCGAACGTACGGCCAGTACACCCGTTGACGCCCGCCAACCCGACTATCCTGGTGGCGATGGCGCGCGCAAAGCCCGATTCCGGCGCGACGAAGACGCCCGCCGCGACGGCGGTACGCGACGGCGACTATGCGATCACGGCCGAGCTGGCCGGCTTGCTGCTCGATGCGATCCACGAGGGCGTCATCATCTTCGACAAGGACGCCCGCGCCGTGTACTGCAACAGGAGCTGGGCGGAGGTGACGGGCGCGACGTTGGCGCAACGCCAGGCGCTGTCCGACGAGGAGTTCGTCAAGACGCTGATCCACGAGGACGGCACCCCGATGGCGCTCGAGGACCTGCCCTCGGCGAAGGTCCTGCGCACCGGCAAGAGCCTGTCCATTACCCACGGTCGTGTCACGCCGGCGGGCACGATCTGGATCGACCTCAACGGCGTGCCGCTGCGGCACGCCGACACCAACGAGCTGTTCGGCTGCTGCCTGGTGATGCGCGACGCGACGGCACGCAAGAACGCCGACGCGGAGCTCAGGGCCAGCGAGGAATTGAAGAGCGCGGTGATGGCCGCAAGCGTCGATGCGATCATCACGATCGACAACGCGGGCAAGATCATCGACCTCAACAGGGCCGCCGAGCGGCTCTACAAGACGACGCGCACGGCAGTTGGCGAGAACCTCGAGGCGTTCATCCCGTGGCGCGACCGCGAGGCCTGGACGGCGGTCCTGCGGCGGCTGCAGGCCGATCCCGAGCACTTCCGCGGGCGCCGGCTCACCGGCACCGGTCAGCGCAGCGACGGCAGCGAGTTCCCGCTCGAGGCGACTATCGACTCGCTCGACGGCAGCGGCCATCCGTTCATCGTCGTGTTCATCCGCGACGACACCGAGCATCGCGCCGCCGAGCGGCGCCTCGCGGACGCACGCGATGCCGCGCTCCGCGCATCGGTGGTCAAGTCCGAATTCCTGGCAACGATGAGCCATGAGATACGTACCCCTATGAACGGTGTCATCGGCAGTCTCGATCTCATCCTTGACTCGGACATCGCTGATGAGTTGCGCGAGCTGGCCACCATCGCGCGAACCTCGGCACATGATCTACTCGCGATCATCAACGACATCCTCGACCTGTCCAAGATCGAGGCCGACAAGCTCGACAGCCAGGAGATCGAGTTCGATCTCGCGGCGGTCGTCGAGGGTGTGACGGACATCGTCGCCGTGCCAGCCCGCCACAAGGGGCTGTCACTGTCGTGCTTCGTCGATCCACGCGCGCCCGCCGCCGTCCGCGGTGACGCTCGCCTGCTGCGCCAGGTCCTCGTCAACCTCGTCGGGAACGCGGTGAAGTTCACCGATGCCGGCGAGGTTGCGATCCGCGCCGAGGTGCAGCCGTCGGCGGACGACCAGGTCGTCGTGCAGTTTGGCGTCAGTGACACCGGAATCGGGATCCCCCCCGAGGCGACCGAGAAGCTGTTCGAGCCGTTCACCCAGGTCGATGGCAGCTCGACTCGGGCCCACGGCGGCACCGGGCTCGGGCTGGCGATCTCGGCGCGACTCGTGCGCCTGATGGGCGGCAAGCTCGCCGTGGCTTCCGGAGTGGGTCGCGGTTCGACGTTCTCGTTCACGGTCCCGTTCGAGCTGTCCGACCCCGCGAGCGGACCGGCGTACACGCCAAGCTCGCTGGGACGGGTGCTGCGCGTGTTGGTCGTCGAGTCCTCCCCCAGCGCCGCGGAGGCGATCGAGCGTTACCTGCGGGCGTGGGGGATGCAGACGGCGCGAGCGAACACCGCGAACGAAGGACTGGAGTGCTACGACGCCGCCCACGGAGAGGACCGCTTTGACGTCGCGATGGTCGAGGTCTCCGCCGAGGACGACACGGGGTTCCGCCTCGCACGCGAGCTTCACGCGCACGCCGCTGCGGAGAACCTGTTCGTCATCGCGCTGGTAGGCCTCGGCGAGCGGCTCACCGAGTCCGGGGGCGATCGGGAGCACCTCTTCGACGCGGTCCTCGCCAAGCCAATCAAGCAAGGACGCCTGTTCGAGACGATCGCGAGCATCGGGTCGGCTCCGCCGGCGAGGGAGGCGGCCGGCGGCAACGGCGGAACGCCGGACCTGCACGGCCTGCGCATCCTGATCGCCGAAGACAACCCGGTCAACCAGCAGGTGCTGATGCGCCAGGCGACGCGGCTCGGGCTCATCGCCACAGCGGTGGCGAACGGCGAAGAGGCCCTTGCGGCGTTCGCCGGAGGTCAGTACGACGCCGTGCTGATGGACTGCCAGATGCCGGTGATGGACGGCTACGAGGCGGCGCGCGCGATCCGCGAGCGAGAGCACGGCCGGGGCGCGCACACACCGATCGTCGCCGTCACCGCGAACGCGATGCGTGAGGACTTCGAGCGCTGCCGCGACGCCGGGATGGACGACTTCGTCGCGAAGCCGGTGACCCTCGCTGCGCTGACCAGCGCTATCGAACGTGCGGTGCTCGCCAGCCGCGCGGATCCGGGTACGCCAGAGCAGCCGGCGAAGCCCAAGCGGCGGTCGCGAGCCGCACCAGCTGACGACTTCGGCGTCGACCGTGGCGCGCTCGCGGCGTTGCAGGAGGATGTCGGCGGCGCGGGAGCGCTTGCGCGCATCGTCCGGCTGTTCCTCGAGCAGCTCGACCCTCAGACCGAGCAGATCGAGCAGGCGGCGCGTGCCGGCGAGCTCGAGTCGCTCGCGCGCACGGCCCACCGGATGAAGTCGAGCAGCGCGACGCTTGGAGCCACGACGCTCGCCGACGTCCTCAACCAGCTCGAGGCGGCGGGGCGCGAAGGCGACCCAGAGACGTGCCGCGCGCTCACCGCGTCACTGGTCACGGCCGTGGCGCGCGCGCGCAAGGCGCTCGAAGACGTGACGGAAGGCCTTGAGGCCGCGAACTAAGCGAGCCCCCGTAACCGCTGCGGCCGTGCTCGCTCAGCAGCTGCCGGTTGTGGGCGTCGAAGCCGGCGTGCAGATCGCCTCGCGGGCGGGGAAGTAGTCGACGTTTGCGCCGCTGCCCGAACCGCCGCCGCCGCCGGTCGGCTTCACGTAGGTGAAGTCGACGCTGTTGTTGGCGGTCAGCTCACCGACGACCAGGTCGCCGCTCATCGTGAAGACACCCCCCGGGGTCATCGAGGAGTACGGAGCGAAGATGTCCGCGCTGAAGGTGGCGCCGTTCATCGGCGAGATCGCCGCCGGGCAGCTGGTGGTGCAGCCGGGATCGCCGTAGAAATACAGTTGCAGGTCGCTCGGGGTCCCGCTGCTGTTAAGCGCGACCGTTGAGTTGCCCGCGTCATAGATGTTGCCTTCGCCGCTGGGGCAGTTGCCTCCAGACTTGACAGAGGTGTCGTAGGAGGAGTCGATGTAGATCTTGACGAGGCCCGCCCCGTTCGTTGTGATCGCGAAGTTGCTGAAGCCGCCGACGTTGATCCCGCAGTAGTAGTAGGTGCCGGGAGCGAACGAGACGGTGGCGTTGTTGTTGGTGCCGGTGAGCAAAGGCCCCGTAGTGCCGCTCGTGCTGTAGCTCGCGTTGGTATAGGTGACATCGCCTGCGGTCGTATCGTTGTTCGTGGCTGCGGCCGCCGCGTACACACTGTCGCCGACGGTCGGGACCGCGATCTTGCTCTGAAGAACTTGTGGGACGCAGGTTCCAGTGCATTGCTCGCCGCTGTTCTGCGACTGTTGGAGGTCCCCTGAGAGATACTGGAGCTCACCGGTGATCGAACTCAGGTTCGCGTTGGTTAGGCCCAGCACCCCGTCGGAGCCGAGATCAAACGAGCCGCTCACGTCGTTGGCCGAGAAGCCGTTGATCGCGAACACGCCGTTTACGGGGAACAGGTTCGTCTGCGCGGTGTATCCAGCGACGCGTTCCTGCACCTGCGCGTTGACGCCGTCGACGGTCCCGACCGAGGTGATGCAGACCTGCTGCACCGGCTGACTCGCATTCTGAACCCACAGACCGGTACACGGGGAGCTCGAGGAGGCAAGCGACGTCACCGTGTAGTTGTACGTGCCGCCGGTGCCCAGCGAAGCGGAGCTGCTGGTCGTGACATCGTCGGTGTCCAGCCTGAACAGCGCGACCTGGAGGCCGGCATTGGCGGCGCCGAGCGCCTCGTCCGACGAGTTCGCCCGAGTGGTCGTCGCGTTTACATGCACTCCGGCGACCGAAACCGCCACGATGAGGACCAGCAGCGCCGCGAGGACGAGGATCGTGACCATCATGATGAAGCCCGTCTCATCCCCGATGGTGCGCTCCGGCACTCCGCCGCGGCAGCGGCGCAGCGTGCGGGCCCGAACAGCGATCTGGCGTATGGGAGTCAGTGCGTGCATGCTACGGTCGTCCCTCCATCGAGACAAGTGGTTGGTGAGCTGCTCGAGTTCGCTCCGTTCAGCGGATCGTTCGACCCGCCCACGTTGTTGCTAACGAAGGTCGAGAAGTAAATCGGGTGCTTCGGCGGCCCTGGCCCGTCGTTGGTGACGGCAACGGTCAGCCGCTTGTAGCTCGTTGCCGAGGCGCAGGTGACGCCAGATTGAGAGCAGATCGAGTCCTGGCTGTCGGTGACGAACACGTAGACCGAGACGACGATCTGGCAGTTGGTCGTAGAGATCGAGGTGCACCCTGTCTTGTTCGGAGCCGGCAGCGCTTCGATCGTCAGGGGCTTCACCTCACCAGCCGATGTGTTGATGTCGATCGATTCGACGTCACTCGAGTTGGACGGGTCCCATTGGTATTTGGAGCACGCACCCGCGGTGCAGCTCGACAGGTAGTAGGTGGGGTTGGCGGTATTGGTCGTGCTCGTCTGGATCGGAGCGCTGCTGTCGGAGAGGTCGGCGTACGGGGTGGCCTCGGCCGCCTGAAGCGCCTGTTGCCCGGCTTGCGCCATGACCGCCGAGCGCTGCGACGCGACGATCGAGTCAGCCGAGCCGCTGAGCGTTCCGAAGACGCCGAGCAGGCCGATGACGAGCAGCAGGAGCGAGGCCAGCACTTCGATCAGGGTGAGGCCGCGCTGATCGCGCAAGCGCGCGGCGCAGCGTCTGCCTCGCAGCCTTCGCCACCCGGATGTGGGTCGTCTCGCCATCACTGGTTGAAGTCCAGATTGCCCATGTACACGTCGTCGGTGAGCACCACCATCGACGATTGGTCGCCGCCGGCTGCGGCGGATAGCGTGCCGGTGACGGGAGTGTCGATCGTCACCGTCGCCGACGTCGGACGCGTGGAACCCGCCGCACACGGGCTGGTGCTGACGCCCGTCGTGTTGGGGTAGCAGAACGAGAAGACCTGATTGGTCGCCGTGCCGTTGGTGAGGTCGTCGATGAGGAGATTGCTCGAGGTCGCGGTGGTCGAGGTGCATACGGTCCCGCTGGTGGTCGTGGCAGAGGCGGGACACCTGTACATCCAGCAGGCCTGATCGCCGACTACTGTCGTGCTCGGCTTCGCGCAGTTGACGCCGATCTCGTAGTCCGTGCCGGACAGGCGCACGAGCACGTCCACCTGGTTGCAGGGCTGGACGCCTGCAGTCTCCGTGCACGCCGTCTCGCCCGACTGCTCCGTGGTGAAGGTGTTGGTCGGGAACTCGACTTCGTAGGCTTGCCGGAGCATCTGACCCACTTCGCGCAGACCCGCATCGGCGGTCTGAATCGACTCGTCGCGCGAGATGACGCCGGTGGAATCCTTCTGCGTGATGACGAACAGCGCGACGAGCGCGCCGAGCACCAGCAGCGCCGTCAGGGACGCGATGAGAAGCTCGATCAGGGAGTAGCCGGCCTCACCCGCGACGCGCGCGGCCACGCGCCAGCCGCGCGAGCGGCGTCTGCGAGTGCGGCGTGCGTATAGAGACATCAACATCTCTCTCATTGCGGACCTGGCCTGTCCGTTGGGCTGGGCCAGCGAAACGAGGCGCCTGCAGACGCCTTGCCCGATATCAGGGTACTAGGTGGTGGTGCTCCTCTAGAACAGGATCGACCATAGCGGGCGTGCCGTGTAGGCGGCTGGACCGATGTTGGGCCGGCGCCCGCCCTTCGCGGCGGCGAGAATGACCGCATGCGTCTGCTCCTGTTCGACATCGATGGCACGCTCCTGTTGGCGGCCAGCAAGGCGCACAGGGCCGCGCTGCTGGAGGCGATTGGCGAGGTCTACGGACTCGCCAACTGCGCCGGACAACGCATTGGCGCTGCGGGGCGCACCGATACCCAGATCGCGCGCGCTGTCGCGCTCGCATCCGGGGTGCCAAGCGAGCGCTTCGACGAGCTGCGCCCGGCGTTCGAGAGCGCCTGCGTCGAAGCGTTTGCGCGGATCTGTCCGCGAAGCCTGGCCGCGCACGTAGCACCAGGGATCCCCGACTTGCTCGCAGTGCTCGACGGTCGAGCGGATGTGCGCCTCTCGCTGCTGACCGGCAACCTCGAGCCGATCGCGCGGCTTAAGCTGTCTCGCGCCGGTATCGGCGACTACTTCGCCCCGGGCCAAGGAGCGTTCGGCTCGGACGCCGAGCAGCGCGAGCTGCTCGGCCCAATCGCGCGAGCGCGCGCCGGCACCGCGGACCGGCCGTACCCCCGCGAGCGGACGATCGTGATCGGCGACACCCCGCTCGACATCGCGTGCGCCCGAGCCGACGGCCTGCGCGTCATCGCCATCGCAACCGGCCCCCACCAAGCCGGCGACCTGACGGCGGCAGACCACGTGGTGGCGGACGCATTCGAGCTGCACGCGCTGCTCAGTACGACGAGTTGAGCTGATCGGCACGACGTGCCGATCAGCGAACGAGTCTCTTGTAGGTGATCCGCTTCGGCCGGTCCGCCTCCGCCCCGAGCAGCGCGCGGCGATGCTCCTCGTAGGCCTCGAAGTTGCCTTCGAACCAAGTCACCCTGCTGTCGCCCTCGAAGGCGAGCACGTGTGTCGCGACGCGATCGAGGAACCACCGATCATGGGAGATCACGACGGCGCAGCCGGCGAAGGACAGCAGCGCCTCCTCGAGCGCCCGCAGCGTGTCCACGTCGAGGTCGTTCGTCGGCTCGTCGAGCAGCAGCACGTTGCCGCCGCTGCGCAGCAGCTTGGCGAGATGCAGGCGGTTGCGCTCGCCGCCCGAGAGCTTCGCGACCTTCGTCTGCTGATCGGTCCCCTTGAAGTTGAACGAGGCGGTGTACTGGCGCGAGCTGACCCATTGCTCGCCGACCTTGATCTGGTCAGCCCCAGCGGAGATCTCCTCCCAGACGGTCTTGGAGTCATCGAGCGACTCGCGCGACTGATCGACGTAGGCCAACTCCACGCTGTCGCCGATCCGCAGCTCGCCGCCGTCCGGTTGCTCCTGACCGGTGATCATCCGCAGCAGGGTCGTCTTGCCGGCGCCGTTCGGGCCAATCACCCCGACGATGCCGCCGCGCGGCAGCGAGAACGACAGGTCATCGATCAACAGCCGCTCGCCGTAACCCTTGCGCAGGCGCTGCGCCTCGATGACGAGATCGCCGAGGCGCGGGCCGGCCGGAATGTGGATCTGCACCTCGTCGAGCTTGACGTCGGCCTCCTGGGCGAGCAGCGCCTCGTAGGCTGACAGCCGCGCCTTCGATCGCGTCCGGCGTCCCTTGGGGTTGGTCCGCACCCATTCGAGCTCGGCGGCGATCGTTCGCTGGCGCGCCCGCTCCTGCTTCTCAGCCTGCGCCAGCCGCATCTGCTTCTGCGCCAGCCAGCCGCTGTAGTTGCCCTGGTAGGGGATGCCGCGGCCGCGGTCAAGCTCGAGAATCCAGCCGGCGACGTTGTCGAGGAAGTAGCGATCGTGGGTGACTGCGACGACCGTCCCCTTGTACTCGGCGAGGTGACGCTCGAGCCATTCGACGGACTCAGCGTCGAGATGGTTGGTCGGCTCGTCCAGCAGCAACAGGTCGGGCTGGCTGAGCAGCAGGCGGCACAGCGCGACCCGGCGCCGCTCGCCGCCGGACAGCGGCTGCACGTTCGCGTCGCCCGGCGGGCAGCGCAACGCATCCATCGCGTGTTCGACGACGTTGTCGAGGTTCCAGGCGTCGGCAGCGTCGATCTGCTCCTGCAGGGCCGCGAACTCGTCCGCGGTCTCGTCCGAGTAGTTCGCGGCGAGTTCGTTGAAGCGATCGACGAGCGCGACAAGGTGAGCAACGCCTTCGAGCACGTTGGCTCGCACGTCCTTGTCTGGATCAAGCGCCGGCTCCTGCTCGAGCAGGCCGACCGTGGCGCCCGGAGCGATCTGTGCATCGCCGCGGAACTCGCTGTCGCGACCCGACATGATCCGCAGCAGCGACGACTTCCCAGCGCCGTTGTAGCCGAGCACTCCGATCTTCGCGCCGTAGAAGAACGACAGCGAGATGTCCTGGAGCACCTTGCGGTCTGGTGGGTAGACCTTCGCGAGCTTGTGCGTCTGGAAGATGTACTCGCCGGGCATCGGCTGGGGAGGATACGGCCTCCAACCGCATGGGACGTGGGGCGCTTCAGCTAACGTGAGTGGCTTATGGCAAACGTGTTCGACCTCGAGCAGGCGATGCTGCTACTCGAGCTGGAGCCCCCGTTTGGGGTGCGGGATGTCCAGCTCGCCCGCCGCCGCATGGCCAAGCGCTGGCATCCGGACATTGCGCCGCCGGGGCGCCAGAGCCAGCACCAGCGCCACCTGCAGGCGATCAACGACGCCGCTGATGAGCTCGAAGGGCTCGCCGAGGGCTCGCGCGGCGGGCGTATCTCGGTCAACGCCGTGCGCGTGTCGGCTGCGGCGACGCGCCGCGCCCGCGCCGAAGAGGGCCAGCGTGCCTACGAGGCCGAGCAGCGAGCTCGCGCGGCAGCTGCCGATCGCGAGCGCAACGATCCGTTCGGCAGCCGCCTGCCCGATCACTCGGTCGTACATCGCTACGCGCGCTGTCTCGCCTACCCCGAGTGGGGCGTCGGCAGCGTCACCGGGATCTACTTCAGCGGCGGCGGCGATGACATCCAGCAGTGGGCACGGGTCCAGTTTGCGGAGGGCATCCGCACCGTTCCGGCCGGCAGCCTCGCCTTCGTCGACTTCTCCACGCCCGACATCGGAGCCGATCGCGTCGAGCGCTTCATGACGGCGGCAACGCACGCGATGGCCGAGGGCAAGTACGCGCTGGCAGCCAAGCGGCTCATCTACGCGCGCGACGCAGACCCCACGAGCGTGCCGGTGCTGCGGCTGATGACGCTCGCGTTCTGGCAGGCCGGCAACCTCGCGGCCGCCGCTCGAGCGGTCCGCGACTGGGCGAGAGTCGACGGCAAGCGGCCCGCAGCGCACCGCTTCGCGGCGCGGATCTACGAGGACATGGGCGCGATAGATCTCGCCGCGGAGGCCGCTGAGCGCGCAGCCGCGCGAGCGCCGCAGGATGCCGGCGAGTGGGAACGGCTGGGACGGCTGCGCCTGCGCCTGCACGATCCCCCGGGGGCGGTCGAGGCTCTGCGCCGCGCGCGTAGCCTCGCTCCAAGCGTCGAGGGACTGCTCGATCTCGCGCTCGCATCGGCGCTGTCAGGCGATCTCGGCGGCGAGCTGTCGGCCTGCGAGGCGGCGGTGCGCCTGGAGCCCCAGTCCGGTGACGCTTGGGTCCGCCTGGCCCACGCCCTGGCGCGCACCGATCGAATCGGCGACTGCCTGGCGGCCTGCAAGCGCGCGCTCGACCTCGGCGCAGGGAACGAGATCCTCGACCTCCGCGAGCGAGTGCGCGAGGCCCGCCAGCGAGTGCTTCCCGCGGCGTGAGCGGAATAGTTTGATGGCGTGCGTCTGATCGTCGCCCGCTGTGAGGTCTCCTACTCGGGTCGCCTGGCCACGGTGCTCCCGATGGCGGTCAGGCTGCTCGTGCTGAAGGCCGACGGCTCGGTGATGGTCCACTCCGACAGCGGCGGCTACAAGCCGCAGAACTGGATGACCGCGCCGACCGTGGTCGAGATCGAGGGTGATCCTCCGAGCCGGATCGAGGTGCGCAAGCTGAAGGCTGCCGAGCGGCTCGAGATCACGATCGACGAAGTCCTCGCCGACGCGACCCACGAGGCCGACATCGCCGCGGCACTCGAGAAGGATGGCGTCGAGCGCGACCTCCAGGAGCTGCTCGCAGCGCATCCCGGCCACTGTGGCGAGGGCTTCCGTCTCGTGCGCCGCGAGTGGCCGACCGACATCGGACCGGTCGATCTGATGTGCCGCGAACCAGGCGACGGCTGGGTCGCGATCGAGATCAAGCGGATCGGAACGATCGACGCGGTGGAGCAGCTGAGCCGCTACCTCGAGCGGATCCGCCTCGATCCGGCGCTCGGCTCCTGCCGCGGCGTGCTCGCCGCGCAGACGATCAAGCCGCAGGCCCGCGTGCTGGCCCAGGCGCGCGGGATCGCCTGCGTCGAGGTCTCCCTCGAAGCGATGCGGGGCGAACGCGACCCGGAGCTGACGCTGTTCGAAGACTGAGCGCTTCGCGTTCTGAGCGGTGCGCGCTCAGAACGGCTCAGAGACCACGAGGCGCAGCGAGCCGTCGAACTCGGCCACTTGCCGAAGGTGGCCGTGGGCTGCATCCCATGCGCCGGACTCGAGCGCAGTGCGAAGGCGCTCGACGACCTCCTGCTCCACTCGAGGACCGAGCAATGACCACGACGACTGCGACGCGCGCACCGCCGGGTCGAGCAGAGCCTCGGGACGGTTCCAGAAGGCCTCGATGAATCCGTCAGTGCAGTCGGCCGGCGTTGGGACCCGCTCCACGCGCGTGCGCCCACCGAGCGCACCGGCAACGGAGCCGATCGCCGGGAAGCGCGACTGCTCCAGCTCGCATCCCTCGCGCAGGTACTCCTTCTGCCACTCCGGTAGGTCGTGCAGCTCGAACGTGAACACCACGACCGACCCGCGCGCCACGCGGCGCAGCTCAGCGAGGCCGGCCTCGGGAGGCTGCCAGTGGTGGACCGTAAGCGACGCCATCGCGGCGTCCACAGAATCGTCATCGAACGGAAGCGCCTCCGCACGCGCGTCGATCGCCGGCGACGCGCCGGGTGGGCGCTGCGCCCGCATCGTTGCGCTGGGCTCCACGGCTAGCACCCAGCGGCCCGCGGGCTCATAGGAGCCAGTGCCGGCTCCGACGTTGAGCACCGTCCGCGCATCGCCAAGCGCCGCGTGGATCCGCGCTGCGATCCGCGGATCCGGCCGGCGTTGCTGCGCGTACGTCAGACCGTGACGGTCGTAGTCAACGCGGCGGCGGTCAGTCACCTGATCTGAGCCGGTCTGCGTAGAGGTCGTCGCGACGCCAGTGGCGGCCGTCGGGCCCGCTGCCCGCCTCCGAACTAGCGGCGGACTCAATGAACTCCAGTAGGCCCCGCTCCGCGTCGCTCTCACCCGCGAGCGATCCGATGTACTCGCGCACGAGCACGTCAACCGACGTGCCCTGCTCCTGCGCCCTGATCCGCGCGCGCGTCAGCACATCGTCATCGATCACCAAAGTCAGCTTCGCCATGCCTTCAGGGTACCCCGCGAGTGCGCTGCACCACCACGCATCGCGAGCCAGACGAGGACGGCGGCGCAAGCCGCCGCCCGGAGTCAGCGCTCGCCGGGCGTCTTCGCCGGGTACTGCGACACGGGGATCGTGATGTCGAGCGCGGTGGTGACGATGCGGGCCTGCTCCTGGGCGTGGGCCGCGGGATAGCCCTCGCCCGGGCTCGCGCGCTCGGGCCGGCCGATGTAGGCGAACTCGATGCCCTCGAGGCGCATCATCTGGCGAAGCCGCTGGGACATGTAGGCGCGTGCGCCCATGTTGCGTGGCTCCTCCTGCGTCCAGACCACCTCGCGCAGGTCCGGGTAGCTCGCGAGCAGCTCGCGCAGCTGACGCTCGGGGAACGGGTACAGCAGCTCCATGCGGCCGATCGCAATCTGCTCGGCCGCAGCGCGACTGGAGTGGCCGACGAGGTCGTAGTAGATCTTGCCGGTGCACAGCACGAGCCGCGTGACCTTCGACGAATCCACCCCCGGCTCGGCGAGGACGCTGTGGAACTGGCCGTCGGTGAGCTCGCCGAGGCCGCTCGTAGCCTGGGGGAGGCGCAGCAGCGACTTCGGGGTCATCACCACGAGGGGACGCTGCTTGACCAGCATCGCCTGCCGGCGCAACAGGTGGAAGTACTGCGCCGGCGTCGTCAGGTTGGCGACACGGAGGTTCCCCTCTGCGGCGAGCTGCAGGAAGCGCTCGAGCCGGCCCGAGGAGTGCTCCGGGCCCGATCCCTCGTAGCCGTGGGGCAGCAGCATCGTGAGCTTCGATGTCACGCCCCACTTCGCGAGGCCCGAGGCGATGAACTGGTCGATGATCACGTCGGCCGAGTTGACGAAGTCGCCGTACTGCGCCTCCCACAGCACCAGCGTGTCGGGCGACTCCTGGCTGTAGCCGTACTCGAAGCCGAGGCAGCCGCACTCCGACAGCGGGCTGTTGTGCAGCTCGAACGGCGCCGTCGCGCTGACGATGTGCTGCATCGGGCAGAGGGTCTGCCCGTTCTTGGCGTCGTGCAGGACCAGATGCCGCTGGCTGAAGGTGCCGCGCTCGCTGTCCTGACCGGTGAGCCGGATCGCGTGGCCCTCGCGCAGCAGCGAAGCGAAGGCGAGCGCCTCGGCGTGCGCCCAGTCAACATTCGCGCCGGCACCGAAGACATCGCGCCGGCGTTCCAGCTGGCGGACCAGCTTCGGGTGAACGTTGAAGCTCTCGCCGACGCGAAGGAGATCCTCGTTGAGCTCTGCGAGGACCGCGAGCGGCACGGCGGTGGGAATGTCGGGCGTGGGCGTACGGTCGATCTGGTACTCGGTGATCGGGTGCTCGTGGATGCCTCCGTTGCGAGCCTGCTCGATCTTCGCCTTGAGCTCCTGATGGGCGGCGGTCATGCCATCCCAGACCGCCTGCAGCTGCTGATCGACGTCGGCCCGCGTCACGACGCCGCGCTGCACGAGGGTGTCGGCCCAGAGCTCGCTGACACGCGGCTTGGTCTTGATCTGGGCGTAGATCTCCGGCTGGGTGTAGGCCGGCTCGTCCGCCTCGTTGTGACCGTAGCGGCGATAGCCGATCAGGTCGATCAGGACGTCGTGGCCGAACTCCTCGCGGAATGCGAACGCGAGCCGTACCGCGGCGATGCAGGCCTCGACGTCGTCGGCGTTGACGTGGATGATCGGCACGTCGTAGCCCTTCGCGAGATCCGACGCCCACTGCGTCGAGCGGCCGTCGTCGGGGTCGGTCGTGAAGCCGATCTGGTTGTTGGTGATCAGATGCAGCGTGCCGCCGACCTGGTAGCCGTCGAGCGTTTGCAGGTTGAGCGTCTCGGCGACGATGCCCTGACCGGGGAATGCGGCGTCGCCATGGATCACGATCGCGACCGCGCCACGCACGTCCTGGCGCATGTGGCGACCCTGGTGCGTGGTCTGGGCAGCGCGCGTCGCACCCATCACGACCGGCGAGACGTACTCGAGATGCGACGGGTTCGACTCCAGGTTGACGTGCACCGTCTCGCCGGAGCGCACGCGATAGGACCCCTCGGCGCCATGGTGGTACTTGACGTCGCCGGTACCGCCTTGCGGGATCGTCGTCACCACCTCGAGCGTCGAGGCGCCTTCGAACTCGGCGAAGATCGACTCATAGGAGCGCTCGAGGCTGTGCGCGAGGACGTTGAGCCGGCCACGGTGCGCCATGCCGATCACAACCTCCTCGGCGCCGTCGGCGGCAGCCAGCTGGATCATCTCGTCGAGCATCGGAACCGCCATGTCGACACCCTCGATCGAGAACTGGTGCTGGCCGAGGTAGGCCTTGTGCATGAAGCGCTCCAGCGCGTCAACCTCGATCAGGCGCGTGAGCAGGGCGCGCTGCTCGTCGACGCTGAGCGGCGCGCGGAACGCCCCACCCTCGATCTTCTCGCGCAGCCAGCCGCGCTGGCGGTGGGAGGCGATGTGCTCGATCTCGTAGGCGATCGTGCCGCAATAGGTCTCGCGCAGGTGCGGGTAGACCTCGGCGAGCGTCGCGCCGGGAACGTGAACGCGCAGCAGGGACGCCGGGATCTGGGCCATCAGCTGCTCGGTCAACCCGAGCGGCCGAGGGTCGAGCGCCGGGTCGCCGACCGGCTCGGAGCCGAGCGGATCCAGCCGCGCCGCGAGGTGACCGTGGAGGCGGTGCGCGCGGACCAGCGAGCCGGCCGCGGCGACGCCGGCGAGCAGCTCGTCACTCGGCCGCGCGGTGAGCGCGGCGGGTGCTGGCAGAGGTCGTGGCGCAAGTTCGTGAAGCGTCAGGCCAAGCGCTGCAAAGACCGCCCCATAGAAATCGTCCTCGCCAGCCAGCAGCGCGGAGATTCGGGCGAGGAAGCGGCCCGACTCGGCTCCCTGGATGACGCGATGGTCGTAGGTCGAGGTCAGCGTCAGCACCTTCTCGGCGCCGATCTGCTCGCCGATCTCGGCGAGGCCTGGCGGGTAGCCGATCTGACCGGTGGCGACGATCGTGCCCTGACCGACCATCAGGCGCGGCACCGAGGCCGAGGTGCCGAGGCCACCCGGGTTGGTGAGCGTGATGTTCGCCCCGGCGAGGTCGTCGGCGGTGAGCTGGTTGGCGCGGGCCTGCTCGACGAGCCCGTCGTAGGAGCGCAGGAACTCGTCGAAGGGCTGGCGGCCGGCGTCGCGGAGCACCGGAACCAGCAACGTGTGCGAGCCGTCCTTCTTGGGGACGTCGACGGCGAGGCCGAGGTTGACGGCGCCGTCGTCGACGCGATGCGGCACGCCGTCGATCTGCGCGAAGTGCGTGGCCATCACCGAAAGCTCCGTGGCGGCGCGAGCGATCGCGAAAGCGATCAGGTGCGTGAACGAGACCTTGAAGCCAGCCTCCTTGAGCTGGCGGCGGCGGGCGTCGAGCGTGCCAACCGTGATCGTGCGGAAGCTCGTCGCGGTCGGTATCGAGCGGCTCTCGTCCATGTAGGCGGCGAGCATCGCGGCGCCGCCCCTGAGGCTCGACGCCCGCGGGGCGGTGGTGGCTGGCGGCCTGCGCTTTGCGGCGACCGGCTCGGCTGGCAGTGGGTGGGCTGCGGCGTCGAGCACATCGGCCTTGGTGATTCGACCGCCCGGGCCGGAACCCGACAGCGCGGCGAGGTCGACCTCGAGCTCGCCAGCCGCACGGCGCGCGATCGGAGACGCCTTGGTGCCGGTGTGGTCGGCGGCGCTGCCGTTCGCGGAGCCCTGTGTCGCCGGTGCCGGCGTTGGCAACGGCGGCGCGGGCGGCGCGGAGTCGGGCGGCGCCACGGCGGCGTTGGCAGCGGCGCCGTTGGTCTGGGCGATCTCGGCGAGCAGGGCGCCGACCGTCACGGTGTCGCCCTCGGCGACATGGATCTTGGCGATCGTGCCGGCCACGGGGGCGGGCACCTCGGCATCAACTTTGTCGGTCGAGATCTCGACGATCGTCTCGTCTGCGGCCACGCTGTCGCCCTCGGTCTTCCGCCACTCCAGCACGGTCCCTTCGCTGACCGAGTCACCCATCTGCGGCATCACTACCTGGATCGTCGTATCGACGGCCACTGATTGCACTCTAGCGCGAGCGCTCGGCGAATCAGCCGGCCTGCGCCGCGGCGCCAGCGGCACGCTCGCGCGAGCGGCGCCGGCCTTCGCGAATGTACTCGGCGCTGCCGAAGAACGGGGCGATGCCGCCGAGCACAGCGACCGCGACCGCGACACGCAACGGGATGATCCGCAGCCGAACGGCGGTGAGGCAGAGCATCGAGTTGCCGATCCACAGCAGCCCGTGGGTGAGGCCGACGATGAACGTCTCGGGCTGGGGGTTGTGGAAGCCGAGCCAGCACGTCAGCAGCGCGAGATAGATGACCGAATGGGTGAACGAGATGCGCTCCAGGCGGCCGAACGTGATCATCGGGCGAGCAGCGCGCCGATCTCGCGCACCGAAGCGTCAGCGTGCGCCGGCCAGCGGTCGGGCTCGGCCGGCCACCAGGCGTGATCGTCGTGCTCCGAGTCACGGGTGACGGTGGCGCCCTGCGCAAGCCAGGCCATGCCGACGAACAGGATCACTCGGTTGGGCAGGCAGAGCAGCGCCTCGACCGTCGTGCGTTCCGCTTGCACAGACCATTCCTCGGCGAGCTCGCGGCCCAGCGTCTCCGCGGGGCTTTCCCCCGCATCGACCGACCCACCGGCGCCGAGCGCCCAGCGGCCCGGCCAGCTGGCCACCCAGGCGGCTCGCTGACCGACGAGCCAGCTGCCGTCGCTAGAGCGGACGACGCACATCGCGGCCATGCTCTGCGAGGCGTCGGTCGGGTTCAGGCGAAGCGCCCAGCGGATCGGCTGCACGTCGAGCTCGAGCAACGTCGGAGAGGCGCGCAGGGCGACCAGACGTCCGCTGAGACCGTCGTGCGACGGCGAGCCGCGCTCGCGCAGCGCGGCTATCGCAGCGTCAGCTGCCTGCACCGCATCTGGCGGGGGCTCGTAGTGCGTCTCGCTCCAGTGGGCTGCCACCTGGTCGAGCTCCCACGGCCCGCGGGCAATGATTCCGGGACGGATCTCCATCGACGCCACAGCGTAGAGGTCGCGACGCGGCGAGCGCGGCATGGGCGTCGATATAGTTAGCAGAGGTAACTAGGCTGGGAGGGACGATCACCACCACCGCCGAGACACCGACTGCCGTCGAGCTAGCCGCACGCCTGCGGCTGGCGGTCGTGCGCCTGTCGCGCCGGCTGCGCCGACACGCCGCGAGCGGCCTGCCGCCATCGCTGGTATCGGCGCTCGGCGTCGTCGGCCGGCGCGGCCCGCTGACGCCGAGCGAGCTGGCTGAGATCGAGGATGTGCGACGCCCCACGGCGACGCGTCTCGTCGCGATCCTCGAGCAGCGCGGACTCGTCTATCGCGAAGCCGACGCATGCGATCGGCGCTCCTACCGCGTGGCCGCGACGGCACAGGGACGGGCGCTCCTGGCGGAGAGCCGCACGCGCCGCAACGCCTACCTCGCCAGCGCACTCTCGGCGCTCGAACCGGACGAGCTCGCGACGCTCGATCGCGCGCTCCGGCTGATCGAGCGCCTGTTGGAGGACAGCCGATGAGTCTCTGGGCTGGGGGCGGCGGAGGAGGCATGGGCGGCGGCATGGGGCTCGGTGGTGGCGGGGGCCGTGGCGGTGGTGGTGCCCGACGCCTGCTCGGCCCGAGCGAGCCACCACCGCCGCTGCTGGACCCATCGCGCGAGCGCGACACGCACCGCATCGTCCGGCTGTTTGCGCCCTACCGCTGGCGGCTCGGCGGCGTGCTGGCCCTGATCGTCCTGTCCTCGGGACTCAGCATGATCTCGCCGTTTCTGTTGCGCGACGTGCTCGACGAGGGAATCCTGCGCCACAACGTCACGCTGCTGAGCGAGCTCGTCGGCGGGATGATCGCGATCGCGGTAAGCACTGCGGCGCTGAGCGTCGTGCAGACCTACATCTCGACCGAGGTCGGCCAGCGGGTGATGCACGACCTGCGTGTCGCCGTGTACCGCCACCTCCAACGCATGTCGATGGCGTTCTTCACACGGACGCGCGCCGGCGAGGTCCAATCGCGGATCGCCAACGACATCGGTGGCATCGACAACGTGGCAACCAGCACGGCGACGACGATCGCGCAGAACGCGACGACGGTGATCGCGACGATCATCGCGATGGCGCTGCTGAGCTGGCAGCTCGCGGTGATCTCGCTCGGCCTGCTGCCGTTCTTCGTCTGGCTCACGCGGCGCGTCGGGCGCGAGCGCCGCGCGATCACGATGCGCCTGCAGCGCGGGCTGGCCGACATATCGTCGCTGGTGGCCGAGTCGCTTTCGGTCTCGGGGATGATGCTCGGCAAGACGATGGGACGCGCGGAGGACCTCGCCGAGCGCTTCACCGGCGAGTCGGACGAGGTCGCCGGGCTCGAGGTTCACTCGCGGATGGCGGGGCGCTGGATGATGACCACGATCAACATGGTCTTCTCGATCCAGCCGGCGATCGTCTACTGGCTGGCGGGACAGAGCCTGCTGGTCGGCAGCGGACCACAGATACTCGGCACCGTCGTCGCCTTCACCACGCTGCAGACGCGCCTGCTCTTCCCGATGGCGCAGCTGCTCTCGGTCGGCACCGATGTCGAGGCCTCGCTCGCGCTGTTCGATCGGATCTTCGAGTACCTCGACCTGCCGGTGGACATCGTCGAGAAGCCGGGTGCGGTGGCGCTGGCGCCGGCGGAGCTGCTCGGCGAGGTGGAGCTGGAGGGAGTCGGCTTTCGCTACAGCGAGAGCTCGCCGTGGACGCTCCACGACATCGATCTCGTGATCCCGGCGGGCACCCGCACGGCGATCGTCGGTGAGACCGGGGCGGGAAAGACGACGCTCGGGTATCTCGTAGCGCGGCTGTACGAGCCGCAGGTCGGTCGCGTGATGATCGACGGGATCGACGTGCGCGACGCGAGCTTCGACTCGCTCGCGGCGACAATCGGGGTCGTGTCACAGGAGACGTACCTGTTCCACGCCTCGGTTCGCGAGAACCTTCGCTTCGCGCGTCCTGACGCGAGCGATGAGGAGATCGAGGCGGCAGCACGCGCGGCGCGCATCCACGAGCTGATCGCAGGTCTGCCTGCCGGCTACGACACCGTCGTCGGCGAGCGCGGCTACCGTTTCTCGGGCGGCGAGAAGCAGCGCATGGCGATCGCGCGGACCGTCCTGCGCAACCCGCCGGTGCTCGTGCTCGACGAGGCGACCAGCTCGCTCGACACGCAGACCGAGCACGCGGTGCAGCAGGCGCTCGACGAGCTCGCGGAAGGCCGCACGACGATCACGATCGCTCACCGTCTCTCAACCGTGCGCAACGCCGACCAGATCGTCGTCCTGGACCACGGCGAGATCGTCGAACGGGGCACCCACGACGAGCTGATGGGGCAAGCCGGCTACTACACGGCGCTCGTCGCGCACGACTTCACCGCCGAAGCACTAGATTGAGCTGATGGCGTCGCTCGAGGCCGAGATGCTCGCGTTCATCCGCCGGGGACTGGATCACCACGCAAGCACCTGCCCGCTCGCACCTCGGGCAATCCTGCTCAACCCCGGCAACTACGAGCTGTTCGGTTGGGAGGAGCTGTGGGGGGTGCCGGTGCTCCCCGACGACCGGGTCGCACCGAAGCGCTTCCGCATCGACTGCGGCGGCTCGGCGTTCGGGATCGAGGAGGAGGTCGCCGACTCGATCTCGGTCGGAGCGCCAGTGGTGGTGCCGGCGTATCCCACGCCGGCGCGCCGCGAGGAGCCCGGCGACGCTGAGCCGGGGCGTGGGGACGACCTGTACTAGCGCCCCCCGAACGACGCTCCGGGGGCGAGCACCCGCCTAGAGGGCCGCACGTACGGTGACGTCGCCGAGCAGCGCGTGACCATGTATGCGAACGACGCGATCGCGGCTCCCCTCCGGCACGGCCGGCACGTCATTGCTGAGCTCGCCCCTGAACACGTCACCGAACAGCTCGACATGGACTCCCTCGGCAACAAGCACATCTACGTCGCGGACGACCGCGAAGGCGTTGATGAAGACATCCGCCGGGATGCTCTTGGCCTGCGACAGGTCGATCGCCACGTCGCCTAGGAACGCAACGGCGACCAACTCCTCCTCGACATCCCAGTTCCGCGCGCGCTCGTTCTGGCGTCCAGCTTCGAAGATCGGATCGAGCGCGAGCAACCAGCGGCGACGCCTCCCTGTCGGTGCGCCCTTCTTGGCCGCGTGGTTGCCCTCACTGGGCGGTCGCTCTTGACTGGCCATCAGGTGTCTGCCTTCCCGGTAGTCCAACGGTGTGGGTTGCACCTATGAGCGTGGCGGCGCGTCGCCCTCAGCACATCCGGGCGAACCACGCGTGTGAATGCACCGGCTTTGCGCGCGCCTGCCTGCGCGCGCTGCAGGCCTCCCCAGTCAGCTCTGTCCGACAGCCGTCGGGGTCAGCCACCGGATCATTATGTGCTGGTGCTCGGCTGCGCTTTGTGTCTGAGCCGCAACTGGTCATCGCGAATGAAGCGCTCGTAGGCCGGCACCGTGATCCAGAGGCCCTCCGGTGCGGACACATATGCGTCGTCCCCTGGCAGGATCTTGTCCCACGTCAGCAGACAGTGGTCGTGGTCTGATCCGTCGTACTTCCTGGGCTGCCAGTCCAGCGCCGTGTCCGTTACACCGTCCAGCTGGTCGGGCGTCGCCCACGAAAAGAAGCTGTAGGGGCCTCCGATTGCCGGCACGGAGGCTGAGATCTCGTAGCTCTCGAATGTGGCCGACGCCTCGCTCGCTGTCAAAACACGATGGAGCTCGATGATGAGCGTGGGCTCCGGCGCGTCGCTCCACACCGATGCCGGCGCTAGTGGTGCGGCCGGCCATTTACCTTCCTCGAGCCGTAGTTCAGTGGTCGTCACGTCTTCGTCGCGTGACACATCAACGATCGATACGCCGGTCTGACGCGGCTTCAGAGGCCGGTCAAGCACCCCATTCACCGCTAGCCTCCGCTGCGTTCTACTACTTCTATTCGATACCCGTCGGGATCGCGGACGAAGCAGATCCGCGAGCCGCCGTCGCGGATCGCGTACGGCGGACGTTCGGGCTCGATGCCGAGCGCCGCGAGATCGGCGAGCGTCTGATCGAGGTCGCTCGAGCTGATCGCGATGTGGCCGTAGGCAGTGCCGAGCTCGTAATGCTCAACACCAAAGTTGTAGGTCAGCTCCAGCCGCGGCTCGTCGCCGTCGCCCGGCTGGTTGAGGAACACGTTGATCGCCTCGTCGCGGATCGGCATCCGCCTCACTTCCTCGAACCCGAGAGCGCGATAGAAGGCGACCGAGCGATCGATGTCGGTGATCCGGTAGCAGGTGTGCAGGAACGCCATGCGCGGCAGTCTAGGCCGGCGGCTCGCTAGTCGGTCCGCGGCGTGCGAGGATGAGCCATGCTCGTCGAACGCTCGATGCACGCCGAGTACCTGTCGAACAGCTATCTGGTCGTCGATCGGCCTGGCGGCTCGGCTGTGGTGATCGACGCGGGCGGGCCAGCGGAGCCGCTCATCGATGCCGCGAAGCGGCTGGAGGTGACCCCGAGCCACCTGCTCCTCACCCACCACCATCACGACCACGTGAGCGAGGTAGCGGTGCTCGCCGCACGCTGGCCGGGCATCGAGGTGCTGATCCATCCGCTCGAGCGCGACCTCGTCCATGGGGCGACAGGGACGATCGACTTCATGGACCGGCCGGCCGTCGGGGAGCTTGCGATCAGGCCGCTCCACACCCCGGGGCACACGCGCGGGATGCTGTCGTTCCTCGTCGAGCACGACGGAGAGGCGGAGGCGTTCACCGGCGACACGCTGTTCCGCAACTCCGTCGGCGGTGTGCACGGCCCCGGTCACGGCACGTACCAGGCGCTGAAGGACTCGATCATGGGCACGCTGATGGAGCTGGAACGCAGCACCGTGGTCCAGCCTGGACACAGTGAGCCGAGCACGGTCGGTCAAGAGTGGGAGCAGAACCCGTTCGTGCGGCTGTGGCGTGGTCTCGACCGCGAGCGTGCAGATCCCTGCATCGCGTTCGGCGATCCGGCGACGCTGATCCTGCTTGCGACCGACTACGACGGTGGTTACAAGGCCTGGGTGCGCTGGCCCGACGGTCGCGATGACATCGTCCCAGGCTCCCGTGTGGAGATCGTGGACGCGGAAGGCTGAGGCCCGGGGATGCCTCGTGACCCCATCCCCACCTCGCGTCTGCGCCGCTCGGCAACGATCAGCCGGCTTGCCGCGGAAACCGCGGCCAAGCAGCTAGGCACGCGCGCCGCAAACGTCACGCGGGACGAGGAGTCCAGCCAGGAGGCACTCTCGCGTCGTCAGGTAGAGACGGCGGAGCAGATCGTGGCTGTCCTCGGGACGATGAAAGGCGCAGCAATGAAGCTCGGCCAGGTGATGTCGTTCCTCGACATCGGCCTCGTCGGCGAGGAGCACCGCGAGGAGTTTCAGCGGAAGCTCGCAGAGCTGCGCGACGACGCTCCGGCCGTGTCGTTTACCCAGATGCGCGCGGTGATGGAGGCGGATTTCGGGCAGCCGCTCGAGGATGTCTTCAGTGAGCTCAACGAGCACCCGATCGCCGCCGCCTCGATCGGTCAGGTCTATCGTGCCGCCCTGCCCGACGGTCGCCAGGTCGCAGTGAAGGTCCAGTATCCAGGCGTCGCCGAGGCCGTGCGCGCGGACCTGCGGAACCTCGGCCTGATCATCCGTCTGATGGGTCGGATGGTCCCGCGCCTCGATGCGCAGGCGATTGCCCAGGAGATTCGTGAGCGAATCGACGAGGAGCTCGACTACGAGCTCGAAGCAGCAAATCAGCGCTCGATGGCGCGCATCTTCCGCGGCCACCCGTTCATCTACATCCCCGATGTCATCGGCGCGCTCTCAGGAGAGCGGGTGCTCGTCACCGAGTACGTCGAGGGCACCGGCTTCGAGGCGCTCAAGAAACGCCCGGCCGCCGAGCGCAACCGCCTCGCGGAGATTATCTACCGCTTCTACTTTGGCTGCATGTACCGCCACCACGAGTTCTCCGGCGATCCGCACCCAGGGAACTTCCTGCTGCTCGACGACGGGCGGGTCGCCTTCTTCGACTTCGGGCTGTACAAGCGGATCGACGCGTCGGTTGCCGACTACGAAATCGAGATCGGGCGGCTCGGCATCGTCGGCGACGGCGAGGGTCTGATCGAGCTTCTCCAAGCCGGTGGCTTCCTGCCCGAGCCCGAGCGCTACACGCCAGAGCAGATCGTGCGCCAGTTCGACGACGTCACGTGGTGGTACACGCGCGACGAGGAGGTCGAGCTGACGCCGGAGATCGCGACACAGGTAGTGATCGACATGTCCGACCCGCGCTCACGACATTTCGCGCAGATGCGCCACGAGAACCTCCCACCTGACCACCTGTTTGGAAGGCGCACCGAGACATTGACGCTGGCGGTCATGGCGCAGCTCCGCGCGCGTGGCAACTGGCACCGAATCGCCCGGGAATGGCTGTTCGACGACCCTCCGGTGACCGAGCTCGGACGCCAGGAGGCAGCCTTCTACGCAGCCGGAGTGCGCTAGGGCCCCTCCGCAAGCGCCTACAGGCGCTGGATCTGCAGCATGCTGGTGGTACCGGGGTGTCCGCTCGGCAGCCCGGCCGTGATCCCGACGCGCTGACCGGGCTCGCACCAGCCCAGCCGCACGACGGTCTCCGCCGCTTCGATGATCAGCTCCTCGGTGATCTCGTGCTGCGCCATCAAGCTCGCCCGTACCCCCCACATCAGGTTGCAGCGCTGGACAACGTTGAGATCGGGGGAGAGCGCGTAGATCGGCACGTTCGGCCGGTGTGCCGACACCAGACGCGCCGAGCGTCCGGTCGCGGTCGGCACGACGAGCGCGTCAAGCCCGAGCTCGCGAGCCGCGACACAAGCGGAGTAGGCGATGGTGTACGCCGGATCCTGCTCGGTGCGTCGCACGCGCCGCTCATTCCACTCGATGTAGTCAACGGTCAGCTCGGTCGCCGCCGCGATCGAGGACATCATCTCCACCGCGCCGACCGGATAGGCGCCTATAGCGGTCTCCTCGGACAGCATCACGGCGTCGGTGCCGTCGAGGATGGCGTTCGCGACGTCGGCCACCTCGGCTCGCGTTGGCCGGCTCGAGTGCACCATCGATTCGAGCATCTGCGTCGCCGTGATCGACGGTCGCGTGAGCTCACCGGCGAGCTTGAGCAGGCGCTTCTGAACCATCGGCACCTGCTCGATCGGCAACTCGATCCCGAGGTCGCCGCGCGCGACCATCACGCAGTCCGCCGCTCGCAGGATCGCTTCGGCGTTCTCGACGGCTTGCGGCTTCTCGATCTTCGCGATCAGGGGGATGCTCGTGTGCGCTCGGACAGCCTCGACTTCCTCCGCGGTCCGCACAAACGACAGCGCGATCAGATCGACGCCGATCGACTCACCGTGGCGCAGCAGATCCAGGTCGTCCTCGGGAACCGCGGGCAGGCCGAAGGCCGGCCCTGGGATGTTGAGTCCCTGACGCGAGGCGACGACGCCACCGATCTCGACCACCGCGTCTAGCTCGTGGTCCGCCGGCCGCGTCGCACTGACGCGCAGCCGGACCGAGCCATCGGCGAGATACAGAACATCGTCGGCCGCCACCGCGTCTGCGAGGCCCTCCCAGGTCATCGACATCCGGTGCGCGTCGCCGATCCTGTCGCTGCCGCACTCGAGTGTGACCACGTCACCCGGCTTCAGGTCGGCGACGCCGCGCTTGAGCTTGCCGATGCGCAGCTTGGGCCCCGGGAGATCCTGGAGGATCGCGACGCTGCGGCCTGCGCGATTCGCGGCGTCGCGCACACGCTGAACAGTCTCGGCGTGCTCGTCCAGCGTGCCGTGCGAGTAGTTGAGTCGTGCCACGTCCATGCCAGCCTCGATCAGCTGGACCAGCACTTCGGGATCTCGCGAGGCGGGTCCGATCGTGGCGACGATCTTCGTGTTGCGACGCATTGGTTCGCGCACAGTACCTGGCCGGATGGCCGGCTGGGGCGCAGCAGTGGTGGCGGGCGCGCCGTGCAAGACCCGAGCTAGGGCGCCGCGAGGTCCGGAAAATGCTCCACGCAGTGCTCGCGCAGCCGCTCGCGCAGCCAGCGACGTTCGTCGCTGCTCGCCACGCGCAGGCGCGCAAGCAGCTCGCGCTGGGCGGTGATGTCGGGTGCGCCCGAGATCGACCAGCTCACCGCGAGCCGCTCGAACAGGAACTCGAACGCCCGGTGCCACGCGTCTTCGCGGCTGGCCCCGGGGGCTAGCCGCACCCCAGTCGCGATGCGCGCGTAGCTTGCGCGGGTCGCGGGACTTAGCACGCAGCGCAGCAGGATCGCGTTGCCGTCTTCGTCACGGTACTCGACGGGCGGCAGCTTGATGGCGCCTCGACGGTGCTGACGGCGAGCCATCAGCCGTCGGACGGCGCAGTCCGCAGGCGCCGGCGCAGCGTCGTGACGAGGTTGACCGCCGTGAGCAGCCGGCGCTCGGCGCGCGAATCCGCGTCGGGAAGCACGCCACTGCGACGCAGGAAGCCGAGCACGTCACCGTACGCGTCGTTGCCGGCTATCAGCCCGTGCTCGACGGTGAAACACTCGGCGCCCTCCAGCTCGAGGCGCGCGCCGGTTGGCTTGATGCCATGCAGCCTCTGCGTGCCGTTGAAGGTGCCGACCATGCGCCAGCGCACGAAGCAACGCTTGCCCTCAGACGCGCTCGACAGCAGCTCGAAGCGCAGGTCAGGGAACGACGCGAACAGGCCGTCGAGAAAATCCCGCACGCCGTCGAGCGCCGTCGTCTCGATCAGCCCGTGGTGTCGCGCCGGGGCGCCCGGGGCCCACATCGTCACCGCACGAGCGACGTCGTGGCGGCTGAGCGCGGCGAAGTAGTCACGCACGACCCGCTCAGGCACCTCCGCGCCGGCTTTGGGCAGGCCCGCGACGATCGGCGGCGGGCTCGATTCCACCATTCGAGCAGTGTAGTTCGACCGCAGCGACCAGCCGGGACGCGATAATTACCTCGATGCGCATCGACACGATGTTCGCGCGCCGTTCGGGGCCGTTGTTCTCATTCGAGTTCTTCCCGCCTGTCACCGAGGCGGGTGAGCGCAACCTGTTCAGCGCCGTCGCCGCGCTACGCGAGCTCGAGCCGTCGTTCGTCTCGGTCACCAAGACGGGAGCGACAACGCAGCAGCGGACGATCGAACTGGTGTCGCGCATCCGCGACGAGCACGAGATCGAGGCGATGGCGCACTTCACCTGCGGGGGGGCGGACATAGCCGAGCTGCGCGCGTGTCTCGATCAACTGTGCGACGCAGGGTTCGAGAACGTGCTCACGCTGCGCGGCGATCCGCCACGAGACGCGGACGCGTTCGTCGTGACTGAAGGAGGGTTGCGCTACGCGAGCGAGCTGACGGCGCTGGTGAGTGCCGAGTACCCGCTCTGTCCGGTCGCAGCGTGCCACCCGGAGACCCACCCCGAAGCCCAGGACGCAGAGAGCGATCTGCGTCATCTGAAAGTGAAGGTGGAGGCCGGAGCCCGGGTGCTGATCAGCAATCTCTTCTTCGACAACGCGGCGTACTTCGCGTTCGTCGAGCGCGCGCGCGCGGCCGGCATCGACGTCCCGATCGTGCCGGGGATCATGCCGATCGGCAGCGCGGAGCAGATCAAGCGGTTCACGTCGATATGCGGCGCCACCATTCCGGCCCCGCTGCTGCGGGCACTCGATGCGCGCGGCGACGATTCCGAGGCGGTCGCTGATCTCGGCGTTGCGTACGCGACGCTGCAGTGCGCCGAGTTGCTCGCGGCCGGCGCGCCGGGCATCCACTTCTACACGCTCAACCGCTCACCGGCGACCCGCGCGATCCTCTCCGCGCTGCGACTGACGCGCCCTTGGGAGGCCGCTCAGCGCTGACGCGCCGCTCGACGCCGGCTATCTCATGGCGCTACGTCACCCCATCCGGCTAGCGTCCACCCAGATGCCTGCACAGATCTCCTACAGTGTCCGCCGCGCTCCGCGCGCGCGGCGCGTGCGAGTGCGCGTCGATCCCGAGCGCGGCGTCGAGGTGCTGCTGCCGCCGCGAGCGTCCGAGCAGGCCGCGGCGGAGGCCGTCGCCGAGCTCTCACCGTGGATCGAGCGGCGCCTCGCCGAGCATGAGCGCGCCCGTGTCCGCGTCGCACGCGATCGCAGCTCCGTGCCCTACCTTGGCGACCGCCTGACCCTCGTGCCCCAGCCAGACCGCCGGCGGGTCCACCGCAAGGGCGACGCGTTGATCGTGCCCACAGGTCCCGCCGCACGCCCAGCGATCGAGCGCTGGTATCGCAAGGCGGCTCGCGACGAGATCACGCGACGGCTCGATGCGGCAACAAGCCAGATCGGCACGAGCTACGCGCGGCTCGCGATCCGCAACCAGCGAACGCGCTGGGCGAGCTGCGGCAGTGGCGGTGCGATGAGCTTCAACTGGCGCCTGCTGCTGGCTCCGGAGCGCGTGCTCGACTACGTCGTCTGGCACGAGGTGTGCCACCTCGAGGTTGCCGACCACTCACCGCGCTTCTGGGCATTGCTCGAGGCGCGCTGCCCAGGCTGGCGCGAGCCGGCGAAGTGGCTGCGCGAAAACGGGGCGGCGCTCGTCCTGTGAGCGCGGGGCTCAGCCTCGGTCTGCCACCGGGACGTAGTCGCGACTGCGCTTCCCGGTGTACAGCTGGCGCGGCCGAGAGATCTTCTGCTCGCTGTCCTGCACCATCTCGAGCCACTGCGCAATCCAGCCGCTGGTGCGCCCGATCGCGAACATCACCGGGAACATCGTCATCGGCATCCCGAGCGCCTGATAGATGAGGCCCGAGTAGAAGTCGACGTTCGGGTAGAGCGAGCGCGAGACGAAGTACTCGTCCTCGAGGGCGATCTTCTCCAGCTCGGTAGCGATCGCCAACAGCGGATTGACGCCCGTCACCTCGAACACGTCGTCGCAAGCCCCTTTGATGATTCGTGCTCGCGGGTCGTAGTTCTTGTAGACGCGATGCCCGAAGCCCATCAGGCGCTCCTGTCCCGCCTTGACCCCCTCGATGAAGTCGGGAATGTTGTCCTTCGAGGCGATGCGGATGAGCATCCGCACGACCTCCTCGTTGGCGCCGCCGTGTGACGGCCCATACAGCGCGGCGATGCCTCCGGCGACGGCCGAGTAGGGATCGACCCCGGACGACCCGACCGCGCGTACAGCACTCGT
Source organism: Solirubrobacteraceae bacterium (assembly GCA_049512455.1). Taxonomy (GTDB): domain Bacteria; phylum Actinomycetota; class Thermoleophilia; order Solirubrobacterales; family Solirubrobacteraceae; genus Palsa-513. Next base: position 118,792 of record JBEKXB010000001.1, on the reverse strand, counting down.
CGAGCAGTTCTGCTCGTGGTCGGCGTGCAGGATGAAGAGGATGTCGAGCGCGCGGGCGATCCGCGGGTCGGGCTCGTACTTCGGCTCGCTGGCCTTGTAGAGCATCCCCAGGAGGTTGCCGGCGTAGTCCAGGTCGCTGTCGGAGTAGACGTACGCTCGGCCCATCCTGTGGCGGTAGGAGAACGCCGCGAGCGTCGGCATCTTTGCGATCAGCCGCACAGTTTGGATCGCCCGATTCGCCGGGTCGCGGATGTCATTGGCTTCGGGATAGAAGGTCGACATCGCACCAACTGTCGCTAGCAGCATCCCCATCGGGTGAGCGTCGTAGCGGAACCCCTCGATGAACGTCTTGACGTTCTCGTGAACAAAGCTGTGGATCTTGATCTCCTCGATCCAGGCGGCGAGCTGCGAGGCGGTCGGAAGCTCGCCGTGAACCAACAGGTAGGCGACCTCGAGATAGGTCGAGTGCTCGGCGAGCTGCTCGATCGGGTAGCCGCGGTACTCGAGCACACCACGATCGCCGTCGAGGTAGGTGATCGAGCTGCGACACGAGGCTGTGTTCATGAACGCCGGGTCGTAGGCAAGCAAGCCAAAATCCTCAGGCGAGACCTTGATCTGGCGCAGATCGAGCGAGCGCACCGCGCCGTCGATGATCGGGATCTCGTAGCTCTCGCCCGTGCGGTTGTCAATGACGCTCAAGGTGTCGCTGGTCCCAGCCGTGTCGGTCATCTGCTGTTTCTCGAGGTTCGTCGTCTCGGGGTTCATAGCGCTCCCGTTTTGGCGTTGCGTTCGACTCGATTATCCGCCGAGCGGCAGCTACGCCGCGTCGCCGTAGCGGCTGGCGGTGGCTGCGTCCTGCCCTTGATAGTGACTACCGAGCTCCGCGTGACCGTAGGGACGCTCGGCGGGAGCATCGAGGGCCATGAACGAAAGCTGGGCGATTGGCAGCCCGGCCCACAGCTTGATCGGGACACGAGTCAGGTTGTTCAGCTCCAGCGTCAGCGTGCCGTGCCAGCCCGGGTCGCAGAATCCTGCGGTCGCATGAACGATCAAGCCCAACCGTCCGAGCGAGGACTTTCCTTCAATCCGGGCGACTATGTCATCCGGAAGCGAAATCGTCTCAAGCGTCGCACCGAGGCAGAACTCTCCCGGATGGATGACAAACGGCTCGTCAGGAGCGATGACGTGCGGCTCGGTGAGGTTCTTCGGCGGCTCGCGCAGATCGATCGCCGTCGTGCGGTGATTGTGAAACACGCGAAAGCTGTTGCCAAGTCGCAGATCGACGCTCGCGGGCTGAACGAGCGACGGATCCCAAGGATCGATGCTGATCGCACCCGCCGCCACAAGTCGGCGGATAGTGCCATCCGAGAGCACCGATGACGGCGTCATCGCGACGACATCAATGCTCGATCTTGCGCGCGCGGGCGTGTAGCGTGCGGACACGTGGCGGCGCGGGAATCGGCGTCGCGCCGTGCGGGCCGCGGCGGGGCTTGCGCGGGAACGGCGGTCGTGGATGGCGCTCGGCGTGAAGCCGGCGCCCGTCGTCCTGACCGCCGGCCGGAAGCGGCTCGTCGTCACTCTGGCGCATGATCCGCCAGACAAACCAGAGCAGTCCGACGACCGGAAGCTTCAGCACCGTCAGCAGCAAGGCCATGTTCCAAGTCATGCGAGTCGCGCGATCGTACTACCCGTCGTGGAGGGCCGCCACACCACAGGCCCAGGCTCGTGCGGATACCGATGCTCCGCCCAGTCAGTGGCGCGGGCGCGGCCCCGGCTCGACGGAGAACGTCGTCATCCGTCGCAGGTCGGCGACGCGGGCGGCGATCTCACCGAACGTGAGGCGCGCAACGCGCTCGGTGCCGAACTCCTCGACGTTGAACGACGCGAGCGCGGTGCCGTAAGCCATCGCACGTCGCAGCAGCGGCGGACTCAGCGTTCGTCCACGCCGGTGCGCGGCGACGTAGCCGACAAATCCACCGGCGAACGTGTCGCCGGCACCAGTCGGATCGACGACCGTCTCGAGCGGAACCGCCGGAATCGAGAAGTAGCCGCGATCGGTGATCAGCGCCGCCCCGTACTCGCCGAGCTTCGCGACAACCACGCGTGCGCCGCCCCATGAGAGGACCTCCCGAGCGGCTGCGAGAAGACTCGCCTTGCCGGTCAGCTGGCGCAGCTCAGCGTCATTGAGGATCAGGCAGTCCACCTCGCCGATCGCCGCGACCAGCGAGTCGCGTGCGACCTCGATCCAGAGGTTCATCGAGTCGAGCGCCGCGAAGTGCGCCGCTGCGCACTGGGCGCGCACAGCGCGCTGCACCTCCGGCTGGATGTTCGCGAGGAACAGCACGTCGCTCCCGCGAGAGGCCGCCGACAGCTTGGGGGCGAACTGCTCGAACACGCCCAGTTGGGTGTCGAGCGTGTCGCGCGTATTGAGATCCCACCCGTACTCGCCGCGCCAGAAGAACGTGCGCCCTGGCACCTTTTCGATGTCGGAGACATCGATGCCGCGGCCGCGCAGCACGTCGAGCTCGGCTTCACCAAAGTCATCGCCCACCGGCCCCACGATCCGCACCTCGCCGAAGAACGACGCCGCCAGCGCAAAGTGCACGGCGGCGCCGCCAAGCATGCGCTCGCGCTCCCCGAACGGGGTCTTGACAGCGTCAAATGCGATCGAGCCGACAACGGTGACGGACATAGGGCTAGCGAAGGCTAACGCCCAGAGCGCGCGCGGTCGGCGTGGCGAGAGGCCACGGCGAATAAGCTGGGGGCAGATGACAAGCTTTGAAGAGCTCGGCCTAGAGGAGTCGACGCTCGCCGCGCTCCGCGATGTCGGATATGAGTCCCCGAGCCCGATCCAAGAACAGGCGATCCCGCCGCTGCTCGCCGGTCGCGACGTGATCGGCCAGGCGCAGACCGGCACCGGCAAGACCGCAGCGTTTGCTCTGCCGATCATCGAGTACATCGACACGAGCTCCGACGAGGTGCAGGCGCTGGTGCTCACGCCGACGCGCGAGCTGTGTATCCAGGTGACCCAAGCGATCCGCGCCTATGGTCAAACGCACGGCGTCGATGTCGTCGCGGTGTTCGGCGGCGCACCGATTCGCAACCAGGAAGCCCAGATACGCGGCGGTGGCCACATCGTGGTCGGCACGGTCGGCCGTGTGCTCGACCTCGTCTCGCGAGCCTCGCTCGTGCTCCACGACTGCCGCTTCGTGGTCCTCGACGAGGCCGACGAGATGCTCGACCTCGGCTTCCTCGAGGATGTCGAGAAGATCCTCGCGGCAACCCCATCCGGGCGCCAGACAGCGCTGTTCTCGGCGACGATGCCGCCGCCGATCCGCGCGCTCGCCGATCGCTATCTCTACGACCCGCTGCTGATCGCGGTCGAGGGCGCGACGCTCACAATCGACACCGTCGAGCAGTTCCAGCTGCCCGTCGAGACACGCGAGAAGGCGGCTAAGCTCGCCGAGGTGCTGCGCGCCGAGAAGCCGGACCAGGCACTCGTCTTCGTGCGCACAAAGATCCGCTGCGACCAGCTGTACCGCACGCTCCGCGACACCGGGATGAACGTGCGCGCGCTGCACGGCGATCTCAGCCAAGGGCAGCGTGACGGCGTGATGCTGGCCTTCAAGGGCGGCCGAGTCCCGATCCTCGTCGCCACCGATGTTGCGGCTCGCGGCCTCGACATCTCGACGGTGACGCACGTAATCAACTTCGACGTGCCGACGGCCGCGGACACCTATGTCCATCGCATCGGCCGCACAGGACGCGTCGGGCGCTCTGGGCGCGCGATCACCTTCGTCGAGGATCGTCAGAAGCGAGAGATGGAGGCGATCGAACGGCACATCGGGACATCGATCGCGCCATGGTCAGAAGGGGCCAGCACGGGACCGGCAACGGTGACGGCCCGGCCACGCCGTCACGAGAAGCCCCACGTCCACCGGCCGGCCGACGAGCCGCGCGCACGGCTGATCGCCAGCGGCGGCCGTGCGGCAGGTATCGCGGTCGCCGATCTCGTCGCCGCGGTGATGCACGCCACCGGTCTCGACGGCGAGGCGGTGAGCGACGTGACGGTGCTCGAGCGCTTCGCGCTGCTCAGCGTGCCCGAGAGCGAGGCGGATCGGGTCGTCGCCAGCACTGACGGCGTCGAGGTGTGCGGCCATCGCCTCGCTCTCGAGCGCGCCGCCGAGTGACGCTCGCTATCGTGGCCAGCTCGCACCCGAGCAGAGGAGCCGCAGCGATGTCCAGCGCCACAATGAACACCTCCGAAGGGACGATCGAGCTCGAGCTGTTCGACGACGACGCCCCCAAGACCGTCGAGAACTTCCGCACGCTCGCAGGCAAGGGCTTCTACGACGGACTCATCTTCCACCGTGTGATCAGCGGTTTCATGCTCCAGGGCGGCTGCCCCAAGGGGACCGGGACCGGTGGACCGGGATACACGTTCGAAGACGAGTTCAACGCGCATCCAATCATCCGCGGAGCGCTCGCGATGGCCAACGCCGGCCCGAACACGAACGGCTCCCAGTTCTTTATCGTCACCGCAGACGAGTGCCCATGGCTTGATGGCAAGCACACCGTGTTTGGCCGCGTGAGCGACGGCATGGATGTCGTTGACGCAATCGACGCGGTCGAGACCGACAGCCGCGACCGGCCGACCTCCCCTGTGGGAATCGAGAGCGTCAGCATCTCCGAGTAGGCCGGCACGAGCAGGCAAGCGAGCCACGGGACACCCGATGGCCGAGCGCGAGCGAGCGCTGGAGGTCCGCAACCCCGCGACCGGCGCCGAGGTGGCGAGGGTCGCGTGCGTCGGCCGTGACGAGCTGGAGGAGCTCGCGCGGCGTGGCCGTGCAGCGCAGCCCGCATGGACGGATCTCGGCTTCGACGGGCGCGGCGCCATCCTCGGACGCATGCGGCGCTGGCTCGCGGGCAATTCCGAGCACGTCATCGAGACGCTGGTCAGCGAGACCGGCAAGACCTATGAGGACGCGCAGGTTCTCGAGCTGGGCTACACGCTCGCCGCACTCTCCTTCTGGGTCAGGCGCGCTCCGCGCTACCTGGCCGAGCGTCGCTTTCGCTCCCGCAGCCCGCTCGTTCTCGGGCGATCGTTGGTGACGCACTACGTTCCGCGCGGGCTCGTCGGCGTGATCGGACCGTGGAACTACCCCTTGCTCAACTCCTTCGGCGATTGCATCCCGGCGCTCGCCGCCGGCAACGCCGTCGTTCTCAAACCGTCCGAGTTGACGCCGCTCACGTCCCTGCTGATGGCGCAAGCGCTCGGCGAATGCGGCCTTCCGGATGGCGTCTTCCAGGTCGCTCCCGGCCGTGGGAAGACGGGCGAGGCACTGATCGATCTGGTGGACTTCGTGATGTTCACCGGCTCAATCGCGACTGGTCGCAAGGTCGCGGCGCGGGCCGCCGAGACGCTCACTCCGGTGTCGCTCGAGCTCGGCGGCAAGGACGCGATGATCGTGCTGGCGGGCGCGGACCTCGAGCGCGCTGCAAACGCCGCCACCTACTACGCGATGATCAACGCGGGCCAGACATGCATCTCAATCGAACGGCTGTATGCCCAGACGGGGATCTATGACGAGCTGACCGCCATGCTCGCGGACAGGGTCGCAGCCCTGCGCTGCGGCGAGCCGCACGGTCCCGGCTCGATCGAGGTCGGCGCGATCACCGATCGACGCCAGCTCGCGACGATCGAAGCGCACGTTGCCGACGCCGTGGCCAAGGGCGCGCGCGTGCTCGCCGGCGGCCACCGTGCGGCCGGGCCCGGACAGTTCTATGAGCCGACGCTGCTCGCCGACGCCGACCACACGATGGACTGCATGACCGACGAGACATTCGGCCCGACGCTGGCGGTGATGCGCGTCGCCGATGCCGACGAGGCCGTGCGCCTGGTGAACGACTCCCGCTACGGCCTCGGGGCTGCGGTATTCGCGCGCGACGCGGCCGAAGGCGAGCGCATTGCGAGGCGCCTGCGAGTCGGCGCGGTGTGCGTGAACGACGCGGCCGTCAACTACTTCGTCCTGGAAGCGCCGATGGGCGGCGTCAACGAGTCCGGTCTCGGGGTCCGCCACGGACCCGAGGGCATCCGTAAGTTCACCACACAGCAAACGATCCTCCTCACACCGCGCTGGATGCCCCGCCGCGAGCCGCAGATGTTTGCCTACAGCGCCCGCATGACCAAGCTGATCGGCCGAGCGCTAAGGCTGCTCTACGGTCGCCGGCGCTAGTCGGACGGGGTCGGGGCTCTGCCAGCGGACCTGCTCGATCCGCGCGTCAGCTATACGCTGCACGCGCCATCGGCCACGCGATGGCCAGCACAACGACGATACAAACTGCGCAACCTTCGGCGCGCCGTAGGGTTGTGGTGAGGACCGGCGCGCAAAGAGCTCAAACGCAGTTAGGCTGAATCATGCCCTTGAAGAGACTGATAGCCATCGGATGTTGCCTCGGCGCGCTCGCCGGATCGCTCACCTCCGCGTCGTCGGCGCTTGCGTCACGCAGCGAAACAGTGTTCTTCGAGGCACCGACCCAGCTGATGAACCCGGCCTTGCGGCCGGCCACGATCACCCAGCTGCAGAGCCTCGGCGTACACGCAGTGCGAATCCTGCTCGACTGGGGCGCGGTCGCCCCGAACCCTGACTCGCACAGTAAGCCAGCCCTCGACATGACCGACCCGGCGAGCTACAACTGGGGCCAGTACGTCCCGCTGATCACCGAGTTGCACTCGCTTGGCTGGACGGTGCTGCTAACCATCACCGCGGAGCCCCCAACGGGGGTGCCGTGCTGGGCGTCGGCCTGCGCAAAGGATCGCGTGACGGACCCGAATGCAACCGATTACGGCCAGTTCACGGAGGCGGTCGGCCGTGAGTTCGGCAGCGAGGTGAAGCTGTACTCGATCTGGAACGAGCCGAACCAGCCGCAGTTCCTGATGCCACAGAACGTCAAGGGCAAGATCGTGTCGGCAACGATCTACCGCAGCCTGTTCCTCGACGGTTATGCGGGCCTCAAGGCGTCCGGCAACTTCGCGGGCATGACCGTGCTGATGGGCGAGACTTCGCCCGTCGGGAGCGCCGTCGGGGATATCCCCGCCCCACTGGCGTTCCTGCGCGGCGTGCTCTGCCTCAACTCGCACTACGTCAAGTCGCGTAGTTGCGCGAAGCTCCCGGCGAACGGCTACGCGCAGCATCCCTACGCCGAAAAGGCCGGGCCGTTCTGGCAACCACGCGGAGCCGGCACCGCCGACGATGTGACCATCGGCACGCTCGGACGGCTCGTCACCGCCCTCAATCGCGCCGCCGACGCGGGCGCGATCAGCAGGCACATGCCTATCTACATCACCGAGTTTGGAGTCCAGAGCAAGCCGGACCCGTCCGCCGTGTCGGTCACCCAACAGGCGGAGTACCTCGCGATCTCCGAGCGTCTTGCGTGGAGCAACCCGCGAGTTGCCTCGTTCGACCAGTACCTGCTCACCGACGATGCGCCGCTCCCCGGCAACATCGTCCAGAGGTGGTCCGGCTTCCAAACAGGGCTCGAATACCTGAGTGGGCAGCAGAAGCCTGCCTACAACGAGTGGCGCCTCCCGCTAACGGTGACGCGCAACGGCTCGAGGGTCTCGCTTTGGGGGCTTGTCCGCCCAGCCGCCACCGCCGCGGCCATCAACCCCGGGCCCACCGGCCCGAGCGGGACCAGCGGCGGCAGCACCGCGGCCACCGGCACCACCACCCCCACCCCAGTCCCCGCGACATCGGTCCTGATCGAGTACTCCGCCAACGGAGGCCACACCTGGAAGTCGCTGCTGAGCGCCAGTATCGACACCGCGACCGACGGCTCCTGGAGCGCGACTGCCAGCTTCGCCAAGGGACGCGTGTGGCGAGCTCAGTGGACCTCGCCAAGTGGCACGATCTACGACGGCGCCACCACCCGCGCCTACACGACCGCCAACCCGAGTCCTGCCAGCTAGGACCAGCGGGCCGTGAAACGCGGTGGTGCCGCGGCGTAGGCTTGAACGGCGATGCCCGAGCTGCCTGAGGTCGAGATCACGGCGCGACTGCTCGATGGTGCGCTGCGCGGTTCCGAGGTGCATTCGGTGCTGGCCCCGGGGATCAACACACTGAAGACCTTCGCGCCGCCGCTCGCCGCGCTGGGCGGCCAGGAGATGCGCGGGATCCGTCGGCGCGGGAAGCACTTCATCATCGAGTTCTCCGAGGGCCTGGTGCTGCTGGTCCACCTGATGTCCGCCGGGCGACTGCAGCTCTACGACAAGCACGCCGGGCCACGCGACCGCAGCTCACGGCTGCTCGTCCGCTTCTGCGACGGACGTGAGCTGCGACTACGCGAGTTCGGCACGAAGCAAGCGGCTTGGGTCAAGCTGTTGAGCGCTAAGGCACTCGCGCACGACGAGTCGCTCATGCGACTCGGCCCCGAAGCCTGGCCCGAGCCACCCACCGACCTCGGCCGGCGTCTCGCGACGCCACGACCGCTTTACGCTGCGCTGCGCGACCAGCACCTGATCGCCGGCATCGGCCGCTCGTGGGTCGACGAGATCCTTTGGAGCGCTCGGCTCTCGCCGTTCAAGCGTGGCGTGGACCTCAGCGGCGAGGAGGTCGCGACGCTGGCGGGCGCCATCGCCTCGTCGCTCGGCGCGGCACTCGAGCACTACGAGCGCACGCTCAAGCTGCCGATCCCCGACAAGCTGCCGATGCCGCTCGCCGTGCACCGCCACGACGGCAAGCCGTGTCCGCGTTGCGCCACCACGCTCCACTCGGTGAGCTTCGAGGACCACTTGATGACCTACTGTCCGAGCTGCCAGACGGGCGGACGGGTGCTCAAGGATCGTCGGCTCTCGCGGCTGCTGAAATAGGCCAAAGCCAACACACGGAGGTCACATGATCGAGCAGGGTGTCGTCGCGCCGGACTTCACGCTCGCAGACCAGGCCGGGGAGTCCGTAACGCTCTCGGGCCTGCGCGGCAAGACAGTCGTTCTCTACTTCTACCCCAAGGCTGACACGCCCGGCTGCACGACGCAGGCCTGCGGCGTCCGCGACCGCCGCGCCGACTACGCCGCCGCCGGGGCGGTCGTGCTCGGCATCTCACCCGACCCAGTCAAGGCGCTGAAGAAGTTCGCGGACCGCTACCAGCTCGACTTCAGGCTGCTCGCCGACCCTGATCACGCCACGGCTGAGCGCTACGGCGTGTGGGTCGAGAAGTCGATGTACGGACGGACCTACTGGGGCAACGCTCGAACGACGTTCGTCATCGACCGCGACGGGAAGGTCGCCCGCGTCCTGGAGAACGTGAAGCCGGCGGCGCACGACGATCTCGTGCTGGCAGCGCTCGCCGAAATGGGCGCCGGGAACGCATAGGCTAGGCATCCCAGCGACCCGCTCCACAGTGACCGACGCAACAACCACCCGCCCAGCCCATTAGCGTGTAGATACCCCTGACGGCGCGGTCGCACGGAGCGGTCCCACCCCGCCCGCCGAGCCGCTCATACTTCGAGACACAAGGAAAGGAGCCCCGATGTCGATGATCACCCAGTCTCCGCTCGACGAGGACCTCGAACATTCGCTCGCCAGCAGCGGCCTCGCGCCCGCCACAGTGGCCGAGGCGCCGCGCGGTGAGCTCGACGACGACGACGACCTTTTCGGCGATGACGACGCGATCGACTTCGATGAAGATGATCTCGTCGTCGACGACGACGACATCGGCGATGACGACGACGAGTTCGAACCGGACCTAGACGTCTGATCCGCACCCGCGCCGGCGCAGAAAGCTCGCAGCACCTGCGTTCGCCTGCTCGGCGCGTAGGCTAGGCGCGCGTGCTCGGGGTTCTCGCATCCGCTTCGCTCGGACGGACCGTCAGCGCGTTCTTCAACGCGGTCGGCTCGTTCTTCGCCAATCTGGCGGCCGTCCACTGGGGGACGATGCTGATCGGGCTGGTGTTCTTCACGCTCAACCTGACGCTGCGCTCACGAGCGATCTTCAACAGCCTCCGCGCGGCCTATCCACTCGCACGCTTCCAGTGGCGACGTGTGTGGGGCGCCTACTTCGCCGCCGTAGGCTTGGACAACGTCGTGCCGGCTCGCGGCGGCGACGTGGTCAAGGTCTTCCTGACGAAGAGCTCGATCCCGGACTCGGCCTACGCGACGGTCACCGCCGCGATCTACACCGAGGTGCCGTTCGACGTCGTGCTCGGGGTGATCGTGCTGATCTTTGCCTTCTCGCAAGGCGTCTTTCCAAAGCCGCCGGCGTTCGCGAAGCTCGACGCATTTGACCTGTCCTTTCTTGCTTCGAACGCGCGCCTGACGCTGTTCTTGATCACGCTGCTCGCGGTCGCGACGCTGTTCGGATTCGCCGTGCTCTCGCGCCGGGTGCGCGCGTTCTGGGAACGAGTTCGCCAGGGCTTCACGATCATGCGCGACCGTAGGCGCTACCTGCATGAGGTGGTCGCGTTCCAGGCCGCCGCCTGGCTCTGCCGCGCCGCGGGCTTTTGGTTCTTCCTCGACGCGTTTCGCGTTGGCGCCTCGGTCCGCAACGTGATGCTCGTGTTTGGCGTCAACGCCGTCGCCGGTGCCGTCCCGCTCACGCCCGGCGGCGCCGGCGTGCAGCAGGCCCTGCTCGTCACGGTATTCCGCCGCGCCGCTCCCACAAGCGTCGTAGCGGCCTACTCGGTGGGCCAGCAGATCGCGATCACGGCGCTGACGTCCGGGGTCGGGTTCATCGCGCTCGCCACGATCTTCCGCTTCCGGTCGTTCAAGGATGTGATCCGTGCAGGCCGCGCTGACCGCAAGGCAGAGACGCCGGCGAACGCGAACGCTACTGCAGGCCCGCCCGCGCCTCACGCACGAGCGTGACCGCTTCGGGGAAGACGAGTGCCATCACCGAGCGGATCTGCTGAGCCTGCTGCTCCGCGCTGCCCTGAAGGTTGACCCGGTTGATCGCGGCCACGGTCATGTCGACCGCAAGCTTAATCGCGTTGTCAGCCCACGCCAGGCGCTGCTGCCCCTGCATCTGCTCGGCGAATTCCGCCATCCGCCGCTGCAGCTCCTCGGGATCGCCAAACATTCCACCGAACCCTTCCATGCGTGCAAGCCTAGCGCGCGCGGCCCGCGCACAAGCGTCCGGGTAGACTGCTGCGCGCCATGGACGATCGCGAGCGCCAGCTCGAACAGGAGGGCGCTCAGCGCCAGCGCGTTGCTCTCCTCGCGATCGCGGCGGGGATCCTCTACCTGGTCGGTGAGTTCGGTGCGTGGCTAGCCAGCTCCAAGACGCCGACCGTTGGTCTCCTGCAAGGTCTGTCGCCGGCGTTGCACGGCCTCAGGGCAGCGCACGTGGACCCGAGGACTGACGTCATTCGCTTCCTCGACAAGCACGCGGTCGATAACGTCCTGTTCGCCCTCGTGAGCGCCGCCGGCCTGATCGCTATGCGCTGGCCCCTTCGCTATCTGCTGAACGCCGCGGTCGCACGCGACAATCGGCCGGCGCCCATCACGCTCGGGCTCGCTAGCTTCGCACCGCCGCTGATCGGTCTCGGAGGCCTCGTGGAAACCGTTTCGCTCCAGACCGGCGCCCACGGCTACCTGACGCACAGCGCCCGCACCGCAGCCGCAGTCACCGCTGCCACGGCCGGCAGCTTCCGACTCAGCCTGCTTCTCGCGGTGTTCGTGCTCACCGTCTGCACAGCGTTCGTTTTCATCATGGTCGGCCGGCGTGCGATGAACGCGGGCTTGCTCACGAAGGTGATGGGCTGGCTCGGCGTGGCCTGTGGCTTCCTCTTCATCATCCAGATCGTTCAGGTCCCGCTGCTGCAGTTCGCCTTCCTCGTCGGCATAGGCATGACGCTGCTGCAACTCGGCGGGCTGACCCGGCCGCCCGCATGGGAGACCGGCGAGGCGATCCCCTGGGTCAGCCAGGCGCAGCTACGCGCACAGGCACGCGGACCTCGCGCGCCTCGCGAACCTCGCGCGCGTCGTACGACCACGACTCCGACGCCTGCACCGACGGTCCCCGCCTCAGCGTCGTTCGGCAGCTCGAGGAAGCGCAAGCGCCGGCGCTGACGACGAAGCTCCCCGGCCCCACACCGGGATCCCAAGCCGTCGCGAACGCAACGACCTCGCTCGGGCCCTCGCCGTTTCATTCGGCTAGCCGGAAGCGCCGGCTCACCCCGCCGCGGCGCAAAAAAAACCCAGCGGCCGCCGACCGGTGGCTATGCTCAGCGCGTTTCGTCGCGGGCTTCTCCGATGAGGCCCGCCAAACAAAGCCCGCGCGGCACGCCGCGACGGCTTCGGAGAGGAGAGATATGGAAGGTTCAGGCGGATCGTCCTCGAAGCTCGCGAACCCCGCACCGCTGGGTCTCGCCGCGTTCGCGATGACGACTTTTGTTCTGTCGATGTTCAATGCGAACCTCGTAGGTACCGAGGCGCTCACCGGCGTGGTCGTGCTCGCGCTCGCGTACGGCGGCTTCGCACAGCTGCTCGCCGGGATGTGGGAGTTCCGAGCTGGCAACACGTTCGGAGCCCTTGCGTTCAGCTCGTTCGGTGCCTTCTGGCTCGCGATCGGGCTCGGCTCCATCGCGGGGATCGTCGGGGGGCCAACGGCCGTTCTCGCCGGCACAGGCCATGGGTTCGCCCTGTTCCTGTGGGCGTGGGCGATCTTCACCGCCTACATGACGGTCGCCGCGCTGAAGCAGAGCGGTGCTGTGCTGCTCGTGTTCGTGCTTCTGACGGCCACGTTCATCCTGCTCGCCATAGCCCATGGCGGCAGTGGCCACCCAACCATCCTGCACTGGGGCGGCTACGTTGGCATCGCGACAGCGGCCGCGGCCTGGTACGCGTCCGCCGGCGGTGTCATCAACAGCACGTTCGGGAAGGCCGTCGTTCCGCTCTTCCCGTCCAAGAAGTAGCCCGCACAGTACGATCGGGGGCTGGCGGCGCGGGCCGCGCCGCCAGCCCTGGTTGCCCCGAGCGCAAAGAGAGGTAGTTGCATGGCCACTGACCAGACTGAGTCCGACACGAGCGACATGGAGCTCGAGCGCGAGCTCGCATCGCTCCTCGACATAGACCGATTTCCGCCCTCGGCAGCGTTCCGCAAACGGGCGTTGTTGAGCGATCCGGCGGTCTACGAGGAGGCGGATGGCGACTGGCAGGGGTGGTGGGCAAGCCAGGCAGAGGAGCTCCACTGGTTCAAGAAGTGGGACACGGTGCTAGACGACTCCAACCCGCCCTTCTACAAGTGGTTCGTCGGCGGTCAGCTGAACGTCTCCTACAACTGTCTCGATCGGCACGTCGAAGCTGGGCGCGGCGACCGGGTTGCCTTCGACTGGATCGGCGAGGACGGCTCGGAGCGCAAGCTCACCTACTCCGACCTGCTCACCGACGTGGAGCGCTTCGCGAACGCGCTGAAGGATCTCGGCATCAAGAAGGGTGACATCGTCGGTATCTACCTGCCGATGATCCCGGAGGTCGCGATCGCGATGCTCGCCTGCGCGCGTATCGGCGCGCCGCACAATCTGGTCTTCGGCGGCTTCGCCCCTGAGGCGGTTCGCGAGCGGATGGAGTTCTCCCAGGCGAAGGCGCTGATCACCGTCGACGGAGCAGCTCGCAAAGGCAAGATCGCTCCGATCAAGCAGGCGGTCGATCCCCTGATCGCCGACCTCGAGTCGCTCGAGCACGTCATCGTCATCGCATCGAAGGGCACCCCGTGCGAGATTCAAGCTGGACGGGACGTCTGGTACCACGAGATCATGGCGGCGGCGGAGGCGAAGTGCCCGGCCGTTCCGATGGACGCCGAGGACCCGCTGTTCATCCTCTACACCAGCGGATCGACGGCCAAGCCGAAGGGGATCGTGCACACCTCAGGCGGCTATCTGACCGGCGTAACGGCGACGCATCGCTACGTCTTCGATCTCCACCCCGAGGAGGACGTCTTCTGGTGCACTGCCGATGTCGGCTGGATAACCGGGCACTCCTACATCGTCTACGGGCCGCTGGCCAACTGCGCGACTTCGGTGATGTTCGAGGGTGCGCCGGACTACCCCCACAAGGGCATCTGGTGGGAGATCGTCCAGCGCTACGGCGTGACGATCTTCTACACGGCGCCGACGGCGATTCGCGCCTGCATCAAGTGGGGCGCGGACCATCCAAACAAGTTCGACCTGAGCTCGCTGAGGCTGCTCGGCAGCGTCGGCGAGCCGATCAACCCGAAGGCCTGGCTGTGGTACCACAAGATCATCGGCGGCGAGCGTTGCCCGATCGTCGATACCTGGTGGCAGACGGAGACCGGCATGATCATGATCACGCCGCTACCGGGCATCACCGAGACCAAGCCAGGCTCGGCGACCACACCATTCCCCGGGATCAAGGCCGACGTCGTCGATGAGGGCGAGGGCAAGCCGATCGCGGAGGGCCAGGGATTGCTGATCCTGACCCGCCCCTGGCCGGCGATGCTGCGCACCCTCTACAGGGACGACGAGCGCTTCATCGAGACGTACTACATGCGTTTCGGCAGGGAGACCTACCTCGTCGGCGACGCCGCACGGCGGGACAAGGACGGCTACATCTGGGTGATCGGGCGGATTGACGATGTCGTCAACGTCTCCGGGCACCGCCTCTCGACGGCTGAGGTCGAGTCGGCGATCGTCGCCCACGAGGCAGTCGCCGAGGCGGCTGTGATCGGCCAGTACGACGAGACGACGGGGCAGGCGATCTGCGCGTTCGTCACACTGCAAGGCACCGTCGAGGGCACCGACGAGCTCGTCGTGGCGATTCGCGACACGGTCGCAGAGCGGATCGGCAAGTTCGCCCGCCCGAAGCGCATCATCTGGGCCAACGACCTGCCGAAGACGCGCTCCGGCAAGATCATGCGCCGGCTGCTGCGTGACATCGCGGAGGGTCGTGCGCTCGGCGATGTCACCACGCTGCGCGACCCCCATGTGGTCGAGCTGCTCGGTCAGGCCGTCGCCACAGCGGAGGACTGACTCCGGGTCGGCGGGCGGGGGGCGTTCCCTGAAGGGAGCGCCCCTCCGTCCCTGCTCCTTATGGCGCGGTCTGTGTGGGGCGGACGGCTGGCTCTTCGCGAAGTGTCCGCTCATTGCGCCAGCGCGCGTAAAAAAATCCCCTGCGGCCGCCGGCCTGTGGTTATGCTCGACCCGTTTCGTCGCGGTTTCCCGTGAGGGTCCGCGCAACAGAGCCGTACGGCTCGCCGCACGGCGTCAGAGAGGAGTCGATATATGGAAGGTTCAGGCGGATCGAAGGCGCACCTCGCACCGTTGGGGCTCGCTGCGCTCGCGGTGACGACGTTCGTTTTCTCGATGGTCCAGTCAAACCTCGTCGGCGGCGGCGCAGACGTTGCCGTCGAGCTCGCGCTGCTGTTTGGCGGCTTGGTGCTGCTGCTCGCCGGAATGTGGGAGTACCGCGCAGGAAACACCTACGGGGCCGTGGCATACTCGTCACTCGCGGCGTTCTGGGCCGTATGGTCCTTCCTGGGCAGTGCGCAGCTGTCGGGGGCACTTGCGGGGAACACCAGCGGGCTCGCCCTGCTCTTCTGGGTGTGGGCGGCCTTCACCGCCATCTTGGCGATTGCCGGGCTGCGCGTTAGCGGCGCGGCGCTGGCGTTCTTCGGCCTCCTGACGGTCAGCCTCGTCCTGATCGCCATCGGCATGACCGGCAGTGGCAGCACGGACCTGGTCCACATCGGTGGGTACGTCGGCATCGCTGCGGCGGTCGCAGCGTGGTACGCGGTGGCTGCGGGCATCATCAACCACACGTGGGGGAAGGACGTCCTTCCGATCATCCCGCTGCAGAAGTAGCGGCTCACAGCGGACGATCACGGGCTGGCGGCGCGGACCGCGCCGCCAGCCCTGGTTGCTCCTTACGGCGTGATCGTCAGCTTGAGCGTCTGCGTCGGGGAGTGCTGGCTGCCGAGCTCGGTGTAGACGTCGAGCTGGTAGTAACCGACGGCGAGCCACTTGCCGCCGACCTTCTTGATCTTGAACGTGTTGGCGCCCGACGCTCCGGTCAGGGTCACCGAGCCGGCGAGCGTCAGCGTCTGCTTGCCGAGCTTGTGGCCGATCTTCTCGAAGTTGACGACCACGTCGCCGGGACCCGACAGCGTGAACTCGAGCACCATCGCGTGGCCGTGAGGCACCTTGTGGTGCTTCAGCCTCAACTTCGTCAAGATCGGCGGCGACGCGGTGACCGGCGGCGACGCCGTCTTCTGATAGACGTCGGCGAGGCCGATGCCGCCGCCACAGCCGGGGCAGGCTGCGACGAGCGTCGTCGCGTCCGCCGACAGCGCGACCGACAGGCCGCCCTGGATGCCGCTCTGCTGGTAGGCCGTCCAGGTCGTGCCCGACCGCGTGTAGACCGCCGGCTCGCCACCACCGAACAGCGCGGTGTTGCCGTCGGCTGAGAGCGCCACGCCGTCGCCAAGCGTCGGGCCGCCACCGCCGGTCCCCGACGGGCACGTGCCGGGCGTGGTCGTGACGACGAGCTTGCTGCCCTGCTGGGACCAGCTGCTGCCGCTGCGGCTGAAGATGTACGCCGCGCCGGCGTTGCAGTTGTCAGCCGGTGCGCCGATCGCCGCGGTGTTGCCGTCCGATGACAGCGCGACGCTGCCACCGAACTCCGCCGCGTCCACAGCGCCGCTGCCGATGAGCCGCCCGCCCTGCGCTGTCCAGGTGCTCCCCGACAACGCGAAGACCCACGCCGAGCCGGCGCCGCTCTGGTCGAACCCGTTGCCCAGCAGCGCCGTCGAGCCGTCGCCCGACAGCGCGACGTGCATCGGGTAGAAGTTGCCGCCATTGTTGTTCTCGCCGGACGGGCTGAGCGTCTGAGCGGCTACCCATGCCCCGTCGCCGTTCTTGTTGTAGACGATCGCGGTCGAGACGTTCGTCCCGGTGTCCGATCCGTTGTCACCGATCAGCGCTTCGGTTCCTGCGTTCGACAGCGCCACGCTGCCGCCGAACCCGGTGACCGAGATCCGCGGGACGATCGTCGCCGACTGCGTCCAGGTGCTGCCAGAGCGCGTGAACACACCGACCTCGTTTGCGTTTGGCGCGCCGATGACCGCGACGTCGCCGTTGGTCGAGAGCGCCTCGCTGTCTCCGAAGTAGGCCGACGCCGGCGCCTTCGTCAGCGTCAGCGCCGCCTGCTGTGTCCACGACGAGCCGGACGGCACGAACACGTAGGCGACCCCGGTGCCGCTCTGCGGCGCGCCGACGATGATAGTGCTGCCGTCCGGCGAGATCGCGGCGCCGAGCCCGAAGAAGCCGTCTCCCACTTCGCCCGCGCCGGTCAGGTTCCCGCCCTGCTGAACGTAGGGATCGATCCGCACGGGGTATCTGGCGCCGCGATCGTGGACGACGATCTCCAGGCGGTTGCCGGCAAGCGCCAGGTGCGCAGGCAGCTGCCGCCCCGTCGCGTCGGTCGCGCGCAGGCCGCTGTAGGCGAGCGTCGTCGCGCCGTCACTGAAGCGCACGAGCGGTCCGCGCAGCGCCGGCCGCAGGGTCCCCGCGAGCGCGATCGAGAGCGTCAGCGGCCCGACGGCGCCGCGCGGTCGAGCCACCACGGTGAAGCCCTGTTCGAGGCCGAGCGGGCCGTTCGCGTAGGACTCGAGCAGTCCCGCGTGGGCGTAGCTGACGCCGGCAACGCTCGGGCGCGGGCTCGCCGCCGCGACCGCTCGCATTGCGCCGGGGCGCCCGATCGCGCTCAAGCTCAACCGCAGCGTTGCAGCGCCTGAGCTGACCGTCACCGCGCCGCGCCCAAAGCTGGTCGTGAGGCGCTGAGCGGGGTTGGCCGCGCGCAGTCCGAACAGGTGATAGGCCGCCTCATCGCGCCCGAGGCGCGCTGAGATCGCTGCCGCAGCCGGCGCGGACACGGCTGTTCGGGCCGCGGGCCGGCTCGTGGTCACAGTCCCACCGGCGGCTCGCAGAAGGTGCGTGCCGGCGAGCGCGGCGGTGGACAGAGCCAGCGCTACAACGGCAAGAGCGGCGAGCTGGGCTGGCGCGGTTGGGCGTCGAGCTACGAGCGTGGTCACGGCTACCCCCAAATAGTCGATCGATGCAGCGAACGCGCTGACTATGTTAGCCGGCGCTACACCTTGTGGTGGCGCGGGACCCAGCTGCCGTCGTCGTGGCGCTCGAAGTCCTGGAACAGGTGCGGCGCTTCGCGCTTGGCGATCTGGGCGATCTCATCGAACACCGAGCGCAGCTCCTCCTCGGCGCTGTCGGCCGTGCGCATCTCGATCACGTGGCGCAGCGTGCGCACATTGGCGGTCCAGATGATGTCGGTGGAGAGGCCGAGCGGCGCGAGGCGGCGCAGCGCCGAGGTGACCTCCTTCTTGACGTGGAACGGGACACCCTCCCCATCGAGCCCGAGCTGCCCGGCCGCATCACGCTGGAACTCCTCCAGCTGCTCGACGATCTCCAGGACCCGCTCGCGGACCGGCTCGAGCGCCTCCGGCACGCGAAAGCCGATGTCGGTGAGCCGCACGTAGCGCAGGCTCTCCTGGCTGAACGCAGAGCCCGCGCGATGCCTGACGAGCTCGTGGGTCGTTACCCTGCTCACGTTCCGCAGCGCGAAGCTGAAGTTCGCGTGCTCGAGCACGCTGCCGTGGCCGCTGCGCAGGATGTTCTCGAAGTACTCGGCGAGGTCGGTCCGAACACGCGTGACGTTTGCGTTGAGGCCCGGCTCCCAGCTGCGGTAGCACGCGCGGCCGCCGAACTCGACGAGCAACTCGGCCGCGTTCGGCGCGCCGGCCGACTCGTCGAGCCTCCCGTCAAGCCAGGCGGTGCCGCCGACATCGGCGAGGTACGCGCGCATCCCGTCCAGCTCGACGGCGGGCCGCGCGATCAGGTAGACGGTCGGCTTGGTCTCATGCATGGGCGGTCGATCCTAGCGGCCGCGCCGGAGGGCTTACAGTGCGCCCGTGATCGCGCCCGCGGCGCGGCCGGCGAGGTCGAGCAGCGGCTGCGGGATGATGCCGACGACGATCGTCGCAGCGGCGAACGCCAGCGCGACGGCGGTCAGCTCGAAGTGCCTGCCGGCGCTGTCAGCCTCCGGCGAGCCGCCGGCGATCAGCGGCGCCGCGAGCGGCGCCTCGCGCATCCACACCGCGCCGACCACGCGCAGGTAGTAGCCGAGCGAGATGATCGAACCGACGACGATCACGATTGCCAGCCACGTGTAGCCGGCACCGACGAGCGCGTCGATCAGGAACACCTTGCCGATGAACCCGGCGGTCGCTGGGACTCCGGCGAGCGAGAGCATCGCGATCGTCAGCGACCAGGCAAGCCACGGCCGCTCCGCGCCGAGCCCGGCCACCGCGTCGATGTCGTCGCCGTGCGTCGTCTCGCGCTCGCGGGCAACGATCACGGCAAAGGCCGCGAGGTTCGCCGTCAGGTAGACGAACAGGTAGAAGAGCGTTGCGCGGACCCCGAGTCGCGTCGCGATCGCGACACCGCCGAGGATGTAGCCGGCCTGCGCGACCGAAGAGTAGGCGAGCATCCGCTTCAGCGAGGATTGGCTGAGCGCGCCGACGTTGCCGACGATGATCGTGATCGCCGCGAGCAGCGCGAGGACCGGCCGCCAGTTCACCTTCTCGCCAATCAGCATCACGTCGAAGACGCGCAGCAGCACGCCAAACGCCGCAGCTTTCGTCGCGACCGCCATGAACGCCGTGACCGGCGTCGGCGCTCCCTCGTAGACATCCGGCGTCCACTGGTGGAACGGGGCGATCGACGCCTTGAAGGCGAGTCCGACCAGCACCAGCGCGACGCCGCCGAGCAGCAAGGTGTCCGAGTGCTGCCCGTGCGCGACCGACGTGGCGATCGCCTGGAAATCGGTCGCACCCGTCGCGCCGTAGATCAGCGCAAGACCGTAGACGAGCGTCGCCGAGCCGACCGAGCCGATGATCAGGTACTTGAGGCCCGACTCCAGCGAGGCGGCGCGATGCATCTCGGTCGCGCACAGCACGTACAGCGGGATCGACAGCAGCTCGATGCCGATGAACAGCGTGACGACGTTCTGCGCGCTGACGAGCACGACCATCCCGGCGATCGAGCCGAGCAGCAGCGCGTGGTAGTCGCCGTGCGCCGACTCCGCCGGCGCGCGCCCTCGCCATGAGAGGACCGTCGCACCGGCGCCCGCCGTCGCGAAGATCAGCGTCATCACCAGCGACAGGTCGTCGATCGCCAATGCGCCGCTGATCGCCGAGACGTGGTCGTTCCACTGCCACAGCGCCAGACCGGCCGTCGCCGCCAGCGTAAGCAGCGTGAGCGCCGGCACCAGCTGATGACGCGCGAAGCGTGAGCCCAGCAGGCCGACGAGCAGGACCAGCACGGAGCCACCGATCACCGCCTCGAACGGCGACAGCGCGGCGAAGTTGACGTACGGGGCGGGCGGATGGGTCAACGTCGCGATCATCGATCGGCCCCCCCGGCCGTCGCGGCAGGCGCCGTGAGCGCCTGCTCCTGGCTGATCGCCGCGACGACCGCCCGCTCGCTGCGCTGCAGCTGGATCTGCGGGTAGAACGCGAACAGGCCGATCGCGGCGAGGAACGGAGCGATCGCGAGCGCCTCCGGCCAGCGCAGCTCGCGCGAATGCACCTGCGATCCCTCACGGTTGTGCATCGCGCGAATGAACATGCGCAGCGCGTAGACGCTGGCCGCAACGACGCCGGCGAAGGCGATGATCGAGATCACCATCTTCGTCTGGAACAGCCCGAGCAGGATCAGGAACTCGCCGATGAAGTTGCCCGAGCCGGGCATCGCCAGCGTCGCGAACGCGACGATCAGGAAGACCGTCGCGAGCACCGGCGCGCGCATCGCGATTCCGCCCATCTCGCGGATGTCAGCCGACCCGCCGGCGCGCGCCGCGAGCAGTCCGATGATCAAGAACAGCGGCGCGACGACGATGCCGTGGTTGACCATCTGCAGCACGGCGCCCTGTGCACCCGCTTGCGCGAAGGCGAATATTCCGAGCGTGATGAAGCCGAGCTGCGCGACCGACGAGTAGCCGGCGATCAGCCGGGCATTGGTTTGCGTGAAGGCCATCACCGAGCCGTACAGCACCGACGCGAGCCCGACCAGCAGCATCAGCGTCTGGAAGTGCACCGACGCGGCAGGCATCGTCGGCAGGACGATCCGCAGGAAGCCGTAGGCGCCGACCTTCGAGAGCACGCCGCTGAAAGTTGCCAGCACCTCGACCGGCATCTCGCGGTAGGCATCGGGCATCCAGCCATGCAGCGGGAAGGCAGGCATCTTGACGAGGAAGGCGGCCGCAAACAGCAGGAAGATCCAGTCCTGGGTGCCGCCGGGAAGCGGGGCGGCCCTCAGCGCCGAGAACTCGAAGCTCAGCGGCTGGCCGCTGTGCTGGTGGGTGAGGACCGCGAGAGCGATCGCGCCGGCGAGCATCAGCAGCGAGCCGGCGAAGGTGTAGATCACCAGCTTCATCGTCGCCGCCACGCGACCCGGCCCGCCCCACACGCCGAGCAGCAGATAGAACGGGATCAGCATCAAGTCGAAGAAGGCGACGAACAGCGCGAGGTCCTGGGCCAGGAACGCGCCCAGCACCGCCGACTCGGCGAGCGCAAAGAGGAAGTAGAAGACCCGCGGGCGGGCCCACGTGCGGATGTTCGCCGCAAGCAGAGCAAGCGCGAACGAGAACGTCGTCATCGCAACGAGGAACAGGCTCAGCCCGTCCACGCCGAGCGAGTAGTGGATGCCGAGCGAGCGGATCCAGACGATGTTCGTGACGTCGGCGAGCTGGCCGCTGTGGCCGCTGTAGCCGGCGATCAGCGAGATCGCGAGCCCGAACGCGGCAAGCGACCCGGCCAGCGCCAGCAGGCCGGCCCCGCGCCGGTGCGGGATCAGCGCCCCCAGCGCAGCGGCAGCGACCGGCAGCCAGATGAGGATCGAGAGCATCTAGGACGCCAGCAGGAAGTAGAGGCCGATTGCGGCCAGGCCGACGAGGATGAAGCCGACGTAGTAGCGGACAAAGCCACTCTCAGCGGAGCGCACGGTGGCCGACCCGGCTCGCACGATCGCGGTCGTGCCGCCGATCAGCGTGGCGTTGACGAACAGCCGCTCGAACGTGTTCGACGCGAAGCGCCCGAGCCATGCGCTCGGTGCCACGACGAGCGCGTCGATCAGCTCGTCGAAATACCACTTGTGCTCGAACAGGCTCGCCAGCGGACGCAGGCCACGTGCGACAGCCGGCGCGATGGCGGGCCTAGCGACCCACACCAGCCACGCGATCAGGATGCCCAGCAGGCCGACGGCGGTGCCAACCGCCAGGCCGAGGTAGATCAGGTGGTTGGACGGGTACAGGTGGATCGTCGAGTCGGCGAACGTCGGTGCGAGGAAGCGGTCGAGCCAGCTCGTCGTCTTGGGGATGCCGACGACGCCGCCACCGATCGCAAGCAGCGCCAGCAGGCCCATCGCCAGGCGCATCGGCAGCGCCCGCTCGGCGATCACGTGGTCGGGGCCGGGGAAGCCGACGTCGCTGTCCTCAATCTCGCCGTTGGCGGGATTCGTCGGCTGGGCGGGATGGAACAGGTGGCCGTGGTCGATCAGCTCCCGCGCCGGCGTGCACGGCTCGCCGAGGAAGGCACGGAAGATCATCCGGAACGTGTAGAGCGCGGTCAGCAACGCGCCAACGTAGCCCGCGACGTACAGCCCCCAGTACCAGCCGCCGTGGCTCCCGATCTGGGCGAGGATGTCGTCCTTGGAGAAGAAGCCGCTGAACGGCGGGATGCCGGACAGCGCAAGCCCGCCGACCAGGAAGCAGACGAACGTGAACGGCAGCGCGCGGCGCAGCCCGGACATCCGGTCGAGCGATTGTTCGCCGCCCATCGCGCCGATCGCCGAGCCGGCCGCCATGAACAGCAGCGCCTTGAAGAAGGCATGCGTCATCAGATGGAACAGGCCTGCCGCGTAGGCGCCGACCGAGACGGCCATGATCATGTAGCCGATCTGCGACATCGTCGAGTAGGCGATGACCCGCTTGATGTCGGTTGCCGCAAGGCCGATCGTGCCGGCGATCAGCAGCGTCGTGACGCCGACGATCGCGCCGACGTCCTGGGCCGCAGGCGCCAGCTGGAACAGCGGATGCATCCGCGCGATGAGGTAGACGCCAGCCGTGACCATCGTCGCCGCATGGATCAGCGCGCTGACGGGAGTCGGGCCCTCCATGGCATCGGGCAACCAGGTGTGGAAGGGAATCTGCGCCGACTTCGCAAACGCACCAACTAGCAGCAGGACGCATCCGGCAGTCACATCGCCACTGCCGCTCGCGAAGACTTTGGGCGCGAGGTGAAATGTCGCGACAAAGTCCAGCGTGTGGGTGTGGCGGAAGATGAAGAACGTGCCGAGCACCAGGCCGACGTCGCCGACGACGTTGATCACGAAGGCCTTGATCCCGGCTCGCGTCGCGGTCGTTCGCCGGTACCAGAAGCTGATCAACATGTAGGACGCGGCACCGACGAACGCCCAGCCCACGATCAGCAGCAGGAAGTTGCCCGCGAGCACCAGCAGCAGCATCGAGAAGACGAAGAAGTTGAGATAGGCGAAGAAGCGCGAGTAGCCGCGATCGCCGCTCAGGTAGCTCACCGAGTAGAGATGGATCAGCATCGACACGCCGGCGACGACGCAGATCATCAACACCGAGAGCGGGTCGACGAGGACGGAGGCGTTGGCGTTGACACCGACGCTCCGTGTGATGCTCCACAACGTCGAGGTCAGCTCGCGGTGCGCCGGGCTCGCCTGTTGCAGCTTGACCAGCGCGACCAGCGCGAACAGGAACGACAGCGCCACCGCCGCCGTGCCGATCCAGCCGGCGCTGCGACCGGGCAGGGCCTTGAACAGCGCCGCGAGCAGCACCGTCCCGGCGAGCGGCGCGGCGAGCACCAGCCAGGCGGCGGTGGTCGCGCTCATCCCTGCAGCTCGCGCATCGCGTCGAGGTCAACCGGCAGGCGGTGGCGGTGCATCGCGACGATCACACCCAGGCCGACCGTCACCTCGCAGGCGGCGACCACCATCACGATCAGCGCGAACACCTGGCCGGCGCCGTTGCCCCACATCCGCGAGAAGGCGACCAGCGCGAGGTTGGCGGCGTTCAGCATCAACTCCAGGCACAGCAGCACGACCAGCGGGTTGCGGCGCACGAGCACGCCGCCGGCACCGATCGCGAAGATCAGCGCTGAGACGGCGAGATACCAGGCGATGCTCATGTGGGGCGCTCCTGCCGCTCGGCGCTGCGCGTCGCGCTCAGCGTCTCGCCGTGCCCGAAGCCCTCAGCCATCGTGCCGGTCCCGAAGGGCCGCGGCCGCATGAAGTCCATCGCGCTGATCGTCGGCCGCCCGTCGCCGTCATCGTCGAGGCCGCCGCGGCGGCGGGCCAGCATCACGGCGCCAACGGCGGCGACCAGCAGCAGGTAGGAGGCGATCTCGAACGGCGCCAGGAACTTCGTCAGCAGCAGCGCGCCAATCGCCTTCGGCGTGCCGAAGCCGGCGGCGATGTGCGCCCCGGAGGTGCCGATCGCCTGCAAGCCGGATCCGAGCAGCGCGATGAACAGCTCGACTGCCAGCGCGAGCCCGCAGGCAAACGCTCCGAGCGTGCCGGCCCGCCCCGGCCCCTGCGCGCCGGGCAGGTTCTGGCCGCCGACGTAGGAGACGACGAACACGTACAGCACCATCACCGCGCCGGCGTAGACGACGACCTGGGCCGCCGCGACGAACTCCGCCCGCAGCAGCAGGAACAGCACGGCAAGCGAGATCAAATGGACGACCAGCGCGAGCACGCTATGGAACGGATCCTTGAGCGAGATCACGCCGATCGCTCCCGCAAGCGTTCCAAACGCGGCGATGAAGAACAGCAGTACGGACATCAGCTGCTCGGATCGGTCGCGAGCGTCATCTACTCCCCCTCGGCCCGGAGCGGCGTGGCTTCGAGCGGCTCGGCGAGGAGCATCTCCTTGGTGAAGATGAGGTCGGAGCGGTTGTAGTCGGACATCTCGTAGTCATGCCCCATCGTGATCGCGTCGAACGGACAGGCGACTTCGCAGTAGCCGCAGAAGATGCAGCGGCTGATGTTGATCTCATAGACCGCGGCGTAGCGCTCACCGGCCGACACCCGCAGCTCGGGGGTGTTCTCGGCGGCGACGACGCGGATGCAGTCGGCCGGGCACGCGGCAGCGCACAGCGAGCAGCCGACGCACTTCTCGAGCCCGGAGTCCTCGAAGCGGTGCAGCTTGTGGCGCCCGCGAAAGCGCGGGTAGACGGGCACCTTCTGCTCCGGATACTGGATCGTGTGCACGCCTTCGACGACGCGCGCAAAGGTCATCCGCAGGCCGCGCAGCGTCTCACCGAACGCCCGGTAGGCGCCGCCTGCGCCGCCCGGCTCGGGCGCGCGCTGCACGAGCAGTTGATCCTCACCGGGAGACCAAGTCACTTGTTCACCGCCACGACGACGATCGCGGTGATCAGCGTGTTGAGCGTCGCGAGCGGCAGCAGCACCTTCCAGCCGAAGCTCATCAGCTGGTCGTAGCGCAGCCGCGGCAGCGTGGCGCGGATCCAGATGAAGAACAGCACGAAGATGCTCATCTTGAACAGCACGACGAACGGGTCGGTCCACGCCGGCTGGGCGCTCCAGCCGGGGATCAGCCAGCCACCGAGGAACAGCGTCACGGCAACACCCGAGACGACGATCACGTTGAGGTACTCGGCGAAGTAGTACGAGGCGAAGCGCCCGCCGCCGTACTCGGTGTTGTAGCCGCCAACGAGCTCGGCGTCGGCCTCCGCGAGGTCGAACGGAGCGCGATTGGTCTCGGCGAACGCGGCGACGAGGAAGATCAGGAAGCCGGCGAACTGCGGCACGATGTACCACATGCCACCCTGGCCGTGGACGATGCCGGTCAGCGACAGCGTTCCGGCCGTTATCAGCACGCCGACAAGCGCCAGCCCCTGGGAGACCTCGTAGGAGATCAGCTGGGCAGCGGCCCGCATCGCCCCGAGGAACGAGTACTTCGAACCCGACGCCCAGCCGCCGAGCATCAGGCCGTAGAACGCGATTGCCGACAGCGCGAAGATGTACAGCGGCCCGATCGACACGTCGACGCCGTAGAGTCCGACCCGCGTGCCGAAGATGTGTGGTGCGTCGCCGAACGGGATGATCGCGAACGTCGCGACCGCGGTCATGATCGAGATCGTCGGCGCAAGGATGTACAGCCCACCGACGGAGGTCCTCGGCCGCGACTGCTCCTTGCCGAGCAGCTTGACGATGTCGGCCAGCGGCTGGATCACACCGAACGGGCCGACGCGGTTGGGACCGTAGCGTCCCTGGAAGCGACCCAGCAGCTTGCGCTCGACGAGCAGCACGACAGGCACCAGCTGCAGCGCGACGACGAAGATGATCATCGCCTTGAGGATCTGGATCCACCACGGCTCGTAGTAGCCGACGACCGCGAGGCTCATGCGCGAGTCAGCTCCGTGGCGCCGAGCAGCGCGGCAGCCTGCTCGTCGACCGTCTTCGCCGGGCGCAGCGTGACCAGCGGCCCGGTGAGCAGGTTGGCTCCATCGCTTGAGAGGTTCTGCGCGAGCAACGCCGTTCCAGCCGGGGCGCCCTGGCGCAGCACGACCGTCGCCCGCAGCTCGCCGCGCTCATCGCTGACGATCGCCTCCTCGCCGTGGCGGAGGCCGAGCGCCGCAGCGTCCTTTGGCGACAGCTCGACCTGCTGGTGCGGCGAGAGGAAGTGCAGCGCCGGCGAGAATCTGACCTCCGGTCCGGCCCAGATCGAGCGGTAGCTGCCCAGCAGGAGCTGGTGGCGCTTCGGCGCCAGCTCGCGGCGGAGCTTCGGCTTGGCCTGGCGCACGCCGGCCGCCGGCAGCGCGCTCGCCGCCCCGGTCTCGGGCCAGCGCACGCCGCGGCCCGCGAGCGCCTCCAGCGTCAAGCCCTGATAGAAGCCGACGGCCGCGAACAGCTCGGCGCTCGCCTGGGCGGCAGTGGCGACGCCGACCTCGCCGCCGAGACGCCCGGCGAGCTCAGCCAGCACGCGCCACTCGGCGCGCACCTCGCCGGCGTGGCCGATCGCCGGGCGGAGGCGTTGAACGCGCCCGTCGGGGTGCGTGACCGTGCCCTCCTTCTCGGCGCTCACCTCGGCGGGGAAGACGATCGTCGCGTGAGAGCGAATGCCCACCGTGAGGAACGCGGCATGGGCGACAACGGTGCTTGCGCGGTCCAGCGCGCGCTCCCAAAGGGGCGCGTCGGGGTAGGACAGCAGCGGATCGACGCCGAGCAGATAGAGCGCGGCCAGCTCGCCGCCGGCCAGCTTGCCGGCGATAGCCGGGGCGCCCACGCCGCCGCTGATCGGCGGACGGCTGAAGGCGGGGCCGGCGTTGGGCAGCGCGCCGGCCTCGCGCAGCCCACGGCCGTTGGCGGCGTGCGGCACACCGATCAGGCCGGCCCCGTCGCGGCCGGCGAGCCCGAGCGCCGCGGCCAGAGCCAGCAGGCCGGCGGCGTCGCCGTCGAGCAGTCGCTCGCCGTAGAGGATGACGATCTCCTTGCCTGCCTCCCGCAGCCCGCGCGCCAGCGCGCGGACCGCTGCCACGCTGGCACCGGCGGCCTTGGCAGCCGCGTCGACGTCGCCTCCGCCCAGCGCGCCAGCCAGCGCCCATGCGAGCTCGGCACCGCGACCGGGAGTGAACCGCAGCGACCGGGCCGCACTCGGATCGAGCGCGCTCGGCCGCTCCGAGGCGACGAGCAACCGCACGTTGTTGCGGCGCGCGCCCTTGCGGATTCGCAGCTCGAGGATCGGCGCATCGTCAACGGGCTCACAGTCCAGTACGAGGACGGCATGGGCGAACTCGAGGTCCGCCACGCTCGCCGCGAGCGCCGGATCGCTGAGCGCGCGCCAGTTGGCGAGGCTCACCTCGCCGCCGGGACGCGAGTCGATGTGCGGCGAGTGCAGGACATCGCGCAACAGGCGGGACAGCAAGAGCCCCTCCTCGTTCGTCGCACCACCACCCGCCAGAGCGCCGATTCTCCCGCCAGCGCGCCGTAGGGCGCCAGCGGCCTCATCCAGGGCGCGCTCCCAGCTGACCGCTCGCAGCTCCCCGCCATCGCGGATCATCGGCGCGGTGACGCGCTCGTCGACGTGGAAGGACTGATAGGCGAAGCGCCCCTTGTCGCACAGCCAGCCGTCGTCGACGTCGTTGTGGTCACGGGCAAGCACGCGCAGCACGCGGTCGTCGCGCACCGTCAGCGTCGTGTTGCACTGCGCCGGGCAGAGCGTGCAGAGCGAGCCCGCCCCCTCGATGTCCCACGGTCGCGCGCGGAACCGGTACGGCCGCGAGGTGAGCGCGCCAACCGGACAGAGCTCGATGATGTTGCCCGAGAACGGCGCGACGTAGGGATGACCGTCGAACGTGCCGACGAAGGAGTGCGCGCCACGCTCGAGCAGGACCAGCTGGTAGTCCTCGGAGATCTCCTGCGAGAAGCGCACGCAGCGGTAGCAGAGGATGCAGCGCTCGCGGTCGATCGCGACCAGCGGCGAGAGCTCGAGCGGCTTGCGGAAGTGCCGCTTCGGCTCGATGAAACGCGACTTGCCCCCGCCCCAGCCGAACGTGATGTCCTGCAATGGGCACTCGCCCCCCTTGTCGCAGACCGGGCAGTCGAGCGGGTGGTTGATCAGCAGGAACTCGACGACCGCCTGCTGAGCGACGCGGGCGCGCTCAGAGCGGGTGTGCACGACCATGCCGTCCTTGACCGCGGTGGAGCAGGCGGTCTGGAGCTTCGGCATCCCCTCGATCTCGACGAGGCACATGCGGCACGCCCCGACGGGGTTGCCGAGCTTGCGCTCGTAGCAGAACACGGGAATCTCGATGTCGCCGAGCTTCGCCGCGTCGGCCAGCATCATGTTCTCCGGCGCCTGCACCTCGCGGCCGTCGATCGAGAGCGTGATCGTATGTTGCGCCGGGCGTGGCATCGCTGGCTCAGGCGGCTCCCGCCAGCTGCCGGGACTGCATGTGCGCCTCGAACTCGTCGCGGAACTTGACGATCATCGAGGAGATCGGCATCGCCATCGCGTCGCCGAGAACGCACAGGCAGTTGCCCATGATGTGGTCCTGAACGGAGGCCATGATGTCGAGATCCATCGGCGTCGCTTCGCCGGCGTCGATGCGTTCGAGCATCCGGACCGTCCAGTTCGTGCCTTCGCGGCACGGCGTGCACTTGCCGCAGGACTCGTGGCGGTAGAACTTCGCGAGCTTGAGCGCGACGTCGAGCACCGGGGTGTCCTCATCGATGACGATGATCGCGCCGGAGCCGAGCATCGACCCGGCCTTGGCGAGCGTGTCGAAGTCGTACGGGAGGTCGAGGTCCGCCGCCGTGAGCACCGGCGAGCTCGAGCCGCCGGGGAACCACAGCTTGACCTTGCGACGGCGCGGCGGCCCGCCGGCGAGGCCGTAGATGATCTCGCGCGAGGGCATGCCGAGCTCGATCTCGTAGTTGCCGGGCCGCGTCACATGACCGGAGACCGAGACGACCTTCGTGCCCGTCGAGCCGGACACTCCAAGCTTCGCGTACCTCGCGCCACCCATCGCGATGATGTGCGGCATCGTCGCCAGCGTCTCGACGTTGTTGATCAGCGTCGGGCCCTGATAGAGCCCCTGCAGGGCGGGAAACGGCGGCTTCAGCCGCGGGTTGCCGCGCTTGCCTTCGAGGGAGTCGAGCAGCCCGGTCTCCTCGCCGCAGATGTAGGCGCCGGCGCCACGGTGGAGCACCAGCGAGAGCGAGAACTCCGAGCCGAGGATCCGCTCGCCGATGTAGCCCTGCCCGCGCGCCTGCACGATCGCCACATCGAGGATGCGCGCCTGCTCCTCGTACTCGCCGCGGATGTAGATGAAGGCGTGGTTCGCGCCGGCGCCGTAGGCCGCGATCACGATTCCCTCGAGCAGCATGTGCGGCGACTTTGCCATCAGCTCGCGGTCCTTGAAGGTTCCCGGCTCGGACTCGTCGGCGTTGCAAACGAGGTACTTGTCCATATCGCCCTTGGGCAGGAAGGAGGACTTGCGACCGGCCGGGAAGCCGGCGCCACCGCGGCCGCGCAGCCCGGACGCCTCGAGCTCCGCGACGACCGCCTCAGGCGTCATCGCAAGCGCCTTGCGCAGCGCGCCGTAGCCCCCGCGCCGCTCGTAGACCGCGATATCGGCGAGCCCCGGCTCGTCGATCCCCTTCAGCAACAGCGGGCCGCTCACTTCGCGCCCTTCGGCTTCGCGCCCTTCGGCTTCGCGCCCTTCGGCTTGGCGCCCTTCGCCTTGGGGACGGCCGCGGCGGCGGTCGGCCGCAACGCGAGCGCGAGCTCCGCCAGCGGCTCGCGTCCGGCGCGCAGGTCATCGACCAGCCGCTTCGCGTCGCTGCCCTTGAGCGGCCCGTAGTAGACCTGGTCGACCGACACCATCGGGGCGATGTCACACGCCCCGAGGCACTCGAAGCCCCGCACGTTGATGTCGGGATCGTCGCCGACCGCGGTCTCGATCGCCGCCAACAGCTCGTCGGCACCGCGCAGCGAACAGGAGATGTTGGTGCACACGTAGACCGAATGGCGGCCGCCCGGCTCGAGCTCGAACATGTCGTAAAAGCTCGCCACGGAAGTCAGGTATCCGGGGGTCACGCGCATCACACAGGCGGTCTCGCGGATCGCCTGCGGCGAGCACCAGCCATGGTGGCGTTGGGCCGCGGCGAGCGCCGGCAACGCCGCGGAATGGCGCTCGGGATAGCGGCCGATGATCTCCTCGATCTCGCTGCGCAGCGCCGCCGGCACCTCGACGAGCGCCGGATCGGGAATCCCCGCCGGGTCCTTCTCGAGATCGACCGGCTCATCCCACCCAGGCACCCGTGAGCCATGGCGATCACGCGGAATCGCGGACCAGTCAGCACTCATGCCGCAGCCTCCATGCGAACGCCCCCGAGCCACCACGCCATGGCCGGCGAGGACAGCCGGCGAAGCCGGCTCCCGCAGCCGTTCCCGGAGCCTTTCATCGGTCGATCCCCCCGAGGATCGGGTCGAGCATCGCGAGCGTCGCGATCAGGTCCGCGATGTAGCAGCCGCGCGTCATCGCTGCCGTCGCCTGCAGGTTGACGAAGCTCGGATCGCGCATGTGCACGCGCGCCGGCTTCGCCGAGCCGTCAGAGCGCACGAAGCAGCCGAGCTCACCGCGCGGCGATTCGATCGGGTAGTAGACCTCGCCTTCCGGCACGCGGAAGCCCTCGGTGACCAGCTTGAAGTGGTGGATCAGCGCCTCCA
This sequence comes from Solirubrobacteraceae bacterium, assembly GCA_049512455.1. GTDB lineage: Bacteria > Actinomycetota > Thermoleophilia > Solirubrobacterales > Solirubrobacteraceae > Palsa-513. The sequence continues at coordinate 87,488 of JBEKXB010000001.1, read as the reverse complement.
TCGAGGTTGCGAGCTCGTGGCGCGGCGGCAGCGCGATCTTGCGGTCCTCGGTGATGTGGGGACCCTCGGGCAGGCCGTCGAGCGCCTGCTCGATGATCTTCACCGACTCGTAGATCTCGGCCACCCGCACCGCGTAGCGGTCGTAGTTGTCGCCGACGGTGCCGACCGGGATCTTGAACGAGAAGTCCTCGTAGGAGGTGTAGGGCGCGGCCTTGCGCAGATCCCACGGGTTGCCGGCGGCGCGCAGCAGCGGACCGGTGACGCCGAGCGCGAGCAGCGTGGACTCGTCGAGCGGACAGGTCCCACGCAAGCGCTGCAGCAGGATCTCGTTGCGCTTGAGCAGGTCGTTGTACTGGTCAACGCGCCCCGGCATGATCTTGATGAACTCGCGCAGCTTCTCCTCGAAGCCGCGCGGGATGTCCTCCATCACGCCGCCCACCTGGAAGTAGCGCGTGTGCATGCGCTGGCCCGAGGATTGCTCGAACAGGTCGAGGATCATCTCGCGCTCGCGGAAGCAGTACCAGAACATCGACATCGCTCCGAGGTCGAGCGCGCTCGTGCCGAGCCAGACGAGGTGCGACATGATCCGGTTCAGCTCGAGGTGGATCACGCGCAGGTACTGTGCGCGCTTCGGCACCTCGCACTCCAGCAGCGTCTCGACGGCGCCGCAGAACGCCATCGCGTTGAAGTAGTAGGACAGGTAGTCCATCCGCTCGACGATCGGGATCACCTTCCAGTAGGCCTTGTCCTCGGCGGTCTTCTCGATCCCGGTGTGGACGTAGCCGATGATCGGCTTGAGGTCACGCACGACCTCGCCTTCGAGCGTCACGAGCAGGCGCAGCACGCCGTGGGTCGCCGGGTGATGCGGCCCGATGTTGAGCGTCAGCAGCTCGACGTTGCCGCCGCCACTGACCTGCGAGGAGGCGATCTGCTCCTCCAGCGGCGCCAGCGTGATGCTCTCCTCGCGCTTGCGGTACTCGGCGCGCGTGCTCATCGCGTCCACCCCGGTGAGGTGGCGTCGTTGTATGTGAACAGCACCGGCTCGCCGCCGATCGGGAAGTCGCGTCGCTGCGGATGGCCTTCGTAGTCCTCGGGCATCAGGATGCGGCGGAGGTCCGGGTGGCCGTCGAAGTGCACGCCGAACATGTCGTAGACCTCGCGCTCCTGGTGGTTGGCGGTCGGCCAGTCCGCGGTGACGGACTCGACGACGGCCTCGGCCACGCCGACGCGCAGCTTGACCGTGAGCCGATCGACCCGCTCCATGTCGAGCAGCTCGTAGTGCACGCCAAGCCGCGGCTCGTGCGGGTAGTAGTCCACACCGTGGACGCTCATCAGGGCGCGAAAGCCATGGGCCTGCCGCAACTGGGCGAGCACGGTGCGCACGCTTGCGGGCGCAACACGCACCGCCGCCTGCCCGTGCGCGAACGTCGTCTCCAGCACGCTGCCAGGAATCGCCTCGCCCAGCTGCTGGGCGAGCAGTTCTAGCCCTACCTGGTCAGGCACCCGCGGTCTCCGTCTGCGGTCCTGCGCCGGGCAGAACCTCCTCCGTGCCGACCGCCCCGTAGCGCTCCCGCCAGCCCAGGTCAGGATCGTCCTGGATCATCTTGCGCAGCTTGAGAATGCCGTGCATCAGCGCCTCAGGCCGCGGCGGGCACCCTGGGACGTGGACGTCGATCGGCATGAACTTGTCCGCGGGCACGATCGCGTAGTTGTTGAACACGCCCATCGACGACGAGCAGGCACCCATCGCGATCGCCCACTTCGGCTCGAGCATCTGGTCATAGATGCGCCGAACGATCGGTGCCATCTTGATCGACACCCGGCCCGAGAGGATCAGCAGATCGGCCTGGCGCGGCGAGGCCCGGAACGCCTCGAAGCCGAACCGCGCGACATCGACACGTGCCGCCACGATCGACATCATCTCGATCGCGCAGCAGGCCAGCCCAAACGTCGCGGGGAACAGCGAGTTCGAGCGCGCCCAGTCGACCGCGCGCTCGAGCGTGGTCGTGAGCACCGACTGCTCAACGTAGCGATCGAGCTCCAGCCCCTCGAGATCGCCGCGGAGCAGGTCGCGGGCGCGCAACCCGCGCTCACGGAAGCTCCCCGGATCGCCAATCGTCTCGCGAACTACCGCCATTCAAGCGCTCCCCGCCGCCAGACGTATACGAACGCGACGAAGAGCAGCACTACGAATGTGATCGCTTCATACAACGCGAAGGCGCCAAACGCACGTAGCTCGGCCGCGATCGGGTAGAGGAAGATGGTCTCGATGTCGAACAGGATGAACAGCATCGCGATCAGGTAGAAGCTGATGCCGAAGCGGAAGCCATACTTGACCTCCGATGGCAGCCCGCACTCGTACGGATCGGTCTTCGCAGCGATTCGCCGGCGAGGTCCGAGCAGCGTATTGACGTACGCAAAGACGCCCCCGACGATCGCTCCGAGCGCCAGAAACACGACCGCGGGCAGGTAGCTGCGGAGCACCGAGGCGTTATATCACTCCCTATCAGCCTTGTGGCAGAGTGTTACTTAGTGACAAACGGCGCGAACACACCCCAGCGAGGCCGCACGTGAGCCCCCGCAACATGGCGCTCGACGGGGCGCTCATCCTCGCCACGATCAACGGCGCCGCCGGTCTGGCGGGCGCGCTGCTGTGGTATCTCGGCCGCACCAGCCGAGGCTTCTGGGTTGCCGCGCGGACCGCCCAGGCGGTGTCGATCGCCTATGCGGCGCTGGTCGGCGTGCTCTACCTCGCCCACGACCGGCCGACCAACTCGCTGTTCTACATCTACGCGCTGCTCCCCGTGGCGATCGGATTCGTCGCCGAGCAGCTGCGCGTCATCGCTGCGGATCAGGTCCTGAGCACGCGGGGGATCGCCAGCTCCCGCGAGGTCGGCGAGCTGCCGCGCGCCGACCAGCATGAGATCGTCATCGCGATCCTGCGACGCGAGATGGGGGTGATGGCCGCCGCCGCGATCGTCGTCTGCTTCCTCGCGCTGCGCGCCTGGGGGACCTACTGAGCTGCCGCGGCTCGGCTTACCCCGACCGCGGCAGGACGATGAGCGTTCCGTAGGCGCCGAGGTCGGCGTAGTTCGCGACCGGGTCGAACAGCCTGTAGGTGCCCGGGCGCAACCGGAAGGGCCTGCTGAACACGGTTCGCCCAGGCCGTGCTGTCGGTGTGACTCCGTACAGGTGCGTCCCGCCGAACACGGAGAGGTCGACCTCGTGGTCGAGCACGCCGGTGTTCGTAAGCTCGACCCGCAGCACGCCCGCCTGGATGCGCACCGGCTCAGGCGAGATGTGGTACTCGTCGATGCGCAGCTTCAGCACGGCGCCGCGCTCGGTGACGGTGCCGCCGCCGCAGCCCGCGAGCAACGCACCGAGCACGCCCACAAGTGGCAGCGCTCGCCGGCGTGGCGTCGCCGCAGCGGCCAGCAGTCGTCTCCAGATCAGCATCCGAGCCAGCATTATCCGTATCATCTGCGCCCGCATGAGCCGTGTCGCGAAGATCGTCGTGAGCGCCCTCGCCGCACTCGCTGCCGCCGTAGCCGTGAGTGCCTGCGGATCGCAGGGAATCGACGTCCCGAAAGCAAGCTCCTATCACGCTGGCGCGGTGCTGTTCCTCGACCACTGCTCGGGCTGCCACACGCTGTCGCTCGTCGGCGCGGAAGGATCGGCGACCTCCGTGCAGAACCGCCTGCGAACGAACGGTCCGAACTTCGACTTCCGCAAGGAGTCCGTCCAGAACGTGCTCTACGCGATCGAGAACGGCGGCTTCTCGGGTCAGATCATGCCCCAGAACATCGTTGTCGGGCCGCAGGCGATCGCGGTCGCGCGCTTCCTCGCGCATTACGCAGGCTACGAGGCTCCGCACACACCGACGTTCCAGCAGACCACGACGCCGTAGGACCGCCGGTTCTCGATCTAAAACTGATCCGCGAGCACACCGAAGCCGTCCGCGCAGCGCTCGCGCGCCGGGGCGGGGGCATTGAGGCTGGCATCGATGAGGTGCTCGAGCTCGATCTGCGGCGCCGCGCGATCCTCCCCGAGCTCGAGGGTCTTCGCGCAGCCAAGAACGACGCTTCCCGAAGCATCGCCAAGGCCAAGCAGTCGGGCGGTGACGAAAGCGCCGCGATCGCGCAGATGCGCGAGCTCGGCGAGCGCGAAACAGCGCTCGACGAGCAGCTGGCCGCAGTCGACGCCGCGCTGCAGGCAGCCGTCGCGCGCATCCCCAACCCGCCAAGCCCGGACGCCCCGCCAACGGACACTGTGCTGAGGGTCGTTGGCGAGCCGCGCAGCGGCTCGCCAACGCTGGATCACCTCGAGCTGGCGGGGCCGCTGATCGACATGGAGGCGGGGGCGCGGCTGTCCGGCACTCGCTTCGCCTACCTGCGCGGCGATCTAGTGATGCTCGAGCTGGCGCTGGTGCGCTGGGCGTTCGAGCGCCTGCGCCCCCAGGGCTTCGAACCGGTCATCCCCCCGGTGCTGGTACGCGAGCAGGCGCTCTTCGGCACCGGCATGCTGCCCGACACCGAGCAGCAGATATACAGCCTCCCCGGAGACGAGCTGTACCTCGTCGGCACCGCCGAGGTCGCGCTGGCGTCGCTGCACGCCGGTGAGATCCTCGACGCCGACGCGCTGCCGCGCCGCTACGCGGGGTTCTCGTCGTGCTTCCGCCGCGAGGCCGGCGCCGCGGGCAAGGACACGCGCGGGATCATCCGCGTGCACCAGTTCGACAAGGTCGAGATGTTCGTCTTCACGACCGCGCAGGACAGCGCAGCCGAGCACGAGCGCATCCTCGCGATCGAGGAGTCGCTGCTCGGCGAGCTGCACATCCCCTACCGCGTCGTCAACATCGCCGTCGATGACCTCGGCGCCTCAGCTGCCATGAAGTACGACTGCGAGGCGTGGCTGCCATCGCAGCAGCGCTATCTCGAGCTGACATCCTGCTCCAACACGACCGACTTCCAGGCCCGCCGCCTCGATATCCGCGTACGCAACGCCAAGGGCGGGCGCCCGGAAACCGCGCACACGCTCAACGGCACCGCCACCGCCGTCGGCCGCACGATCATCGCCCTGCTGGAGAACGGCCAGCGCGGCGACCGCTCAATCGAAATCCCCCCCTGCCTTGTCGAGTACGGCGCCCCTGCAGTGATCCCACCCCAGCCGAGCACGCGCCCCTAAGCCCGGCGAGGAGGCGGCAAAGCCGCCCCCGGAGCCGCCGTTGGCAGCGTGATCACGAACGACGCTCCCCCGCCGGGAGCGTTGCGCGCCTGGACCTGCCCGCCGTGCGCAGTGACGATCTCAGCGACGATCGCGAGGCCGAGTCCGGCCCCCGCCCTGCCCCGCCCGCGTCCAGCCTCGGATCGCCAGAAGCGCTCGAACACGGCGTCGCTCGCATCCTCCGGCAACCCCGGCCCGTGATCGCGCACCTCGATGCGCGCCACGCCGTCGCGGCTACCCAGGATCAGCTCGATCGGCGTACCGGCAGGGGTGTGCTTGATCGCGTTCGCGGTGAGGTTCGCGAGCACCTGGCGCAGCTGGTGCGGATCACCCACCACGACGGGCCCCGACCGCGCCCCGCGCGAGCGCGGATCGCGCGACACCGTCACGCTGCGATCGGCGGCCACCGCGCGGGCGTCGTCCGCGGCATCCTCCACGAGCGGCGCGAGGTCGACTGGCTCGCGCGTCGTCTGCGGCATCTCGTCCAGGCGCGCCAACGCCAGCAGCTCCTCGACGAGGAGCCCCATCCGCGCCGCCTCCTCCTCGATCCGCGCCATCGCCTTCGCGGTGTCCGCGGGGCGTGCGGTGGCGCCAAGGCGGAACAGCTCGGCATAGCCGCGGATCGCCGTCAGCGGCGTGCGCAGCTCGTGCGACGCGTCGGAGAGGAAGCGGCGCAGCCGCTCCTCGCTCGCCTGCTGCCGCTCGAACGCCCGCTCGATCTGTCCGAGCATCGTGTTGAGCGCCAGTCCGAGCCGCCCGACCTCGGTCCGTCCGCCGGACGGGCTCACGCGGCGCGACAGGTCGCCGGCGGCGATCGCGCCGGCGGTCTCGCCGATCCGGTCAAGCGGGCGCAACCCGACGCGGATCACCAGCCACGCGCAGATCGCGAGCGCGACGAGCACCGAGCCGATCACGATCGCCTCGATGCTCTGCAGCTGGCCGAGCGAGGCGTCGACGTCGGCGAGCGACGCCGCGACAATCGTGGTCCCGGGACCGGCATCGCTGCGCCGGGCCAGCACGAGGTAGGAGAGACCAGGGTCGCCGATCGCGGGCGACGTGAAGAGGTGGCCGAGCGCCAACACTGCTGGGAGCTTTGGCGGCGGGACATACTGGTCGGCGTAGGTGACCGGATGACCGAGGCGCTTGCCAGCCGGAGTGAGGTACTCACCGAAGGTGCCCGGCGGGAAGTTGGGGTACTCCGATGGAAGGCCCGCTCCCGGCGCGCCCGGTGGAGCGAACGTGTTGTCGTCATTGTCGCCGGGACCGCCCGCGCCGTCGCCAGGCGCAGGCCGCAACCCTGCGTTTACATCGACCTGGTTCTGCACAGCCGGTACCGACGCCAGCACCTGCCTGTCGACTCGCGTGTAGAGGAACGAGCGCTCCGCGCGGTACGTCGCGACGCCGGCCACCAGCAGCCCCGCCGCGGCAAGCACGACGAGCCCGATCAGCAGCCGGGCGCGCAGCGACACGACGCGCTCAGCCCCTCGGCAGCCGCAGCGTGTAGCCGACGCCGCGCACCGTATGGATCAGCGCCGGCTGCTCGATATCGACCTTCTTGCGCAGGTAGCTGACGTAGGTCTCGAGCACGCGAGCGTCGCCGCCGAAGTCGTAGTGCCAGACGTGGTCGAGCAGCTGCGCACGCGTGAGGACGCGCTTCGGGTTGAGCATCAGGTAGCGCAGCAGCCGGAACTCGGTGGCCGTCAGCTCGATCGACCGCTCACCGCGCGTCACCTCGCGCGTGTCCTCGTCGAGCGAGAGGTCGGCGAAGACGAGCTTCGAGGACTCCTGCGCACCGACGCCCACGCGGCGCAGGATCGTGCGGATCCGCGCGACGAGCTCCTCCAGGCTGAACGGCTTGGTCACGTAGTCATCACCACCGATAGTGAGGCCGTGCACGACATCCTCGGTGCCGTCGCGCGCCGTGAGGAAGATGATCGGCACGCCCGTCTGCGCGCCGGCCAGCCGCCGCGCGACCTCGAACCCGTCGATGTCGGGGAGCATCACGTCGAGCACCATCACCGCCGGCTTGCTGGCCGCAACGGCCGCGATCGCGTCGGCGCCCGTTCCCGCGGAGTCAACGGCGAAGCCCTCGAAGCGGAGCGCCATCGAGATCACGTCGACGATGTTCGGCTCGTCATCGACGACGAGCACCCGTACCGGCTCGGCGACGCTCGCGGACATGCGCACATCATCGCGCGGAAAGCTGTGAGTTGGCTGAGAGGCCGCGCACGCCCGCCCGGGCAGACCAACGATGATCTAACGTCACGGCGATGCCTCGCCGCAAGCGCGTCGCCCTGCCCGCCGTAGCGCTGATCGTGCTCGCCGGCCTCGCCCTGGCGTGGGTCCTGACGCGTCAGCCCTCGCCGAACGCGCCGTGCGGGGACGGTTCTCAAAGCGCGTACCTGGCCGACGTGATGGGACCGGCGCAGGAGATCGCTGCGCAGGAGCACGACGGCCCCGCGGAGCGCTTCGCCCTGGCGACCGTCCTGTCGGATCAGGCGCTCGCACAGGGGGTCCAAGCGCACAACATGGCGAGCGTCCGGCACGAGCTGCTGCGGCTGCTCTACAACCACGAGCACATCGTTCGCCTACGCGTCACTCGTGGCGGGCACCTCGTCATGAACATCGGCGGCGCCGACGTGCTCCAGCCCGTCAGCGGGCCGCTGCTGCTCGCCGGGCGCCAGGTCGGCCGCGTCGAGATCTCGATCCAGGACGACATGGGCTACATGCTGCTCGACCAGCGGCTGCTCGGCGCCGACGCGGTGCTGCGCTACGGCTCGCAGACCGAGGTATCCGACATCGCCACCGGCTCACTCCAGCTGCCGCAAAGCGGCGCGATCACCCTCGCCGGCAAGCGCTACCTCGTCGGCTCGTTCTTCGCGACGCGCTTCCCGAGCGGGCCCCTGCGGATCTCCGTGCTGATCGGCGCTCCGCCGCGCCGGATCGCCCGCCAGACCTGCGCCGGCATCCGCGCCGACGTCTACGCCGGCGTCGTCCGGCGAGTCTACGAAGCCTCGCTGATCGGGCCGGCCGCGACGATCGCGACGGACGTCGTCGGCGGCTCGCTGCGGCTCCGCCAGGCCCTGCAGAGCGGCGCGCCGGGACCGCTGCTCAGCGCCGTGAGCGCGCTCGCCGGCACCAACCACGTGATCGCGCTCCGCGTCTTCGGCGGCGGCGGACGGCTGCTCGCCCAGGCGGGCCCGACCGCCGGCACGATCGCCCCCGTCACGGGCGCGCTCCTGGCTCCGGGCACGCAGCAGCGGATCGGGAGCTACGCGCTGACCGTCCAGACCGCAGCGGGGGACATCGCCATCGCCAGACCGCTGGTCGCGGCGCCGGTGCTGATGCGCGTCGACGGACGGCCGCTCCCGGGCACGCCCGACGGGCCCGCCATACTGCCCGCCAGCGGCGTCGTGCGCTTCCATGGCCAGCGCTACGCGGTGCGGTCGTTCCTCGCCGGCGCCTTCCCGAGTGGCGCCGTGCGCGTCTACGTGCTCGTGCCCCAGTAGAGCGTCAGCCGTTGTACGACGGCCCGGGCGGCGGGTCGTCGCGGTTGGCCTCGATGCTGTCGAGCACGTCCGCGGGCGTCTCGTCCGGCTCGACGCGCAACCGCGGCAGCGTGAACGGATCGCTTTGCGGACTCGCCAGGCCGGAGTCGACCGTCGTCGAGCCACGGAACCCGGCGGCCCGCAGCGCGGCGATCACCGTCGCGTCGTAATCCCCGGACGGGTAGCAGAACCAGTTGACCGGGACGTGGTAGCGCCGCTGCAGCGTCCTGCGTGCGTCGACGATCTGGTAGTGCAGCTCGCTGGCGCTCATCCCGACCATGTCGAAGTGGTTCTCGCCCTGCGTGTCGAGCTCCCAGCCGGCCTTCACCAGCAGCCGCGTCTGGCGTCGCGAGATGCCGCCCTGCGACGGCGGCAGGCCCAGCAGCTGGACGTTCTCGTCGGCGACCCAGCCGAGCGCCTTCAGCACCGGATAGGCGGCGAGGTACTGCGAGTAGTAGCCGTTGTCGAACGTGATCACGATCGGCTTGCCTGGCGGCAGCGGCGTCCCGTGGTGCCAGTTGTCCCACACCTGATCCAGCGTCACGCCGACGTAGCCGGCGTCCTTGAGCGCCTGCATGTCCGCCGCGAACAAGGGCTCGGAAACGTAGAGCAGCGGGAACGGCGCGCCCGGCGGCGCCGGCGAGATCACGTGGAAGGTCAGGATCGGCACCGCCTCGTGACCGTGCGGCCCGTTGCGCACCACGACGTGCGCCGCTTTGCGAGCGCCCCCGCCCGCCGACGGCGCACCCTGCTTGCCGCCGAGCCCGACAACCGCCGCCACGACGAGCGCGATCAGCACGACGAGACCGCCCGCGGTCAGGCGGCGTCGCCTTCTAATCTGACGCTGCTTCGCCGCGCGCCGAGCTCGTGACCGCTCGATGTCGGACAGTCCCTGCGGAATCGGCCCACCGGACTCCATCGCTTCCGCGCGCAGTCTTGCAGGTGTTGTCTTGTGGCGGTGGTCGGTCGGCGCCCGCGGACGCTTCACGAAGTTGCGCTAGCGGTGGTGCTCGAGCCGTGCCCGCAGCGCGGCCCGCACGGCAGGCCATTCGCTGGCGATCACGCTGTAGTAGGCGCTGTCGCGGATCACGTCGCCACGGACGATCATGTGGCTGCGCAGGATCCCCTCGAACTGCGCCGGCAGGCCGGCCAGCGACTTGCGCGAGCGCTCGTTGAGCTCGTCGGTCTTGAACTCGACGCGGATCGCGCCCAGCGCTTCGAACGCGTGAGTCAGCAGCAGCAGTTTGGTCTCGACGTTCGCCCCGGTCCGCCACCACGCCGGCGCCAGCCACGTCCAACCGATCTCCAGGCCACGATGCTCGGGCCGCAGGGCGAGGTAGCGCGTGCTGCCGATCGGCGCGCCGCTCCCCAGATCGACGATCGCGAAGGCCGCTTCCTCGCCTGTCGCGCTCCGGCGCAGCGCGTCCTGCAACCAGTGCGCGAAGTGCTCGCGCGAGGCGGCCGCGTTGACCGGCATGAAGCGCCAGATCTCCTCGTCGCAGCCGGCCTGCCACAGCGCGTCCTCGTGCTCGGCCGCGAGTGGCTCGACGCGCACCCGCTCGCCCTCCGCCACCATCGCCGGCCGGTCCCAGTGCTCGCTCACAGCTACGACTGTAGAGGACCGCTCAGTCGGCGCGGATCTTCACAGCGGCGCTCACGCGCGTCTGTCACCATCCCGCGAAGCGACGCGAGGAGGGTGAGGTGACGCGGATCTACGACCCATCGTTCCGGCTGCGCGAGGAGCGCGTGGCGCCGAGCGTGCCGGCAAAGCCAGGCCTCGGGTTGCATCTGGGCACCCACGCGCCGCGGCTCCGGCTCGCCGACTACATCCACCCGGAGGGGCCGGGACCGCCGCTGGCCGTGTCGCGTCCGCGCCCCGGCTTCGCCTGGGGGATGCTGGCGAACGACAGGCTCGGCGACTGCGTGATCGCGATGATGCTGCACTCGATCGAGGACTTCCACCTCGACGCCGGCACGCCGCCACCGCCGTTCAGCGACGCCGACGCGATCTCGATCTACTCGGCGATCACCGGCTATGACCCGGCCGATCCGGCGAGCGACCAGGGCACCGACGAAGGGCAGGCGATGGCCTACTGGCGCCACCCCGGCCTGTCGACGCCCGACGCCGGGCTGCACACGATCGCCGGAACGGTGTCCGTCAACCCGGCGAACCTGAGCGAGTGCCGCATCGCGATCGACGAGTTCGACGACCTGCAGCTCGGCGCGGCGCTGCCGCTGAGCGCCCAGGGGCAATCGGAGTGGACCGTCGTCGGCGACCCGCAGAGCGACCCGAACAGCAAGCCCGGCTCGTGGGGCGGCCACGGCATCCCGGCGCGCGAGTACGACCCCGAGACGTTCGCCGTCGTGAGTTGGGGCGCGGAGCTGCTGGAGACCACCGCGTTCCAGCTCGCCTACGTGCAGGAGGCGCACGTCGTCGTCACCCAGGAGATGCTGACGCGCACCGGCGTCGGCCCGTCAGGCGTCGACTGGGACCAGCTGCTGGCCGACCTGCGGGCGCTGCCGCCGGCCGCGGCAGGCTGAGCGCTCAGCCGCCGGCGAGGTAGCGCACGACGTCCTCAGCGCACCACCGCGCTCAGCAGGCCGGAGACTCCGGCCTGCCAGAGACTGGTCGCCCGTGTCACCGCGCGGAACGTGTAACGTCGCCCGATCGTTCCCGCCTCGCTCTGGAAGATGTCGCGGTAGCTCCCGTCGACTCCCACTTGAGTCGGCCGGCCGACGCGGTGCCAAGCGCCCAGCGCCCACACCTCAATCTTCACGAGCGGACGCGGGTTGCCAAGAGGCGAGATCTCGAGCTCGCCGGTGAACACGAGCTTCCCGCCACCGGGTGTGCCGACGCGCAGCGAGAGGTCCGGCGTGACCGTCTCGCTCACGGTCACGTTGCTGGTCGCGTCCGTCGGTGACGCGCCCGTCCCCGCAACGACGCGCAATGTCCGCGAGCAGCCCTCCGGCGCGGTCACCGACCACTGGCCTGCGGCATCCGTCGTAACCTGCGTCAGCTCGGTAAACGTCGAGTCATGCGCCGGCGCAGCCCACAGCGAGACATCGACACCCGACGCCGCGCCCCCGGTTGACGCGTCGAGCGTCCCGGCCAATGTCAACCCGGAGAAGGCGAACCTGCGGTGCGCGACGCCCTTGCGCGCAGCGGTCGCAGTATCGGGAATGAACGTGTAGGTGGTGGGGTCCGGCGCCGTCAGCGTCAACGTGGCAGTCCCCGACACGCTCGGCGACACTGAGCTGTCGGTCGCTGTGATCGTCGCCGATCCCGGCGTAGTGGTCGAGGTGATCGTCGCCTGGTAGGTGCCCGGTGTGGCTCCGGCCGTCACCGGGCCAACGCGCTGCGATCCGGAGCTCGTGATCACCACCGAGTCACCGGTCACCGGATTCCGATTGGCGTCGGTAACAGTCGCCGTCGCAACCGAGGTCGAGGTGCCGTTGGCCGTGATCGAGGAGGGACGCAGCGCGAGCACGACGTTGGCCGCCCGCCCCGCCTTCAGCGTCAACGTCGCAGTGGCCTGCGAACTCCAGTCGGGCTCATCGTCGTCCGTGGTGATCGTCACGGGCCCGGGGGCGGTCGTCGAGGTGATCGTCGCCTTATACACCCCGGTCGAAACCTTCGTGACCGGCCCGGCCGTCGCGCCGCTCGAGCTGGTGATTGACACGTCAGATGTAGCAGCCGGCGACACCAGGTTGCCCGCCGTGTCGCGGAGCGTGAAGGTAGCTGTCGTGGATGATGATCCGTCCGCGGTGATCGACGACTGGCCGAGCGCCAGGCCCACCGTGGAGCTCGTCGCCTCGACAAGCAGACTTGGTCCAGGCCCACCGTTCGAGTTGCCGATCTGGTCCGACGCCGCGAGCGTCACGGGGTAGGTGCCCTCGGTGCCCGGGTCGGTAATCGACATGGCGTGCTGATATGCCCAGCAGCTGGACCAGCCGACGCCGGACGGCGACCCGCCCTGCCCAGGGCTGAGGCTGCCGCAGCCACTCGATGGGCTGCCGTATTGCGTGCCGTTCACCGTCGCGCTGGCCGAAGTGAGCGGAGCGTCACCACTGCCCTTCGACGCGCTCAGCTGCAGCTGGTAAGCCCCGCCGCTCGGATCCTCCCAGGTGGCCGACACGCTCGGCGCCGAGGGATCGACCTCATACGTGGACGTGCCGGTCGATGTTTGGTTGCCAAGAACATCTGTTCCGGTGGCACTGATGCTGTTGACCGTGCCCGTCCCCGGCTGAAACTGGATTTGCGGTGCCCACTGAGGGCACAGCAGGCTGGGTGCCGACGGAGTGCAGCTCGTGCCGCTCGACGGCGTGTTGGTGCCGTTGACCTGCAAACTGCTCATGCCCATCCCCTCGTCAGAGTCGTTGACGGTGAACGTCGGCACGTAGTTGAACCACCCAGAGGGTGCCGGGGAGATCGTCGGCGGGTCCGGCCCGCCCGACTCGCCGTAGGTCAGCTGGAAGCCGTAGACCCACACGTAGTTGTAGCCGCTGGTGTTGATCGGGCCACTGAGGAGCGTATTGACCGACAACCCGACCTGGAAGCTCGAGAAGCCGCTGGCCCACGTAATGGACGGGGTCGCATCGATGTTGTTGCCCCCCGACAGTGTCATCCAGTAGCCCCCCGACCCGTTGTCATACGGCAACCCCACTTCGTCCTCCGCCTTGGCGCCTTGCGTCGCGTAGCCCTCGAGGGTGACCGAGGTGACATCGACGGCTGATCCCGAGATGTTCGGCGCGGGACAGGAGTAGGCCGCGGAGTCGTTGTAGTTGCCGGCGTTGGCGGAGACGGCCATATAGCCCGGGTACCACTCACCGCCAGCCTCAGAACCGGCAAACTCGTTGAGTGAGAAGTCCCCTGTGTCTCCTGACGCCACGCAGTTTCCCCAACTCGCAGGGCTGAAGCTGACCGTCGGGTCCACGAGCACCGGGTACTGCACCTGCAAGTTCGTGTGGACAGTCACGGTCAGGGTGTCTTCGCCGACCGCGTAGGAGACCGGCACCGTCACGCCTGCGGCGTCCTCCGCGAGGGCCGGCGCGATCAGCGCGAGGATCCGCCCGTCACGCTCGATCTCGGCGGCGCCTGATAGTGCAGGGCTCATCAGAAGCGCGGCGCCGGCCGGGAGGTTGAACACGAGCCGGCTCACTCGAGGACTGCGCGCCGATCGCAGCTGCCATTGCGCGTCGACGCCCGTCATCGTGGGCTCGAGCATGAAGTCGGTGTCGCGTGCAGTGCTTGGGTAGAACACGCGGTCGCCTACCGGCACTCCCGGCTGTACCCCGGCATCGCCGATGTGCACGTCGATGCCGTGGCCGAGGGAGAATCCGCCATCGGCACTCGGAGCGAACTGAACCGGAACGACTCCGTTGGCTGTCGTGAACCCGCCGTCCGAGGTGCGGGTCAGGGCCAGCGAAGTCGGTCGCAGGCCGCGCCCATCGTTGACCCGCCACGGGGTGGTCGAGAAGCTGATCAGCCGCTTGCCATCGTATGTCTGCGACATCGCCAGGTGCGTGCCCAGGTAGCCGACCACCTTTGCGCCCCCGACAACCGGAAGCGTCTCGCCCGAGGTGTCAGCGATGTGAAAGACACGTGTAGCGAGTGCCATCGCGCTGCCGGCGCCAAGGTCCGAGTAGGCCAACCTCGACGCGGGGACCGAGATGCCCCGCGGCGTACTGACCGGCAGCGGGCCGATCGCCGGCACATGTGAATCGCTCATGGACGGACGGGCTGGCGCATTCGCCGGCAACACCGTCGCACCGGCGCCCGCCGCGGCGAGCCCCAGCACCGCGCAGCTCGTCACAGCCGCCAGCCACCAGCCGCTGAGCCAGCCTCGATCATTCTCGCCATGCCACCGCATGTGTCTCCTGCGCCCTGTAGTCCGCTGTCTCCCGAAGCCGGCACTGCCGCCGTCGCGCTGTCTGGACGTGTCTACCACATTGCGAGGGCATCGACCTAGTCAAGAAAAGCCCCCGCAAAGCGGCGGCGAGACCGATCAGTCGAAGAGGCTTGCAGCGAACCGCGCCCGCCTCAGCATGCAAGCGAGCCCGGGTAGCAGGAGGCACTGCCGGAGCCAGAGCTTGGGGTTTGCGTGGTGACTGGTGTGATCGTCGTGGTGGGGACGATCGGCGTCGGTGCGGCCGGGAGGCCGGGAACGTTGATCGGGCCGAGCGTGGGGAGCTGGTAGCCGTCGGTATGCAGGGTGGCTGCCGCTGCGCTCACACGATCGCTCGCGGCCGCCACGAACTGGCGTGCGGTGAGGTACGCGGTGTCGTTGCCGCTTGTTGCGGCGCGGCCGAGAGCGCTGAACGCAGCCGCCTCCCGGGAGAGCGAGCTGGCGAGGCGGTCGATCGCAGCGATGTTGCGCTGCGGTGGGGCGATCCGCTTCAGGCTGCTGACAGCGCCGCGCTCGACGGCGGCGATGTGGTTCGCCGGGGCGGCCCGGGCGGTCAGCGTGCTCGCTGCCAGTCCGGTCAGGTTCACGCGTGCGGAGCTGACGGTGGTGAGGTCGCTGCGCAACGCGGTCTCAACCGCGGCGTCCGGGCCGGGCGGGAGGACGGTGACGCCCGCGAGCCTGACGCTCGCCGCGACACTGGAGCAGGAACGCAGCACCGCCGGGGAGAGAGTTGGGCCGGCGCACGTAACGGCGACGTCTGTGCTGGCGGTCGCAATCACAAACGCGACGAGCCGCTTGCCGTCGGCTCGCAGCCACTCGTAGCGCCGCGCCGTGCGGCGACGCAGACGCACGCTCGCGGTCCCGGTCGGCTTGCCGAACCGCGCGACCAGCCCCGGCGGCGCTCCGGCGGGAATCGCCGCGGACCGCGTGAGCACACCAGCCGCGAGCTGTTCCGTGCCGCGGCCCAGTCTGATCGCCGACCGGTCGAACACGAACGCGCTCGCCGGAACAGCGGCCGTCGCCTGCCACGGCGAGGAGTAGGTCAGCGTCAGCGGGCCGCTGCGAGCCTTGAACACGGACACGCCGCCGCTCAGCAGCACGACAGCAGCAGCCGCGACTACGATCGCCAGCGCGCCGGCCGTGGCAAGCAGCCGGGGCTGCCCGCGCGAAGGCCCCTCAACAGCAGCGGTGGCGGGCGCGCGGCGGCGATCAGCCGTCGTGCGGTCATCGACCGGGCGGAGAGCTTTCCGCTCATGCGCCGACAGGATCTCCGTCCCCTGCGACGGCGATCCAGCAGGCGCCGGCGCAGGCATAGCGGCCTGCGAGCCGTTGGCGCCGGCAGCCGGCAGCGCGAACGACGGCACCGCGTGACGGCGGCTGCGCGGCAGCTTCGCAACGGCCTCGGCCGCCTCACCGAGCATCTGCTCCGCCTGCGGGTAACGCTCTGCCGGCTCCTTCGCCATGCCACGCGCGATCACCCGATCGAGACGCTCGACGTTCGCAGCAACCGACGGCAAGCTCGGCGGGGGCTCACTCAGGTGAGCGTGCATCACCCCAGCCTCAGTGTCCCGCGGAAACGGAACCTGACCGGTCAGGCACTCGTAGAGCACCGCGGCAAGGGCGTAGGTGTCACCAGCGGCGGTCGCCGGCTCGCCACGGATCTGCTCCGGGGACGCATAGTTGATGCTGCCAACGAAGCCGCTGGTCGCCGTCAGACCGTCCCCGCCAGCCATCCCCTTCGCAACGCCGAAATCGGCCAGATACGGATGGTCATCGCGGCCGAGCAGGATGTTCTGCGGCTTGATATCGCGATGCACGAGATCGACCGCGTGGGCCGCGTCGAGCGCGCTCGCGATCGGCCGCAGCACCGAGATCGTGTCATCCGCCGACAGCCCCGACGCGCGCATCCGCTCAGCAAGCGTCGTGCCCTCGACCAGACGCATCGCAAGATACAAGCGCCCATCAGCCTCACCAGAGTCGTAAACCGTCACAACATTCGGGTGCTCCAACGCCGCAGCATGCTTTCCCTCACGCCGAAAACGCTCCCGAAAAGCGCCGTCGTGACTGAGCTGCGGCGCGAGAACCTTCAACGCCACGCGGCGACCCAACGACAGCTGCTCCGCGCGATAGACGATCGCCATGCCGCCAAACCCGATCACGTCATCAACGCGATAACCGCCTAGCGTCTCCCCAGAACCCAAGATCGTTGCAGTCGCCACGCCGAGTCCATCCCTCAATCGATCGCGGCCAAACAGCCGCGCCACAGGCGCACACATGCTACGGCCCTGATCGCCATGAGGCGTCCGAGAACGACGCTCGCGCACCGACACCAAAACGAGAACAGCCGTTCAACAGCGGCCGATACGCGCGGCTTGCCGATGAGCACGGCTCGCCGCCTTGCACCTCGGTGGTGATGGCGGTACTTTTCCGTCCGGCACTCGCATTACTGACACCGAGGAGACCCCGTGGCCCAGATTGGCGCAACGATCGAAGAGATGCAGTCGCTTCAAGCGACGTTCACCCGCGAGTCGGCCCAGGTCGATGAGCTGAGCAGCACGATCAGTGGACAGGTCGCGAGCACTTGGTGGGTTGGTCCCGCCGCCGACCGTTTCAAGTCGGAGTGGGAGGGCGAGTTCAAGCCCATGCTTTCCCAGTTGCAGCAGGCACTCGTTGATTGCAGCACCGAAGTGCAGCGCCGCTCGCAGGCGATCAGCGAGGCCGGTAGCTAGGCGACCCTCGGTCGTGAAGCGGGCGCGCTATGGGCATTCCGGCCAGCATCGGGGAAAGGCCGACTGGCAATCCGGACGCTATGCGAGCGCTTGCGTCACGACTCGCAGCTGAGGCCGACAAGATCAACTCCAGCTCCGAGCGAATCCGGTCGGGAGTGGACGGCTTGGCGTTCGAGGGACCGGCAGCGGTTCGCTTCACAAACGTCTCGGCGACCCTGAGGACAGACCTCGTGACTCAGGCCACCAAACTCATTGACACCGCCAACTACCTCAAGGTCCAGGCAGGCCGTCTAGAAGAGCTTCAGAAAGCCTGGGACGTGCGCCTAGCCGACTACGAGGCAGTGCAGGCGATCGGCAAGGATGTCGGGGCGAAGGCGTGAACATCCTCCTGGATGCGGACGAGTTGCGGGGTGTGGCGCACCTGTTCCTGCAGTTGTGTGGCGACATGGAGTCGAGCGCCGGTCACATTGACCTAGCCGGGCTTGTCGGCGCGCCGCCGGATGTTACGGCGAACGTCACCGAACAGGTGGGGCAGGTCGCCGTGCAGCTCATCAGCGCCGGCGAGAACCTTCAGGAGCAGTCAGCCATGCTCAGTTCGAGGGCCACACTCACCGATGCAGCCGACGCCAACTGGGGCTCGCCAGCGAGCTCAACTCTCAACTTCCTACGGTCGCCGACCAGCTCCTTCGGCGATTTCTTCCTACCGCCGAACGAGTCGGTCTCGCCAAGCGGCGCCCCCCAGGCGTCCGCGTTGGTCCTTAGCGGGAGCACCAAGCTGGGCCACGACGTCTACCTCGACTACAGCCTGCAGGACGGAGATGTGACGAGCTCTGAGTCACATCTCAAAGTCGGGCCCGACGGCGTTTCCTTCGGAGCGTCGTACGACCATTCCGACGGCGTGACGGCCTCGGTTGACCTTCAAGTGGGTACCAAGTCCGAGAAGCTCACGGTCGCGGCCAGTGCCTTCGTCGGCACTGAAGACAGCGCGAACGTAGAGGCGGGCGTGGGCCCGGATGGCGCGTATCTTGATGCTGGAGCCTCAGATTTCACTGGTTTCACGCTAGACGTAGCCGCATCTGGAACCATCGACGGCGTTACACCGAGCGCGGAACTCGGGCTGAGTTATGGCGTCGGAGCTTCCGCTGATATCAAAGCGGAACTGACCGACCATGACGTCGGGGTGCAGATCAACTTCAGCGTAGCCGAGGGAGTCGGTGTCAGTGGAGAGTTCGGTCTCTCCGTTAACCCCGAAGCTCTCGCGAACGGTATGAAGCATCTGGGCACCACTGTTGTGGATCAAGATTGCCAACAGTATTCGCTCGGTCTGTGCTGAGCCTAGGCGCTGTGTCTCGCCGCCCTGAACCACGGTGAGAGATGGAGGCCTCCAGCGCAGAGCGAGTCTCGTACCGGTTCCCGGGCCCCGAGTTCCGTCCGTTCCCGAGCTTCGACTTTTCCTGCCCGGTCGACTGGCGCCCGGCGGAACATCCCGCGTGCGTGGCCGCCGTCAAGGCCCCCGACGACGCCGGGTTCACCGCCAACGTCGTGATCACGGTCGATCGCCTGTCCTCGCAGCTGGATCTTGCAGCGGTTGCCAAGATGACATTCGATGCAGCCATCGCGGCGCACGTTGATCTAGCGCTCGAGGCCGAGCACGTTATTGTGGTCAGCGGGCAGCCCGCGCTATCGCGCGTCCAGAGCTTCACGGACCAGGCGACCGGCACGCGGCTGATCCAGCTGCAGTGCTTGCTATTCGCGCCGGGTGGTGGTGAGGACACGCACGACCTGCTCCAACTGACCGGGAGCTCGTCTGCTGCCGCCGCCGAGGAGTCGCTCCCGTTGTTTCGCGAGACCATCGGCTCGTTCCGATTCTCAACCGCGCCGTGAGCACGGCTGACGCCGGCTTGCGCTGGCGCACCGGCTGGCTGGCGCCCGAACAGGTGCACCTCCTCACGGCCGTCTCCGGGGTCAAGGTCCTCCCTGGTGTGTCGCCGCTGCTGTTTGATCCGTCGCACGCGTCGCTGCAACGCTTGCAGATGGATTCCGCAGCGCGGGTGCTTGGTGCCCGCAGGCTGCTCGTGCTTGATGAGCGCGGCGCAGTGGCCGCGCACCCGCGAGTCGCCGCCCTGTTTGAGGCGCTCGCTACGCCACAGAGGCACCTGCGCCTGGTCGAGACGAGTAGCACGGCGAGCAGGACTTGCAGGGTCTCGGCCCGTGGCGACATCGTCGCAGTGATGCAATCACACGAAGGGTTGGGGCTGTTCGACATCGCCGACGCCTCAGACGAAGGTTGTTTGCAGGCGATGGTTGTCGCCATAGCTGGTTCGGCGCCTGGGGAACGGGAGCCCTCGTCTACCCTTTCCGGCGACCCGATTCGCATTCCCGTCGAGGAGTGGCGCGCGTTTCGTGAAGGCCGCGCGCCGCGCGAGGGCTCGACGCCGGCCGGAGCCGCTCTCACCCGGATGCGCCGCGGCAGCGACAGCGGCACGATCATCGACGTGGTCGTGACGTCGTTGTCGGGCACCGTCCTCCGGGGGAGCGAGCACGTTGGCTTCTTCGAGCCGGACGGATTGGGCTGGGACCTCGAGGTGGAGTTCGACGATGCGGGCACCGCACGATCCGTCGTCGCAACGCCAAGCACGCATGCCAAGTGGGCAGCGGCCGTTTCGTCGAAGGCCCGCGAGTTGCAGGCGCCCTAGCGGCAGGACTGTCGGCGGGCGCGCAAGCTCGCGAGCGTTTGGAACCGGCCGCGGAGATACGCTGAGCGCCAGATGACGAGCGCTACTGCGACGACGGCCGAAAACGACGTGATCCGCAGTGCGACGATTGAACTGCGTATCACCGTGGAGCAGGCCAAGCACGGTGCCACGGACTTAGTCGTCGAAGCGGACCGCGCCACGACCATCTTGGTGCTTGCGCAGGAGCTGGCACGCCATTTTGATCAGCCTGAGTCCGACGCGACGCTGTACTCCGAGCGCCTGCGCAGCGTGCTCGATGGGGCCGAGCCGATCGCAGCTCGGATGCTCGACGGGGACCGGGTGACGATCAGTACTGGACGGCATCGGCGACCGGTACCAGACGCCGGCGACGCTGATGATCGCGGGCTCACAGTGGCGACGCTCGCGGTGACGGCCGGGCCGAGCTCCGGCCTGCGGGTACCGTTGGCGGAAGGGACCTATGTCGTCGGACGCGACGACACGTGCGACATCACAATCGACGACCGGTCGATCTCGCGCCGGCATCTGACTGTTGAGGTGACCGCCGCCGGTGTAACGGTTACCGATGAAGGCTCGAGCAACGGCACGGCGATTGACGGAACAGCGCTGGCAGCAAACACGCCGCGGGAGCTGCGCGGTGAGGACCAGGTCGAGCTCGGTCGCACGCTCTTGTCCGTTGAGCGCCGGCCGGCGAGCCAGGGCGGGCTACCGTCGGGTCACGACGGCCGGCTGATCTTCAACCGCCCGCCGCGAGTCGCCAAGCCGTTCGCGCCCGTTCGCATACGACTGGGCCCCCCGCCGAGCGATCCCCATCGAACTCAACTCCAGGTCGGCGCAGCGTTGATGCCGTTGCTGATGGGAGTGGCGTTTGCCGTGATCGTCAAGCAGCCGGCGATGCTGCTGTTCTCGGCCCTCACGCCGGTGATGGCCGTGTGGACATACGTGGCCGATCGTCGTGCCGGCCGTCGCGGGTTCCGCAGCGGCGTCGCAGCGTTCCGCGACCGGCTCGAGAAGGCGGAGCCGGAGCTCGTCGCAGCCCGCAACGGCGAGATCGCCGCGCGACGCCAGGAGAGCCCTGATGCCGCGGAACTCCTCGAGCGCGCCGAGCTCCATCTGCCGACGCTGTGGGAACGCCGCCCAACGGACGCCGACTATCTGAAACTTCGCGTTGGCGTGGCCGACCAGCCCGCACTGAGCGGCCTCGACGTGGGGGAAACCGGCAACGAGAAGCTGGCTGCAGACGCCAGGGAGCTCGCCGCGCGGTTTGCGACCGCGCCAGCTGTCCCGGCGACTGTGAGTCTCGGCGCGGCCGGCGTGCTCGGCCTGTGCGGCGACCGGAACCGGGTCGACTCATCCGCACGCTGGCTGGCGTTGCAGCTCGCGGCGCTGCACAGCCCGCGCGACGTTCTGCTGTGTGCAGCGATCAGTCCCGAGCGCCGGGCCGCTTGGGACTGGCTCAAATGGCTACCACATGCCAGCCAGGATCCGTCACCGCTGGACGGGCCTCAGCTCGCCGATGGCACGCTGAGCACACGCCGACTGCTGCGCGAGCTTTCCTCCGTCCTTGCCGCACGCCGCCAGCAGGCCGAGGAGCGCTACACCCCGGGTGCCACACTGACGCTGCCCACGATCGTGACATTCATCGACGGCGCAGTCGCGGCCGATCGCGCGCTGATGGTGGAGTTGATGACCGCCGGTCCGGCACTCGGAATGCACACCGTCTGGCTTGGCGAAGACCCGCGCGATCTGCCTGGCGAGTGTCGTGATCTGGTCAGCTTCGAGGCTGAGCGCGCACGCGCCACGCTGACGGACATCGCGACCGGCGGCGCGCTGGCCGACATCGCGGCCGACGGGCTGGCTCTCGATGTCGCCGACAGAGCCGCGCGCGGGCTGGCGCCCGTTCGCGACACCGGCGCAAGTGGCACGCGCGCAGAGGTGCCACGGCGCGTGTCTCTGCTCGAGGTCCTCGACCTGCAAGATCTCCGCCCGGAGACCGTGCTCGAGCGCTGGCGCCACACGGGCACCGGTCGGAGCGCCCCAATCGGCGTCGAGGCCGGAGTGCCGTTCTGTATCGATCTTCGAACCGACGGTCCGCACGCGCTCGTCGCGGGGACGACCGGCGCCGGAAAGAGCGAGCTACTGCAGTCGATGGTCGCCGCTCTAGCGGCCGAGCATCCGCCCAGCCGCTTGTCGTTTCTGCTTGTCGACTACAAGGGCGGCGCAGCGTTCAAGGATTGCGCCGATCTGCCACACACGGCCGGCATGGTCACCGACCTCGATGGGCATCTGGCTCAGCGCGCGCTCAGCTCACTCAACGCCGAACTGCGCCGACGCGAGGCAGTGCTGCGCACCAGTGGCGCCCGGGACCTGAGCGAGATGGAGCGCCGCGACCCGGGTGCGCCAGCGAGTCTGGTGATCGTGATCGACGAGTTTGCCACTCTGGCCAAGGAGATCCCGGAGTTCGTCGACGGGGTCGTCGATGTCGCGCAGCGCGGGCGCAGCCTGGGCGTGCACCTCGTGCTCGCCACGCAGCGGCCGAGCGGCGTCGTCAGCGAGAACATCCGCGCCAACACGAACCTGAAGATCGCTCTGCGAGTGGCTTCGGCCGCCGAGAGCGACGACGTCATCTCCAGTCGCGAGGCGGCCCGGATCCCGCGCAGCATCCCGGGCCGTGCCTACGCGCGTACGGGGCACAGCGAGCTGACAATGTTCCAGGCGGCGTACGGCGGCAGTCCGCTCTCACACGCGGCGCAGCGGCAGGTGTCGATCGCTGACTTCTCGTTCGCATCCGCTGACGAAGCACCGGCCCGTAAGACCACCGCGTCAGAGCCATCGGATCAGACTGAGCTCCAGGCGCTCGCGGCCACGATCGCAGCGGCCGCACATGACGGGCAGTTTGAGCCGGCGCCCTCACCGTGGCTGCCCGAGCTGCCCGAGCTACTGGCAATCGAGGATCTCGCCGACACGACGCCGCCAGCTGAGGGCGTGGCGCTCATCGGCCTGATCGACGAACCCGCACGCCAGCGACAGACCCCACTGCTGCTAGATCTCACCACCGACGGCTCGGCACTCATCTTCGGCGCCAGCGGCTCGGGCAAGACAAGCCTCCTGCAGACCATCGCCGCATCCCTGGCTTCGCGCTGCGCGCCACGTGATCTCCACATCTATGGCCTCGACTTCGCGAGTCGCGCGCTGACGACGATCGAGGCACTTCCACATTGCGGAACCGTGGTCCCCGGCGACGACGCGGAGCGAGTCCGGCGGCTGATCACCAACCTTCGAAGGACCATAGAGCACCGCAAGAGCGCGCTGGCTGCCGCCGGCCTGTCGTCGTTCGAGGAGCAGCGGCGGCGCAACCCGGACGACTATCTGCCGCGTCTCGTCCTACTGCTCGATTCCTACTCGGGATTCACCGCCGCGTACGAGAGAGTGGATCTCGGATCGCTACTCGACATGCTGACCAGGATCATCGCCGATGGTCGCGCCGTGGGGGTCCATGTCGTGGCAACCGCCGATCGGCGTGGGGCAGTCCCGGCCTCGGTGACGGGCGTCGTTCAACGTCGCCTGGTGCTCCGCATGGCCGACGAAGACGATTACTCTGCGCTCGGCCTCGACGTGCGAACAGTGAGGGGCGCGCGGCTCCCGCCTGGACGCGGCTTCACCTCTAGTTCGCTCGAGTTTCAGACGGCGCTACCTGCGGGCAGCACGACCGGGGAAGGCCTGGAGGCGCTCGCGGCCGCGCTGAAGGCCGAGTATGGGAGCGACGCCGCTCCCGAGATCAAGAGCTTGCCAACCAGCGTGGCGCGCGCGGAACTACCGGTGGCAGACGGCGAGCTCACGGCGACGTTTGCGATCGCCGACGACGATTTTGGGCCGGTGACGGTTTCGATCCGCGACACGCACCTGTTCATCGCAGGGCCGTATCGATCAGGCCGCACCAGCGCGCTCGAGTCGATCGCCGGCGGCCTGCGCGACGCAACGCCCGGCCTCGAGCTGCACGCGCTCCTCCCGCGACGCAGATCGACCAGCGGCTTCGACGGATACACATCCGCAGCCCGCGGTGCCGAGCAGTGTCGTGAGCTCGCGGCCCGACTGGCGGCGATCACGACCGAGCGAGCAGCGAGCGACGTGAGGAGCCCACTCGTCGTGATCATCGACGATGGCAGCGAGCTGAGCGACGGGCCGGTCGCAAACGACCTCGAGACGATCGTGCGGCGCGGCCGTGACGTCGGCGTCCGCGTAGTGATGGCGATCGAGGTTCAGACAGCCCGCTCAGCGTTTGCCCCCTGGATCAAGGAGGTCCGCAAGGACGGCTATGGACTCCTGCTCAGCCCAAACGCCGACATGGACGGCGACCTGCTCGGCGTGAGACTTCCGCGAACCAGCACGACCGCTTTTCCTGCGGGGCGAGGCTACCTCGTCGACAGCGCGATAGTGCGGCTCGTACAGGTAGCGCGGTAGCGCACGAGCGCGAGCGAGGGGGCTCGAGCCCGCGACCTCCGGCGTGACCGGAGCGACGCCGACACGTGCGCGAGCACAGAACGCGCCCAGGACACCGACGATGCCGGCGGCGGGGACGACGATGACACGATGAGAACTGGATCCGCCGCGTGTCCGCTCAGTCGTCAATGTGGAATGGGAGCGTCGCGACGACGACGCCGGTGGTGTGTGTCTTGAGGGCGTTCGCCAGTAGTAGGCCGCGCTGGTTGTGGAGGATCTCGTGGCGACGCTTGTTCGGGATGATCTCGGGGATCAGGACCGTGATCGTCGTGTCCTTGGTCTGGATCGACTCGACGTAGTGGAGCACGGTACGTATGAGTGAGCGATGGGGGTCGAGCAGCACCTCGAGCTGGACGTTGCATTTCCATCGCTTCCACTCGTTCTTGATGTGGTCGCGCTCCTCCTCGTCACCGGCGACGGCTATCGCGATGACGGTCTCGCCGAGCGACAGCGCGGCGCTCAAGGCTTGCTCGGTCAGTAGCGTGAGGGTCGTGGTTGGAACGATGACGATGCTCTTGTGCCTCTGGGGAATCGCGGGTGTGGTGCCGAGTTGCAGCGCGGAGGCGACCTTCCCGTAATAGGTCTCGATGTGCCAGAAGAGGAACATCAGCAGCGGGACCACGATCGCTACCACCCATGCTCCCTCGAGGAACTTGCTCCCCAGGAAGATGACGACGGCGGTCGCGGTCATCGCTGCGCCGGTGGCGTTGACCGCAGCCCGCGCCTGCCAGCGCCGCGGCCGCGTCGCGAGCCAGTGACGGACGAGCCCGACCTGGCTGATCGTGAAGCCGACGAACACGCCGATCGTGAACAGCGGGATCAGCCTGTTCGTGTCGGCGTTCACGGCGATCAGCAGCAGCATCGCCACGAAAGCGAGACTGACTATCCCGTAGCGGTAGACCGGTCGTTCGGCGCGCAGATAGAACACGTGCGGCAGCCGGTTGTCCCTGGCGAGCAGGCTCATCAGCACCGGCAGCCCACCGAAGCTCGTGTTCGCCGCCAGTGCCAGCACCAGCGTGACGGCGAGGTTCGATACGTAGAACGGCCAGCCCGTCCCGAAGGCTCCGGCGGTCAGCTGGGCAAGAATGGTCACTCCACCGCGGGGGACGACGTGATGGGCGCTGATCAGCAGCGCGAGCCCGACCAGCATCACGCCGAGCAGCACGCCGAGCGAGACCTCCGTGCGCTGTGCCGTGCGGATGCGGGGCTTGCGAAACGCAGGCACACCGTTCGCGATCGCCTCAACCCCGGTGACCGCCGAGCAGCCTGAGGCGAACGCCTTGAGAACCAGCACGATTCCGAGCGCCGTCGTCGGGCGGATCGGGCCAAGGCCCGTTCCGATCGTCGCGACGGGGTGGGGATGAAACGGCCCGACCGCGATGACCGCAAGGATGCTCACGATGAACACCACGGTCGGGAGCATCAGCGCCTTGGCCGAAGCGCCGATCCCGAACATGTTCACCGCCGTCAACAGCGCCAGCCCGACGAGGCACACCAACAGCAGGTGATGCGCGAGGGCCGGGAACACGCTCCCGAGGCTCGCCGCGCCGGCGGTGAAGCTGACCGCGACCGTCAGAACGTAATCGACGAACAGAGACGCCGCGGCCAGCAGGGCGGGAATGCGGCCGAGGTTGAGCTTCGCCACCGCATAGGCGCCGCCGCCCTCCGGATGCGCAGCGATCACCTGCGTGTAGGAGATCACCAGCAGCACCAGCATGCCGGTGATCACCAACGTCAACGGAACGGTGAAGCTCAGCGCTCCAGTGCCGGCCGCGACCAGCACCAACACCATCGCCTGCGGCCCGTAAGCGACGCTCGAGAGGGCGTCCAGGCTGAGCGCCGCCAGCCCCCCTCTCACGCTGAGATCGGCCCCTTCGTCGGCGTGCTTGCCGATCCGCCGATGCTTGGCCGGCGGGATCCCGCGCGTCGCGGCCGGGCGCGCCGGCGTCACGCGGGCCCTTCCGGCTCGAACCGCCGCTTCCCCTCCAGCGGGCTGTTGGGTTGAATCACTCAACTCAAGAAGGACTGCTCACGCCGAGAGCTTCCCGGTGGCATTGACGTCCACCTAAGCGGCTGGGGACTCTTCGAGTGAGGAGATTGCAGCACACCGAAAGGCCTTCGGCGGATTCTGGCGGTGATCGCAACGGTTGTGGTCCGATCCGTTCGGTCGGCTTGCTGAAGCCTAGGCGTTACGGCAAACTGAGGTGGTCAACGTGACCGAACAGCGCTCATCGTCCGGCCAGGTCCCGCGGGTGGCCTCACGCAATCGGCTGCGGATTATGCCTGCGACAATTCTCGTCGTCCTGGGATTGGGAGTGGGGATTTCCACGGCCGGGTGCGCGTCCACGCAACATGCTGGGGGCGGCAGCGCCGCCGTCAAGCTTCCCGTTATTACTGAGGATTTCGGGCCGGTTATTACCTGCAACCGGCACGCTATGGACAACGGCAGCACGCTGGCCATGGAACGCTGCGGCGGGCGCATGGTGCTTGCCGATGACCGGCAGCTCAACGCCGACGTGAAACTCATTTTCGACGGCTGGGGCAGCGATGGCGCTGCCCGCCGCGATTTCGTCGTTGCCCAGACGAAGTGGCTCGCCTACCGCAACGCTGACTGCAAGAGTCAGTCCGATGTCAACAGAGGCGGCACCCTACAGCCAGTGGACGTCCTCTGGTGCTTGGCCGCCGACGACAAGTCCCGACGCCAAGAGCTGAAAGCAGCCTTCTATTCCACGAGGGGTCTGGACGTAAAACTACCGAAGTTCCCGTAGGCCTCGGCAGGATCCAGACCCCAGCCCGGCCGGTGCCGTCGGCTCGGAGTTCGTCTACGTCGTCCTTCCTTGTATTCGACAGAGCAGTGCCCACACCCGCCCGCGACAGCCCCAGTGCAGTGGTTTCGCCCACGTGATGTCGCTATCAAGCTGTTGAATGCGGGCCGTGGTCAGCCCGATCTCACATCTGGATACGAGCAGCGGGTACTCGCTTCCACCGAGATTCAGGGAAGGCGCCACTGCGCACTCCGCGTTGGCGTAGCTTTGAAACGTCTCCTGTGCCTTGGCTACCAACGCCTTCCCGTAGTACTTTTCGGCCCGCACGGCGATCTTATCCATCAGTTTCTGCTCCTGGTGCCAAGCAGCGCCGACGCACTCCTTGAGGCCGCTGTTCCCCCTAGCATCACTACAAGATGAGCCCTTGACCGCGAGGGCCGTTGAATCCGCGTGGCGAGCTGATGTGTGAGAGCTCGAGGCGGCTCCGGCAAGGGCCAGCATCAGGACGGCAAATGCGGTTACGAACAACATCACGCGTCTCATCTCACTGAATCTCCTAGGTCGGGAAGGAGGGATCATCGGCTTAGTGCTGGCGGTTATCCCAACAGTAGTGATCCGATCTGTTCGATCGGCTTGCCGAAGCCCAAACGCTTGCGTGGCCTGTCGTTGAGCTCGCTGGCCACCCATCGTGGCACGCCGTCACGGCTGGGCGGTTCGTGCCGACCCTCTTGATTGGACAACAAGATGGAGCTACGCTGGGAGTCGAAGGGACAACCGGAGAGACCCGCGATGAGCGGCTGGCGACTATGAGGCAAGGACGCCAATCGACGTGTCGGGACGGCACTGGTTGGGTCCGTCGAGCGCTACGGCAACGCCGCGAGCGTGCACTGGAGAGACGACGGGCGCGCGAGCAGCGACTCCGAGAGGCTCGCCGCGAACGCGTGCGAGCGCACGAAGCAGTCACGCGACCTGGCGGGACGGCATACGGCTTGTGCACATTGCGCCCGGACGCGTACTACGCCGGCCGTGGAATGCGGCCCGAGACACGGCGCAAGCTCGAGTCCCTGGCAACGACCGATGACCCAGAGACGCGGCGGATCGCGCGGGCTGCGCTGCTGAA
This sequence comes from Solirubrobacteraceae bacterium, assembly GCA_049512455.1. Classification (GTDB taxonomy): domain Bacteria; phylum Actinomycetota; class Thermoleophilia; order Solirubrobacterales; family Solirubrobacteraceae; genus Palsa-513. Next base: position 58,983 of record JBEKXB010000001.1, on the reverse strand, counting down.
GCTTCCACGAGACGATAGGAGGTGTTGGTGATGAGCGACTGGAGACAAGACCACGACGACGCCAAACGACGTGTGGGGATGGCAACTCCTGGGACCGTCCAGTACGCCAAGAACGCGGCGAAGGTCCTCGCGACTCACGCCGGGCCGAACATGAGACCCGAGACGCGCGCCAAGCTCGAGAGCCTCGCGATGAGCGACGATGCAGAGACGAGCCAGGTCGCGCGGGCCGCTCTTAGGGGAGTCAGCTACTTCTGAAGACCGGGCGCGGTTGCCGCATCCCTCGCTGACGAGCCGACCGGACGCTGCGGCGTGGCGTCCGGTCGGGTGCGACGAGCAGCTTCACGCCGGAGCGCGAGACCGACCGGCAGCTCGAGGTAGCTAGCGCTCTCGGCAACGTCGCCGTCGTTGTCGCGAACCGTCGCGATGACCTCCCACATGTCCAAGCCGCCGCCGACCAAGCGAGTACGGCGACCAGCCGGGCCATCGGCGAAACGCACGAGCGGGTGCATGTCCATCCGCAGCGCCTCCTACGGGCGCGACGGGACTCGAACCCGCGACCTCCGGCGTGACAGAAGCGAAGCCGAAACGCCCGCGAGCACCGAAAGCGCCCAGGAAACCGGCGATTCCAGCGACGGGGCGACGACGGCACGATCCTCGGATTAGCGTAGCTTGCGGGGAGTTGCCGGGGATTCGGGCACTGGTTTGCCTGCAGTGCCCAATGAGACAGACAGTCCCGCACTAGTAGTGGTCGTACTGGCTCGTGAAATCCATCCCCGGCTCGTCACGCCCGCCGGTCGTCTGCCAGTCCCCATCGGTCGCCAGACCCGCCCGTGAGCCGGAAGACAGCTTGCGTGGTGGCCAACATCGCTCAAGCCGCCGTCGTGCGGCGCCGGGCGGGGCTGCTCCACGGTTCCGCACTCATCTCGGCCCACACGATGTGCTCGTCGATGAGGGGATCGCCGTGCTCGTCGGCCGCGGGCTCCCAAAGAATCGCGCGACGCCATCCGTCGTCGTCCAGGCCGGCCCAACCCCAGTTACACAGCTGCACAATCTCTTCGAACACCGCAAGCGCACGGTCGCCAGCACCGAGCCACACGAGTAGTTCAGCCTCGTGCTCAGGGCACAGCCTTCGATCGACCGCAATCCACGCATGCCCGTCACCGACGATACCGGCGAACACCGCTGTGACACGCTCGACGAGCGTGGCAATCTGCTCGCCTGGTTGCAAGTCGGTCGTCAACCGGAGCACAACCCAGTCCTCACGAATATCCGCCTGCCGGGGAGGTGTAGCTCGTCGCCAACCACGATAGTCGCGGGAAAACCCAGTAGCGACGATATCGGTCTCACTGAAACCCCATTCGCTTGCGCCATCGACATCCTGACTATCGTCGATATGAACGCTAACGTCCCAGTGCGTTCCCGAGGTGCCAGGCCCGACATAGTCAGTGAACACGGCCTCACGGCCCAACAGCCACGCATCCTCTGGCCCATACTCGTCGGGCAGCGCAACGATGCGAACTATGTCGCCTGGTCGAAACTTTTCCATCATGGCGCAAGCACGGGCACGGGCACGGGCACGGGCACGGGCACGGGCACGGGCACCCAAAGGGTACGTCATCCGCTCCTGCGTCCGGAACGACGCCTACTCCAACAGGAACAACCCCTGGCGTACTGACTGAAACCTGTACCGGCACAGTGCCAGGCTTCTCGAACACGGGTTGCCAAATGACAGTTCCGTGAGGACCGGGTACTCACACGTCGTTTCGCGAATGTGGCTGCGCCTATCTGCAGAGGCCGGTCCGCGTTGCGTCACGAAAGCCGCGCCCAGCCAGAGTTGACAAGGCGACCTTGACACGACCACAAGACAAGGCTACCTTGTCAAGGTGGAGATCGCGCCGAGCGCAAGCAAGCACGGCGTTCGGGACGAAGACATCCAACACGCAATTCGGCATCCCCTACGGGTAGTACCAGGAGCCGGCAGGGACCTCGTGATCGGCGCGGACCGGTCCGGCCGCCTGCTCGAAGTCGTGGTCCTCGACGATGACCCAGATGAAGCGCCGGTGGTGATCCACGCAATGCCGTTGCGACCCAAGTTCCATCGCTACCTGAGGTGAACAACATGCCGCGAACCCGAGAACAGCTCGAGAAGGCCCTCGCCGACACCGAGGCGTGGCTCGATCAACTAGACCCCGAGACAATCACCACAGGCGAATCCGATGCGGCGGACCTGCGCGCCATCGGCGAAGCGCTCCACGCCGTTGCCGCCAGCGATCTCGCGCTCGCCGACCAGGTCGCAAGAGCTCGAGCCAACAACCGAACATGGACCCAGATCGCAGCGGTACTCGGCGTCAGCAAACAAGCCGCCCGCGAACGCTTCAGCGAGCCGGCACACCGATAGAAGCCGTCCTCGTCTTTGTCGAGGCCCACCCAGGCCGCGGCGTGGGCAGTCTGGTAGACTGACCCATATGACTAGCCGCAGTGGGATGGCGCGGTTGGATGATCGCGGGCGGCTCGTTCTCCCGGCTGAGGTGCGGCGCCGACTCGGGCTGCGCGCGGGCGACGAAGTGAGCATGAGCGTGGAGGCCGAAGGCGTGTTGCGCGTTGAGAGCCGTCGCGCGGCTGCCCGCCGTCTGATCGGTCTTGCTGGTTCATCGCCCCCATCTGCAGTCGAGGAGCTACGAGCCGAGCGGCGCCGCCAGGCGACGGCCGAGGATAACGCCGCAGCCCAGGCCTCGCACCACCGGCTTGGCGCGGCCTCGCGTAGCTCGGCCAGGCCCTGAGCGCGACGATGCGCTCGGCGGCCGTGCGCTCGGTAATCGATGCATCCGCGCTGCTGGCGCTGCTGTTCGACGAGCCGGGCGCCGAGACCGTCGCTGACGCGATCGCGGACGGCGCTGCGATCAGCGCGGTGAACGTAAGCGAGGTCGCGACCGTGCTGGTTCGCCGCAACCTCGACGCCGAAGCGATCCTTTCGCCAGTCTCGGCTCAGGTACTTATCGAGTCGTTCGCCGTCGTCGACGCGCTCGCCGCGGCCGCGCTCTACACGCACACCGCACGCTCTGGCCTGTCGTTGGGTGACAGAGCATGTCTAGCGCTGGCCAAGCGGCTGAAGACGCCCGCGGTGACGGCTGAACAGGCGTGGTCACAGCTGGACGTTGGCATCGCAGTCATCCTGATTAGGGTGGCTGCGAAGCGGTGACGGGGCTGAGATCGGCGTCCCCCCGACACGGCCGTCACGGCGAGCGCAGCCCAGCTCCTGGCGGATGGCTTGTGCGACACGATCCGCGCAGATACGGGCACGGAGAGACCTGAGACCTCCGGCCGATTAGGCACCAGTCTTGGCTAGTGCCCAATCAAAGCCTGCAGAAACGGGCAAGGCCTCCGGCGTGACAAGCCGGAGACTGAACGATCAGGGCCCGCAAACACAGGCCTCTTTGCGGGCATTTTGACTACGGGAGCGACGGGACTCGAACCCGCGACCTCCGGCGTGACAGGCCGGCGCTCTAACCAGCTGAGCTACGCCCCCGTGGGGGGATCGGAGTATGGCAAGCGCGACGCTAGGGCGCGTCCGAGAACAGCTTGCCGGCCCGCACCCGTGCCGCCATGTCGCGTGATTCGGCGCGGTAGGTCGAGCCCGTCCTCGAACTCGATCACCGGCAGCCAGCGCTGGCCGCTCAGTGCGACGAGGCGCGGTCGCGGGCCCCTGACGAAGCCGTGCTTGACGATCTCGTAGTCGATGCCCTGCTCGTGCAGGACGCGCTGGACCCTCCAGCAAGCGTCGATGTCGGTGTGGGCGAACGTCCAGGAGCAGCGGTGCAGCTTGATCTTGGCGATCGACGAAGCCTAGCCGCGACGATGCTCGCCGTCGGGAGGATTGGGTGGGCGGCGGGCGGTCTTGGGACTGCGGGCCGCTGGGGGCTTGGCCGCCGGCTTGCCCGGCTTGGCCGCCGGCTTGCCCGGCTTGGCCGCCCGTGCGCTCGGAGGCGTGTCGCTCTTGGAGCGACGCGGCTTGGGGGCCGTGGCCGGGGGCGGCTCGGGCACCGGGGGGGCGACCGGCGGCTCGGGCACGGCGGGGGCGGCCAGCTTCGCAGGACGGCGACGAGCGCGTGAGCGCCCGTCCGACTGCGCGAGGACGAGCAGCACCAGCAGGACAACCACGGCGAGCAACGCGTACAGCCAGCCGCTGAGACCGCCTGCCGACGGCTTTTCCAGGCGCGCGGCCACCGCGACGCCGGTGAAGTGCGTGCTGACGGAGATCGCGTGCTTGAGCGTCAGCACGCCGTGGATCGTCACCGCGGGACCGCAGCGCGTCGCGCTGCCGGCAACCTGGTAGCGCCCTGGATGCAGCGACGCCGGCCAGACGAACGGATAGTCGATGACGCTGCCGGGCAGGACCGTCGACAGCGCCTGGCTGAAGCGCAGCGGAATGCCACTGTCGCGGACGAGGCTGACGACCAGACGCGGTTGGCAGAGGTCGCGGCCAGTGTCGGCGAGCGTGACGATGACCGCGGCGCCGACATCTGGTGCCCCACCGAGCGCCAGCCCATCGAGGGCCACCCGCGGCGCCGCGCGGCCCGGGACGGCGATCTCGATTCCCTCGACGGCGCGACGGATCACCCGCCCCGTCTGTTCGAAGGCGAGGCCCGCCACGTAGTCGCCGGGCTTCGCGCTGCGAGGGACGTGGACCACGAACGTGACGTACATGGACCTTCGCGCCGGCACGCGCACGGTTGAGCGATCCGCCCTCACCCAGCGTCCGGTCGCCACGAGCGGGGAGCCAGGGCTCGTGTAGATGACGCCCGAAATCGGCGCGGTCAGCGCATCGACGGGCGAGATCGACAGCGTGATCGGGATGGCGCCGCGGTTGCTCACCAGCACCGTGTGGCGCAGCGCGCTGCCCGGTGCGTCATGGAGGCTGAAATAGATGCGCGACGCGGGAACGCTTGGGTCCGAGAACGCCGGACGCAGAGCGAAGCCGCCACGCTGGGCGGCCTGCGCGAGAGCTGGCGAGGCGAGGCTCGCGGACACCGCCGCGACCACCAACAACGCGCTCACGCGGAGGCCTCTCATGGCCGCAGATTAGCCCGCGAAGTACACTCGCACCCCAGCCGATGGCACGCAGTGCTCCGATATCACGCGCTCTCGTCGTGAAGAGCCGCGCGAGCGCCCCTTGGAGGCCGCCCCAACAAGGCAGCCAACTGCGCCGGAGCGTGACGCTCTGACGCTGCCCGGCGCACTCCGGGTCAAGCTCGCGTCGCGCAGCCGCTCCGAGAAGGTCGCGCTCGCGCTGATCGGAGTCGCGTTCATCGCCGGCGCGGTGTTGCGGCTGCACGCGATCGGCACCAATCAAAGGCTGTCGGTTGACGAGTTCGGGTATGTGAACAACGCGGACCGGATGCTCCGGGGCGAGAGCTGGGGAAGCTTCAACTGGGCGCCGGGCACGCCGGCGCTGTTCGCCCTCGCGGCGTGGCTACGCGGCTACGCGAATATCGCGCCGATCACGCACTCACATGGCATTGCGCAACACGTGCAGTGGCTCGTCGAGATGACCACGCTGGTGCTGGTCGGCGTGTTCGCGTGGCGCATCGGCGGCCTGTGGGCGGCGTTCGTGGCGGTGGCGGCGATGGCGACGTACCCCTCGCTCATCGAGGTCACGCGCACATACTTGAGCGAGCCGCTCGGCGGGTTGATGCTCGTCGCGATGGTGGTGGCCGCGGCGTGGGCGAGGCGACGCACCCTGACGGGCACAGGCGGCTGGCGCTGGCTGATCGCGGCCGGCGTCGTCGGCGGCCTCGCGTGCCTGGCGCGGGAGGACTTCCTGCCGGGGATAGCGGTGATCGCCGTCGCGCTGGCGCTCGACGCGCGCGGCGACCGGCGGCGCGCCATCGGGCGAGCGGCGATCTACGCCGTCGCAGCGCTCGCGACGCTTGCACCGTGGGTCGCTTTCGCGTCCAACAAGAACGGTCGCTTTGTAACAGTAACAACGGGTGGGACGGACGCGCTGTTCATCGGCACCTATCTCCCCGGCGATGGCAACCAATTTCAGACGACGCAGGCGTTTAGGCCCGCCGTCTGCCGCCGGTTCCCCAAGGAGTGCCACTTTCCCGACAACGACGCGGCACCGATGTTCCAGTTGATCACCGCCGAGCACCCCGGCGATAATCGCAACCAGGCGGTGACCGCAGCCGTGCTGTCGAACCTGAGCAAGTACGCGCTCGGCCAGCCGGTGTCGTTCGCGCAGATGCTGGTGCGGAAGGCTTGGGAGATGTGGTGGGATCCCTGGAGCGGGGGCAACAGCGCGACGGGTCGCCCGGACACGAGCACGACCGTGCACCGCATCTACGTCGTCCTTGCCTGGCTGGGCCTGCTGATCGGCGGGTTACTCTATCGCCGACGATGGTCGGTGATCGTGCCGACCGCCGTGTTCGTCGTGGTGATCGCCGTCAACGACTGGTTTGGCCCGGAGCCACGCGACTCGGTGCGGCTGTCGCCGCTGCTGTTCGCGCTCGGGGCGGTCGGGCTGGTCGCGGGCCTGCGATGGGCGATCGCGCGGCGCAGCGGTCCAGGCACGCTCGCACCGTCAACTTGAGCGCGGCGGTGACCGGTCAGCTCGCCGGCGCCGGGGCGGCAAGCGCCACGACGCGCGTTCAAGGGGTGTGCGCCGGACGCCGATAACAGCGGCACGGAGTACCGCATGGTTTCCGCTCGCCCTGGTCGGGGCCACGGCCGGGATCGGGTCTTCAGGACGGTGAGCAGAGCAAGCATGGATCCGGCAAAACAGACAGACGACACGCCGCCTGGCGCGGCGGCGGTCGGTCCTGGCCGGCTGAAGCCCGAACTGCTCGCGAGCATGGGGCACGAGATCCGCACGCCACTCAGCGGAGTCGTCGGGATGACAGAGCTGCTGCTGGGCACACCACTCAGCGCCGAGCAGCGCGAGTACGCCGAAGCGGCGATGAAGTCGGCGAGCGCGCTGATGCTGGTGCTCAACGACATGATCGACTTCTCGAAGATCGAAGCCGGCACGCTGGAGCTTGACATCGGCACCTTCGAGGTTCGCTCGCTGATCGAGAGCCTGGCAGCGGTTGCCGGCACCGAGGCCGCCGAGAAAGGCGTCGAGGTCGTCTGCTCGATCGACGACTCGGTGCCGTGGGCCGTCTCCGGCGATGGCAATCGCATCCGCGAGATGCTGTCGAAGCTCGTCGGCAGTGCGCTCGACCTCACCAACCTGGGGCGAGTGTCGATCCGCGTGAGCGGGGCACCGCGAAATACTGACAGTTTGCTGCTGCGCTTCGAGGTGTCCGACACCGGCAGCGGCATGGGCGACGACGCGCTCCTGCGAGCCTTCAACCCATACGCGCAGGGCGATGACTCGAGCGCCCTGGGCGACGGTGGCAGCGGCCTCGGCCTAGCGATCTGCAAGCGGCTCGCCGAGCTGATGGGCGGCGAGTTCGGTGGCGCGAGCGCGCCCGGCGCGGGCAGCACGTTCTGGTTCACGACTCCCGTCGGGATCGCCGCCGCGGCGGGCGAGGGCACGGACGAGATCCGCGCCAGGCGCGAGCCTAAGCCGGTCGCGCGTGTGAAGATGAAGCCGCGCCGGAGCGCATCGAAGACCGGCGACGAAGCCGTGAGTGTGGGTCGCATCCTCGTCGCCGAGGACGATCCGATCAGCCAGCTTGTGATGACGCGCCAGCTGGAGCTGCGCGGGTTCGCGGTGGATGTCGCGAGCAACGGTCGCGAGGCGGTCGAGATGCACAGCGTCGGCGGCTACAGCGCGATCTTCATGGACTGCCAGCTGCCGGAGCTCAGCGGCTACGAGGCAACGGCCGAGATCCGCGGGCATGAGGGAGACGGGCCGCGAACGCCGATCATCGCGATGACCGCGAGCGTGCACGAGGGCGTCCGCGAGCAGTGCTGGATGAGCGGCATGGACGACTACATCTCCAAGCCGGTCGACCAGGCGGCACTGGACGCGGCGATCGCGCGCAGGCTCGCGGGCGGCGCAGGAGCCGATGGCACCGCTAGCGACCGGCAGGTCGCGGGCGACCCGGAGCTCCCGCTGCTGGAGCGCTCGGTGCTGACGGATGTGTTCCGCCACAACAGCGAGTCGCGCAGCTACCTGATCGGCGTGTTCATCGATGAGTCGCGCAGCCGGATCGACCAGCTCGAGGCGGCCACCGAGACCGCCGACACGGCAGCGATGCAGCAGCTCTCGCATGCGCTCCAAGGCAGCGCCAGCGCCGTCGGCGCGCGGCGCCTCGCGCACATCTGCGGCTCGATGCACGACGCCGTCATCGCCGGGCGCCCGAACGAGGTGATGCGGCTGCGCGCAAGCCTCGAGCGCTGCTTCGAGCTGACCAGTGAGCTGCTCCAGCGCGGCTGCCCGCAGGTGCTCGACGGCGCGCTGGCGCACCGGTAGCGAGCGGCGAGCCGCGCAGTTACCGTGGCGGGCGGTCCGCGGCGCGTGCTGCGCGCCGGATCAGGGCTCAGCGCGTAGGCGCCGGACGGTGCCCGCAGGTGGGCCGCGAGTTGCTGTTGCGCCTCGGCCCGCCGGCACTGCGGCAACCCATCGCCGACCGCCGATGGGTTGCCCGTGCTTGTCAATCCGCAGCCTAGAAGGTGAAGAGCGTCGCCACGAGGCTCGGCGTCGAGGAAGCCGAGTACTGGGCCGAGTCATCCACCTGGAGCTTGTAGCTGAGGTACTTCGCAATTCCCGGGTAGAACTTGGCCTTGGTGGTTAGAACTCCGCATGGTCCGGTGGCCGTGCCGAAGTTCTTTGTCGCCCTGACCTTGCCGCCGTGCAGGTAATGCCCGTAGATCGAGTCACCGCTCGTGAAGCCGGAAAACATCCAAGTCACCTTCTTGGTGGGCTTCGCGGTGGCCGGCTTCGTCGCGAAGGCCAGGTTCGCTGATTCGAATGTGGTCGTGGCCGTCGCGGCATTGGTCTCATCCGTAGCGTTGAGCGTGAAGCTTTGCTCACCGGGAGCTTGCGTGGATAGGACCGGGTCGGTGACAGTGGCGCTGAACGTGCCGCCAGCAGCCACCACAGCCGAGCCGAAAGCGCCGCCCTGGGTGCTTTGCAGCTCGACGTTGTCGCCTGCCGTGAAACCGGCGCCGTTCACTGTCATCGTGTCATTCGTGGTGGATGTGGCCACCACGCACGGCTGGACCACGGTGATCGTCTGGGCTGAAGCTTGGGCCGCGGCGAGCGCGGGCAACGCGAGCGCCAAGGCGGCGCACACAGTGAGAGTCGATCGCCTCAGTACTCGTGCCCCCACGTCGGATGTGTCACCTGCTGGCATGTTGCCTTCTCCCGTTGTCGCTGGCGGAACCTACGCTGGTGTGCTGTCCGCAATGTCGTCCCCAGCCCTCTTGCGGCCACCGCGAGCATAACGAGCTGACCGGTTGACGTAACTAATTCGGATGCGGCGGTCGGTCTACTGGGGCGCGTATTTGAAGACACCGCGGGGCCAACCGTTTCGTGTACTCCAGACACACGTGACTCGGCATGCTGGCTCGCGGATCAGGCGATGCCATATGGGATCGCCTACTCGTCCGACGGGGGTTCCACACGCGTGCGGGCACGCAGCGAGGGCGGCGCGGCCGCGAGCGCCGCGCGCGCAGCCTGCGCTCCGAGATCGCGCACCCCCTCCAGGCGCGACCAGGACAGCATGTCGATGTCGGCTACCGCGGGAGCGATCACGAGGTCGGCGTGACGCTCGGCCTCGAGATCTGCCCTGGCGCTTCCGAGCACAACGCTGCGAGAGATTGTCTCGAGCAAGTTGGGCCGAGCCTGTTCGACGCCTGTTACGGCAAGGCGCGCCCACGCCGAGACGCGTCGCAACCGAGGTCGGCGGAGCTGACGCTCGCTGGACGTGGCCGTGGTGTAGCTGTCACGTCCAGCGCGGACGTTGACAGCGATGACCGGGCCTTCGAGGCGCTCCATGTATCGCGTCGGCAGGTTGTCGATCGCCCCCCCCATCGATCAGCAGCCGACCGCCGCTCAACACCGGCGGCACGTACCCGGGCAAGGCGACGCTCGCGCCAACCGCCTCGACGAGCGGGCCGCTGCGATGGACGACAGCCTCGCTTCGCATCAGGTCGGAGCTCACGCAGAAGTAGTCACGGTCGAGATCCTCGATCCGCCGCTCACCGAACAGTCGAACGAGCATCGCCTCGCCCTTGCGCCCGCGGGTCACAGCGACCAGCGGGAGCGTGTAATCGTCGAGCGGGTTTCGTTGCACGAACTCGGTGCGGACGCGCGCGGTGATCTCGTCGATGGACTGGCCGCACGCGAACAGCCCACCCAGCAGCGCTCCCATGCTGGTCCCGCCAACGCGATCCACGGCGATGCCGGCCGCCTCGAGCTCGGCGAGCACGCCAAGATGGGCAAGCCCGCGCGCCCCGCCGCCCGACAGCACCACGCCAACCGACCGTCCCGCAAGCCGCCGCGCCATGCGCTCCACGCCAGCGGCTCGCGCGCCGCCGGCGCCCAGGCGGTAGCGGCGCGGCGGCGCAAGCGCCCGCGTCCACGTATCGCAACCCGAAGTGGCAGTTTCGCGCGCCACAAACGCTAGGTCACAGCCCGCGAGCGAAGCCGTGCTTCGCCCCGGATGCGTGCCGGCCGCAGCAACACCGACGACCCGATCGGCCTGGCGGAGGCAAAACGCGGTCCAAGCGTTGTCGGCGTGCGGGGAGCGCGCCACCAGCAGAACGTGATCGTGGCGGCGCTCCAGTTCGTCGAGCATGCCTCCCTGGCCCTGCGAAGCCGGCGCGTCGGACGCTTCGACGACCGCAGCGCCCAGCTGGGCGCTGAGCCCGCCGACGATAGCGTCGAGCGATACGCCCTCGTGCAGCGGGACAAGCGCAATCGTTGACGGCGGTGAGGGCGCATGTTGCGGCGCGATTGCCGTGCTGCGCAGGCGCTCCGCAAGCACGCCGGCGAGCGAGCGCCACAGCGACGGATCGCTCGCCAGCAGCCTCTCGAAGTCCTCCGCCGACACAGCGATCAGCTCGCTGTCGCGGCGCGCCCGCACTGAGGCGCTGCGCGACTCGCCGGTGAGCAGGGCTAGCTCGCCGATCACCTCGCCCCGGCCGAGCAAGTACCGGGCACCGCCATCGTCGTCGAGAACCTCGAGCATCCCGCTGACGACAACGAATAGCGCGTCGCCGTGGTCATCCCGACGGAACAACAAGGAGCCCGCCTCGACTCGGATCGCCCGGGCGATCTCGATAACACGGTCCACGAGCTCAGGTGCCGCTGCGAACAAGGGCACCGCCCGCACCGCCGCGACGATGTCGTTCAGCGGCGAGCGCTCAGTCATGCGGCGTGCCTGATCGCGGTCAACGGGCGCACGGCGGCCCATTATGCAGACCGGGCTCGCAGCTGACGCGGCCGGTCGCGGTCACTCAGCTCGGCGGGTGGCGAGCGAGGCCGATCTCGAGCCGAGTCACGGGCGTCCGCTGCACGCCTACGGCGCGCCACAGGACGGTGGCGACGCCCGTGTCGCACCACTGACCACTCTCACCGCGTAATGGCTGCGGTCGCTGTGGTTGTAGTCATCGCTCTCGTAGGCGTGCCGGACGAGGGCATGGATGACGACCGGGCACGCCTCGAGCGCGACCCGGATGGTGACGTCCCGATCGACGTAGCCGCCTCCGCCGCCGGCGCGCCGCTCGGAGGTTTCCGCACGCCCCTCGACTCCGTGGAGGATCTCGGACCACTCCCTGCCCAAAGACGGGCACGCGCGTGCGTCGCCCCCAGCCAGGATCTCCACCGGCAGGTCAAGCGACCGATTCGCGTCGTGGCTTCCGTAGTGGGTGTTGCTGTGGAACACGACCTCGACGGGTTCGTTCGTGACCACGAACTCCTTGGTGATCGGATACTCCGTCTCATCCGCTGTGGGCATCGCACGCACCTCCTCGTTCCGTGCACCAGACGCCGGGCACAACCTCACCCATGGTAGGACAGCCGCACTTGCCGCAGAGCGAGCCGGACCGTGGCCGCTGCGTTTCTCCCTCACCGGTCAAAGCGATCGCGGCGCACTGCTCGTGTGGTGGCGGAAGACCTCGGCGGCGGCTATCGCGCAGGTCACGGGAGGTTGAACTACGGATGTGTGGCCGCGAGGACGGGTGCCAAACGGGGTTTGCGTGTTGCGCGTTGGGCGGCATCGGTTGCGGTTCGTGGTTGTAGCGGCGGTCGCAGCAGTCGCGCTGTACGCAGCTGCTGCCGGGGCGTCCAGGTCGCGGTCGGGGCTCGCACCGATCACGGGCAACCTCAGCCAACATGGGTACACCGTGATGGCGCTCGCCTACAACGGCAAGGCGATCACGGCGAAAGGCAGCGACTTCAGCGTCGCCCCGCCGGCGAGCCCAGTGACATTGCTGATTGCGGTGGGCGGCTTGTCGGTGAACTGACGGAGGACGGTTTGCGAAGCTGTCGCGAGTGACGTCCCGCAAGGAGCACGATAGCTGGCGTTCGATCCACCTCGACGAGCTCGAGGCGGTGCCATGGCGCGGCTCGGACCTGATCTGGCGGCCGGTTCGGTCGGCGCTCGGAACCTCTGTTGTCGGGATGGCGGCCTACACCGCCCAGCGGGCAGGCCAACCCTTGATCGAGGAGCACCGCGAGGACGAGGACGGTCGCGGGCACGAGGAAGTCTATTTCGTGCTGTCCGGCGCGGCCGCATTCATGCTCGACGGTGAGCGCCTCGACGCCGTGGCTGGCACATTTGTGCTCGTTGCGCCGCAGGTGCGCCGCAGCGCGGTCGCGACAGAGGCGGGCAGTGCGATCCTCGCACTCGGCGGGCCTTCCACGTTCGAGCCATCCCCGTCGGAGTGGATCGAGCGAGCACGACCGCACATCCGAACCGACCCTGCGTTGGCGTCCGAGCTAATCGACGAGCTGCGAGCGACCCAGCCAGACTCCCCCGGCGTGGTGGTCGCCGACGCATTGCTCGCGCTCGGTCGCGGCGAGCAACAGCGCGCGCTCGAGTTCGTGTCTGACGTGCTACGCCGCTGGCCGCAAGCAGAGCCCGCGCTCAGAGCCGACCCTGACCTCGGGCCCATCCTGCCCGCCCCCCACCCGTAACGCTGTCGCAAGTCCTGGAAGCAGCCGGCTCGCCGACAGCTCGCAACGTGGCCGCCAAGCGCGGGGCGGCGGGCTGTCGTTATGTGTTGCGGGTTGGGGGGCGGCCGCGTTTGGGTATTGGGCCTGGTTGGTGGGGCATTCGGCCGGCGTTGGTGAGGGCTTGTCGGAGCAGCATTTCGACGTGGGCGTTTAGGCTGCGGAACTCGTCATGGGCCCAGCGGGCGAGCGCGTCGTGGACCGTCGGGTCGATGCGTAGCAGTACTGGTTTGCGCTCATGGCTCACGTATAGAGCGTGCCGGTGTTGACCACTGGGGATGCTGGTTGGTCGCCGCAGAGGACGACCATCAGGTTGCTGACCATTGCCGCTTTGCGCTCCTCGTCAAGCTGGACGACGCCGCCCTCGTTGAGTCGGGCGAGGGCCATCTCAACCATCCCCACGGCACCCTCGACGATGCGGGAGCGCGCTGCGACGACGGCGTTGGCCTGCTGGCGGCGCAGCATCGCCTGGGCGATCTCCGAGGCGTACGCCAGATGGCTGATGCGCACCTCGACGATCTCGACGCCGGCGATGATGACGCGCTGCGCGACCTCCTCGGCGAGCTCTGCGGCAACGACGTCGGTCGAGCCGCGCAACGACGTACCGTTGTCCGTCGGGTCGTCGTAGGGATGGGTGGTCGCGACGTGACGCAACGCCGACTCGGCCTGAACCTCAACGAAGTTGACGTAGTCATCGACAGCGAAGACCGCGCGTGAGGTATCGGCGACCTGCCAGACGACGATCGCGGCGATCTCCACCGGGTTGCCGTCAGCGTCGTTGACCTTCAGATGGTTGGTCTCGAAGTTGCGGACGCGAATGCTAAGGCTGCGGCGGTCCGACAGCGGCACGATCCACCACAAGCCCGTTCGACGCACTGTCCCGACGTAGCTGCCAAAGAACCGCACAACCTTGGTTTGGCCGGGCTGGACGATGACCAGCGAGGTCAAGATCACCACAGCAGCCAAGACTGGCGCGAACGCGTACACGGCGGCGGAACCTTGCGACACCAGCACCGCCGCGGCGATGCAGGCGGCGAGGACCAGCACACCGAACCAGCCGCTGATCGCCAAGGCCGGCCGCTCATGGATTTCGACGCGGGTCCCCGAATGCCCGACAGGACTCGCCTCAGGCTGGTGGTACGGCTGGACGGCGTTCATCAATCCCTCCCCGTGAAGCAACACCAATAAAAACGATACCAAAGAGATATCACTTTTCGCGGGGCGCCGCAACCCAACACGCACCCCCACACACGCAGCTGCCTTCGGCGGCGAGGGAGGCGCAAGCGACAACCATCCCCGCCCTGCTCGACGCGAGGAGCGGCATAAGGTTCGTGGCTGGCGGGTCCTTGATGCGACGTGCGTAAGCTGGTTAGGTGGCCGTTGTCGGCCGCCTTCCCGGGCCAAGGCTTGGAACGGGAGCGCCTGGCAGACCCACGGCCACTGCTCGCCGAGTGCGCCGAAGGCTGCGCCCAGGCGAAGAACTGCAATCGGACGGGAGGCATCTTGATGAGCGAAACCACGGAGTTCACGATTGGCAGCGAAGTCGCATGTAGCGACGGCGCCTGTGGCGAGCTGCGACGCGTCGTTGTCAATCCCGTCGCCCGTGCGCTCACGCACCTCGTGGTCGAACCTAGGTTTCGGCAAGGCGCCGGTCGCCTCGTGCCGATCGATCTCGTCGAGTCGGCGGGGCATGAGATCCGGCTACGGTGCTCGATGTCTGAGTTTCAGGCGCTCGAGGAGGCCGAGGAGAAGCATCTCCTGCCGGGAGCGCCTGGACAGTGGGGCTACGGGCAAGGACAAATGCTCTCTTTGCCCTACTTCGCGGGCGGCATAGCTATGCGCGGCAGCGGCATGGGCGGTATGGGTATGGGTATGGGCGGCATGGGCATGCGCGGCATGGGCATGGGTCCTCAAGTGACGACCGAGGACCGCGTGCCCGAGGGTGACGTGGAGGTGCGCCGCGGCGAGCACGTACACGCGACCGACGGCGCGATCGGACAGATCCACGGATTCGTGATCGACCCCACTGATTATCACGTCACGCACGTCCTCCTCGACGAGGGCCACATGTGGGGCAAGAAGAGGGTCGCCATTCCGATCAGCGCCGTGAAGGACGTCAGCGACGGCGTGCGACTCACCCTTACGAAGAGTGAGGTAGGCGACCTGCCACCGGTCGAGCTGGACCAATGAGCCGCGCGGTGGCCACAATCTGGGCGCGTGAGCGGTCTGCGGGCGCGTGAGCGGTCTGCGGGACTACGAGGATTGGCATAGGGCGTACGACGATCCCAACTCAAGCCTGTCCTGGCGATTGCGGACCGTGCAGCGGTTCCTGCGGGAGGCGCTCGATCGGCATCCCGGACCGATCCGAGTTCTCAGCTCATGTTCCGGAGATGGACGCGACCTGATCGGTGTGCTCTCGCAACGCCACGATGCCGACCGCGTCGATGCGACGCTGATCGAACTTCACCCGCGCATCGCGCAGCGAGCGCGGCGGGCTGCGGCTGCGGCGGAGCTCGCACACGTCACGGTGAGAACGGCCGACGCTGGAAGCACCGGCTCCTACGAGGGTGCGGTGCCGGCTGACTTGGTGATCATGGTCGGCATCCTGGGCAACATCAGCGACAGCGACATCGAACAGACCATCAAGACAACTCCACAGTTCTGTCGCCCAGGAGCAATGCTGCTGTGGTCCCGGTCACCACGGAACGGGGATGACCGCAATGACGCCGTCAGGTCCCTGTTCATCGCGTCCGACTTCATCGAGCTTGACTACGTGTCGCAAGACACCGACGGCGACAGGACCGGGCTCGGGGCGATCCGCTACGACGGAGAACCTCAACCGCTGGTCACCGGCCGTCAACTGTTCACCTTCTTGCGCTGACGATCGCTCACCCGCCAGCCGGCCACGCCGGTGCTCCAGTCTGGGCGACAGCGAGAGCACACGAATGAGTCGGCGCGCGGCGCCGCGTTGACCGCGGCGCCGCGCGCCCTGCTCGTGCAGCGGCCAGGTTCAGTTCTCGGCTGCGCGCCAGCCGAACTCGGCGTTGGTAGCGGTTGGACCACCCGATCCGAACACGTCAATGGCCAACGCTTCCGGGCCGTCGATCGTGACCACTGTGCTCGCGGGCGTGTTACACGCGTTGTCGCCGGCCGTGATCGTGCACGAGGGCGAGGTGTCCGAGCCGTCCTCCGTGAGGCTGAAGACCCAACTCTCGCCCGAAGTTGGCGCGACGTCCACGTGGACGTAGAGATCGCTCGCGGTGATCGTGGCGTTCGGGCTGTCAATCGCGACGCCTCCCTCCGAGCCTTGCGGGTCGCTCAGCCCCGACGCCGCGATCCACTGAAGAGTCCCACCAGTCAGGATCGAATCGGTGCCGCCCATCACCGGCCCCGCAGCAGGAGTACCCGGATTCCCCTGGACGCCCTGGATCCCCTGGATCCCCTGAATCCCGGTTGCGCCCTTGAGCGCCGCCTGCGCGGCGCCGCTCAGGTCGTCGGCGCCGAGCGAGCCCGACTTGACCTTGGCCGCGGTCACGGCACCGTTCTCCAGCTGCTTGGTGCCGACGCTGTTGGCCGGCAATGTGATCGCGGCATACGAAACGCCGCCCAGCGAGAGAAACAGCGCGACCGTCGCAGTGACATTCGCGTACGACAGTTGAAGACGCCTTATCTTGCCCCCTGTTTTGCACGCTGGGCCCGTGAGCTCTTGTCGTTCGCCCGGTGCTTTGTGGCGGCGAACGGTACCACTGCAATCGCAGGGCGAGCCGCGACGGACCGTGACCGCGCGGCACCCGGGACAAGACTTGGAACCGGACCATCGCGCCCAACAGGCCGCGTCTTGTGATGGCAGTCGCCCCCTTCAACTCGACAGTCGCCGGAGTCAGCGCTCCGGTGAACCGAGCTAGTCGATCGCAACCGTCGTGGAGACGGTGCTACCGCCGGTGACGGTGACGTTCAGCGTGACGTGCTGACGGTTCGCTTGGCCGAGTGCAAGCCTACCGGCGTTGCTGAGATCGATCGTCTCGGTCGCCCGTTTCCCGGCGGCGATCGAGTAGGACGTCTTCCCGAGAACGACCGTGTGCGTCACCTTGACCGTCGTTCCGTGCTTTCGCACAGACGTGACCCTGCGCTTGATGATCGATACGACGCCCCTGCACGCCGCATGAGCGCAGGCGATCCGAGCCGTCGCTGCTCCCTGCGGATTGATCGTCAGCTTCTTGGTCAGGACGCTGACGACCGGCCGTCGCACGACTGCGAACATCGTGCCGCCGAGTTGCGAGACGGTCGGTGAGGACACCGTCGACAGGACGGCGCTCGCGCAGGGGGGCGGACCCGCCGAATAGCTTGGCCCGCTCGGCGGTGTAAGCGTGGTGTCCACCTCCACGGGCACCCAGTCGGAGCCGTTCCACCAGTCGAGGCTGTCGCCGCCACCCAGGTTGCAGTCGCTGATCGTGACGGTAGCGAAGCTGCTCCCGGCAGCCGTCTCGACGTCGAAGTACTCGCCCGACGAGCACGTCCCCTGGGCTGTCGAAGCTCCGCAGAACGGCGGGCTCGCGACCGGGTCCGAGCCGAACTGCGACTCGGTGAGGACGCCGTCGCCCGAGCCGCTCGCCGTCACACCCGCATTCGGCGGAGTCGTCGCGGTGCCGGAACTGGAGACCCCAACGACCGTGCTTGTCGAGCCCGCTGGGGGCGCGGGGGCATTCGCCCCCGAATAGTTGAGATCGTGGAGCGTGGCCTGGTTGTAGTCGAAGGCGGTCACTCCCTGGCCTGAGTCGACCGATGCGGTGACGGTCCCAAGCCCGATGACCGGGAAGCTGGCGGAGCAGGTCGTTCCGTTGTCGCTGCACGGCGTCTGCGTCGGCCCCGGCGGGACCGGAACAGCCTGAATGTTGACGGCGGGCGCGCCGATCGGGCAACCGTCCGTTCCATGCTCGTTCTCCTCGAAGGAGAACTCGTAGTTGATCGCGGTCCCATCGTCCGAAGCTGGCACGCCGGATACCGACATCGCCCAGGTGTCGCACGTCGCGCTGTCGCCTGTGGTCGGCGAGTACTGGTAGCTGAGCAACGTCGGCGGGTTTGCGCACGGGGTGCTCGACGACCATCCGTCCGGCGGTGAGCAAACCGGCAGGGAAGTGCCGTTGGCCGTGATCGTCGGAGCTGAGTTCGGATCGACGTTGTCCTGGCCGGTTCGGACGTTGATGAAGTTCCCATTCGGCGCGTCCTGGAAGCTCCCATCCTGTAGCGCCACCGAAACCGTCGCCGGAGCATCGCCGGCCACGACGCTACCGGTGGTGCCGAGGCTGACCGAGGAGTCAAACCCGGTCGTGAGCGAAGTCGGCAACCCCGGTGCCAGGTTGAGCGTGATGTTGGAGCCGTTGGCGCCAGATGGCGGTACCGTCGCGCCCGGAGAGGGACACGTCACCGAGCTCGCAGACGGGGCAGGACACGAAATCGGGGCGCCGCCCGGGGCGTTCGAGTCGCCCGTGAAATAGAAGTAGCTGGGGTTGTTGAACTCGCTCGTGTTCGCGAGGTCGATGCCGCTGCTCGAGGTGTCGATCGTGAACTGCGCTCCCGTCAGTGAAGCGCTCGCGCTGCCATTGCCAAGCGAGAACGCCCAGCCCTGCGTTCCATTCAGCTCGTCGCTCGCCGAAACGCTGCTGACGCCCGCGCTCACGGTCGCGTTGTAGGAGACCATGGCGTCAAAACCGTCCACCACGCTGCTCGCGTCGGCCACGGTCGCGTCGGCCGAGCGCACGGAGCGGCCCGACACCGAGCCAGACGCTGCAGCCACACTGATCACCACGAGACCGCTCGCGGCGAGCAACGCGGCCGACCCGGCGGCCGTCAACACCAAGATCCACGGAGAACGCTTGCGCGCCCTTTCGCCCAACAGACTCCAGTCCTGAAATTGCCGCGCGAGCAGGTCCAAGAGCCAACCTGCTCTCCCAAGGGACTAACCCATCCCTTGGCGCACTCGCATCCTGCCACACCTCGCGCCGGTGTCAAGGCCGGTTGAAACCTCGGCCAGCTGCACAGCAGCTGACGGGAACCTAACGCAGTGCCGCAGCGCGACGCCGAGGCCCGACATTCATCGGGACTGTCGCTTGGGGACCACCGCTCAAGCTGACACCGCCACTGGGCCGAATCCGGTAGCGGGTCGCGTGCTCGCGTCTTGCGCAAGGGAGCCGCGTCGCAAGGTCTAGGTTGCGTCACCGCCATTTGTGGGAGCGATCCTGAGCGCGGCGTTCGAGGAGCGGCCGCCGAGGTGCGTTTGCGTCCCGGCTAGTCTGTTGGCTTCAGATCCAGCCGGCGCGGGAGAGGATCTCGGTGGCGACTTCGCGCACGGGTCGGTCGCCATTCTCGGTGACGAAGTCCTCGTGCGCGTGGGAATCGAGGATGCGGTCGAGTTGCCGACAAGGGCCTGTGGGGCAAGGAGCTCGATGCCTCGATGGAGCTCATCAGCGTGCGACTGATCACTCCGGAACGCCACCAGCTCGGCAAGCGCCCAGCAGTCGAGATCGCCAAGGCTCGCTGTCGCGAGCGTACAACCCTCGCCGCTGGGCGGTTGCAGCAGCGGACGCACGTCCGCTGCGGGCTCCTGCAGCTCGTCCCGAGCAGGCGCGCGGTGGGTGCTGCCGGCGGCGCCCGCTCGGCCCACGGAAACAGGCGCCTTTGCTCAGCTCGCTCTGTCGGTCCCGGCCCGGTTCAACGCTTGTCTGGCCGCAGTGCCTGGACTATGCTCACGCCGTCCCTAGTAAGCCGTCGAAACCGCGGGTAGTGAGGCTCTAACATGGAACAGGGCAGCGAACAGCAGAATGAGTCACAGTTCGAAGCCGACGCCCAGATCGGCAAGGGTCTGCGCTTCATCGACCGAAACGGCGTGGCTACAATCGCTGACGGCCGTCTGACTTTGCGTAAGCGCAACGGCGATGTCATCGTGCAGGCGCCGATCAGCGAAGTGCGAGCCGAAGCCGCCCGTTTCAGTGGTGGCGGGGCGGTGCGTATTTGGATCGGAGACGAGGGTTACAGTGTCGAGCCGTTGCGAGTGCATCGCGTTGTCGCCGAGCGTTTGGGAGGCGCTGCAACCAATCTCGGTCGAGATGTCAAACGGCTCAAGAAGGGCAGAGAGCTAACGCAGATCTTCCTGGCGGTGGTCGAGGCCGAAGGCGGCAAGCTCGGCAAACCGTGAGCTCGTTTCGGGCGCTGGGCGTGGGCCTGTGCCGGATGGAGGCGCGGCTCGCCGTCGTGGAAGGGATCCTCGCTGCCTGGTGAACCGTTCGCTGAAGATCTGGCGCAGGTAAGGTCGACCGCTCGCCTGGTCGGTGGCACTACACCGGAGGGGCTACGGTCGCACGGCCGGTGTGATGCGGCTTCGAGCCAGTGATGTGAGTAGCAGAGCGAGGGGGTCGGCGTCTCCTGCGCCGGGTGTTGAGCGCGTCACCTTGGAGCCCGGCCGGACCGCATCTGGCCGTCTTGGGGTTCCAACCCGCCCGCCGAGCGACTCAAGAGTGGCTGATGTCCAGGTCGTTACCGAGTGGGCGGTGCTGGGCTCGAACCAGCGACCTCCTGCTTGTAAGGCAGGCGCTCTGACCAGCTGAGCTAACCGCCCGACGCGTGCGCGGCGACCGCGCACGCGTCCAGCCTAGCGACCGACCCCACCACCCGGCGCACGCTCCCCTATGACGCGGGGGTCATCGTGTAGGTCACCGTGACGTCCGCCTCGACTGCGCAGTTGTCACTCGGGTTGACGATCACGTTCGTGCCGATCGGCGTCGCCGGCGTGCTCGCATCGACGAGCCCGGTCTTCTTGGTCTTCTTCTTCTTGTGGCCCGTGCTTGTCGTCGTGCCCGCCGTCGCCGGGACTGGCGCGCCGCCCTTGGCATACATCACCGCGTACTGGCACAGATCGCTCGAGGTCGAGGTCTCGGTGACGTTGGTGATTGAGCCAAGCGTCGCGTTGATCTGGCCGGCGATGAACGTGGCCTTCTGGCCGGCGTTCGTGATCGCGCCACCGAGCGCTGTCTGGTAGGTCGACTGGATCGTGGTGTCGCTGGGGTTCCCGGTAAGCGTGATCGTGTCGGTGCCGTTGACGACGATCGTCGCGGGGCTGCCCGAGCTGTCCGCCTGGGCTTCGCCAATGCCGCTGAGGGCGGCTCCGGCGAGCACGGCGGCGAGCGCGATGAGGGTGGTGCGCGGTCTGGGCATGTCTGTCTCCGTTTCGTGGCGTCTACCAAGACTACGACCGCCGCAGCGATCGATCACACGCGCGCGACGAAAACCCGCGACAATCGGCGCCTGATGGACCTCGGAATAGACGGCAAGGTCGCACTGGTGATGGGCGCCTCCAAGGGGATCGGACGCGCTATCGCCGCCGGCCTCGCGAACGAGGGTGCTCACGTCGCGATCGCGTCGCGATCGCTCACGCGCCTTGCTCTGGTCGCCACGCAGATCGGCGCAACCGCGTTCGAGCACGACAGCACGAACCTCGATGCCGTCCCCAGCCTGATCGGCGCCGTCACCGACGCCCTCGGTCCGATCGAGATCCTCGTCACCAACACCGGCGGGCCGCCCGCCAGCGCCGATCCGCTCGGCAACCCGCAACAGCAGTGGGAGGACGCCTACCGGACGCTCGTGCTCGCGCCGGTCGAGCTGATCCGTGAGGTCCTCCCGGGCATGCGCGAGCGCGGCTTCGGGCGCGTCGTCAACGTCGCCTCGTCAACCGTGCGCGAGCCGGCCGGAGCCCTGATCCTCTCCAACAGCCATCGCGCCGCCACGCTCGCGGCGTTCAAGACCCTGTCGCGCGAGGTCGCCGGCTCCGGGGTAACGCTCAACACCGTGCTGCCCGGCTGGATCGCGACCGACCGCCTGTTCGAGCTGCAGGGCAGCGAGCAGGCCGCGGAGGAGCTCGCGCGCCGCGAGGTCCCGGTCGGTCGCCTCGGCACCCCGGAGGAGCTCGCGGCCGCCGCCGTGTTCCTCTGCTCGGCGCGCGCGAGCTACATCACTGGCGTCGCGCTGCTCGTTGACGGCGGCATGACGCGGCTGATCTGAGCCCTAGAATCGAACCGATGCCCCCCGTTGCCGCGCCGTGTCGCGGACCCATCGGATGATTATTGGTGCCCCTTCGGGGCACCTCGGGGATCGGGCTAGGCCTTGACGATCTCGCCGTACTTGGCTCGTTTGCGCGAACGTGTCGGTCACGATCTCGTGCTGCTGGCTTCGGCGGCGGTGCTGCCACGCGACGCCCAGGGACGGATTCTGCTCGTGCTGAACCGCGACACGGGGCTCTGGCAGACGATCGGTGGGGCGATCGAGCCCGACGAGACGCCGCAGCACGCGGCGCGGCGCGAAGCGCTGGAGGAGGCCGGCATCGAGGTCGAGCTCGGCGCGATCCTTGCGGTGCTCGGCGGCCCGGAGTACCGGGTCTCCTACCCCAACGGCGACCAGGCGGCCTACGTCTCGATCGTCTTCGAGGCCACGATCCTCAGCGGCGAGCCGCACCCCGACAACCGCGAGACCGCGGGGGTCGAGTGGTGGACGCCGGCACAGATCGCGACGCTCGACCTCGACGATCTCAACCGCGCGCTGCTGGCGGATCTCGGCAGCGCGGTGCTGGGCGTCCCAGTACCCCCAGGGGGAATCGAACCCCCGCTACGGCCGTGAAAGGGCCGCGTGCTGACCTCTACACCATGGGGGCGGGGCCGCCAGAGTCTACGCGGCGGAGCAAGTGGCATCATGACACCAACTGGTTTATGCTCTGATGCGTGCGTACCACGCTCACGCTTGACCCCGACGTTGCGAGCGAGCTCGAGCGGCGACGGCGCGAAGGACTCGTCCTGCGGCGCGAGGTGAACCGCCTGCTGCGCATCGGGCTGCTGCATGACGGCGAGGATGCGCCGCCACCGCGCCGCGGCCCCTACACCACACCGAGCGCCCTCGGGCCGTCGTTAGTCGGCTCGCTCGACGACATCGCAGCAGTGCTCGCCCGGGTCGAGGGCGACGATCACCGTTGATCCTCGTTGACGCGAACCTGCTGCTCTACGCGCGCAACCTCGACGCCCCGGAGCACGAGCATGCGCGAGCGTGGCTCGAAGAGAAGCTCCTGGGTCCTGCTCGGGTCGGGCTCCCGTGGATGTCGCTGCTCGCGTTCCTGCGAATCGCCACCCACCCCCGCGCGTTCGCGCGACCGTTGACCGTCAGCTCCGCCTGGGCGCAGGTCGAGGCCTGGCTCGACGCACCGCCGGCATGGATCCCGGCCCCCGGCGAGCGCCACCGCGCACTGCTCGGCGGACTGGTCCAGACGACGCCGGGAGCCGACCTCGTGCCCGACGCGCACCTGGCCGCGGTCGCGATCGAGCATGGCCTGACGCTCTGCAGCACCGACGGCGACTTCGCACGCTTCGCCGGGTTGCGCTGGGAAAACCCGCTCGCCTCGTGAACGACGCCTTCGCCGGCATCTTCCTCGCCCGTCACGGCGAGACGGACTACAACGCCAGCGGACGCTACCAGGGTCTGCTGCCGGTGCCGCTCAGCGAGAAGGGGCTCGCGCAAGCCCACGAGCTCGCCGAGCTCGCCGCCGCCGAGCCGCCGTTCGCGAAGCTGTGGTGCAGCCCGCTGCTGCGCGCCCGCCAGACCGCCGATATCGTCGGCGCGCGGATCGGCCTGCGGCCCGTCGAGGACGCGCGGCTCGTCGAGACCGACGCCGGTGACTGGACCGACCGCACCTTCGCCGACGTGGCGGCCGAGGATCCCGATGGCTTCGCCGCCTTCGAGCGCGCCGACCCGGACTTCGCCTTCCCTGGCGGCGAGTCGTTTGCGGCGCAGACGGTGCGCCTCGTCGCGGCGTTGCGCGAAATCGCCGCCGGCCCGCGGCCGGCGCTGGTCGTCACTCACGGCATGGCGATCCGCCTCGTGCTGATCGATCTCGGCCGCGGAAACCAGCGCATCGCCAACGCTGCACTCGTCGAGCTTTAGGACATGGAAAACTCCCCGGGCGCGGCTAGCTCATCGGGCAGAGCACCGGACTTTTAATCCGGCGGGCTGGGTTCGAGTCCCAGGCCGCGCATTGCGACAGCGCTGACCGTGCTTCCGACCTCCACGCTGGGACTGGCGCCACGGCAGGGCTCGAAACTCGGAGATCGAGATTCTGAAGTCGGTGGCCCGGCGCTCCCGGGCCACCGACTCACTGCCCCCTATGAAGCTGGCGCTGATTGTGCTGCGGCTAAGTACGGTCCTGCGCCGCGGCAAAGTACTGCTCTCAACTACGTAAAACATACGCACCCAGTAGCTCGTTGCATATAGCTCAATCGAACGATCTTGCTCTCCCTCGCAGGGGGTTGGATCTGACTAGCGCGGGGGGTTCGATCTGACCAGCCAAGCACGCCCCACTGCTACACTCGGCGGGCGGGGGGCGCATCGGCCGGACAACTACGAGGACGAGCCGCAGTGGCAGCCCAACAGGATCCCGTCGTCGAACGTCAAGATCCGTTCACCGTCGTGCTGATCGACGACGAGCCGCTGATCCGCGCAGCGCTCAGCCAAACGCTGTCGGGCGCCGGGTTCGATCTCGTCGGCGAAGCCGCGACGGCCGCAGACGCATTCAGGCTGGTGGCCGATCTGAGCCCCGATGTCGTGGTGATGGACATCAGGCTCCCCGACAGCTCTGGCGTGCACGCGATCGAGCAGCTCAGCGAGCTGGCGCCCGCCTCGCACATCCTGGTCCTCACCCGCACCGAAGAGAACCGCGTCGTTGAGGCGATCGTTGCCGGCGCCAGCGGCTATATCCTCAAGACCGCACCAGCCAAGGCGATCATCGCCGCCGTCAGGGCAACCGCCACCGGCGAGTCCGTCATCTCCCCCCAGGTCGCCGGGAAGCTCCTGCGCAGGATCCGCGAGCTACACGTCCCCGTCGCCGCGGGCAGCCAGGACATCGCCGCCTCGATTCGCGCCGCCCTCACCAAGCGCGAGCTGGAGATCTTCGAACGCCTCGCCAGCGGAGCGAGCAACGAGCAGATCGCACGCGACCTGCACGTCAGCCCCAACACGATCGCCAACCACATCGCAAGCATCCTCGTCAAGCTCCAGCTCGAGAACCGCACCCATGCCGCAGCCCACGCGGTGCGGAGCGGAATCGCCTAGGGCCGCTCGTCGTCAGCTGAGCGCTGCGAGCGCGGTCGCGAGGTCGTCGATGCTGTCGTAGCTCAAGCTGAGAACGTTGTCGTGGCGGTGGCGAACGATGCCCTGCTCGTCGATCACGAACGTCGCGCGCCTGGTTCCGATCAGACTCGAATGGACGTCATAGAGCCTCGCGACCTCGTGGTCTGGATCGCTGAGCAGCGGCAGCGTGAGGCCGTGCTTGGCGATGAACTGCTCGTGGCAGGCGAGGTCCTGCCCCGAGATGCCGACCGCGTACACGCCGAGCTTGCTGAGCTGGGCAGCGTGATCGCGATACGAGCAGAACTGGCGTGTGCACACCATCGTGTTGTCACCCGGGTAGAACAGAAGCACGACTCGCTCGCCGCGGTGGTCGGACAGCCGGAACGGCCCGTGCGTGCCCGCGAGCTCAAAGTCGGGTGCGATCTCGCCGGGTTGTGGATCCTTCGCCATGTGTGCGCTGCCCAACGTTGCGTGACCCATACGGTAACCGGCTCGTCGCCCCACGCGTGCCGACCGGAGGGCGGAACGACACCTCTGAGCCGGCGACGCCGCTGGCGCCCAAACGGCGCGGGCGGCGCCCTCCCGACGCACGCCCGACGTGAGCGACGGGCACTAGCTGCTAGCCTGGAGGGGCGGTTGACAGAAGTTGACCGCGAGGCAGCTCACTTGGGTCCCGCAATTGCGGTTCGGGTTTGCAGTCTCCGAATCGTCCGCGGCCCACAGTGCCGCCAAGGAGCAGTTGAATGTCTAAGCAGTCTTTTGCCGAGCTCGGCGTGTCGAGCGCCGTTGTCAATGCGCTCGCAGCTCGCGGGTTCGAAGAGCCGTTCGCCGTACAGCGCCTCGTGATCGGCGACGTCCTCGCCGGCCGTGACGTGCTCGCGAAATCCCCCACCGGATCGGGCAAGACGCTCGCCTTCGGAATCCCCATCGCCGACCTTACCGCCGCCGAGGCGCGCCGCCCCGCCGCGCTCATCCTCGCCCCGACGCGCGAGCTCGCCACGCAGATCGTCGAGGAGATCACCGCCGTCGCGCACGCCCGCGCCCTGAAGGTCGCCGCCGTCTACGGTGGCGTCGGCCTGCCCAAGCAGGCGCGTGACGCCGCCCGCGCACACATCGTCGTCGCAACGCCGGGCCGCCTGGAGGATCTCCTCTCTCGGCGTGCCTTCACCCTCGATGCGGTCCGCATCCTCGTTCTCGACGAGGCCGACCGGATGCTCGACATGGGCTTCCGCCCAGCTGTCGACCGGATCGTTGCACAGTGCCCGAAGCAGCGCCAGACACTGTTCTTCTCGGCGACGCTCGACGGTGAGACCGGGCGGATCGCCAAGGTCTACACGCGTGACGCCGCCCGCCACGAGCACACAGACCCGCGGCACGTGGAGAGCATGGACGTCGAGCACCGCTTCGTCGCCGTCGAGCACGACCGCCGCGTTGACGCGCTCGTCGAAGAGCTCGCCGCCGAGCGCGACCTGGCCCTGGTCTTCGTCCGCACCAAGCGCGGCGCGGACAAGCTCGTCAAGCGTCTGCACACGCTCGGCGTGTCCGCCGTCGCGATGCACGGAGACAAGTCCCAGCGCCAGCGCGAGCAGGCGCTCGCACACTTCCAGGCGGGGACCGTTGACACGCTGGTCGCGACCGATGTGGCCGCCCGCGGGATCGACGTCGCGCGGATCTCGCACGTCATCAACTTCGACCCGCCGGAGGACAGCGACGGCTACGTGCACCGCGTCGGTCGCACCGGCCGTGCCGGTCGTCCCGGGGTCGGCATCACGTTTGTCGGCGCCGCGCAACGCCGCGAGGTGAGCGCCTTGGCAGGGACGCTGGGCATCGACCACGGGCTGGGTGGAGCCGCTGCGGGCGCTCACCGTCCTGCCGCCGCCACTCGCCCCTCGCACCACCAGCGCGGCGCCCGCCACGGCTCCACCCGCAGCTACGGGCATCGCAAGGGCGGGCGCTAGCGCAAGCCCCAAGATCCCTCGCGCCTCGGGCCGGCCTGAGCCGAGGAGTATCGTTGTCATGTGGCAACAAATTCGGACCGTGCCGCCGAGCAGCGCCGGATCAAGCTCGAAGAGATTGATCGTCAGATCAAAGGCGGCACGCTGCGAGTCCGCGAGATGACGGCGGCGGAGCGCAAGCTCAACCCGCCGGTGCCACGCAAGGGGTACCGCGGCCCGCGCTGAGCTGCTACTTGCGCCTGGTGCCCGGTCGTGGCATCATGCCGGCGCATGTGGGGGCACTGGGGGGTGTACGCGGCGTCGCGTGACACCGATCTTCGGCGCAGCCGCCGGCTGCCGATCCTGCTCGCCGCGCTCGTCGCCGTCGCGCTGACGCTGGCCCTCGCGTCGGTCGCTCACGCCACCGACCCCGGCTACGGCTGGCAGAGCGGACCGCTTGTCGAGTCCCAGGACGCCAACTGCATCACGGCGGACGTCGAGCAAGAGGCCGGCGCCTACATGTCCTACTACTTCGACCCCTCGACGCCGCCCGTCGCCGGATCGACGTACTACGTGGCGATCAACGTCACCGGCATCGGCAACACCTGCGCCGGCATCTACGCCGATGTCGAGCTGAACCTGCCGAGCGGCACGTCGCTGGCAATCGACTCGACCCACCCCGTAGAGTGCTTCCTGCAGTTCCCGGGGGCGAGCCACTACGTCTCGGACGCGGGCAACTGTCCCGTGTCGCTGAGCACCGGCGAGTACGGCTACTCGCTCGACCCGACCAACGCCAACCCGCCGTTCTGGCCGTTGCCGCAAGGCGGGACCGTCGAGGTGAACGTTCCGATCAAGAGCGCTGCCGGCGTGAACAAGATCACCGGGGTGGTCCAGCTCGCCGATGGGGAGTTCAACCCCGTCCTCGAGCCCTACATCGACACGATCGTCGATTCGCCGGCGCAGCAAACCAGCAGCAGCGAGATCTCTGTTTCCTACAACTCGCCGTCGGTCACGAGCCAGGTGCAGCCGGGAGGAGCCGGTACGCCGGTGAGCGTCGATACGCTCGGCTACGCCTGGAACCAATCGGCTGTCGGCACCGCGTACGCCCAGCTGGCCTATCCCACGGCACCCGGCAGCACAACGACGCCGGCCAACAACTGCGACAGCCCGTACAACAACGGGACAGGGACCTACTCCGGCTACGACTACCAAACGGGCGCCGTGTCGCTGAAGAACCCGGACACGTCGATAACGGGAAGTCCCTACACGTTCACGGGCCTCTACCCCGGAGTTCCGTATTGCTGGCGAATCGTCACCGTCGTCACCTCGCCGGCCGCGGCCGCCGGCACCTACTACGGCAACTGGCAGTTCTTCGAGACGATGGGAACCGCGATCTCGGCCGGGCCGTATGCGTTGCACACGATCACGCCGCTGGGAACATCCGATTGCTCGACATCGGGCGCCGGCTGCGTAACGTCGGCCTGCAGCGGGACAGGCAGCTGCACGACGTGCAGCGCCTCCTGCGCGATCGGGTTCTCCTCAGCGCTCACGCTGCCGCCCGCAAGCACATCGACCTCGTCGACGCCCAGCACATCTCCGCCGCCAACCCCGGCGGTTACATCGCCCTCACAGACGCACGACACGTGGCGGGAGGGCAACGCGCTCGCGCAGATCAGCAAGAAGACGAAGGCAAAGGGCCCACCGGTCGGCACCACCTTCTCGTTCACGCTGAACGAGGCGGCGTCAGTGACCTTCAGCTTCAACCACTCGGTGAAGGGACGCACGGTCAAGGGAAAATGCGTGGCGAAGACGAAGCACAACTCGAGGAAGAAGTCGTGCGCGTACACGGCCACCGCGGGAACGCTTTCGTTCACCGGGCATTCGGGCACGAACACAGTCGTCTTCGATGGCCGCGTGTCGGCAAGCGACAAGCTGAAGCCCGGCCACTACACGCTGGTGATCTCGGCGACGAACGCACAGGCGCTCTCCTCGACGCCCACGTCGCTCAGCTTCACGATCAAGAAGTAGCGGCTACAACGCCTGGCGGCCGCCGTAGCCCGCGTCGAGCTCGTGCCAGAAGCCGATGTCTTCCTCGCCATCGATCCAGCACAGGTACACCTCGCGACCGTCACGGATGGCGGGAAAGTCGATCAGGCCACGGTCGAGATCGCGCAGCACGATCTCGCGCTCGTCCAGCGCAAGCACGGCGGCCTGCAGATCGAGGAACGCCTCGCCGACCTGCTTGCCCGGCGCGCCGCCGCCGTTGCTGGCCGCGCCGCCCGCAAGGGCATGGCGCGCGTCCTCGTCGGTGAGTCGCTCGTGCGCGTCGCGCATCTCCGCGAGACGCTCCGCAACCCAGGGAAGCTCGGTCCGCGCCTCCTCGAGGCTGTAGTGGCGCTCATGCCGCATCGAGCGCATTCTGACCTGCGCGGCGTGCCGGCGCCGGCGAGCTCAGGCGGCCGAGTGCTCGGCGTCGCGTTCTAGCTCGTCGAACAGCGTGCGCGTCGCCTCCAGCACGGCAGCTGCGCTCTGTAGCTCCGCTGCGCTGAAGCCGGCGAACCCCGCTCGCCAATGAGCGTCGTACTGCGCCTGGCGGGCTGCGATCACCTCGCTGCCGCGCTGGGTCAGCGAGACGAGGACGATGCGGCGATCCTCACCCGAGCGTGTCCGTGCGATCAGTCCGGCGGCGTCCAGGTGATCGAGCATCTGCGTGGCGGTCCCGGGGGCCACGTCGGCGCAGCCGGCGAGCTCGCTGGCGGACATCTCGCCGTTCTCGGCGAGGCCGAACAGGAGACCGAACTGCGCGTAGCTCAACTCATCGGAGCGGTGCGTGTCACGGCCGCGGAGCCGTCGCACGGCGCCCGTCGCCCGCTTGAACGCAGCGGCAAACGATGCCACCGCCACTTCGTGCTCTGCAGCCGTGGCGTCTGGCTGCACGCCGCTGGTGGCGGCGACCGGCGGAATCACGCGAGCGCCTCGGCGAGCGCGGACGCGTCTGCTCCGCCGCCACGGGACTCAGCCGCCGTGGCGTCGCGTCGCGTCCGCCGCTCGGCGCGCAGCAGGATCGTCGCCGGCACGATGCCCGCCACGATCAAGCCGGTTCCCCACCAGAAAGCGGTGCCGTACGCGCCGGCGACAAGCGACACGGTCGGGTGCGCGCCGGCGCTCGCCAACGAGCGCTCCAGGACAACCGCCAGCACCGCCGTGCCGATCGAGCCGCCGACGCGCATCAGCACGTTGAGCTGCGGTGCGGCATCCGGCAGCTCGTGGCGCTCCAGCGCCGCGAGCGCCGCGATGAAGGCCGGCATGAACGCAAGCCCGATGCCGACGCCGCGCACGACCTGCGCCGCGCCGATCCAGACGAGCGAGGTGTGCGCACCGATCAACCCGAACGGGATCCCTGCCACGGCCGTGATGATGACGCCGACGATCGCCAGCGGGCCACCGCCGAAGCGGTCCGTCAGGCGTCCCAGCATCGGCATCACAGCGGCCATGCCGAGTCCCTGCGGGGCGAGCAGGAGGCCGGTGTGCAGCACGCTCTCGTGCCGCACGTCCTGGAAGTAGAGCGGCAGCAGGATCATCGCCCCGAACATTGCGGCGCCGAGGAAGAACAGCGCGCCCGACGCCGCCGCGTAGGTGTTGCGCTTGAACAGGCGCAGGTCCAGCAGCGGCACCGGCACGCGCAGCGCGTGCCAGACGAACATCGCGATCAGCGCGATGCCGGCGGCGATCGAGACGAACACCTTCGGTGAGGAGAAGCCACCGGTGAGACCGACCTCGGCAAGGCCGTAGGTCAGCAGCGGCAGCCCGGTCGCCATCATCAACAGGCCGGGGACATCGAGCCGCGGTGGCTGCGCGTCCCGCTTCGGAGCCGGGATCAGTCGCAGCGCGAGCACCGTGGCGAGAATGCCGATCGGCACGTTCACGTAGAAAATCCAGCGCCAGCTTGCGCTGTCGATCAGCAACCCGCCGATCGTCGGCCCGATGATCGGTGCGAGCATCGTCGGGACGCCGGTGATCGCCATCACGCGACCCATCCGTCGCGGACCCGCGGCGCCCGCGAGGATGATCTGGCCGACCGGCATGATCATGCCGCCGCCGACGCCCTGGAGCACGCGAAAGACGATCAGCTCGGTCGTCGACGTCGCAAGCCCGCACAGCGCGGACCCCGCGGTGAACAGCACGATCGACATCAAGTAGATGTTCTTGGCGCCGAATCGACGCGACGCCCAGCCGCTGACCGGGATGACGACGGCGAGCGCGAGCAGGTAGCCCGTGATCACCCACTGGATGTCCGCCAGCGGGCTGAGCAGCTGCGTGTGCAAGGTCTGCAGCGCGACGTTGACGATCGTCGTGTCGAGGATCGACATGATCGACCCGAGCACGACGACGGCGGCGATCCGCCAGATCCAGGGATCGATGCGGTCGGACGCGGCGGCTTCAGACATGCGGGCTCCGGTTTCGTCAGGTACCTAAAGGTTAGGTACCAAAGCTTAGGCGCCGAAGCTTTTCTTGTCAAGCAGTTCAGCCACCACGCCAAACGGCGTCCGCGTCCTCCAGCTCGACTGCCGGCAGCTCGAGGTCGCGGCTGAACCGCGCGAATGGCCCTTGCTCGCTGGCCATGCCTGTGAACGGCTCGGCGAACTCACGAGCCAGCAGCTCCGACGCGATCTGTCCGATGCTTATACGCTCACGCTCCGCCCGCCGCTGAAGCGCTGCGAGCACGGCCGGATCCAGATCGAGCGTTATGCGCGCCATCAGCCGTATTACCAATCGCAGGGTATCGCTAGTGGCGGAAGTGGCGGCGGCCGGTCATCACCATCGCGATGCCGCGGTCCTGCGCGAGGGCGATCACGTCGTCGTCGCGAACCGATCCGCCTGGCTGGATGATCGCGACGATGCCCGCATCGAGGGCGAGCTCGGGGCCGTCGGAAAAGGGGAAGAAGGCGTCGGAGGCCAGCACCGACCCGGCCAGGGAGGGCAGCTGGGCCTTCTCGACGGCGAGGCGGACCGAGTCGACGCGGCTCATCTGCCCGGCGCCGATGCCGACCGTGGCGAGGCCCTGGGCGAGGACGATCGCGTTCGAGCGGACGTACTTGCAGACCCGCCACGCGAACAGCAGATCCTCCCACTCATCCTCGCTCGGCTGGCGGGTCGTCACCACGCGCATGTCCTCGCGGCGGTCGACCGACTCGTCGCGATCCTGGATCAGCACGCCGCCTGCGACCTGGCGCAGCTCGGGCTCGCTTGTGCCGACGCGCCGTTCGCCATGCTCGAGCAGGCGCACGTTCTTCTTCGACGTGAGCAGCTCGAGCGCGTCGTCGTCGTAACCGCGCGCGAACAGCACCTCGATGAACTGCTCGTTGAGGGCTGCGGCCAGCTCACGATCGACGTGCGTGTTGATGACGATCACGCCGCCGTAGGCGCTCAACGGATCGCAGGCAAATGCACGCTGGTAGGCCTCGAGACCCGACGCCCCGAGCGCGCAACCACACGGGTTGTTGTGCTTGACGATCACGCAGCTCGGACCACCGCCCCCCTCAAGCGCCTCGGCGAGATCGTCGGATAGCCGTCGCGCGGCATCGAGGTCGAGCAGGTTGTTGTAGGAGAGCTGCTTGCCGTGGTGCTGGCGCACCATCGAAAGGAGGTGCCGGCGGGAGCCGGCGAGCGCGTAGTAGGCGGCGCGCTGGTGCGGGTTCTCTCCGTATGAGAGGTCGACCACCTTCTCGTACGCACGAATGTGCAGCGGCTGAAAGTCGTCGGCTTCGCGCTCGGCAAACCAGCGTGCGATCGCCGTGTCGTAGCGGGCGGTCGCCGCGAAGGCCTCGGCGGCGAGGCTCGCCCGCGTGCTCATCGAGAGCCGCCGGTCGGAGCCGCGCAGCTCCTCGAGCACCGCGTCGTAGCTCTCGGGGGTCACGACGACGGCGCAGTACGCATGATTCTTGGCGGCCGCGCGGATCATCGTCGGGCCGCCGATGTCGACGTTCTCGATCACCTCGTCCTCGGCCACGCCCAGGCGCGCAGCCGTGCTCTCGAACGGATAGAGGTTGACGCAGATGAGGTCAACGAACTCGATGCCCTGCTCGGCGGCCTGGCGCAGGTGCTCGGCGTTGTCGCGCACCGCGAGCAGGCCGCCGTACAGCTTCGGGTGCAGCGTCTTGACACGGCCGTCCATGATCTCGGGGAAGCCGGTGAAGTCGTCGATCGCGCGCACGTCGATGCCCGCTCCGCGCAGCTCGAGCGCGGTACCGCCGGTTGAGACGATCTCGACGCCGAGCTCGGCGAGGCCGCGCGCAAATTCGACGATCCCGCGCTTGTCCGAGACCGACAGCAGCGCCCGCTTGACCTGCACAGCGCCCGGGGCGCTCGCTCCCGGAGCGTCCGACGCGGCTGCGCTGTCCGTGGTCGAAACGATCGTCCGAGCATATCGAGCAGCGCCACGGCCCGGCGCCCGACCCAGGCGCAACGCGACGCCAGGCGCAGCACACCCGGCTTTGCGTCTGGACCGCTGACCCAGTCCGGCGCCGGCGTTGCGCCGACCAGGCGAAACGTGTAAAACCTGCCGCTAGGTTCGACTTACGCCCTTTCCATCTCTGTCGGGAGGCTGGACTATGCGAAGCGATGACGCCCTGACCGTGCCGCAAGACGCCGGAACTGGCTTTGGTCGCCGGCGGAAGGTTCGTGCTCGCTCCCTCGCCGCGTTGCTGATCACAGCTGTGGCGGCTCTCGCTCTCACCGCATGCGGCGGCAGCAGCCCGACCATGTCCAGCAAGGGCATATACGGCTCCCTGCCACCCGCTGGCACCCCCGTGAAGGGCGGCACGATAACCCAGGGCCAGCTGACCGGACAGACGCCGACCTACATCTTCCCGATCGCCCCGGGGGCGAACACCTCGACCGGGACGATCTCGCTGCTCAGCGAGCTGTTCATGCCGCTGTATGCCGGCCCGACGGGGAACGTGCCGGAGGTCGACGAAAACCTCAGCGCGGCCAACACCCCTATCTTCAGCGACGGCGACAAGACCGTCACGATCCCGATCAAGCCAGGCCTGCACTGGGCCAACGGCGCGCCGGTCGTCGCCAACGACGTCGTCTTCTGGTTCGACCTGCTCAAGGCTGCCGTCAAGGAGAGCCCGGCCAACTGGGGCCAGTACAGCCCCGGCCTGATGCCCGACAACGTCGCCAGCATCACGACGAGCGGCAAGTACAACGTCGTCATGCATCTGACGGGGCCCTACAACCCGGGCTTCTTCCTCAACAACAACCTCTCGGACACCAACAACGTCTACCCGCTTCCGAGCACTGACTGGAACGTCGACGCGGCGGGCGGCCCGCACCTGACCGACTGGTCGAACCCCGCGGTCGCGAAGAAGATCTACGACTACCTGAACAAGCAGGGCTCGTCGGTCGCGACGTTTGCCACCAACCCGCTCTGGAAGGACGGCGACGGGCCGTTCAAGCTGACGTCGTTCAGCGCGACGAACAGCTCCTACACGCTCGTCCCGAACCCGGGCTACGGCGGCACGCCGAAGCCGATCATGTCCGAGGTCTCGGTTCAGACCTACACGGGCTTCACGGCTGAGCTCGATGCGGTCAAGGCCGGTGGGCTTGACATCATGGTCGGGTTCGACCCTTCGCAGCTGGCCGAGAGGAAGGCGCTAGCGGCGCAGGGGATCGACGTCTTCGGCGGTCCTGGTTGGGGCTGGTTCGCCGGGATCATCAACTTCAAGGACAAGACGAACGACTTCAACAACGTGATCGCGCAGACCTATGTGCGCCAGGCGATCGACTACCTGATCGACGAGCCGAACATCATCAAGGCCGTCTACAAGGGCGCGGCGGTGCCGGCGTACACGGAGGTGCCGACGTATCCCACGTCGCCCTACGCGCCCGCGTCGGCCGGGACGGCGCCCTTCCCCTATAGCGCCGCAAAGGCAGTAGCGCTCCTGAAGTCGCACGGTTGGAACGTGGTGCCGGGCGGCACGACCACGTGCGCCAAGCCGGGCACCGGCTCGGGTGAGTGCGGCGCCGGTATTCCGGCCGGGACGCCGATCTCGTTCGTATGGGCAAACCAGCCGGAGGCGGTCGCGACGACCGGCGCGCTCGAGGCCGAGGTGGTCGAATCCGACGCCAAGCAGGCCGGGATCGACATCACCCTTCAGACGAAGGCGTTCAACTTCCTGACAGCCAACTACAACGACCAGAACCCGGCCGCGGTCACCTACACGAACGACTGGGGCGTCAACAACTACGGCGGCCTGTTCACGGACTACTACCCGACGGGCGAGGGCGTCTGGAACGTCGGTGGCGGCTTCAACCTGGGTGACTTCAACGACCCGAAGGCGAACGCGCTGATGAATGCCTCGGTGCACAGCGGCAGCCCAAGCGCCGTCAAGGCGGAGGCCGCCTACCTCGAGACGCACCCGCCGGTGTTCTTCATGCCGGACGGCGACTACCTGCTGGCGGTCAACACCAACAAGGTCGCAGGCCCGGCCGATGGCTGGACCTCGATGACCCAGCAGCAGTGGTTCCCGCAATACTGG
The DNA here is from genome assembly GCA_049512455.1 of Solirubrobacteraceae bacterium. Taxonomy (GTDB): domain Bacteria; phylum Actinomycetota; class Thermoleophilia; order Solirubrobacterales; family Solirubrobacteraceae; genus Palsa-513. Next base: position 23,224 of record JBEKXB010000001.1, on the reverse strand, counting down.
TACGTGAAGTGAGAATGAGCTGAGGAAACGCTCACCAGCGGTTCGTCGTGGCCAGTACCCTCGCCTCCAAAACGGAGCGGAAGAGCCACGAACGCACATCGGTGAGCGCAACTGATCGCCGAGAGCCGCGCGGATGATCGGGTACATCATCCGCCGGCTCGTGATGGCCGTGATCGTCACCCTCGGGATCGCGGCGATCACGTTCCTCATGCTGCACTACCTCTCGCCGTCGCCGGTGTACGACGTGCTCGGCGCCAAGGCCCAACCGCTGGCGGTCAAGTCGTGGAACAAGCTGAACGGCTACGACAGGCCGGAGATCCTGCAGTTCTTCAGCTACCTCGGCAACCTGCTGCAGCTGAACTTCGGCTACTCCTACAAGCTGTCCCAGTCGGTCACCGCGCTGTTCAAGGAGAACGCTGGGCGCAGCGCCTACCTGTCGGGCGCTGCACTGCTCCTGTCGTTGGTGATCGCGATCCCGCTTGGCATCGCGCAGGCCGTCAAGCGCAACAGCATCGGCGACTACACCGTCACGGCGCTGAACTTCACGCTCTACTCGATGCCGTCGTTCTTCCTCGGCCTGATCCTGATCCAGTTCCTTGCGCTCGACTGGCACGTCTTCCCGCCGGTCGTCAGCGACTCGGTCACGACCACCTGGCAGGCGTTCACGCACCCGTTGCAGCTGACGCTTCCGATTGTCACACTGGCTCTGATCAACGTGGCGTCGTTCAGCCGCTACATGCGGTCTTCGGCGCTCGACAGCCTCGCGCAGGACTACATCCGGCTGGCGCGCGCGAAGGGCCTCGGGGAGCGCGCCGTGCTGTCCCGGCACCTGCTGCGCAACGCCTGCCTGCCGATGATCACCCTGGTCGGCCTGTCGATCCCGACGCTGCTCGCCGGCAACCTGCTGATCGAGGTGCTGTTCAACTATCCCGGCCTTGGGCTGCTGTTCTACAACGCCCTCACGAACCTCGACTACAACGTGCTGCTCGCGTACACCGTGCTTGGTGGCTTCCTGACCGTGCTCGGGAACCTGATCGCCGACATCGCGATCACCGTCTCTGATCCACGGGTCCGCCTTGCCTGAGCCCTTCGAACCGCTGATCGAAGGTCTGGGCGGGCTCGTCGGTGCGTCGCCGCGCGGCCCCGAGGGGGGCGAGGTCCAGGTCATCGCCAGCGGCTGGAGGCTGGCCGTCCGGGAGTTCATGGACAACAAGCTCGCAGTCGTCGGGGTCTGCGTGATCGTGTTCTTCATTGTCTTCTGCTTCATCGGTCCGCTCGTCTACCACACGAATCAGTCGCTGTTCAACCCACTGATCACCGACCAGGCACCCGGTGGCAGCCACCTTCTCGGCACCGACGACCACGGCTTCGACGAGCTCGGCCGGATCATGGCCGGCGGACAGACCGCGCTCGAGATCGGCTTCTTCGCGTCGGCTATCGCGACCGTGATCGGAACGCTGTGGGGCGCGATCGCTGGTCTGGTCGGCGGCATCCTCGACGGCGTCATGATGAGGTTCGTCGACATTCTCCTGTCGATCCCGTTCCTGTTCGTGGTGCTGGTGCTGGCCACGAAGTTCAGCGCCACCGTGCTCGACGAGAGCATGATCATCGGCCTGTTCTCCTGGCTCGTGCCCTCGCGACTCGTCCGCGGCGAGGTGCTGACGCTTCGCACCCGGGACTTCGTCAGCGCTGCGCGGGTGATGGGTGCCGGCAAGCGGCGGATCGTCCTCCGCCACCTGATCCCGAATGCTCTGTCGGTCGTGATCGTCAACATCACGTTCCAGGTCGCCGACGCGATCCTCGTGCTCGCCTACCTCGGCTTCCTCGGATTCGGCCTTCAGTACCCGACCGCGTCGTGGGGCGACATGCTCGGCAATGCCCAGGTCTACGTGTCGGAGGGCTACTGGTGGCTGGTCTATCCGGTCGGGGCTTGCCTCGTCGCTGTTGTGCTGGCGGCTAACCTGATCGGCGACGCGTTGCGCGACGCCTTCGACGTCCGGCTGCGGCGCCGCTAGGAGACCCGGACAGTGCCCTCCGTCCTCGAGGTCAACAGCCTCTCCACCCACATCTACCTGTCCGACTCGGTCGTGCAGGCCGTCGGCAACGTGGACCTGCGCATCGGCGCGGGCGAGACGGTGGGTCTCGTCGGAGAGTCGGGCTGCGGCAAGTCGATCACCGGCCTCTCGCTCCTCGGCCTGCTGCCGAACGGTGGCCACATCATCGAAGGATCGATCAAGCTCGGCGGGCGCGAGCTGGTCGGGCTGCGCGACGCCGACCTCCGCGCGTTGCGCGGCAACGAGATCGCGATGATCTTCCAAGACTCGCAGTCTTCGCTCAACCCGACGATGCCGATCGGCGAGCAGGTCGCGGAGCCGGTGCGCCTGCATCGTGGCGCCTCCAGGCGAGAGGCGCGCGAGCGGGCGCTCGAGATTCTCGATCTGGTCGGCCTACCGCTGCCGCGGGAGCGCCTCGGCGACTATCCCCACCAGCTCTCCGGCGGGCTGCGCCAGCGCGTGATGATCGCGATCGCGCTGGCCTGCGAGCCCAAGGTCCTGATCGCCGACGAGCCGACGACCGCGCTCGACGTGACGATCCAGGCCCAGATCCTCGCGCTGCTCGACGACCTCGAGGAGCGCCTCGGGATGGCGACGCTGCTGATCACGCACGACATGGGGGTCGTGGCAGGACGCACCGACCGTATCAACGTCATGTACGCCGGGCGGATCGTCGAGACGGCGCCGACCGAGCGCCTGTTCAGCTCGATGCGCCACCCCTACACGCAGGCGCTGCTCGGCTCGATCCCGGGCCTCGACCAGGATCGAACCAAGGCGCTCTACACGATCCCCGGACTGCCGCCGGAGCTCGCCCCGCCGCCGCCCGGCTGCCGCTTCGCCGCGCGCTGCTCGCACGCCACCGGGCAGTGCGCTGCGGAGGAGCCGGCGCTGACCGGAGCCGACGGCCACCTGTTCGCCTGTTGGCATCCCGTCGACGGGCCGGTCGAGCGGCTGCCGACGATTGTCCCAGCGGAGAAGGTCGACCGCGCGAGCACCGCCGGCGAGAACGCTCGCCACCTGCTCGAGCTGACCGATGTGGTGCGTGAGTTTCCCGTGACGGCCGGGCTCGTCCTCCAGCGCAAGGTTGCATCAGTCAAGGCGGTGTCTGGCATCACGATCCAGGTTGACCCTGGCGAGACGCTCGGCCTCGTCGGCGAGTCCGGCTGCGGCAAGACGACGCTCGGCAAGCTGATCGTCGGCGACGAGACGGCCGACAGTGGAGCCGTCGAGCTCGAGGGCAAGCGGATATTCAGCCTCAAAGGTCGCGCCTTGCGCCGCGCCCGCCGCGACCTGCAGATGATGTTCCAGGATCCCTACGCGTCGCTCGATCCGCGGATGCGCGTCCAGGCAATCCTGCGCGAGCCGCTCCAGATTCAGGGCATCGGCACGCGCAAGGAGCAGGACGAGCGGATCACCAGCCTGCTGCGCGAGGTCGGGCTGCCGCAGAACTCACTCGAGCGCTACCCGCACGAGTTCTCGGGCGGGCAGCGCCAGCGCATCGGCCTGGCCCGCGCGCTGATGCTCGACCCCAAGGTGATCGTCGCCGACGAGCCGGTCAGCGCGCTCGACGTCTCGATCCGCTCGCAGATCCTCAACCTGATGCGCCGCCTCCAAGCGGAGCGCGGCACGGCCACGGTCGTGATCTCGCACGACCTTGCCGTGGTCAAGTACCTCTCGGACAGGATCGGCGTGATGTACCTCGGCAAGCTCGTCGAGCTCGGCACCGGCGATGACATCTACCACCGCCCCGCGCATCCCTACACCGATGCGCTGGTCAAGACCATCCCGGTCCCCGACCCTTCGGTGAAGCGCGCGGACGTCGCGGTCAAAGGCGACCTGCCGAGCGCGATCAACCCCCCGTCGGGTTGCCGCTTCAGGACGCGCTGCCCGCTGGCGCAGGAGACGTGCGCCGCGGGGGAGCCGCCGCTGCGTGCGTTCAGCCCCACGCACGTAGCGGCCTGTCACTTCCCGCTGCAAACGCCGGCCGAGTGATGCAGCGGCGGCGCGCGGTGAGGTGGTTTCAGCGGCGGGTGGTCAACCCGTTCAGCCGGACGATGATCCGGGCTGGGCTGGCGCCCGGCCAGGCGATCCTCGAGACGACGGGACGGCGGAGTGGGAAGCCGCGGCCGGTGCCAGTCGGCAACGGGCTCGACGCCGAGGGACGAACGTTCTGGCTAGTCACGGAGTTCGGGCGCAGCGCCCAGTATGTGCGCAACATCGAGGCCGATCCGCACGTGCGGGTGCTGGCCCGCCGGCGGTGGCGCACGGGAGTGGCGACGATCCTGTCCGGCGACGACGCGCGGGCACGCCAGCGTAGCCTGGGCAAGCTGAATGCCGCGGTCGTGCGCGCTGTCGGGACCGAGCTGCTGACGGTGCGGATCGACCTGGATCGGTGATCCTGGCCGCCGTCCAGCTTCGCGCGAGCGTGTCCTCGTCGCCGGCTCCAACGTTCGTTGAGGCAGTCCTGCGATTTCCGGGCCGAAGCTAATCTCGATCGCCGATCCAGGCGAATCTAGTTCATAGATCGCCCATAGATTCGACCCCAGGACTGGGGGCGTACAGCCTCCAGCAAGGCGCGTTACTCGCTTCGGCTCACCTCTTCCCACCACTCCACACACCTCGACCTTCTGACGACATGGCATTCCGTAACCGACAGAACCGCTCTGCGACCAGCGCGCTGGATGGCTCCGGCAAGGGTTTGGCCGATTGGTGCCAACCAACCTCTGAGGAGACCGACGCGCTGATCAGGGAGGCGATCTCCGTCATCGGCTGGCTTCCGGTGCTGGACCGCAACCTGCTGCGAGTGCTGGCCTTGACCGATGACGAGCGGTCGACGACCTCGGACCTGGCGGGAGCCATCGAGCTCGACCCAGGGCTGGTGACGACGGTGCTGCGCTACGCCAACTCCGACTACTTCGCGCGCGAGGGCCGCGAGCTCACGGTGCGCGAGGCCGTGATCATGGTTGGCCGTGTCGCGACGCGCCGGATGTGCCTGGAGGCGATCACCTACCAGTTCTTCGAGCGCGCCCCCGGGAACGCGGGATTCTTCCGCGGCGTCATGTACATGCACTCGCTGGCGGTCGCCAAAGTCGCCTACTCAACGGCGCTGCGTGTTCGCGCCAAGGCCGATGTGGCGCACCTCGGCGGTCTGCTGCACGACTGCGGGAAGCTGGTCATGCCGTGCGCGTTCGACATCAAGACGCTGAACAAGATCGCGAAGCAGTACGTGTCAGGTGAGGAACGCTCCCGCCTGGAATGGCAGAGCTTCGGTGTTGACCACGCTCAGGTGGGTGCCGTGTTCGCGCTCGACTCGGGGGTCGATGCGGAAACCGCCGCCGCGATCGCCTGGCATCACGGCGGCCCCAGCTACGCCGAGTCGCCTACGCCCGAAGCGGCCTGCGTCCAGCTGGCGGACATCATCGTCAACATGATGAACGGGTCCGAGACGCCAGGGCCAATGCTGGAGGCGGCCCTGGATCGGCTCAGGCTCAATTACGGGGACGTCAGCGAGCTGGCGGTCGACGCCCTGCCCAGCAACGACTCCTACGAGGCTTCGTCGCTCAACTACCACATCTTCCGCCTCGAGCGAGAGGCCAACACCGACGAGCTGACCGGCATCCCGAACCGCCGCAGCATCACGAAGACGTTGGAGGAAGCCCTCACCGACCGCCAGCGCGGTGCGGTGCTGATCTGCGACATCGACCATTTCAAAGAGATCAACGACACCCTCGGACACGGCGTTGGCGACGCCGTGCTGGTCGAGGTCGCGAAGCTGCTGTCGCGCTACGGATTGGTCGGTCGGCTCGGCGGCGACGAGTTCGTCATCTGGGCTGCCAAAGGCAACGGGCCGGCGCTGGCACAGACGATCGTCGCCGACGCCTCCAAGTACATGCTCAACGGCACGCAGATGCCGCTCAGCATCTCGGTCGGAGCCACCAGGCTTGCCGACAGTGTCAGCGCTACCTTTGCGGCCGCTGACGAGGCGCTCTACCGTGACAAGGTCGAGCATCACAAGAGCCTCGATGACCCTCGCGCTGAGGAGACGGGTCGACACGGCGCCGTCGCGCCAGGAGGCGCCGAGCACGACGACGCTGACGACGCTGACGACGCTGATGACGACCACGAAGGACCGAGCGATCATGACGCGGCAACGGCGCATACCCGTCGCGGCTCGCGTGCGTTTGAGGTTCGCGACGAGCGCATGACGTTCAAGGCATTGGTTCTGCGGCCCGAAGTCCGCGACGACGATCTCAATCTCAGAAGCTCGACTCCGGTAGCCGCTGCCGGCTAGCCGTCGTTCCTAGCGCGCTTCGTCCTCTACGGGGTCACAGCGTCAGCGTGCGCGTGACAGCAGTCTTCGCGGAGCCGTCGGGCTGTGCGAGCGTGACGACGACCGTGACCTTGAGCTTGCCCTTCCGGGCGAGCAGCGCCTTGCCGGCGGAGCTCAGGCGGACCTTGATCGTCGAGCCTTTGCCGGCGCTGAGCGTGTAGGAGGCGCTGCCGAGCACGCGCGTGACGGTGTGCGCCTTGGTCTTCTTGGTCGCGGCGAGGCGCACGCGGTAGTCGATTGCGACGCTGCCGCTGCAGGTCGCCCCCCCGGCGCCGCATCCCAGCGGGGCATGCACGGCGCCGGCCGTGAAGTGCAGGCTGCCGGTGATGGACACCGTCGCGCTGGGCGTGGGCACGCTTGGCGTGGTGAAGCTCTGGTCGGAGCCCGTTGTCGAGCCGCTCGCGTTGGCGGCGACCAGGCGGAAGTGGTAGGTCGTGCCCGGCGCGAGACCCGAGATCGACGCCGAGACCGCGACCGGCGAGCTGCCTGAGCCGGGGCTCTGCGCGCACGGCGCGCTGCTGCCGTATGCGGTGGTAGTGCCGTAGTCGAAGTGGCAGTCGCTGGGTGTGACGCCCTGTGAGTTGACCGTGCCGGCGAGCGTTGCCGACGTCTGGGTAACGCTCGTGGGAGTGCCGGTCACCACGGCGGGCACGAGCGGCAGCGTCATGAAGGTCTGGTCGGGACTCGTGGAGGTGCCGTAAGGCGTCGTGAGCACGAGCTGGTAGTGGTAGGTGAGGCCAGGCTGGAGGCTCGTGAGCGTCGTCGTGACGGGCTGGTCCGTTGTCGACGCCGTGAGCGTGGTGAGCGTGGTGTGCGAGCCATAGCTGGTGGTCGGGCCGTAGTCGACCTGCCAGCCGCCTGAGGTGCCGCCGGTGTTGAGCGTGCCGGCGATCCCGGCAGAGGTCTGCGTGATCGCGCTCACCGGGCTGTTCGTCGCGGTCGCTGCCAGCGGCCGCTCGTACGCGCCCAGGTCGCGCTTACCGGAGATGATCCGCACGCCACCGTCGAGGTCGGTCGATGACTCCCCCACAACGAGGGCGGTCGAGTCGAGCTTCAGCAGCGGCGAAGTGGCGCTGAGGCGGTAGTTGCCGGCGGAGGCGTCGATGAAGCCGGGGGAACCGGTCTGCAGGTGGGTCGTAGTGATCGAGCCCGTTCCGGGGCTGGAGTTGACGGTGTAGTTGAACCCTGAATAGTCGTTGTAGGTGTCGGTGATCGAGCAGCTTCCGCTGGCGGCGTAGCGATAGAGGTTGAACGAGAAGCCGCTGATGATCGAGTCGGTCACGGTCACGTTGCCCGCCACGCCGATGCCGTTGTAACACTCCACACCCGCCGATCCGGAGGAGCCGACAATCGTGTCCTGGTTGACGGTCATCGTGGCCGACGTCCCGGTGCCGATTCCAAGCTGCACACCCGTCGAGCTGATGCCCGTGAGCAGGCTGTCGTCGAGGCGCCCGCCGCCGCCGCCGATGTCGACGCCGAATTGGACATTCGAGATCGTCAGGCGGGCGGCGTCAAACGTACCGGCCTGCGCGTTGATCGCCATGGCGCAGCCGCTCAGGGTGTCGTCGGTGATCTGCGTCTCGTCGGCGTCGGCGTAGATACAGTCGCCGCCCGCAGGAAGGTCGATCGTGCTGCCCGAGACCGTCCAGGTCGAGGTTCCCGACGCCGACACGCCAGACGGGTCCGTCGCGCCAGGGTCGGCATCGATCGTCACGTCGCTGACCGTCCCGCCGCCGGAGCCTGTCTCGTCCACGCCGAAGTCAGAGCTCGCATCCGGAAGATGGATGCGCAGACCCGTGATGTAGACCGCTGCGGTGGTGTTCAGCGTCAACGCCGTCGGCGAGGCGCTCGTCGGCGCGATCGTCGTCGCTGTCTGGCCGGCGCCCTCGATTGTCAACGGTTCGGAGCCGCTGTAGGTGAGCCCGTTCTCGCTGTACGTCCCTGCGCCGAGGGTGATCGTGTTCGGCGTGGGGTTGTTTTTCGCGGCGGTGAGCGCGGCGGCGATCGTCGGCTCGGAGTGTTGGCAGCCCGTGGCCGGAGGCACGCAGAAAGTGTCGGCCTGCGCAGGCGATGCTAGGACCAGCCATCCCGTGAGGATCACGGCCAGCGCTGCACCACTGATGGCGATCCGCGCGCGGCTCATCAACGCACTCCCCCGAGGCAAGTTTTGGGGCAACACTCCTGCTCGCCCCGCACGGTGTCATCGGTACTGATGCGCAGATCAGCCTCGGCAAAACACGCACCCGGCGACTGCCGCGAACAGGCGTTAGGCGAGCGTGAGCTTGGGGAAGCGGCCGCCCGTTGAGCGCAGCACGCCGCGCTCGATCAGGCGATCGACCTGCGCCAGCGCGTCGGCGCTCGACAGCTGGGCGAAAGCGCCGTAGAGGTCCAACTCGTCGTAGTGGTTCGCCACGATCAGCTTGGAGCGCCCGCCGCGGAGGATCTCGACGGTGCGCGTGCGCCCGACGGACGGGTGGGCCGACACAACAATCTCGACAATGGCTTGATCGAGATCTTCGATTTCGACTTGCGCAGAGCGGGAGAGGGCGCGCGATGGACCAGGCCGCGACGCACCAGGGCTGCCTTGGGATGCGACGCCGCGCCTCGCACGGGCGACGCGGAGCCCCGGAGGAGGAGCCGCAGGCGACGACGACGGCTCGCAGATGTCGCAGCAGGCGACGCCGGGCAACACGGTTGGCTCGCCGAAGTCCCCGAAGTGGCGCTGGATCGCCGCGCGGCGGCAGCCGTCGCCGTCGATGAAGCCCCAGATCGCCCGGTACTGCGCCCAGCGGGCCTGCCGCGCATCGCCGGCGGCGGACTGCTGGATGAAGTGCACGTGCAGCCCCTTGTCGCGCGCCGCCGCGAACAGCAGGCAGCGCGCCGGGCGGCCGTCGCGACCGGCACGGCCGGCCTCCTGGTAGTAGGCCTCGAGCGACTCGGGCACCGAGGCGTGGCAGACGGTGCGAACGTCGGGCTTGTCGATGCCCATGCCAAACGCGTTCGTCGCGACGACAATCTCGGCGTCGCCGTCCATGAAGCGCCGCTGCGCCTGCGCACGCGCGTCGCGGTCGAGCCCCGCGTGGTAGGCGACGACGCTCACGTGCAGGCGCGCCGCGAGCGTGCCGGCCAGCTCCTCGGTGCGCGCGCGAGTGCCGGCGTAGACGATCGCCGGGCGCGCCTGGGGATCGGCCAGCAGCGCCACGATCCGCTCGCGGCGGTCGGGGTCGCCCGTGCTCGGCACGACGATGTAGGACAGGTTCGGGCGGTCGAAGCCCGTCGTGACCCGCACCGGGTCGCGCAGGCCGAGGCGGACGATCACATCGCCGGCGACACGCGGCGTCGCGGTCGCTGTGCAGGCGAAGGTCTGGCGGGCGCCGAGCGCTCGAGCGGCTGCCGGCAGCTCGAAGTACTCGGGGCGGAAGTCGTGGCCCCACTGCGACACGCAGTGCGCCTCGTCGACGACGAACATGCCGACCTCGACGCCCTCGAGCGCTGCCACGAAACCCTGCGTCGCGAAGCGTTCGGGTGCGACATACAGAAGCCGCACATCACCCCCGCGAACGCGTGCCAGCGCCTCGCGGTTCTCGGCAAGCTCGCGCTGCGCGTTGACGAGGACGGCCTGGCCGGCGGCGACGCGGTCGAGCCCGGCAACCTGGTCTGACATCAGCGAGACCAGCGGTGACACGACGACCGTGAGGCTGGAGCGCATCAGCGCCGGCAGCTGGTAGCAGAGCGACTTGCCGGCGCCGGTCGGCATCACGACGAGCACGTCGCGACCGGCCAGGGCGGCCCGCACGACCTCCTCCTGCCCCGGCCGGAAGGCCGCATAGCCAAAGTGCGCGCGCAGCGCGTCGTGGATGTCAGTCATGAACAGCCGATGCTAGTGACGCGCTCGGTTGGCGCGCCTGCGCTAGGCGTTGACGACAGGGAGCTCCAGCGCGTACTTGCCGTTCGCCGACTCGCTCCCGGCAAGCGGGTAGGAGCCGCTGAAGCAGGCGTCGCAGTGGCGTTCGCGGGGCAAGCCGATCGCCTCATAGATGCCCGCGAGCGAGAGATACGCGAGCGAGTCGCAGCCGAGCTGTTCGGCGATCTCGCCCACCGTGCGCTCGTGGGCGATCATCTCCTCGCGCGTGGACATGTCGATGCCGTAGTGGCAGGGGTGCTTGATCGGCGGCGCGGAGATCCGCAGGTGGATCTCGGCGGCGCCGGCGTCGCGCAGCATCCCGACGATCTGCGCGGTTGTGTTGCCACGGACGATCGAGTCGTCGACGACGACCAGCCGCTTGCCGCCGACGACCTCGGGGATCGGGTTGAACTTGATCCGCAGGCCGTGCTTGCGGAGCTGCTGGCCGGGTTGGATGAAGGTCCGCTGGACGTAGCGGTTCTTGACGAAGCCGTCGTCCTGGGGCAGACCGCTCGCGCGGGCATAGCCGCGCGCCGCAGGGTTGCCGGAGTCGGGCACCGGGATCACGAGGTCGGCGTCGACCGGCGACTCGCGGGCAAGGATCTCACCCATCCGTCCGCGCACCACCTGGAGCGGCGTCCCGGCGAAGCGCGAGTCCGGGCGGGCGAAGTAGATGTATTCGAAGACGCAGAACGCCTCACGCCCCGGCTCGATCACCTGGACTGCGCGCAGACCGTCGTCACCGATGCAGACAACCTCGCCCGCGCGGACGTCGCGCACGAACTCGGCGCCGATCATGTCGAGCGCACAGGTCTCGCTCGCGACGCAGTAGCGCTCGGGGCCACCGTCCGGAAGCGCTGCGAGCCTGCCGATCGACAGCGGCCGCAGGCCGAGCGGGTCGCGCATCGCGAGGACGTGGTCCTTGGTCATCAGCACCGTGGAGAACGCGCCCTGCAGCTGGGGCATCACCGCTGCGGCGGCGTCCTCGATCCGCTCGGCCGGGTGCGTCGCGATCAGCGCGGCGATGATCTCCGAGTCCGAGGTCGACGAGAAGCTGACGCCACGGGCGCGGAGCGCCGCGTGCAGCTCGACGGCGTTGATCAGGTTGCCGTTGTGGGCCAGCGCCAGCTCGCGGCGGTTGCCGTCGACGCCGCCGACACGCTGCACCGGCTGCGAGTTCTCCCAGGCGTTCGAGCCGGTCGTGGAGTAGCGCACATGGCCGATCGCGAGCTCGCCGCCGAGCGTGATCAGGTCGTTGGCGTTGAGCGCTCGACTGACGAGGCCGAGGTCGCGGCGCGTGATGATGCCACCGCCGCGGTCGGCGGCGGCGATACCGGCCGACTCCTGGCCGCGGTGCTGCAACGCCGAGAGCCCAAAGAAAGCGAGGTTCGACACTTCGTGCCCGGGGGCATAGACCCCGAACACGCCACACTCATCGCGCGGTCCGTCGCGCGGATCGAGGCTGCTAGACGATGGAAGCATCTGAGGGTCCGTGAGAGTCGGCGGCGCCACCCTCACGGCCAGCCAAGATTACCAGTGGCCGCGGCCGGCCCAGCCGACGGTTGTGGCAAATCACAGGCGCTGGGAGTGGGATAATTCCGCGCGCCGGCCAAGCCGGCCGGATCCCTGAGGAGGGGCAACATGACACTGAGTTCTCGCAACGCACGGCGCCTGACAGTCGCCGGCGTGTTGATCTGCTGCACAGCGCTGCTGGGGAGCGCACTGGCGTCGGCCGCCGCGCCGATCGCAAAGGCGGCAGCCGTACCGGCGTGCACGAGCGCCAACACGCGCGTATGGCTCGGCGATGGCGGGGGTGGCGCCACCGCGGGGCGGACGTACTACCCGCTGGAGTTCAGCAACGTCGGGCACCACAGCTGCACGCTCTACGGCTACCCTGGCGTGTCTGCCTGGAGCGGCGGTGCCCAGGTCAGCCTGCCTGCTACACGTAGCACGGCGTCGCACGCGACTGTGACGATCAAGCCCGCTGGCACCGCGAACGCCCAGATCGCGATCGTCGACTGGGGCGCCATCTGCACCACGGCGGTCAACGCCGACGGGCTCAAGGTCTACCCGCCGGGCCAGACCGTCCCCCAGGAGATCCAGTTCCCGTTCCAGACGTGCGCGTCGTCGAGCACGCTGCGAGTCGGCCCGATCACCGCCGGGGTCGGCATCCCCGGCTACCCGAACCTCTAGCCTAGGAGGGTTTGGCGAAACGATTGGCGAAACCAGCACCGCGCAAGCACGCCTAGCTGGCCTGCGCGGCGTTGGTCGCACGAGGATCAATCAGGGGCGCAAACAACGATAGTCTGCACGGTCGCACTGGCTGTCCCAGTGTTATAGAAGGTTGCTGTCCACGAGTCCGGGTTCTGAGTGCTCCCTCCTGCGATCCGCCGGATCGCCTGGCTAAAGGGAGCGGAGTCGGTCACGATGACGTTCTTGTCGCTCTCGGTGTTGAAGCCCCCACCGACGGGACGCGTGCCGCTTGGACACACCGCATCCCAATATCCACCGGCATGGGGTGCAAGCGAACCGGCGATGTATTCGTAGACCAGCTTGACGCCGCCGGCGGTCTGGGTCGCGGCGTAACCCGTTCCTCCAAGGGCGAGGACGAGGGCCAGCATCGCGATCGCGAGAGCTGGTGACGGTCGCCTCCGATCGCGACGCGAGAATGGTGCTGCTGACATGGTGTCCCTCCTTGTCTGATGTAGATGGTGCGAGCGCAGACGGGAAGTCACACGTCGCACCAGCAGGAGTATGTCGGGAGGAGGCGCCTGTCGGCGGTTCGGCTATGTCGCGAGTGCCACAGGCCGAACGGTGGCGAGCGCGCAGCAGAGTGTCGCCAATCTCTCCTAGCCGCTCTCACTCGAAGCGCTCCGCGAGCGCGGCATGAGCCTCGCGGAGCCGCTCGAGTGAAACGTCGATCTGTGTCTCGCCGGCGCTGATCTTCAGCCGCCGGCCGCCGACGCTGCCGATGATCTGGTGCGGTGCGCGAGCTGCGATCTCGCGGACCACGGCAGCAGGTCCGGAGACGGCGAAGCCGCCCGCGGTCTCGCCGAAGATGGCAGCTTCGCTGCCATCTTCGAGCTCAACTTCGGCGCCTAGTCCGCCCGCGATGGCGCACTCGGCCAGCGCGACGGCGAGGCCGCCCTCGGCTACGTCGTGCGCGCTCGACAGCTTCCCGGAGCGCACTGCGTCACGGATCAGGGTCTGCGTGGCTCGGTGGGCAGCGATGTCGACTCCGGGCAGTGAAGTGGGCAGTGGCTCGCCGCGCAGCTTCGCCAGCTCGCTCGCGGGATATTGCGGACGGAAGTCACCGATCAGCGCGATCAAGTCCCCGTCGGTGGCGAAGCCGATCCGGCCCGCGAGGGCCGGATCGGGGAGCCAGCCGACGGCTCCGACGACCGGGGTTGGGTAGATCGGGCCTTCGCCGCCCTCGTTGTAGAGCGAGACGTTGCCGCCGACGACCGGGATCTCGAGCGCCCGGCAGGCGTCGCCGAGCGCACGCACCGACTCCGTCAGCTGCCAGGCGATGTGCGGCTTCTCGGGGTTGCCGAAGTTGAGGCAGTTCGTCAGGCCTAGCGGCTCGGCGCCGACGCAGGCGAGGTTCGCCGCGCACTCGAGCACGGCTTCCACGGTCCCGCAGTAGGGGTCCGCGGCGACGCGCCGGCCGTTGCCGTCGATCGAGATCGCGATCGCGCCGCCGTGCGGCAGCGCCAGCACCGCCGCGTCGGCGGTCCCGGGCCTTCTGACGGTGCGCGACTGGACGATGCTGTCGTACTGCTGAAACAAATATCGCCTGTCGGCGATATTTGGGCTTCCCAATAGCGCCAGGAGGTCCTGCTCCGCGGTCTGATCCGGGAGCAGCTTCGGGGGCGTTGCGTACAACGGGGTCTTGGGTGGCGCGGGTTGGAGCTCGTAGAGGGGGCAGTCGACCAGCACGTCGACCGGTATCTCGCCGAGCAGCTCGTCACCGCGGCGGACACGAATCGTTCGGTCCTCGGTGACGTGCCCGATCACCGCGGCATCGACCTCCCAGTGCGCGCAGACCGCGAGGAGCTGATCGAGCCGGGACGGCTCGATCACGACGAGCATTCTTTCCTGCGACTCGGAGGAGACGATCTCGAACGGCTCCATGTCGGCTTCGCGCAGCGGCACGCGCGCGATGTCGATCTCGACGCCGACCCCGCCCTTGCTCGCCATCTCCGAGGACGCGGAGGTGAGGCCGGCGGCGCCGAAGTCCTGCAGCGCCACGAGCAGGCCGCGCTCGAGCAGCTCGAGCGAGCACTCCATCAGCTTCTTCTCGGCGAACGGGTCGCCGACCTGGACGCTAGGGCGCTTCGCCGCGTCCTCCTCGTCGAGCTCGGCCGACGCGAGCACCGACGCGCCGCCGATGCCGTCACGGCCGGTCGCGGCGCCGAACAGGACGAGCAGGTTGCCGGGGCCCGCGGCAGCGGAGCGAATCATCCCGTCCTTGCGGACGAGGCCGACGCACATCGCGTTGATCAGGCAGTTCTGCTCGTAGGGGCCCTCGAAGTAGACCTCGCCGCCGACCGTCGGCACGCCGATCGAGTTGCCGTAATGGCCGATCCCGGCGACGGAGTGATCGAGTAGGTAGCGCGAGTGCTCGCTCGTCGGCTCACCGAAGCGCAGCGAGTCGAGCACGGCGATCGGCCGTGCGCCGATCGCGAAGATGTCGCGCAGGATCCCGCCGACGCCCGTCGCCGCGCCCTGGAACGGCTCGACGGCGCTCGGGTGGTTGTGCGACTCGACCTTGAATGCGACAGCCCAACCGCCGCCGACATCGACCGCCCCGGCGTTCTCGCCCGGCCCCATCACGAGCCGCGGACCCTCAGTCGGGAGGGTTCGCAGCAGCAGCTTGGAGTGCTTGTAGCCGCAGTGCTCAGACCACATCAGCGAGAACATCGCCAGCTCGACCTCGGTCGGCTCGCGCCCGAGGCTCTCGAGGATGCGGGCGTACTCATCCTCGCGCAGCCCGAGATCGAGCGCTCGCTGCAGTCCATACGCGCGCTCGACCTTCACCGACCGCCCCCAACCAAACCCGAGACCGAGTCGCGCAGCGACACGAATAGGCCCAGACCGTCTGCCGACCCGGTCAGCGGATCGACCGCGTGCTCGGGGTGAGGCATCAGGCCGAAGACGTTGCCCTGCTCGTTGATGACGCCGGCGATGTCGTGCAGCGAGCCGTTCGGGTTCTGCCCGGCGGTGTAGCGAAGGACCACCTGGGCCGACGACTCGAGGCGGTCGAGTTGGTCCGCGGGGGCGTAGTAGCGACCGACCATGTGCTTGACCGGGACCGACAGCGGCCTGCCGGCGGGCAGGGCGCGGGTGAACGGCGTGTCCGCGTTGGCGACATCGAGTGAGACCTGCCGACAGACGAAGCGCAGGCTGACGTTGGTCAGCAGCGCACCGGGCAGCAGCCCCGCCTCGCAGCAGACCTGAAAGCCGTTGCAGATGCCCATCACGTAGCCGCCCTCGCGGGCGAAGTCGATGACCTCGGTCATGATCGGCGCGAAGCGGGCGATCGCGCCGGCGCGCAGGTAGTCACCGTAGGAGAAGCCGCCGGGGACGACCACGGCATCGACGCCCTGGAGGTCGTGGTCGGCGTGCCACAGCGGGACCGCGTCGGCGACGCGGGCGCAGGCAAGCTGCGCGTCCACGTCGTCGCAGCTTCCGGGGAAGACGATGACGCCGAACTTCACGGCGCGCTGTCGAGGAGCACTTCGTAGTCCTCGATGAGCGGGTTCGCGAGCAGCCGCTCGCACATCTCCGGGAGCGTCGCGGGATCGGTGACCTCCAGCTCGATCAGCCGCCCGATCCGCACCTCGCTGACACCGGCGAAGCCGAGCGCGCCGAGCGCCCGTTCGGCGGCCGCCCCCTGGGGGTCGAGGATGCCGGCCTTGGGTCTGACGAGGACGCGCGCCTTCACGGCCTGGATGCTACTGCGGGCGGCCGCCGTCGCGGCCGTCCTCGCGACGCCTACGCGCACGCTCTCTAGTCGCACTTGCGCGGCGCGTGTGATGCGCGAACGGCGGCTGCGTCCTGGCCGCCGCTGCGGGGTAGGGTGACAAGCGAACCGCATGGCGTGATGTCCGCTCCGGGCGGACCGGCGGCAACACCTCACCTCGCTGACGCGAAGCCTGAGGCCTCAATCAAAGGAGACGCAGGATGGGATCGGTAGCGAAAGCGACTAGCTGGATCGTTGGTGTCGTCGTGATCGGAGTGGTGGTCGCCGCCATCGCGGGAGCATTCTCGAGCTCATCCTCGTCGGCGACGCACACGCTGACGATGGAGTCGAGCCAGGAAGCGACGCTGATTGACAACTTCAACCCGTTCGTCTCGACGGTGGTGAGCTCGATCGGCGCCCCGACGCTGATCTATGAGTCGCTGTTGCAGTTCGATATCGCCAAGCCGTTGCAGGCGCCGTACGACTTCCTCGCGACCGGCTTCAAGTGGGGCGCCGGCGGCAGGTCGATCACGTTCACGATCCGCAAGGGCGTTAGCTGGAGCAACGGCACGGCGTTGACCCCGGCCGATGTCGCATTCACCTACGACCTTGTCGCGAAGCACAAGGACATCAACACCAACGGCCTGCTTCTCGCCAGCCCGGCAGCCAGTGTCAAGGGCGACACGGTCACCCTGCACTTCACGGCGCCGTCGTATGTGTCGCTGCAGTACATCGGTACCGTGCCGATCGTTCCGCAGTCGATCTGGAGCAAGGTTGGCGATCCCGGCCAGTACGCCGACACCAGTCCGGTCGGTAGCGGTCCGTACACGTTGGTCTCCTACAGCTCGACGTCGGGCATCGTGCTCAAGGCCAATCCGAGCTACTGGGGTGGTCCGTGGGCGGCGAAGGCCGGCCCGCCGGCAGTGTCCAATGTCGATTTCCCGACGTACGCCTCTACCGCAGCGGTGCTTTCGGCGCTGGATGCCAACCAGCTCGACTGGGCCGGCAACTTCATTTCCGGCCTGAGCCCGTCGTTCACGAGCGGTGCCGGACACGCGGTGTGGTTCGCGCCAGTGAACACGAACTCGCTGATTCCGAACCTGCGCGCGTGGCCGATGAATCAGCTGGCCGTCCGCCTGGCGGTCAGTGACGCGATCGACCGCACCGACATCAGCATGACTGGTGAGAGCGGACTCGAGCCGCCGGCGACAAACGCCAGCGGCATCGTGCTGCCGAGCTTCGCGAGCCAGGAGGCCGCCGCGGTTGCGGGCGACACGCTGTCCGCGAGCTCGAACGCCGCCGCGGCCGATCAGGTGCTGAAGAGCGCCGGCTACACGTTGGATGGCAACGGCTACTACGCGCTGAACGGCAAGGAGGTCGACATCACGATCACCGACCCGTCCAACTACACGGACTATGCGTCGGATGACACGATCATGGCCGCCAACCTGAAGGCAGCGCACATCAACGCCACGTTCGACGGCCTCGCGGACACCGCCTGGACCAACGCCCTGGCCGACGGCCAGTTCGGCTCGGCAACCAGCCACTGGTCCAACTCGGCGATCACGCTGTGGGGCCTGTACGACGGTTGGCTCGACAGCGCGCTGAACAACGGTCAGGGCGCCGGCGACATCGAGGGTCTGGACGACCCGGCAGTCGACGGCGAGCTGGCAACCCTCGCAGGCGCGTCCACACCGGCTCAGGTCAAGACCGATGCGGCCCCGCTCGAGGAGTACGTGGCGGCGAACCTGCCGGTCATCCCGACGGTGTACGGGGCCTCGTTCGACGAGTACAACACCCGCGCGTTCACCGGCTGGCCGGATGCCAACAACGCGTACGAGTCAGGCAGCCCGAACACCCCGACCAACGAGGTGATCGTCCTGCACCTGAAGCCCGTCAAGTAGCCAGACGGACGGAGTCATCGCCAACGGCGCCGCTCTCGGAGATCGTTCCGGGAGCGGCGCCAAGGCTAGGCGAGCGGCGCGCCGCTGCGCGCAAGCCAGTCGGCGAACGGCGCGCCGGTGATCCGCTCGTAGGCCTCGCGGTACAGCTCGCGCGTGCGCTCCATGATCTCGTCCGGGATGGCGGGGGCCGGGTCGGTCTTGTCCCAGCCGCTGGCGGCGGCCCAGTCGCGGACGAACTGCTTGTCGAAGGATGGCTGGGACTTGCCCGGCTCGTAGCCGTCGGCGGGCCAGAAGCGCGAGGAGTCCGGCGTGAGAACCTCGTCGGCGAGCGTCAGCGTCCCAGCGCTGTCGAGGCCGAGCTCGAACTTGGTGTCGGCGACGATGATGCCGCGCTCGCGGGCGTGCTCGGCCGCGAGCTCATACACGGCGATCGAGACGTCGCGCAGGCGGGTGGCAAGGTCGCGGTCGCCGTCGAGCGTCGCGACGACCCCTTCGAAGTCGATGTTCTCGTCGTGGGTGCCGAGCGGCGCCTTCGTCGATGGCGTGAAGAGCGTCTCGGGCAGCCGCTCCGATTCGCGCAGGCCCGCCGGGAGGTCGATCCCGGAGACGGCGCCGGTCCGCTGGTAGTCCTTCCAGCCGGAGCCGGAGAGGTAGCCGCGCACGACGCACTCGATCGGCAGCATCTGCAGGCGCTTGACCGCGACCGCGCGGCCGCGGACCTCGTCAGGCACGCCGTCGCGATAGGAGACCAGGTGGTTGGCGACGAGCGGAGCGGTCAGCTCGAACCAGAAGACCGAGATCCCGGTCAGCACCTGGCCCTTGCCGGGGATCGGCGTCGGGTGGATGACGTCGTAGGTCGAGATGCGGTCGGAGGCGACCATCAGGATCTCGTCGCCGAGGTCGTACATCTCGCGGACCTTGCCGGAGGCGATGAGGGGCAGGTCGGCGAGTGCGCTCACGCGGCGGATCCTAACGAGCGGGCTGGAGCGGCTCACCTCACGCAGCCTGAGCCTCGGTGAACTGGCTGTTGTAGAGGTCGTAGTACAAGCCGCGGCGGTCCAGCAGCTCGGCGTGGCTGCCCTGCTCGACGATGCGTCCGGCGTCCATGGCGATGATCGTGTCGGCGTTGGTGATCGTGGACAGCCGGTGCGCGATGACGAAGCTGGTCCGGCCCTGCCGCAGCCGCGCCATCGCCTTCTGGATCAGGACCTCGGTGCGGGTGTCAACGTTGCTGGTGGCCTCGTCGAGGATCAGGATGCTCGGATCGGCAAGGAACGCCCGCGCAATCGTCAGCAGCTGCTCTTGCCCCGAGGAGAGGTTCGACGCGTCCTGATCGAGCAGCGTGTCGTAGCCGCCGGGCAAGCTGCGGACGAAACGATCGACGTACGCGGCGTCAGCCGCGTCAACGATCTCCTTGTCGGTCGCTCCCGGCTTCCCGTAGGCGATGTTGTCGCGGATCGTTCCCGCGAACAGCCAGGTGTCCTGCAGCACCATGCCGAAGCGGCTGCGCACCTCGTCACGGGTCAGGTCGCGGTAGTCGGTTCCGTCGAGGATGATGCGGCCCGCGTCGATCTCGTAGAAGCGCACGAGCAGGTTGACGATCGTGGTCTTGCCCGCACCGGTGGGTCCGACGATCGCCACCGTCTTGCCGGGCGCCACGTCGAGGTTGAAGTCCTCGATCAGCGGCTTGTCCGGCTCGTAGCGGAACGAGACGTGCTCGAGCGTCACCGATCCGGCGGCCGCGGGCGCCAGCGCCGGGCCGGCAGCCGGCGGACGGTCGGCCACCTCGTCCTCCGCCTCGAGGAACTCGAACACTCGCTCCGCCGACGCCAGGCCGGACTGCAGCATGTTCATCTGGCTGGCGATCTGCGTCAGCGGCATGCTGAACTGCCGCGAGTACTGGATGAACGCCTGCACGTCTCCGAGCGACAGGGCGCCGGAGGCGACCCGGTAGCCACCGAGCACGGCGATCACCACGTAGTTGAGGTTGGCGATGAACTGGATCGACGGCTGGATGATCCCCGACAGGAACTGCGCCCGGAAGCTCGCCTGGTACAGACCGCGGTTCTGGCGGCCGAACTCGTCGATCGTGACCTGGCGCCGGCCGAAGACAGCCACCAGCGTATGTCCGGTATGGGTCTCCTCGACCAGCCCGTTGAGCTTGCCGGTCTGGTCCCACTGCGCCGCGAACTGGACCTGCGACCGCTTCGCGACGAGGAACGTGGTCACGATCGCCAGCGGAATCGTGATCGCGGACACCGCTGCGAGCAGCGGCGAGATCCAGAACATCATGCCCAGCACGCCGACGACCGTCAGCACCGATGTGAGCAGCTGGCTCAGGCCCTGCTGCAGCGTCGTCGTGAGATTGTCGATGTCGTTCGTGACCCTGCTGAGGATGTCGCCGTGCGGATGGCTGTCGAAGTAGCGCAACGGCAGCCGACCGAGCTTCTCCTCGACCTCGCGGCGCAGCTTGAACATCGTGCGCTGGGTGACCCCCGCCATGATGTACCCCTGGCCATAGGTGAAGGCGGCTCCCAGCAGGTACACCAGTGCGGCCAGGCCGAGCGCTTGGCCGAGCTCGCTGAGATCGACACCCCTTCCAGGGGTGACGTTCATCGTCGAGACCATCTTGGCGATCTGGTCGTGGCCGTGAGCGCGCAGCAGCACGATGGCCTGCGCCTTCGTGGTCCCGGCGCGCAGCTGCTTGCCGACAACGCCATCGAACAGCACGTTCGTCGCATTGCCCAGGAGCCTCGGGCCGCTGACCATGAAGGCCACCGAGGTCACGCCCAGCAACAGCGCGCTCACCAGCTTGATGCGCTCGGAGCGCAGCCTGGCGAGCAGCCGCCGCAGCGTTCCGGGGAGATCCTTGGCCGGCGCCGCGGGCGGCCCGCCCCGGCCCATCGGGCCCCGGCCCATCCCTCCCGTGCCGCCCCTGGGTGCCGGCGTCACGCTGCCGCTTCCTCACCCAGCTGGGAGACGACGATCTCGCGGTAGGGATCGCAGCTGCGCAGCAGCGTGGCATGCGTGCCCATGCCCGCGATGTGCCCCTCGTCGAGCACGATGATCTGGTCGGCGTGCATGATCGTGCTCACCCGCTGCGCCACGATGACGACCGCCGCATCGGGCGTCGCTGCCTTGAGAGCGACGCGTAGGCGCGCGTCGGTCGCGGCATCGAGCGCCGAGAAGCAATCGTCGAACAGGTACACACGGGGCTGCTTGACGAGCGCCCGCGCGATCGACAGCCGCTGACGCTGCCCGCCCGAGACGTTGGTGCCGCCCTGATCGATCGGAGCCTCGAGATTCGCGGGCATCGCGGCGACGAAATCGTGCGCCTGAGCGATCTCCAGGGCATGCCACAGCTCAGCGTCGCTCGCCTCCGGCCTGCCGAAGCGCAGGTTGCTCGCGACTGTGCCGCTGAACAGGAACGCCGCCTGCGGCACAACCCCAAGCGAGCTCCACAGCTCTTCTTGGCGCTGATCGCGGACGTCGACGCCGTTGACGAGCACGTGGCCGCTCGTGGTGTCGAAGAACCGCGGGACGAGGTTGAGCAGCGTCGTCTTGCCGCTCCCCGTGCCGCCGATGATCGCGCTGGTCTCGCCCGGCGCCAGCGTGAAGGAGAGCTGCTCGAGGACGGGACGCTCGCTGCCCGGATAACCGAACGTGACGTCCTCGAACTGCACGACGCCGCTCAGCATCGGGCTGACCGGGTGCGGCGGATCGGCGATCGACGGCAGCGTGTCGAGAACCGCCTCGACACGCTCCGCGCTGGCCACCGCGCGCGGCAGCAGGATCACCACCATCACCGCCATCATCACCGCGAGCAGGATCTGCAGGATGTAGGTGAGAAAGGCCGTGAGGTTGCCGATCGGCATCGACCCGTCGCTCACCAAACGGCCGCCGAACCACACGACGGCGACACTCGACAGGTTCATGATCGCCATCATCACCGGCAGGGTGAGGGCGAAGATCCGGTTCACCCGCAACGCGGTGTCGGTCAGGTCGGCGTTCGCTGCGTTGAAACGCTCGGCCTCCGACCGTCCGCGGACAAACGCACGGATCACCCGCACGCCGGTGATCTGCTCGCGCAGCACCTGGTTGATCCGGTCGATCTTGACCTGCATCGAGCGGAACAGCGGCACCACCATCACCAGCACGATGCCGATGACCAGCGCCATCACGGGAACGGCGACCGCCAGCAGCGGCGACAGTGCCGCGCCCTCCCTCACCGCGAGGATCACGCCGCCCACGGACATGATCGGGGCAATGACCATCAGCATCAGCCCCATCTGCACGAACAGCTGGATCTGCTGGATGTCGTTGGTGTTGCGGGTGATCAGGGACGGCGTCCCGAAGCGGTCCATGTCGCGGGCCGAGAAGGACTGCACGCGGGTGAAGACCGCGCCCCGGATGTCCGCGCCGGCTCCCATCGCCACGCGCGACGCCCAGTACACCGCGGCGATCGCCACGGTTCCCACCACGAGGGTGATGCCCAGCATGAGGGCGCCCGTCCGCAGGATGTAGCCGAGGTTCCCCTCGACAACCCCCTTGTTGATGATGTCCGCGTTGAGGTTGGGCAGGTACAGCGTCCCGACGGTTTGGGCCACGAGCAGCGCCACCACGACGGCGACCTGACCGGCGTACGGACGCAGGTAGGTGCGAAGCAGGCGGTTCAGCAAGGGCTCGCGCCCCGCGGCGGGATCAGTGGCTGCGGTGGGCGAGCCGGCACGGGGCGGATCATTCCAGGTGTGAGGACGGCGTCATCGCGCATCGGCGCTCGCAGGACGCCGTGGCTCTCTTACGCTGGGGCGCATGACGGCTAGAATCGTCGCCAGCGTGAGCGGTGTTGCCGCACCGCTATTCCTTGTCGCCAGGGGAGGGGAACATGAGGGAGCAACGTCGTCGGCGAGCACTCGTGAAGGCCACGTGTGCTGGTCTGTGAAGCGTCGCCGTGATCTCGGTGGGCGCGGCGGGCGCGCCGGCTCTGGCTGCCACCAAGTACACCGAGTGCCAGCACCCCGTCGTGACCGGCGTGGAGGTCTCGCACCTACGCCACGTGAGCGCTGC